>JBGFSC010000043.1:0-38972 GCA_041694815.1 Elusimicrobiota bacterium | reverse complement strand
GACATCGAGGTGCCAAACCTGGTCGTCGATGTGAACTCTTGGACCAGATCAGCCTGTTATCCCCGGGGTAGCTTTTATCCGTTGAGCGATGGCCCTCCCACGAGGTACCACCGGATCACTAGGCCCGACTTTCGTCCCTGCTCGGCTTGTAGGCCTCGCAGTCAAGCTCCCTTCTGCCCTTGCGCTCAATGGGCGATTGCTATTCGCCCTGAGGGAACCTTTGGACGCCTCCGTTACTCTTTAGGAGGCGACCGCCCCAGTCAAACTGCCCGCCTAACACTGTCCACCGGCCGGATCACGGCCTTGAGTTAGCGTCACAGTTCCGAAAGGGTGGTATTTCACCGTTGCCTCCCCCCCGGCCGCAACCAGGGGTTCACCGGCTCCCACCTATCCTACGCATTCAAAACCATAACGCAATGTTAAGTTACAGTAAAGCTCCACGGGGTCTTTTCGTCTAACCACGCGTAGCCAGCGTCTTCACTGGCACCACAATTTCGCCGAGCACTAGGTTGAGACAGCGGGACCTTTGTTACGCCATTCGTGCAGGTCGGAACTTACCCGACAAGGAATTTCGCTACCTTAGGACGGTTATAGTTACCGCCGCCGTTTACTGGGGCTTAAGTTCGTCGCTTCGCCCTTGCGGACTAACAACTCCCCTTGACCTTCCAGCACCGGGCAGGCGTCAGACCCTATACATCATCTTGCGATTTCAGCAGAGTCCTGTGTTTGTGTTAAACAGTCACGGTCCCCCTTTCACTGCGGCTCCGGCTGTTACACCGGAGCATCCCTTCTTCCGAAGTTACGGGACTATTTTGCCTAGTTCCTTAACCTAGTCTCACTCGCGCACCTTAGCATTTTCAGCTCACCCACCTGTGTCGGTTTACGGTACGGTTAAGATGATTACAACGCACGAGGGTTTTCTTGGCAGCGTAGTTGAGCCACTTCCCCGGGTTGCCCCGAAGTCGTATTCGGTTTTCGGGTTAACGCCCCTCCGGTCTTTTCCTGGAGGAGCACCCCTACCACCTTAAACGGATTAGCCTCTAATCCGATGGCTTGCCTTTCTGCGTCACCTCTTACGATTACGTAATCACCCTAGTTCCGGAATATTAACCGGATGCCCATCACCTACGCCTTTCGGCCTCGGCTTAGGACCGACTGACCCTGAGCTGACGAACATTGCTCAAGGAACCCTTGGGTTTTCGGTGACAAGGATTCTCACCTTGTTTATCGCTACTTATTCCGACATCCTCACTTCATAACGCTCCAGCACTCCTCACGGTATGCCTTCGCCGCGTTATGAACGCTCCCCTACCCCACAATCGAACCGAAGTTCGACTGCAGCCGTGATTGCGGTGACATGCTTGAGCCCCGTGTCATTTTCCGCGCGGATTCGCTAGACTAGTGAGCTGTTACGCACTCTTTAAAGGGTGGCTGCTTCTAAGCCAACCTCCTAGCTGTTTAAGCAAATCCACAGCGTTTTCCACTTAGCATGTACTTTGGGACCTAGATCGACGGTCTGGGCTGTTTCCCTCTTGCACGTGAAGCTTATCCCTCACGAACTGACTGCCGGCCAATACGCCACGGTATTCGGAGTTTGATTGAATTCGGAGGAGGGGTTGCCTCCCCTACATCATTCAGTGCTCTACCCCCGCGGTTTAACGGCCGACGCTAGCCCTAAAGCTATTTCGGGGAGAACCAGCTATCACCAAGCTCGATTAGTCTTTCACCCCTAACCCCACCTCATGTAGAACCTTTTCAACGGTTAACACTCCGGGCCTCCAGTGCGTTTTACCGCACCTTCACCCTGGACAGGGTTAGATCGCTTGGCTTCGGGTCTGATGAATCGAACTAGTCGCCCTTTCGGACTCGCTTTCGCTACGGCTTCGGACAAGGCTTTCACCTGGCCCTTAACCTCGCTCGACCCATCAACTCGCCGGATCATTCTTCAACAGGCACGCGGTCAGCCATTGGTTCACCTTACGGATCCCCCATAGGCCTCCCACAGCTTGTATGTATGCGGTTTCAGGTTCTTTTCACTCCCCGTCAGGGGTTCTTTTCGCCTTTCCCTCGCGGTACTGGTTCACTATCGGTCGCCAGAGAGTATTGAGCCTTGGAGGGTGGTCCCCCCGGATTCCCACGGGCTAACACGTGACCCATGGTACTTAGGAACTCATCAGGAGCGCGCTGGATTTAATATACGGGACTGTCACCCTCTAAGGTCGGCCTTTCCAGGACCATTCCACTATCCGCGCGTTTGTAACTCCTTGGTTCTACACCGGATGAGCCCTGCAACACCGAGACGACAAGTCGCCCCGGTTTAGGCTATTCCCCGTTCGCTCGCCACTACTAAGGGAATCTCGGTTGATTTATTTTCCACCAGGTACTGAGATGTTTCACTTCCCTGGGTTGTCTTCCTTGGACTATCTCCCGGCCTGACGGCCGGGACTTTATCCAAGGATTCCGCGGTTTAACACCGCGGACGGTTTCCCGATTCGGAGATCCCCGGATCGAAGCTCGTTTACAGCTCCCCGAGGCTTATCGCAGCTTGCCACGTCCTTCATCGACTTCTGGCGCCAAGGCATCCACCACATACACTTTGTAGCTTGACCATATTCTTCGATCGCACTCCGGACCCCCCACAAACAGGGAACCCCGAGTGAATCAAAGTTTGTAGACGCTTAGCTTGTTCTCTTTTCGCCCCTGCCTTTCCCGAAGGACCGCCTCCTAACGAGGACTTGCGCCTCTCGGAGAAACAAGGACAAAACGGCAATTTTCAAGGAACAAAAATCTTCACGGCTCCGTCCGCACGTCGATAGCGCTTGGACCCTGCCGGGATCGAACCGGCGACCTCCTGCTTGCAAAGCAGGCGCTCTCCCAGCTGAGCTAAGGGCCCGCAACTGGTGGGCCCGGGAGGTTTCGAACCTCCGACCCCACGCTTATCAAGCGTGTGCTCTACCCCTGAGCTACGAGCCCCAAAAGCGGAGCTGCGGACTGAAATGGACTGCGAGCCAATGGGCACCCCGTGGGCTTGCCCTACGATTAGACGCAACGTAGAGTGCCGCGAGGGGCCGACCCATTTCCCTTCGTGAGAAGGGGAAATGTAAAGGAGGTGATCCAGCCGCACGTTCCCGTACGGCTACCTTGTTACGACTTCACCCCAATCACTAATCACAACTTCGGACATCTCGCGATGCACTTCTGTTGCAATTAGCTTTCGTGGTGTGACGGGCGGTGTGTACAAGGCCCGGGAACGTATTCACCGCGCCAGTGCTGATGCGCGATTACTAGCGATTCCGCCTTCACGTGGGCGAATTGCAGCCCACGATCTGAACTGGGGCGTACTTTAAGGGATTTGCTCCACCTTACGGTCTTGCTTCCCGTTGTATACGCCATTGTAGCACGTGTGTGGCCCTGGACATAAAGGCCATGATGATTTGACGTCATCCCCGCCTTCCTCCACGTTATCCGTGGCAGTCTCCTGAGAGTCCTCCCTTGCGGGTAGCAACACAGGACAGGGGTTGCGCTCGTTGCGGGACTTAACCCAACATCTCACGACACGAGCTGACGACAACCATGCAGCACCTCGGCTGGCTCCCTTGCGGGTCCCTCATCCTTTCAAATAAGGTACCACCAGTCGTTCGAGCCCAGGTAAGGTTCTTCGCGTAGCGTCGAATTAAACCACATGCTCCACCGCTTGTGCGGGCCCCCGTCAATTCCTTTGAGTTTTAACCTTGCGGCCGTACTCCCCAGGCGGATAACTTAATGCGTTAGCGTCGCCACGGGAGGGGTCGATACCTCCCACAGCTAGTTATCATCGTTTACGGCTAGGATTACCAGGGTATCTAATCCTGTTTACTCCCCTAGCTTTCACGTCTTAGCGTCAGTGAGGGCCCAGGTACCTGCGTTAGCCATTGGTGTTCCTCCCGATATCTACGCATTTCACCGCTACACCGGGAATTCCAGTACCCCCTACCCCACTCAAGACGCCCAGTATCCGCTGACCACTCCCAGTTGAGCCGGGAGATTTCACAGCGGACTTAGGCACCCGCCTACACGTGCTTTACGCCTAGTGATTCCGAATAACGCTCGCCACCTACGTCTTACCGCGGCTGCTGGCACGTAGTTAGCCGTGGCTTATTCGCCGGGTACCATCAGACCCTTGCGGGCTTTTTTCCCCGACAAAAGAGGTTTACAATCCGAAGACCTTCGTCCCTCACGCAGCGTTGCTGGATCAGGGTTTCCCCCATTGTCCAAAATTCCCCACTGCTGCCTTCCGTAGAAGTGGGGCCCGTGTCTCAGTGCCCCCGTGGCCGATCGCCCTTTCAGGCCGGCTACCCGTCGTCGCCTTGGTGGGCCGTTACCTCACCAACTAGCTGATAGGTCGCAAGATCCTCCCAGAGCGACCCTTGCGGGCCTTTCATCCCGAGGCGATGCCGCCAAGGGATCGTACGGGGTATTAGCCTGTCTTTCGACAAGTTATCCCCCGCTCCGGGGTAGATTTCTTACGTGTTACTCACTCGTCTGCCGCTAGACATCCACCGTATTGCTACGGCGAATATCCCGCTCGACTTGCATGTGTTATGCACGCTGCCAGCGTTAATTCTGAGCCAGGATCAAACTCTCCATTAAAAGGTCTGGACGTTTTCCGGGGGTAAGGACCCCCGTACTTCCGTTTGCTCCCAAATGGAAGAATTGATTCCAACTTTCACTTGTTTGGTTCCAGTCCGCCTTCGGGCCACAATACCCTCCAGCGAACCGGCACACCGAACTCCTTACTAACCCTCTCCCCGGACCGGGCGGTCAGGGAACAGGGTGCCCATTCGCTCGCAAATCACATTTCAAGGAACAAAACCCCACTACCAGAGGCCCGACCAGCGAACCTCTTGGTGGGAGTGAAAACAGTATACACGAACGCACCTGCTAATGTCAAGCAATCATTTTTGAATTTATCCGTCTCGGCAACAAACACACACAAACAATACCCCTCCAGCATGGACCCGGTCGGCCCACGTGCCTACAATAGGTGCATGACCGTCATGCGCGCGCTGCTGGCGACGCTCGTCGTAGCCGGATGGCTCTCGAACCGGATCGGCAACCCGCCGAACACCCCGCCTCGCCGCACCGAGGCCGTCGCGCCCTCGCGCCATGCCGCCGAGTTGCAGCAATCCTTCGAGCGCGTGGCGAGCTCGATCAAGCCGGCGGTCGTGAGCATCCGCGTCATACGCCGCGAAGCGGGCCCGCCGCTGCCCGGCGCCTGGACAAAACAGCCGCCGAGAAGCCTTCTGCGCCGGCGCCGCGCGGCCCCGTCCGTCGAATACCGCGTCGAGGGGATCGGCTCCGGGGTCATCATCGACCCGCGCGGCTTCGTGCTGACCAACGAGCACGTCGTGCACGGGGCCGAGGACATCCGCGTCACCATCGCCGACCCGGACTCGAGGACTTATCTCGGCCGCGTCGTCGCCACTGACATGCGCAGCGACTTAGCCGTGCTGCGCATCGAGACCCGCCGCGCGGTAGTCTACGCGAACCTCGGGGACTCCGACGCCGTGCGCGTGGGCGACTGGGCCATCGCGATCGGCAATCCCTTCGGGCTGCAGCAGACCGTGACGGTCGGCGTCATCTCGGCCCTGCGGCAGTCCTTCAAGATCGACAATCGCCTCTACAGCAACTTCCTGCAGACCGACGCCGCCATCAACCGCGGCAACTCCGGGGGCCCGCTCGTCAACATTCGCGGCGAGGTCATCGGGGTCAACACCGCGATTTTCGCCCCGACCGGCGTCTACGCCGGCATCGGCTTCGCCATCCCCTCCAACGCCGCCAAGAGCATCATGCGGCAGGTCCGAGATGGGAAGCCGCGCGAACGCGGCGGCCGCCGCTAATGAGCGTTCTTCTTGAAGCGGGCCGTCTCGGCCACGGCCTCCTCCCTCTTTTCCACGGGCTCCACCTCGAAGGAGATCTTGGCGTCTAAGCGGTACTGCGGCCGGCCCTCCTTGAGCACCATCTGGAAATCCTTGACGTAGAGCGTGCGCAGGTTGCGCAGAGTCTTGGAAGCCTCGTCGACCGCCTGCTTGGCGGCGTCCTCCCAGCTTTTGTCCGATTGGGCCAGCACCTCGATCACTTTAACCAGAGCCATGGCATGAGCCTCCTTTGAAGACGAATGGAACGCCGCATCATAGAACCGATGCGTCGCCGGCGCCATAACGGCCGTTTTAACTTTTAGTCTTTTTGCCTGGACGGAGTTGGGAGATACCGAGGCGCATCGAAGTCGGCCGGAACGGTGAATGCTACTTTGAGAATTCCCGGCCGATTAGCGCTTGCGACAGTCAAGATGATAGACCCCGGTTATGTCCCTTCTTTGCGTAATCGGTGAGAGGTATTGCATGGTGAAAAGACCTTGCAGTTGTTTTCCGGGATTATTGAATCCCTCCAGAAAGAGTAGTGCGCCATACTTGCCGTCCTCGGTGGCTAGCGTGAATTCGGCGTTTCCACGATTACCGCCCATCCGAGCACTTCCCTGTTGAAAATACACTAACGGTTCGCCTCCGTTGCGCCAGGTCACGGTATAGGGACCACTGGCAGCTGGGAACAGGATCGAGACAGTGATCCCTTTCGTCATAGACTGGGACCAAGTATTGAATGGACCCTCAGCGACTTTACATTCGAAATACTGGTCCGCTCGCGCGACCGCTGGCCTCACCAAGAGCATGGCGAGAGAAACAATCGAAAGCAATTTAATTTTAGATTCCTCCTATAAAGGGCCTTGACGTTCCATCAGCGCTCCCAGGTAAGCGAGCAAAGCCATGATCTCGTGAGACACTGCGTCAGCACTCTGAAATCGCAATGACTTCAGCCCGTCGCCGAGAAGGATATCAATCTGAGTTGTCATGTTATCCGATACTGAGTCGCCGGTATAAGGCCTGACGGTCCCCCGCGAAGCGTCGACGGCGATGTTTCGGCAGAGTTCGAGCTCCTGCGGAGTCAGCGAGCGTTCGAACACGACCTGTCCCTTCTCAAAGACCGTAAAGTACCCGTTTCGGACCTCAATCAACCTGTCGAGGCCCAGATTACCACCCCTTTGCTTGACGACGATAAAAAGCGTATTCGCGTCCGGCCTACCCTGGGCACTGGCGATATTCAGCCCCAGCGAGCCCAGAACGAACGCGACGCCCAAAAGCAATCTCTTCATCGCCCCCTCTCCCGCAAGCATGCGCTTGCACTCTTCAGTGTAACGCACGCATAAAGACAGCGCTTGGGGCAAAAGGCCTATCGTGCAGCAGCTTTTTGATCCATACCCTGTAGGTCTTTCGGCCCTTGTCCCGAATCGCGTCTTCTGGAACTAATTTCAAGGTCAATCGTATTATGATTATGGCCTCCCGCGTGTTGGCAACCAAAGCCGATCTGGACTCCGGATTTGCATCCGTCAAAACAGAGTTCCATCAGGCCCTAACATCCACCAAAACAGAATTCCAGGAGGCCCTGACGTCCACCAAAACGGAGCTGCGTACAGAGTTTCGCACGGGCCTGGAATCCATAAAAACAGAGCTGCGCCAAGAAATCGCCGTAGTCCAAGTCAATCTTAAAGAAGAGATCAGACGAACCGAACAGCGTATGTCGCGCTTCTTTGAGGAGAGGTTTTCAAAGCTTTTTCGCCTAATCGACGATTTCGGCGGCAGATTGAGCGACCTGGATGTTATATCGAGGGATGATGATTTTTTGCGCCGTCAAAGTGGCGGAGCAAAAAAGCTGAATTTGACCAAATTTGAGTACGAGGCGAGGCCTTTGTCAGCCGTACAAAACACCGCGGGCTCCGACAGGGCCTGGGTCATCAATAGCCGATCGAATGGGTCGCGATGATGCAGCGGCAATTCCGCGACCAAACCGGCGGCAGACGAACGGACGGGCAACTCCAGAAAACCGCTATCGGCGGCAGCCTCAGCTATTTTACTAGGAGGTATTTTTAAAGAGATTCTTCCAATCTGGGATTTGATCGCGATTTCCCAAATGCTGGCTGCGCTAAATAAGATTTCAGCTGCGGGATCCTCGATGAGGGCTCGCGCCTCCTTGGGCAGCTTACGAGGTTCAGCCAGCGCCCAGAGCAAGATATGCGTGTCCAACAGGACCCGCATCAGCTCTTCTCGAATAATGCCAACGTTTTGTCAGGCAGGGGCGCATCGAAGTTCGCCGGCACGGCTAGCTTTCCCTGAAGGATTCCCAGCCGGCGCTTTTTCCCGTGCAATGGGACAAGTTTGGCGACGGGCCTACCGGCCCTTGCGATGATAATCTCCTTGCCGGCAGCCGCCTCGTCGATGAGGCGGGAAAGTTGGGTTTTCGCGGCGTAAACGTTGACGGTCATGAGGCCCCCTAATGACCAGACTAGACTAAGTTCTAGTATAAAGCAAAAAATTAGACGTGTCAAGAGAAGGGACCGAACCTAAATTATTTAGGGGATGCCGCGAAGGGGGCCACCGGGATATCCTGGCGACCGCTTAAGGCCAGCGGCGTCAGGTCATGTCCTGGAAAGATCACCAGCCGAGGCACGACCCGCTGCATCGCGCGCATGGTGTCGATGCTGTGCCGGTAGGCTACGGGGTCCTCCATTGCGCGCTCATGCGGGAAGGCCAAATCCAAATAATTATCGATCACCCAGGCCGCGTCTCCGGCCAGGAGCGCCGGACCCCCGTCTAAATTCACCCAGGCCCCGATCGATCCCGACGTATGCCCCGGCAGCGGGACAAGGAAGATGGAGCCGTCCGAGAAAAGGTCGACGGCGTGATCGAAGGCGCCGTACGGCGGCTGATCGTCGAAGTCGAGCAGCCTCAGCTTGATCCGGGACTCAAGGGCCTGGGGGTCGACGCGGCGTTTGGCCGGAGGCGTGGATGAGGAAGCCTCCTTGGCGCGCTCCCACTCGCGCCTTGAGACGACCACGGTCGCGTTCGGGTAGCGCGCCAGGCCGGACATATGGTCCGGATGGGCGTGGGAAAGCACGACCCAGCGCACGCTTTCGGGCGCCACCCCAGCGGCCGCAAGCTGGCTCGCGGCGTCCTGCCCGGACGAGGATTCGAAGCTCGCGATCTTGCGCGCCAGCCAGCCGGCGTGCATTTTCGCCGCGGTCTCGCCGTCCAATCCCGAGTCAAAGAGCACCGGGCCTTCGGGGTGCTCGATGAGGAACACCGGAACGTCAAGGCGTACCTTGGCGCTCCAACTCTTAATGGAGGAGACCGCCCCGCCGCGGGTATGTATACGCCCGGTATTGAACACCCGCATCGTCACGCTGCTCGCTTTTCGCCGCGTGATCGAGGATTCTATGAAGGAAGCGGGAACGGCGCGCACCGGCCTGGGGGGAGGCACCTTTTGCGCCAGGCAGCCCGCCAGGGCAAAACAAGAAACGAAGGCGAACCTCTTTTTATGGGTTATCCCTTTCTGCCTCACGCAGCTCCAAATTGAGCAGTATCCGGCCGACGGCTTCCTTCCTCTTGCGGGAAACGTCCTCGAGATGGGCGATGAACTCAGCCGTCAACGCCTTGATCCCCGGCGCTTGGTCGAGCGGGACGGCGTTAGACTCCTCGCGTAGCGTCGCCAGCTTCTGGGGAATGTCGTCGTAGAGGCCGGGATCGAAGCCCGGATTCTTGTGGAGCGCCTGCACCGCCCCGAGGTCCTGCAGCGAGCGCAGCGCTTTGGCGGCGTTCTTGACGGGGATGCGAAAGGAAAGCTGCTGGTATTTCGCCGCGCGGCTGGACGCCATGTTCTCCGTCTCCACCACCGCGCTTCCGCCGCGCTTGGCGACGATGGAAAGAGACTTGGCCATCGCCTTCTTAAGGTCCGGCACCTTGAGGCTCAGGTGCCAAATCTCGAAATAGGCCGGCGGGGGGTACACCCGCGTCCAATAGCCTGTCTCCGTCTGGGCGAAGCAGGCGAGAGCCAGCAGAGGCGAGAGCAGAGCGGCCGCCGCCATGGAGGCTACCGGTGCTCCGGGCCTTGCGGGCGGTGCCGCCGGCCCTTGAGCTCGGCGACGCGCAGGCGCACTTGGGCGCGGCGCATGGCGGCCTCGGCCGCGGCCAGCGTGATGGGGTCTATGTCGCGGCGAAGGCGCTCCGCCTTGGCGCGCTCGAGGGACTGACGGGCCCGTTCCATGTCGATCTCGCCCGCCATCTCGGCCGTCTCGGCGAAGATCGAGACCTTATCGCCCTGTATCTCGGCGAACCCGCCCGCCACCGCGAAGCTCTGGAGTTCCTCGCCGCGGCGGACCCGGACCTCTCCCGGCTTAAGCATCGCCAAGAAAGGGATATGCCCGGGCAGCACTCCCATCTCCCCCTCATAGGCGGGCAGCACGACGAAGTCGGCCGTCGCCCGCAAGGCGACCTTTTCCGGCGTGACCAGCTCCAGCGTCAATTCCTTGGGCATCCTATTTCAAGGCCTGGGCCTTGGCGACGGCCTCGTCGATGCCGCCGACCATGTAGAAGGCCTGCTCGGGCAGGGCGTCGTGCTTGCCTTCGACGAGCTCCTTAAAGCCGCGGATCGTCTCCTTGAGCGTGACGTAGCGCCCCGGGGTGCCAGTGAACTGCTCGGCCACGAAGAAGGGCTGCGAGAGGAATTTCTGTATCTTGCGGGCCCGCGAAACGAGCAGTTTATCCTCGTCGGAGAGCTCGTCGATGCCCAGGATGGCGATGATGTCCTGCAGGTCCTTGTAGCGCTGCAGCACCTTCTGCACGGACCGGGCGACCTGGTAATGCTCCGGGCCGACGATCTTGGGATCGAGGATGCGCGAGGTTGAGTCGAGCGGATCGACGGCGGGATAAATGCCCAGCTCGGCGATCTGTCGGCTGAGTACGGTGGTGGCGTCCAAGTGCGTGAAGGTCGTCGCCACTCCGGGGTCGGTGAGGTCGTCGGCCGGCACGTAGACGGCCTGGATCGAGGTGATCGAGCCCTTCTTGGTCGAGGTGATGCGCTCCTGGAGCCAGCCGATCTCGGTGGTCAAGGTTGGCTGGTATCCGACGGCCGAGGGCATGCGCCCCAAAAGGGACGACACCTCCGCGTTCGCCAAGACGTAACGAAAGACATTGTCGATGAACAACAGCACGTCCTGCCCTTGCGCGTCGCGGAAATACTCGGCCTGGGTGAGCGCCGTCAGGCCGATGCGCGCGCGGGCCCCGGGCGGCTCGTTCATCTGCCCATAGACGAGGCAGGTCTTCGAAAGGACGGGGGAGCCGTCGGAGAGCTTGGCGTGCTGCATCTCGAGCCACAAGTCGTTGCCCTCGCGCGAGCGCTCGCCGACGCCGCCGAACACCGACACGCCGCCATGCTGCTTGGCCACGTTATTGATGAGCTCCATGATAATGACGGTCTTGCCGACCCCGGCGCCGCCGAATAGGCCGACCTTGCCGCCCTTCATGTAGGGCTCGAGCAGGTCGATGACCTTGATGCCGGTCTCGAAGATCTGCGGCGTCGTCTCCTGATCGACGAGGGCGGGCGGCGCGCGGTGGATGGGCAGCTTTTCGTCGGTCTTGATCGGGGGCAGCGGGTCCTTCGTCTCGCCTAGGACGTCCATGAGCCTTCCCAAGCAGGCCTTGCCAACGGGAACGGTGATCGGGGCGCCCGTGTCCTCGACGACCATGCCGCGGCGCAGGCCCTCGGTAGGCCCCATCGAAATGGCGCGGACCACGTTGTCTCCCAGATGAGAGGCGACCTCGGTGGTCAAGGTGGTGGCCTGCTGGCCGTTGCCGTCGCCTTCGACCTTGATCTTCAAGGCGTTGTAGATGGCGGGAAGACGCCCCGACGGAAATTCGACGTCCACGACGGGACCTACGATTTGAACTAGTTTTCCGATGTTCATTTTAACCCCTGTTCTTTTTGCGCTCTGCTTCTCGCGCTAAACCTCGAACTTGCCGCGCTTCGCGCGGCAAGTCACGCGCCCAAAGCGCGTAAAAGCCGCCGTTCACGACGCCAACGCCTCCGCTCCGCCCACTAATTCCGCTATCTCGCGGGTGATGATTCCCTGGCGCGTGCGGTTAAGCCCGAGCGTCAGCGAACCGATGAGTTCGCCGGCGTTCTTGGAGGCGGAATCCATCGCGTTCATGCGGGCGGCGAGCTCGGCCGCCTGCGACTCGAGCAGTATCCTATAGAGCTGGGCCTTGAAAGCCCGCGGCAGGAGCGCGGCCAGCAGCTCCTCGCGCCTGGGCTCGAAAAGAAACTCAACGGAGGCCTCCTGACCCGCCGCCGCGGGGGGCGCCACTGGCAGCAGAGGGTATTCAACGACCTTCTGCGAAGCCACGGATTTGAACTCGTTGTAGATCACCGATACGGAAGAGATCTCCCCGGTAAGATAGGCATCGAGTAGGGGCTTGCCCAAGAGCTCGGCGTGAGCGAAGCTGACCTTGGGGAATATCCCGCTGAGCTCGGCCAACAGCCGAGGGTGGGAATCCCGCAGGCGGTGGATGAAATCGCGGCCCTTCTTGCCAACCACCGCCATGGAAATCGGCGCTCCCTTCTGCCTGCGAAGCCAGTCGATGGCCGCGCGAATGAGGTTCGTGTTGAAGGCCCCGCACAGGCCCTTATCCGACGTGACCAAGACCAGGCATGGTCTTCCCTGGGAGCGCGGCGTAAAAAAGGCCGCGTAGGCAGCGCTCGCCCCCTCGGCCTCCGTGGCGGCTTGGGCCCGCGAGAGCTGGGAGACGGCCTGCTCGAGCTTGAGCGCGAATGGCCGGGAGGCTAGGATGGACCCTTGGGCGCGCCGCATGCGCGCCGCGGCGACCATCTTCATGGCCTTGGTGATCTGCTGCGTCGATTTCACCGACTTGATCTTGCGCCGTATCTCTCGCAGGGATGCCATGTCACCTCTTGAGCGTCACCGTCCGGTCGAGCTCCGTCTGCCCCTGCGCCTTACCGCCACCCAGGTAGCGGCGGATGCCCTCCTCGATGGAGAAGCGAGCCGAGAACCCCAGCTTCTCGGAGGCCAGCGCGGGGTCGCCGAGCGTCTCGCTCTGGTAGAAGGAATAGGGGTTGTCGAAGTATTCGGTCTTGAGCGAGGTGCCGAGCACCTCGCCCAATATCTCGATGACGCGATTGAACGTCGCGGGCTTGCCCGTGCAGACGTTGAAACAACCGCTGGCGCGCGACTCCAAGGCCTTTAGGTTGGCGGCTACGACGTCTCCGACGAAGATGAAATCGCGGAACTGCTCACCCCATTTGAATATCCGCGGGGAGCGGCCGGCGATCATCTGGCCCGAGAGCTGCCAAATCATGCTCGCGGCATTTTTCTTAAAGGATTCTCCCGGGCCGTACACGTTGAAATAGCGCAGGCCCGTCACCGCGATGTCCGGGTTGTCCCGCGCGAAGCCCTTGGCCACCTGCTCCATCACGTTCTTGGAAAAGGCGTAGACGTTGCGCGGGTCCGGTTTCTGGCCCTCGCGCATCGGGGTGCTCCCGCAGCCGTAGATCCCGGCCGAGGAGGCGTAGACGACGCTCTTGGCGCCGGACTCGACGGCGAAGTCGAGAACGTTCCGGGTGCCCTCCACGTTGACCTCGAGCATGCGCCGCTGGTCCGCGCAGGTCGTGTCGGTGATGGCCGCCTGATGGAAGATGGCATCGACGGCCCCGACGCGCAGTATCCATTCCTGCGCGCGGAAGACGTCCGCCGCCACGACGTCCCCGGAAAAGCCCTTGAGGTTCTCGAAATGGCCGGTGCTGAAATCATCGAGCACGACGACCTCGTGCCCCTGGGCTTGAAGCTCCAGGGCCAGGTTGGAGCCGATGAAGCCGGCGCCACCGGTAACGAGAGCCCTCATGACCCCCGCCTGCGCCCGTTGATTTCCTCGAGCGTCAAGGGGGGAGCCAGCACCAGGGTCGACACCTTATATTCCATCTTGGCCGGCAGTCTTTCTATTCCCGGGGGAAGCGGGGAGTTGTTCATCTGCATAATGTGCATGAAGACCAGGCGGTCCCAGGCGTTGACCCCCCCCAGGGCCTTGAGGTCCTTCTCCCCCTTCCTCACGAATTTCTTGAGGGCGGTTCGGTTATGCATCAAGTAATCCGCTAGGGCGACGGAGGCGCTGGCCTCCGGAACGAAGCCGAAAATGCCGGCCAAATCCTGGGCGTCCAGGGCGACCAGTGCCTCCATGAGGCTCAGGTTGATGAGCTGGGCCTGCGGCGCCTGCACCGCCACGGCGGCCGGCGCGTTTTGGGCGCGGCCGGGCGCGGAGGCCAGGATCAGGGCGCCTAAAAGCGCCTTCATGCCTTGAACACCGCCTTGAAGCCCTGCAGGGCCGAGCTTAGCTTGGCCTTCAAGGCGTCGTCGAGCGTCTTCTTGGAGGCGATCTCGGGCAGCAGATCCTCGTGCTTCTGCTGGAGGTAGGCGACGCATTCACCCTCGAAGCGCCTAATCGACGCGGTCGGGATATCGTCGAGCAGGCCTTGGATGCCGGCGAAGATCAAGGCAACCTGCGCCTCGACGGGCAGGGGCTTGTACTGGTCCTGCTTGAGCAGCTCCTGCATGCGTTCGCCGCGGGCCAGTTGCTGCTGGCTGGCGCGGTCGAGCTCCGAGCCGAATTGGGCGAAGGCCGCCAGCTCGTTGTATTGGGCCAGGTCCAGCCGCAACCTACCGGCCACCTGCTTCATGGCCTTGGTCTGCGCCGCACCGCCGACGCGGGAAACCGACAATCCGACGTTGACGGCGGGGCGGATGCCCGAATAGAACAATCCCGTCTCGAGATATATCTGCCCGTCGGTGATGGAGATCACGTTGGTCGGGATGTAGGCCGACACGTCGCCGGCCTGGGTCTCGATAATGGGCAAGGAAGTCAACGAGCCGCCCCCGTTCTCCTTGGAGAGCTTGCAGGCCCGCTCGAGCAGTCGCGAATGCAGGTAGAAGACATCGCCAGGATACGCTTCGCGCCCCGGGGGGCGGCGAAGGAGCAAGGACAATTGCCGGTAGGCCTGCGCGTGCTTGGAGAGATCGTCATAGACCACCAGCACGTGCCCGCCCTGCCAGAGGAATTCCTCGCCCATCGCGCAGCCGGCGTAGGGCGCGATATAGAGCAGGGGGGCGGGCTCCGAGGCGGTCGCCGAGACCACGATCGAGTATTCCATCGCGCCGTGGTCCTCGAGGGTCTTGACCACGTTGGCGACGGTAGACTGCTTCTGCCCGATGGCGACGTAGATGCAGATCGGGCGGTTGGGTTGGTTCTTCTGGTTGATGATGGCGTCCAAGGCGATGGCCGTCTTACCGGTCTGCCGGTCGCCAATAATGAGCTCGCGCTGTCCCCGCCCGATCGGTATCATGGCGTCGATGGCCTTGATGCCGGTCTGCAGCGGCTCGGTGACGGGCTGCCTGGCGCAGACGCCAGGAGCGACGACCTCGATCGGCCGGGACTTGGAGGTCTTGATCGGGCCCTTGCCGTCGAGAGGCTGGCCCAAGGGATTGACCACGCGGCCGACCAGGGACTCGCCGACGGGCACCTGCATGACGCGGCCGGTCCGGCGGACCGGATCGCCCTCTTTAATGTACCGGTCCTCGCCCAAGAGCACGCAGCCAACGTTCTCGCGCTCGAGGTTAAGCACCATGCCGAAGACGCCGTGAGGCAGCTCCAGCAATTCTCCGGCCATCGCGTTACCTAGACCGTGGATGCGCGCAATGCCGTCTCCGACCTGCAGCACCGTCCCCTCTTCGCGGACCTCGACGCCGCCCTCATAGGCGTCCAGCTGCTTCTTGATGACTCCAGTGATCTCTTCGGGTTTTATCGCCATGAATCTATTCCTCGGCCAACCGGGTGGCCAATTGCCTCAATTTTCCAAGGAGACTGCCGTCTAGAACGTAATCCCCCATACGCACCACCACTCCGCCTAAAAGCGACGGGTCTACCTTAACCTCCGCCGCCACTTCCTTGCCTGAAAATTTTTCGAGCTTCCGCGTAAGGGTCTTGTAATCCTCGGCTCCCAGCTCCGCCGCCGATCGCACCTGCGCGCGTACGCGCCCGGCGTTCTCATCGACAATACGGGCCAAGTCCGAGGTGATGAGCGGCAAAAGCGCCACGCGCTTTTTGTCGATAAGCAACTCCATGAAATGGAATATCTTGGGGGGTGCGGAGCCGATCTTCTTACGCAAGAGACTTTTCTTGGCGGCCGCGCCCAAGGTCGGGCTCTTGAGCACCTGTAGATCGGGCGACAAGGCCTTGAAGGCCTCCCCCAGCTGTTGCTTGAGCGCGTCGGCGCCATTCTTGTCATCGCTCGCCGACAGGAACAGGGCCTGGGCGTAGCGCTTGGCCAGCACGCGGTCGGAGGATTGCATCAGTTCTTGCCGGCCTTGCCCAGCTCCTCGAAGAATTGGTCGAGCACGGTCTTGCGCACCCCGGCGTCGACGCTCTTGCGCACGAGCTTTTCCGCGGCGGCCACGGACAAGGAGGCCACTTCCTGGCGCAGCTCCACAGTCAAGCGGCGCTTCTCCTCCTCGAGCCCGGCCCGGGTCTTGGCCATAAGCCGCTCGGCTTCCTCCTTCGCCTCGGCGGAATGCCTGGCCCGAAGGGCCTCGGCTTGCTTGGCGGCCTCCGCGAGCATCTCGCGGGACTTGGCGTCGATGTCGGCGAGCCTCGCCTCGAGATCGGCCTGAATTCGCTGCGCCTCGGCGCGCGCCTGCTCAGCGGCCTCCCGCTCGGAACGCATCTTCTCCTCGCGCGCCTCGATCGAATGCAGCAGCGGCCCCCAGGCGAATTTCTTGAGCAGGAACACCATCGAAATGAAGGTGACGATGGTCCATATCATGAGCCCGGGCTCCGGGTTTAGCAATTTATCCATGTTTCAAGCCTCTTCGGGCCGGAGGGCTCGCGCCCCCCGGCCCAACGATTCATTTAATGCTGCGCCGTCGCGGCCGTCGGGGCCGCTCCGCCCGCCGCCGGAACGCCCTTGTTGAGCGCTCCTACGGCCAGGAAGGCGATGACAAGCGCCAATAACCCTAGGCCCTCGATCATGGCCGCCGGGATAATCATCATCGTCTGAAGCGATCCCGCCGCCTCCGGCTGCCGAGCCGCTCCCTCGAGCGCCGCGCTGGCCAGGCGGGCGATGCCGAAGGCCGCGCCGACCAGGCACAATCCCGCGCCGACGGCAACCCCCAGATACGCCAGTCCTAGATACCCCATGTCTTCCTCCAACCTCACTTTCTGCGGCTGGACTCAATGGTCCGCCGTTTGCGACCTCGCCCTAATGCGGGTGCGCCGCGGCTCCCACGAATAGGGCGGTCAACATCGTGAAGATGTAGGCCTGCAACAAGGCCACCAGCAAATCGAGGCAGTTGACGAACAAGGCCAAGCCGACGGAAACGGGCGCCACTGCCAAGCCCACGTACGGGCTCATCGTCGCGAAGATGAAGATCAAGGACAGGAAGGCGAGGGCGACGATATGCCCGGCGATCATGTTGGCGAAAAGACGGATGCAGAGGGCGAAGCACTTGGCGAAGAGCCCTAGTATCTCGATGACGAAGAGCAGCGGGACCAGGTACACCGGCAGCCCGCCCGGGACGATATGCTTGACGTAGGCGACGAGCCCCTGCTCGCGCACGCCGACGACCTGGATCATGCCGAAGGTGCACAGGGCGAGGGCGGCGGTCACCGAGATGTTGCCGGTCGCCGTGGCGCCGTAGGGCACCAAGCCCGCGAGATTGCTGAGCAGCACGAAGAAGAATACCGTCAGGAAATAGGGAAGGTAGGCGTGGGTGGCGTGCCCCAATATCGGATGGACGATGTCGTCGCGTATGAACAAAACGACGGCCTCCAGGGCCGTCTTGAGCAGTCCCGCGGCCCGGCCGCGCCCATGCACCGCCGTGCCGAAGATGAGAAGCAGCGCCGCTGAGACGATCCACATCATGAGCACGTGCTTGGTCACGCCGAGCTGAATGCCCCAGGCCGCCAACGGCAGCAGAGGATGGTCGAGAAGGTGATGGGCTAAAATCGCTTCGAAGTTCAATCCCGTGTCCTCAAGGCGTCCCTCATACCAAGGCGCCTAAACTCCAAGAGCATCATCGCGGCCGCGCCGATCGCGTACGAGCCGAGCCAGGCGGCCGCCTCCTCCCATGGCCCATGCCACACATAGGCCGCCAGGGCCGTCAGCGCCGCCAGCCTCAGGGCGATGCCCGCGCCGAAGCAAAACCAAAAGACCCTCGGCGAGGAGCGGGCGCCCAATGCCAGAAGGCAGAGTCCCGCGGTGGTCGCGACCCACGCCGTCCCAAGGCCGCCGGAGACGCCGCGAACCGTCTGCGGGTCCACCGGAAACCGCCGCAGCACGGCGACGACCAGGACCGCCAGCGCCCCGGCCTCCAGGGCCCCGACCGCGGCCTGCGCGAACCAACCATCCCGTTTCAAATTACGGACGCCGTTGCAGTCGGTAGGACTGGCGAACGAGGTTGTAGAGCCCGAAAGATATTCCGGCAAACGCGCCGCTCAGCAGCAGCCAGGGGGCGGTGCCGAAGCGACTGTCCAACCAGCGACCGGCCAAAACTCCTACTAAAACCGAAACCACGAGCTGCGTGCCGGCCGACAAAGCGACTTCCAACAGGCCGGCGGGAGGCTGCTCGCGGTTTTCAGCGGCTTTTCGCCTCTGCCAACTGAAATTCATTTTATCAAAATGCTTTTTCTCATGTCAATTTCGTGACTAAAGAGCCTCAAACACCGTCGAAAGCCCCTGTCCCACCCCGACGCAGAGCGTGGCGAGGCCCCGGCGGGCTCCCCGCCGGCGCATTTCATGGATCAAGGTGACGGCCAGCCGGGCCCCGCTGCAGCCAAGGGGATGCCCGAGCGCGATCGCGCCCCCATTGACGTTGACCTTCTCGCGCGAGAGTCCGAGCTCGCGCATGCAGGCCAGGCTCTGCGAGGCGAACGCCTCGTTAAGCTCGATCAAATCCATGTCCTCTGTTTTAAACCCCAGGCGGCTAAGCAACTTCCGGGTCGAGAAGACGGGGCCCATCCCCATCACGGTGGGGTCCACCCCGGCGGAGGCCGATCCCATCCAACGGGCCAAGGGCTCGATCCCCAGGGCCTTCGCGCGGGCCGATGACATGACGAGCAACGCCGCCGCCCCGTCATTGAGCGAGGAGCTGTTTCCCGCCGTCACCGTCCCGCCCTTCCGGAAGGCGGGTGCAAGCGCCGCCAGCTTCTCGAGGCTGGTATCCGGCCGGGGGCCCTCGTCGCGGGAAACCTCGATGGGCGGCCCCTTGCGTTGAGCCACGGCAACGGGGACGATCTCTTGCGCGAAAACGGAGGATTGAGCCTGGGCCGCCCGGTGATGGGACTCCAAGGCGAAGGCGTCCTGGTCCTGCCTGGCGATGCGGTATTTCTCGGCGACGTTCTCTCCCGTCTCGCCCATGCTCTCGAGCGGGAACATCTTCGCCATCCGGGGGTTGGGGAAACGCCAGCCGAGAGCCGTGTCATAGGCCGTCAGGTTGCCGAAGGCGTAGCCCGTCTCGGGTTTGGGGATGGCCCACGGCGCGCGGCTCATGCTTTCGACGCCTCCGGCGATGTAGACCTCCCCTTCACCGGCCAATATCGCCCGCGCAGCGCAGTTGACCGCCTCCAAGCCCGAGGCGCAAAGGCGGTTGACCGTGCAGCCGGGCACCGACTGGGGCAATCCCGCCAGCAGCGCGGCCATGCGCGCGACATTGCGGTTATCCTCACCAGCCTGATTGGCGCAGCCGAGATACACATCGCATATCTCGGAGGGATCCACCGACGCCTTCGCGAGCAGGGCCTTGATCACCTCCGCGGCCAGGTCATCCGGCCGGACCGAGCTCAAGGATCCTCCCAGTTTTCCTACCGGGGAACGGACGGCAGCGATGATCACGGGCTCGTTCTTCATAGACGAGTGGGGTTGCCGATTTCGAATTTTATACCAAATCCCCAGTGGGTTTCGCGCTCCTCGTAGAACTGCAGGTAATACCGGCGGCCGTGGAAATATTCCGCGAAGAGGCTCGCCGCGGCGATTCGCTGGCTTTGGGAGAAGCGTATCCCGCCGCGTATGTTGTAGGAAGGCGACCAGCCGACGCGCTGGAACCATTGCATGTCCTGGGCGAGGAAGAGTCGGCCGGCGCCCGCCTCCGTGACCTGCGGGCTGATGAACTCCAGTCCCGCCTGCAAGGCCGTCCTGCGGCGCAGGTTGATGGCATTAAAGGCGAAGGAGCCGCCGCCGTAAAGGCGCCAATGCTCGTTGAATTTCCAAGAATACATGCTCTTGAATGCGTCCAAGGCCCGCTTGATGAGCACCGGGTTCATCCGGGCGATGTAATCGTCTCCTAAATGGGAGCTGGTATGCCAATAGGAGTTACGCCACACATGCCGCTCGTCGAAGGCGATGTCGAAGGGAATGGAGAAAGTAAAGTCGACGACGTCCATCGCGTTGCGCTCGGTGAGTAGGTTGAAGCGCGCGATCGCACCCCCGCCGAGATTGGCCTGGGCGGCCCAGCGCTCGCCCAGCTTCCAGCGCACGATGCCTACGTAATCGCCAATCGTGACCTCGCCGAGCCGGCCGCCGCCAGCGGGATAGATGATGCGCCCCCCGTAGCCAAGCTCCATCGGGTCCGCGATCAACGGGGGATAGTACTCCTCGGCGGACGGGAAGGCTCGCGGCAGCACCCCCCCCAGCGCTCCACCGCAGAAGGCCGCTAGCAGCGGCAGGGCCAATAGGGACGTCATTTTTTTCTTTCCCACTCCAAGGGGCCCTTGGGCCAATTCATCCCCAGGCGCATCGCCGTGTCGATGTGCTCCTCGCTCGCCACACCCTCGCGTACCGCGATCCTGGCCTCGGCGATTACCGCCTCGAGCAGTGCGTTGAAGACGCGCTCCGGAGCCCAGGGATCCCTTTTCATTCCTGGCAACAGCTCCTCGAGCGCCGGATTGACGGTATGGACGGGATTTTCGCCGTATACGTAAAATCCCCCCGCCCCCTTGCGGCCCCGGAAGCCACGCTCCACGAGCCTGCCTTGTATCTCTCGTGGCTTAAGCCTCTCGGGACGCCCGAGTGATTCGTATATCGTGCAGGTGATCTTCCAGTTGACGTCAACGCCGATCAAATCGACCAGCTCCAAAGGACCCATGCGCAGGCCGCCCCAGCGCGCGGCCTCGTCGATGGAGTCCGGCGTCCCGTGCCCCTCCTCGAGCAGCCTCATTCCCGTCAGGTAAAATGGCCGCGCCACCCGGTTGGCGACGAATCCAGGCGTATCCCGGCAAATGACGGGAACCTTGCCGATGGACTCGGCGAGGCTTTTGGCAGTATCGACGAATTTCTCGGAGCTGTACTTGCCGCGCACAATCTCGACCAAACGCATGACCGAGGCCGGGTTGAAAAAATGCATGCCCACGACGCGCTCGGGGTTCTCCGTGGAGCGCGCCAGCTCGGTAACGGACAAGGAGGAGGTGTTGGTCGCCAACAGCTTTTCGGGACCGAGCAGGGGATCGACCTGCGCCAGAAGGCCCCGCTTGACCTCCAAGTCCTCTACGACCGCCTCGATGACCGCATCGCAGCTGGCGATGGGACTCAAGGACGTCGTTTTCCGCAGCAGGGAAAACGCCTCCGGTTTTTCCGCGCGCGCCAAACCGCGCCGAACGCGCTCCTCCGCCGCCGAAAGTATCTCATCGGAAAGGTCGAAGAGCAGCACGCCATATCCGTTTTGGGCCAGGGCCTGGGCGATCCCCGCACCCATGGTTCCCGCGCCGAGAACGCCCACCATGTCTCCTATATCGGCCAAATTATTTCTTCCACTCGCCGCGCAGCAACCCCCAGCATTCCTGGTCCAGCCAGCGGGCGTTGAGGCGCTTGTCGTCGCGCAGGCTGCCCTCGTAGCGGAAACCCAGCTTCTTGAGCACCTTGCGGGCCGAACGGTTGGCGGGGTCGATGCGGGCGTAGAGACGATGCAACCCCATGCGCCGGAAGGCGTGCTCCAGGGCCAGTCGTCCGGCGTCGGCGGCGTAGCCCTTATCCTGCTCGCCGGCGCGTATCCACAAGGATATCTCGGCCTTATACGCGTCGGCGTCGATGGGCCCCAGGCGGAGCACCCCCAAGAACCTCTCCCTCTTGAGGCTGAAGGCTCCCCAGGTCGTGGCCAGTCCCCTCTCCCGAGCCCGCTCGGCCTCCCGAATGAAGCTTGCGGCCTCCTCCTCCCCTCCTCCCTCGCCCCTGGCCCAGCGGAAGCGACGCTTAAGCACCGCGCGCGTGGAAGCAACGGCCTCCGCGAGGGCCGCGGCGTCTCTGGAATCCAGGGGCCTTAGCAGGATCTTGCGGCCTCTGGCCGCGGGGAGGTTCAATTGTTTTCCCCTCGGCGCCCGCGCGCCTCCTGCAGCAGGGCCGCGAAGCGGCTTCGAGGCATGACCACCTGGAGGTGGGAGCCCTCCCCAATCTTGCGATTCTTGGTGAACACCTCCAGACGCGTGTAGATGCGGTTGCCCTTGATGCGGACTAGGGTGCAGACGACATGGATGATCGAGCCGATAGCGGTAGGCCGCAGGTGCTTGACGAGCACGCCGGCCCCCACGGCCTCCTCGTCCGTAGACAGAAATGGGGCCAGGAGCTTGCGCGAGGCGACCTCCATGTGGTAGACCATCGCCCACGTCGAATACAGGGGATGCCGGACCAGCCCTTCTAAGTGCGGCTTCATCCACGGCTTGACCACCGCCCGATGGTCGACGACCAAGCCCAGCCGCAGGCCGGCCCTCACGCGATGACGCCCTCCGCCGCGCAGCCCCGGGCCATCTCGGCGATGCGCGAGGCCACGGCGCCGAAATCCATGCCCGCCGCGGCCTCGCGCGCCCGAAGGCCCATGCGCAGCAACGTCTCGGGCTCGACGAGGAGCCTACGGAGTTCTTCGGCCAACAGCCTCGATCCTTCCCGCGACGACATATCGACGATGCGGCCGAAATCCGGCTCGATTAGCTCGCGCGCGCCGTAATGCCCGTTGGCGAGCACGGCGACCCCCGCTCGAAGGGCTTCGACGACGGTCAGGCCGTAGCTTTCGTGGATCGAAGGCGAGATGAAGAGGTCCGCGAGCCTCAGGTAGGCCTGCTTACGGGAGCCGTCGAGATAGCCGGGAAAAAATACGCGGGTCGAACGGAGCCGAGCGGCCCGGGCCCTCAGCTTTCGGTCGTAGGCGCGGCCCTGCATGAAGGCCGGCTCTCCGCAGATGAGCAGGCATATGTCCTTAAGACCCGGCCGGCCGGAGCTCTCCAATACTTCGAGCGCGCCCAGCAAACGTTCGATACCCTTCTCGGGAGAAAGCCGGCTGAGCGTCATGAGCACTCGGGTGTCGGGCCCGATCTGGTAATGGGCGCGCAAGCGCCGCGCTTGGAGCTCGAGCTCGTGTTCGTCCTGCCCTTCGCTCCAGCTTCCCCAGGGAAGCACCTCGATGCGCGACTCAAGCTCCCGCCGCGAGGCCAGCAGGCCCCCGTAGCAATGGAGGATGCGCTCCGCCATGGCCTTGGAGGGGACGATCATCTTTCGCGAATGGGCCACGCAGCGGCGTTGCTTGTCGAAGACGAGCCGCAACACGTCCGGCACCGCCCGGTCCAGGCCCCAAGCGCGCGCCCTTTCGAAAGCTCCGGTCAGGCTCCGCGGGTCGAAGCGGCCGCGGAAGTAGAACTTGCAGAAGAAATCGACCACGTCGACGTGCCAGATCGAAAGGACGGGGTACCCCATGGCCGCGACGGCCTCTAAGTCCGGCGCCTCCGAGATGTCGTTGACGACGACGCAGGCGCCGGGAGCGGGGGCCCTGCGGCGCAGCCATTCGGTCGAGGCGGCCTCGAAGCGCCGGCAGAACCGGGCGTAGCCGAGCTCGGAAAGGCCGACAATGTCGGCCGGCGGCCCCGGGATGCGCTCGTAGCGGATGCCGGGCCCGGGGGGCACAGGGCCGGAGCCCAACGCCGTCATGCGCGGCTCGCCCAGGCTGGCCCAATGCCGGGCCAGCTGCAGGCCCACCATGGCGCCTCCCCCGAGAGGGGTCCGGTCCATGGGGTAGCCCAGGTGGCTTCCGACGAAGAGCAGCTCCATCGACGCGCATTTTAACTTATAAGCCCGGGCCAAAAATATAGTAGACTAGGGATGCAGTCCCCTTTTTCAAGGAGGAGCTCCCATGCAAGCTCGCAGCGTTAAAATCGTCCTTTGCGCCGGTGCGCGCACCCCGATCGGCCATCTCTCCCGCTCGCTTTCGGGGCTCTACGCCCACGACCTCATGACCCACGCGGTCAACGCCTGCATCGAGAAAGCGAACATCTCCAAGGAACACGTCAACGGCTTGATTTGCGGCTGGGTCGGCCAGACCATCAATTCCCCGAATCTCGCACGCTGCGTGGTGCTACTGGCGGGACTGCCCGAGAAGGCGCAGGCCGTGACGGTGCAGAACAACTGCATCTCCTCTTTCGAATCCGTCTCCTCCGCCGCCCGCTTTATCATGGCCGGGGAGGGGGACCTCTACATCGCCGGCGGCGCCGAGTCCATGACGCGACTGCCCTACGTCATCGACGGGCCGCGTTCGGCCAAGGCCCTGCGCTCGATGGAGACGCTCAAGGCCAAGTGGGGTAGCCTCCTACAGGACTCCGAGGTGGCCGTGCTCGACGCCATCGATCTGACCGACCCGGTCAAGAAGATCAACATGGCCGGCACCGCGGAGGTGCTCGCGCAGATGTACGGGATCAACCGCGAGATGCAGGACGCCTATGCCCACGAGAGCTTCTGCCGCGTCATCGCGGCCTGGAACCGGGGCTTCTACAATTCGCATGTCGCGCCGCTCAAGCACAACGGCGCGACGCTATTGGAGAAGGACGAATATCCCTTCCTGCGCGAGGACATCGTCGAAAAGCCCCAGATGCTCTCGAAGGCCCCGGCCCTTTTCGACAATTCGGTTTACTCGATCAAGGACTTCTACCGCGACTTCGGCCAGCATATCCACGGCAAGAGCTACGAGGAGGGCAAGAGCAAGGGCTCGGTGACGCTTTTCAACTCCTGCGGCCGCTCCGACGGCGCCTCGGCCATCATCGTCACGACCGAAGCCAAGGCCAAGGAACTAGGCCTGGAGATACTAGCCGAGCTAAAGGGCTGGGGCTATTTCGGAAACGACCCGGTGCAGATGGGATTCTCCCCGGCCCTGGCCGCCCCGGTCGCGCTCAAGCACGCCGGCATCCAGTTCAAGGATTTGGACCAGATCGAATTACACGAGCCCTTCGCCGCGACCGTGCTATCGATCTTCAAGGTCGGAAAGGAGCGCTTTGGCCACGACTGGGAAGGGATGTTCAAGTCCAAGAAGATGAACCCCAACGGCGGCTCGATCTCCCTCGGCCACCCGCTGGGAGCCACCGGCATCCGGCTGCTGCTCAACGTAATCTACGCCCTGCGCGACAGCGGCGGCCGCTACGGCATGACCGCGGCCTGCGCCGGCGGCGGGATGGGCGGCGCGCTGGTCGTCGAGCGGGCTTAAGTCCCTGCCACCGCTAGCCTTGGCGGTCGACGATCTTTCCTTTGCTAATGACAATTCCCTTGCCGGAAGAGTCCTTCAAAATTCCGGAATAGAGCTTGCATTCCTCCGCGATAAAGCGAGCGGGAGCATCCTGCAGCATTTCGATTGCGCCGCGGCAGGTGACGTAGAGCCCGGCAAGATCCGGTGATGCGTTCCCTTCCAGCAAGTAGCCTTCTCCTGTCTTGACTTTCAGATACAGAACGGGTGGGATCGTGATCCCTGACTCGACGACCTTCCCGGTACGGGTTTCCAACGGGGCGCGTTCCGAGGCGTTCTCGGGGACGATCGGCATCCAGGGGCCCTTTACACGAATCGGCTGGGAATAATTTCTGCCGTCCTGGCCGCCGATTCTTTGGATAATGAAGTAAGCGCCCTTATCGCCGTTGGAATAGACGAGGGCCCAATAGGACACGCAGCCCCGGCAGTTCGTCTTTTCATACAGCCTGACGGGCACGGCCTCCGAGTATTTCACTTCCGCCGGAAGCGACGACCCCCAGGAAATGCCAACGAAGGAGCTCGCCTTGATCTTCTCGAACTTCGCTTTGATTTCCATCTTGAGTCCCAAAGAGATGGCCTTCTTCACGGCCTCCTGCCCTTGGCCGGGTATATCCTCGGCAACGGTACGGGATGCGAAGCCCGGCAAGGTCAGTAAAGCCAATACAAAATATTTCATGTCACCTCCTGAAGACGCTGCGGCTGATTGTACCTGACTTAGCAATGATCAGCGAGAGGCGAAGGTCCTAACCGCCATTAAAACATTCGGCCCAGGGCTCGCGGGCCCTAGGACCTAGGTTGCGTGCCGCAAGCGGGATTCTTTAAGGCAACAAATCGCGTCCTTAAAGCAGGGCTAGGAATTCAACGACACTTGGGGCTGCCGCCGATGCCGAAAGGGCTCGAGCTCGGCGCGACGCCCGAGCGATAACCGCCGACGAGCACCGCCAGCGGGTCATTGGACTGAATAAAATACCGCAGCTCCGGCGGCCTTCCCTTTTTGGGAGCGGTCTCGACGATGTTGAGCGTAAATTCCGATTGGAGCTCGCATTCCGTGCAGCGTGTATCCACCATGACACGCTTTTCCTCGTGCTCCTGTATCTCGATGAAGCCTGCTTGCAGCAGCAGTTCCGGGTTCTTCATGCGCTGGGGGCCCGGGCAGTCCCTTTTCGGCTCCTCGTCGGAGAGGCGCAGGTACGGCTTGCTCTTGCCGTCGGATATATTTTTGAGGGCCAGGAGCTCCCGCCTCTTGGCGTCGTAGGGCTCGCGCAACTTGGCCGGCAGGCGCGATGGGTCTACGTCCAAGAAATCGGGGATGGCGTCCGGCGGCAATTCTCCGGTCGGGGTCTTCAAAAAGTACCGGACCATGTTCACCGTCGAGCTGCTGGAGAGCACCGCCGCAGCCGCCGGGACGGCGACAATCAAAAACAGCGTCAATAATTTATCCACGAGGGTGATGCCGGCGATGGGCGGCCTTCAAGGCCGGCTTCTCCAGATGGGTATATATCTGCGTCGTCGAGAGGTCGGAATGTCCGAGCATCTCCTGTAGGGAGCGCAGGTCCGCCCCCCCGCCCAACAGATGCGTCGCGAAGCTGTGCCTGAGCAGGTGGGGGTGCACACCCTTGCCCAACCCCGCCTTGCGGCCCAGGCCGCGCAGGTCCTTCCACAACTGCACGCGGGAGAGTCGGCGCCCCCGCCGGGTCAGGAATATCTCCGCGTCGACGGCCTTGCCTTCGAAGCGGCGACGGCGCGCGAGCAGGTAACGGCGCAGGGCCGCCAGGGCCCGCGCGTGTATCGGCACCATCCGCTCCTTGGAGCCCTTGCCGAAAACCCGCGCCCATCCCTCCTCCAGATTGACGTATTCGGGCTTAAGTCCCAGCAGCTCGGAGGCGCGCATCCCAGTGGCGTATAGCATCTCCACGGCCGCCAGAGTCCGGACGCCCTCGTAGGTGTCGGAGACGGGGCGCAGCAGGGCGGCTGCCTCCGCCACGCCGAGAACCTTGGGAAGGCGTTCTCCCAGCCTCGGCGACTTGAGAAGCCGCGTGGGGTCCTCCCGCATTCTTTCCTCGGCGAGCTGGAAGCGGTAGAAGGACTTGAGAGCCTCCATCTTCCGGTAGAGGGACGAGGGTTTGAGTCCTTTCGACTTCAAGCCCCAAAGATAGGACTCCAAGACGTCGGACGAGACTCGGAGTGGGTCCTTGGGACCCAAATGAGCCAGAAAGGCCTTCAGATCGGAGAGATAGGCGCTGCGGCTGTTGGCCGAAAGGCCCAGCTCAAGCGTAAGATGCTTGGCGTATTCGGCCAGCCAATCGGGCGTAGCCCGCCCCTCCTATTTCGAGGCCGTCTTTTCCGGTACCTTCGCCGGTTTGGCCGGCTGCGCCTCGGGCTTGGCCGCGGCGGCCGGAACGGTCAGGTACTTGGCCTTCAGGGCCTTCTCCAAGTCCTCGGCCAAGACCGCGTTGTTCTTTAAGAAATCCTTCGCGTTCTCGCGCCCCTGCCCGAGCCGCTCGCCCTTGTAGAGGAACCAGGAGCCGGACTTCTCCACGAAATTGGCCTCGACGCCCAGGTCGATGAGGCAGCCCTCGCGGGACACGCCGAAGCCGTGTATCATCTCGAACTCGGCGCTGCGGTAGGGCGGCGCCACCTTGTTCTTGACGATCTTGACCCGCACGCGAGCGCCCACCACCACCTCGCCCTGCTTGATGTTCTCGATGCGGCGTATGTCCATGCGCAAGGAGGAGTAGAACTTAAGGGCCAGCCCGCCGGTCGTCGTCTCGGGATTGCCGAACATGACCCCGATCTTGTGCCGGATCTGATTGATGAAGATGAGCGTGGTCTTGGTGCGGGCGATGGTGGAGGTGAGCTTGCGCAGGGCCTGGCTCATGAGTCGAGCCTGGAGCCCCATATGCGAATCGCCCATCTCCCCCTCGATCTCGGCCTGCGGGACCAGGGCCGCGACCGAATCGATGACGATGACGTCCACAGCGCCGGAGCGCACGAGCTTCTCGGCGATCTCCAAGGCCTGCTCGCCGGAATCGGGCTGCGAAATCAGGAGATTATCCGTATCCACGCCCAATTTCTTGGCATAGTTCGGATCCATGGCGTGCTCGGCGTCGATGTAAGCGGCCAGCCCGCCGGCCTTCTGCGCATTGGAGACAATGTGCAGGGCGAGCGTCGTCTTGCCCGAGGACTCGGGGCCATATATCTCGACGACGCGCCCGCGCGGCACGCCGCCCACGCCGATGGCCAGGTCCAGGGAAAGGCTTCCCGTAGGGATCACGTCCACTTCGATCTTGGCGGACTTCTCTCCCAGCTTCATGATCGCTTCCCGGCCGTAGGCCTTCTCGATCTGGGACAACGCGAGCTCCAAGGCTTTGAATTTTTGGTCTTGCGGCGGCGTGGGCATTCGAGTTCTCCTCCCCGGAACCTGGTTCCGGCGGCAATTTTCGCTATTGTACCAAACTTTGGACGGCCCTCAGCGGCGGTCGAGTATCTCGACGCTGGTGCGAAGCTCGACGGCGCCGCGGCTCGGGAACTCATCGTTGAATACCCGGAGTGCGGTCCGCTCGTCGCGCCATGAATAGGACAGCCCGCGGCGGCTCGGCTCTCCATAACGCAAGGAAAATTCCCTAACAAGCGTCTCCAGCGGCTTTTTGCGCGACTGTGCCTGGGTGAACACGACCTGGATCATCGCGACCCTCCCTTTCTTAAATCCCAAACGGAACGATTCGATCTCCGGAGGCAGGCCCTTGGCCGCGCCGCCCTCTACTTCTATACGAACAAGCCCCCCGTTTGGTTCCATGACGGTAGGCCATTTTTTAAGCGGCGGGTAGTGGGACTGGACTGATTGGAGACTCTCGCCCAGGCGCAATAGGGCCCAATGCCTTTGCACGGGAATGTCCGCGGAAAACGCAAGAGAGGCGGTAAAAAAGCAGAGGGCCGGGAAGGGTATCCGCCTCAATCGATGGCGCGGCTTTCGCCGTGTCGCGCTAGGCGGATGCCCGAGGCCTTGGCGTAATAGCTCGGATCGCCTTGGTAATACCGGTAGGTCAGCTGCCCGACCCGCGTGATGAAATTCTTCGCCTCGCCGTAGCTGCGATTCTGCCCGGTCAATACGGTCAGGATGTAGTCTCCCCCCGGCGTGAAGATGATGGCCGAATCGTGGCAGGCGCGGCGCAGTAAGCCGGTCTTATGGGCGATCTCAAAGCCGCGGGGAAGGCCCTTGGCCAGCCGCGCGTGGCTTTTTTGGCGCTTGAGTATGTCCATCATCATCTCGCTCGCATAGCGGCTCACCGCACCGCCGCGGTAGATCTGATCAAGCAAGGAGGACATCTCGCGGGCCGTCGTGTAATTTTCCGCCGAAACCCTCGATCCCCGGAGGCTTAAGCCCTCCGGGTAGATCTCGGTATAGACCAACCCCATGCGGGGAAACTGCTGTTGCAGGTAGGCCAATCCCACGGTCTCGATGAGCATGCGGGTGGCGGTATTGTCGCTCTCGTCAATCATCTTCTCAAGTAGGTGCAAAACGGTGAATTGAGAACCGTCCCGGAACCACTTAAGGCTGCCCGAACCGCCCATACGGTGGCGGCGCAGCATTTTGATGCGAGTCTGCAGCGACAGCTCCCCCTTCTCGATCTGCTCGAAGACGGCGATCATGATCGGGACCTTGATCAAGCTGGCCGACGGGAAAAGATCGTCGGCGTGGTAGGCCCAGGTACGGCCCTGCTTTAAGTCTTTTAGGTAGATCGCGACCCGGCCGTTGAAGGAGAGCGCGGCCGCCGCCAGGCGCCGAATCATCTCGTTCCATCCCTCGTCCTGCAAGGCCGCCGCGCCCGAGCCGTCCTGCTGGGGCGGGAAAAAGGAGGACTGCTGGGCCTGCGGGCCCGCAAAGCCGGGGCCCATCCCGCCGGAGGCCCTCAGCAGCGACCAGTCCAATTGAACGCCCAGGAAATACGAGAGGATCACGCCGGCCAAGGCGCATCCGATCACGGTGTCGAGGCGGTCGAGCCGCGCGCGGCGTGGCGCATCGGATAATCGTCTCATTCCAATGCCCGATCACGTCGGGATTCCACAAGGGTAACAGATGTTCCGCTGTCCCGCAATAACAAAATTGTTGCGGTTTAACGGCGCTATTTGCCCTTAAGGCGGGTCGCCATATCCCCTACAAAGTCCAATAAAAGCCTCTGCTTTTTGGGAGCCAACCCGGAAATCAGGGTTTCAATAGTCTTTTGGTATTGTTTCGGACGGCCCGGCAAAAGCTCCGCCGGGTCGACGTTGAGGGCCTTGGATATCGCAAGAAACGTCTTAAGGCTTGGTATGTTCGCGCCACGCTCCACCTGCCCATAGAAGGAGGGATCGATCCCGGCACCTTCCGCGACGTCGGCCTGCGTCCGCCGTTGCGCCCGGCGCATGGCGCGCATCCGCGCGCCGATCTCCGAATAAATCCGTTCCATCGGGCTATATTCAACGACTTCCCTTCCATGCTAGGAAGATGCTATAAAACCTTTACTCAGTGCTTATGCACCTGTCAAGGATGAAACTTTTTCGGCGCTGATTCGTATATATGGGGAATGCGGCCCCCCGATATCGGCGCGTTGTCGGATCAAGAGCTGCTCGCGCTATTAGAGCGCGGCGCCGATGCTGTAGAGCGCCCTAGAGCCGCCCTGGCCGCCCTCGAGCTGGCACAGCGCTGGAGCGAGCCCCCGCCGGAGGCCGAGATGCGCGATCCCCTGCTCGTCTGGAAGCGCCTGCGCTGGCTGAAGGGAAAGCGCAAGGAGTATTTCACGGCTCTTTATCTGGACGCGCGCAACCGCCTATTGCACGAGGAGGTGGTCTCGATCGGTACCCTGACGGCGAGCCTGGTCCATCCACGCGAGGTCTTCGCCCCGGCGCTGGAGCGCGGCGCGGCCAGCGTGATCGTCGCGCACAACCACCCCTCGGGGGACCGCCGGCCCTCGGCCGAGGACCGCTCCGCCACGCAGCGCCTGGCCGAGGCGGCGCGGATACTCGGCATCGGGCTCACGGACCATGTCCTGGTGACCGATACGGGCTATTTCAGTTTTCGGGAGCAGGGACTGCTCCGTTGACGACGATATTCATCATCGATGATGACTCCTTTCTGAGGGCCTTCCTAGCTCGGGCGTTGCCCGAATTGGGATATGGCTGCGCGATATTCTCAACGATCGGAGCGCTTCTTTCGCGGATGGAAAAACAGCGGCCGGATGCGCTGCTCAGCGACATCTCGATCGGCGCCGACGACGGGATAGAGCTATGCCGGAAGCTGCGTTCCCGATATCCCGATCTGCCGATCGCGCTCATGACCGGCGACCCCGAGCAGGTTCAGCGCGCTCGGGAAGCCGGCTTCGATCGGCCGCTGATAAAACCCTTTGCCATCGAAGAATTAAGGCTTGTGATCGAACGCTTGCTTAAGAAAAGCTGATTACTTGCCGACCCGCGCGATCGGCTTGGAGGAGAAGGTCAGCTTCTTGGCGGACTCGTCGAAGTTGACGTATACCGTGGCCCCCGGTTCGAACTTCTTCTGCAGGATTTCCTCGGCCAGGGGGTCCTCGATGGTGCGCTGGATCGTGCGGAGCAGGGGCCGGGCGCCGTAATTAGGGTCGAAGCCGGTCTCGACCAGGAACTTCTTGGCCTCGGGACTCACGTCCACCTTGTAGCCCTGGTCCTTGAGCTTGCCCTCCATGCGCTTGAGCATGAGCTCGAGGATATTCGTCATGTCCGCTTCCGAGAGGGGATGGAAAACCAGGATCTCATCGATCCGGTTGATGAACTCCGGGTTGAAGACCCGCTTGACCTCGTCCATGACGGTGTCCTTCATTGCCCGGTAATCGCGCTCCGCGCTTTCCGAGGCGACGAAGCCCAGCGACTTGCCCTTGGAGATGAGCCGGGCGCCGACGTTGGAGGTCATGATGAAAACCGTGTTCTTGAAGCTGACCTTGTGCCCGAGATTGTCGTTGAGCACGCCATCGTCCATGATCTGCAGGAGGATATTGAAGATGTCCGGATGTGCCTTCTCGATCTCGTCGAGCAGCACGACCGAGTAGGGCTTGCGCCGCACGGCCTCGGTCAACTGGCCGCCCTCCTCGTAGCCCACGTAGCCCGGGGGCGCGCCAATGAGCCGGCTGACGGCGAATTTCTCCATGTACTCGGACATGTCGATGCGGATCATGGCGTCGTCGTTGCCGAACATGAATTCCGCCAGGGCCCTGGCCAATTCGGTCTTGCCCACCCCGGTCGGGCCTAGGAACAGGAAAGAGCCGATCGGCTTGCGGGGCTCCTTGAGCCCGGTGCGCGAGCGCCGGATGGCCTGCGAGATGGCGCGGATCGCCTCCTCCTGGCCGATGACGCGCTTATGGAGGTTGTCCTCCATATGCATGAGCTTCTCGGTCTCGGTCTCGGTGAGGCGGTTGACGGGCACGCCGGTCCACTTGCTCACCACCGTCGCGATGTCCTCGGCGGTGATCGTGGGCACGGTCTGGTCCCGCTTCTCGCGCCACTTCTTCTTGGTCTCCTCGAGTGCCTTGCGTAGATCTTTCTCCTTGTCCCTCAAGCGGGCGGCCTTCTCGTACTCCTGCCCGCTGATGGCCGAGGACTTGTCCTTGACCACTTCCTCGATCTCCGCCTCCTTTTCCTTAAAAGCGGGCGGGGCCTGGGTAGTCTGAAGCCGCGCGCGGGAACCGGCCTCGTCGATCAAGTCGATGGCCTTGTCCGGCAAGAAGCGGTCGGTGATGTAGCGGTCGGCCAGCTCGGCGGCGGCCTGGAGCGCCTCGTCCTCGTACTTGGCCTTATGATGCGTCTCGTACTTCTCGCGCAGGCCCTTGAGGATCTCGACCGTCTCCTCCACGGAGGGCGGGTCGACCGTGATGGGCTGGAAGCGGCGCTCGAGCGCGGCGTCGTGCTCGATGTACTTGCGGTACTCGTCGAGTGTTGTCGCGCCGATGCACTGGAGCTCGCCGCGAGCCAGGGCCGGCTTGAGCATGTTCGAGGCGTCGATGGCGCCCTCGGCCGCCCCGGCGCCGATGACCGTATGGAGCTCGTCGACGAAGAGGATGATGCTGTTCTTGGAGCGGCGGATCTCCTCGATGATGTTCTTCAAGCGCTGCTCGAATTCGCCGCGGTACTTGGTGCCGGCGACCACGGCGGCTAGATCCAGGGTCAGCACGCGCTTGGAGGCGAGTATTTCCGGGATATCGCCGCTGGATATCTTTTGGGCGAGGCCCTCGACGATGGCCGTCTTGCCGACGCCCGGGTCGCCGATGAGCACGGGGTTGTTCTTGGTGCGGCGCGCCAAAATCTGGATGACCCGTTCGATCTCGTCGGCGCGCCCGATGACCGGGTCGAGCCGCCCGTCGCGCGCCATGGCGGTCAGGTCACGGCCGAACTCGTCTAAGGTGGGCGTCTTGGACTTGGTCCGCGTGGGCGCCTGCGGTGTGCCGACCTGGGGCGTCTGCCCCTCGCCGAGGAGATTGAGCACTTCCTCGCGGACGACGTCGAGGCGCAGTCCGAGATTCTCCAGCACCCGCGCGGCCACCCCCTCCTCCTCGCGGATGAGGCCCAAGAGCAGATGCTCGGTCCCGACGTAGGAGTGCCCCATGTGCTGGGCCTCCTCGACGGCGTATTCGAGCACTTTCTTGGCGCGCGGCGTGAAGGGGATCTCCCCTAGCAGCATGACGTTGTCGCCCGTCCCGACGATCTTCTCGATCTCGGAACGCACGCGGCGCAGGTCTACGCCCAGGTTCGCCAAAACCTGGGCCGCTACCCCCTCGCCCAAGGCGATGAGACCGAGCAGGATGTGCTCGGTCCCCACGTAATCGTGGTTGAGGCGCTTGGCCTCTTCCTGGGCGATCAGGATCACCCGCTGGGCCCTTTCCGTGAATCGATTCGACATAGGCGAATCCGCGACGAAAACCTGCTTCGCGGTCCATTCTGATTATGGCACAAGTCTATTCGTTTTGCAAGACAAGGCCGTGACGCTTGCGTAATCACTCCAGCTCTCCTAAACTATGCTCGTGCCGCCCAACCCCAAGCTGGTCTCCTACCTACGCAAGAACCTGCCCCGCTTCGGCGAGCAGGCCTTGCGCGACAAGCTGCTCGAGGAGGACGTCGCCGAGGAAGAGATCGCGGCGGCCATGGCCGAGGCGAGGCGTTCCCCGCCAAAGCCCCCCCTTTTGCTGCGAATCACGGTCGCGCTGCTCGCAGGCCTGATCGTATTCGGGCTTCTATATAAGGAAGAAGAAACGAATAAACCGCCGTCGAATACCTCTGCGGGAGCCCTCAATGCGCCTCCGGAACCGTCAGCCCCATATATCGGGAATTCGGGCTACATGCTCAAGCTCCCGAACGGATATTCCGCCCACAGCATCCTGCGCGACATGGGCAAGACCGAGATCGTCTTCATCTATCCCCATAAGGTCGATCCCTCGCATTTCAACAACGAAGGGCTCTACGGGCCGTTGGGTTTGCTGCGCCTGGAGGTCAGCCCCCGGCAGCTGCCGCAAAGCGCCGCCGGGGCGGCCATGCTCAAAAGCACCGTAACGGCCCAGCTCTCCAAGCGGGGCGACGTGTTCACGACGCGCGAGCTTCTCGTCGGCGGGCTTCCCGGCTTCGTCGTCAACATCTCCAAGCCGTTCCCGTCGACACGCGCCTTCCTGATCGGCGGGAAGGTCCTGTATATGCTCGTCGGAGGCAACGAGGATCGCCTCTTCAACGAGCTCCTGGAAAGCATCAATGAGGACCGCCGTTGACGGCGGGGCTCGGCTCTTTTTCCCTTGAATTTTAAGGGAACGGGGGCTAGACTATGGGGCCGTTCATCAGGAGGCCCGCATGCGAAAACGACAGTCCCGCCCACCGATCCGGGAAACCCGGGATGACGAAAACGACAAAGAAACCGATCTTTGGGGCGATATCGAGGAGCACCTGCTCCAACGCGTGCTCGACGAGAACCAAAAGCTCCGCCGTTGGAAACATTTCGGCTGATTCCGGGCAGTGCCCTTTTTTGACACCCACGCCCACCTAAACGACGCCCAATTCGACGTAGACCGCGACGAACTGTTGCGCTCCTGCCTGGAGCGCGGCGTCGTCCGGATCATCGAGATCGCCGACTCGCCCGCCGATTGGGAGAAGGCCGTAGCGCTTAGCCGAGCCAGGCCCTTCATCCGTTGCGCCCTCGGGTTGCACCCTTATTACGCGGCGGAATGGAATGAACGCTTGGAAACCGAGCTGCTCAGGCGTTCGCGCCTTCCCGAGGTGGTCGCCGTTGGGGAGATCGGACTTGATTACGTCAAGAGCGGCGTCTCTCCGGAAACCCAACGGGCCTCCTTCTTGAGGATGCTGGAGCTGTCCTGGGACTGCCGCCTTCCCGCGGTGCTGCATTGCCGCGGGGCTTTCGCCGACATGATGCCGCTCCTACGCGATTTTTACGCCGGCAAAGCGCCGGCTGGGCGCTTCCACGGGGTCCTGCATTGCTTCGCGGGGGACACCCAGGACGCCCTGGAGGCCAAGCGGCTCGGGTTCGCCTTGGGCGTCGACGGGCCGATCACCTACCCGAAAAACGGTCCCTTGCGCGAGGCGATCGCCGCGGCCGGGCTCGATTCCGTTGTCTTAGAGACAGACAGCCCTTATCTCCCGCCCCAGAGCTGCCGCGGGCACCGCAACGACCCGCGCGCCCTACCCGAGATCGCCTCGCGGGTCGCCTCCGTGTTCGGAATCTCGCCGGAGGAGGTCGAACGCGCCAGCTGGGACAACGCCTTGGCCCTATACAGGCTCGACGGCTCGGGGCATAAGCTCACTCTTCCGACAGAAAAACGTTCTTGACCTCGCTGTAGAGTTCCATCGCCTTCATTCCCAATTCTCGTCCCAGGCCGCTGCGCTTGTACCCCCCAAAAGGCGCCTCGAGATGTACGCTGGTGGCGCTGTTGACGCTGAGTACGCCCGATTTAACACCCTTGGCGACACGCAGGGCCCGGCCCAAGTCGCGCGTCCAGATGGAGCCCGACAATCCATATTCGCTGTCGTTGGCCAGCCGGATGGCTTCCTCCTCGGTGCCAAAGCGCAGCACGCAGAGAACCGGACCAAATATCTCCTCGCGGACGACGCGCATCGAGGCTGTCGCCTCCGCGAAGACCGCCGGCCTCAAATAGGCCCCCGTGGCTAGCGCGCCGCTTGGCGCCGTCCCGCCGTAGGCAAGCTTGGCCCCCTCCGCGCGCCCCACGCGCAGGTACTCGAGCACGCGCTCGCGCTGCTTAAGCGAGATCATCGGCCCCAAATCCGTCCTCTCCAGCCGTGGATCGCCGACGCGGAGCTTTCTAGTCCAGCGTATGACCGCCTCCAAGAAACGATCGTACACCTTCCGGTGCACAATCGCTCGGCTGCGCGCGCAGCAATCCTGCCCCGTATTGGAAAATACCGAACCGACCGATTTTTCCGCGCAGCGTTCGAGATCGGCATCCTCGAAGACGATGTTCGGGGACTTGCCGCCAAGCTCCAGCGACACGCGCTTGATTGTCTCGGCACCGACGCGCTGGATCCTCGCGCCGGTACTCGTCTCTCCGGTGAACGAAATCTTGGCGACGCCCGGGTGCGCGGCCATTGCCTCGCCGACCACCGAGCCCGGGCCGGTGACGACGTTGAAGACGCCGTCCGGAAAGCCCGCTTCGGAGGCGAGTTCCGCCAGACGCAGTGCCGTCAATGGTGTATAGGAGGCCGGCTTGAGCACCACGGCGTTACCGCAGGCCAGGGCGGGGGCCAGCTTCCACGCCGCAATCATCATAGGGTAATTCCACGGGACGATGAGCCCACAGACGCCCACCGGCTCGCGCAGGGTGATGTCCACACCACGGGCGCCCACCGGGATCGTCTCGCCGAAATGCTTGCTGACCGCACCGGCGTAGTACTCGAGGCAATCGGCGACGACTCTCGCCTCGTCGCGCGAGTCCCGGATGGGTTTTCCCGTATTGGCCGTCTCCAGCTGCGCCAACTCCTCCAGTTTCGCGCGGACGAGCCCTGATAAGGCGAACAGCAGCCGCGCCCTATCGCGGGAACCCGTGCGCGACCACGGCCCTTCCATGGCCTTGGCGGCGGCCCTGACGGCGAAGTCGACGTCCTCCGCTCCGCCGTCGGCCGCTTGCGCGAGCCGCCGGCCGTTCGCTGGATTGACGACGTCGAAAGAGCGGCCGCTGGCCGAGGGGCGGCGCCGGCCCCCGATCCACAGCCCGTGCCGGGGAATGTCCATCAGAAATAATTCGACGTGATGCCGCCGTCGGCCACCAGAACGGCGCCATTCGTCCAGGAAGATTCGTCGGAGGCTAGGTACAAGGCGAGATTTACTATATCTTCGGGACGCCCGAAGCGGCCCATCGGGATTCGGTTGAGGCGCTTGGCTTTCTCGGCGGGTTCCTTGAGCAACCATTCTGTCAAGAGGGGAGTTTCGATCGGCCCCGGGCAGATGGCGTTGGAGCGGATCCCGCGGGGGCCGAATTGCACGGCAAGCGATTTGGTCAAGGCGATCACCGCTCCCTTAGACGCGGTGTAGGCGTCCTGCGGCACGCTACAGCCCAGCAAGGCCACGAACGAGGCGATATTAATCACCGACCCACCCCCGGCCTTGATCAGCTCGGGGATGCCGTGCTTGCAGAGGAAATATACCCCCTTTACGTTGACGCCGAGCACGCGGTCTAAGACCGCCTCCTCCGTATCGATCACCGAGTGATCCTCAGCGGGGAATATCCCCGCGTTATTGTAGAGCACGTCGATCCTTCCGAAGGCGCGGCGGCCTTCGGCGACGAGACGCGCGCAATCTGCCTCGCGTGAGACGTCGCAAGCGACGAAGACGGCTTTCCCTCCGGCGGCGGCGACGCGATCTGCGGTCTCGCGGCCCTTGACGGCGTCGACATCACCGGCCACCACGCTGGCTCCTTCGCGCGTGAACGCCTCGACGGCGCAGCGGCCCATGCCGCTGCCCGCGCCGGTGATGACGCAGACCTTGCCGCGCAACCTCACGGCCAGCCTAATTGAGCGGCTTAAAGCCGGCCTTCTCGACGGCGTCGGCCAGCCCGCTTTTCTTCAAGTCGAAGCGCAGGCCCCGGTCGGTCATGACCGTCAGGCCGCGAACGACGCTGCTCTTGCGGCGGATACGTCCGACCAGGGCGGCGATGTCCTTGGCCGCCACGCGGGCGTCGGTGACCGAGCCGTTGGCGAACCATCGGATGGGCTTGGAACCTTCTTTGCGGCTGGGCAAAAGCTTGACCATCAAGGACGTCCCCGTCACGAAAAGATCTCCCACCTCTTCCACCGCGCGTTTCATGGAGAGCCTCCTGGATATGGGTTGGGCGGATTCTAGCAATTAGGTTTGGGGGCGTAAACGATAATTCAACGACAACTTTTACGCGCTTGCTATGTTGAATGTCAAGTTCCCAGCGATCCGCGGTACGCTTAGCCAAGAAAGACTGCCTGCAATCCGTGGCACGGTTCTAAGACCGTCTCACTGTTTTTAGATGCG
>JBGFSC010000041.1:0-39711 GCA_041694815.1 Elusimicrobiota bacterium | reverse complement strand
GGCGCCGCCGCCGGCGCCCCGGGACGGGCGGCCGGCACGATCTCGGGCCCCGCGGCGCGGCGCTGGGCGATCGCCGCGAAGAACAGGCCGCCGAGCCTCAGAAAAATGAGATACAGGAGAAAGCAGGCGAGCAGCACGAGCAAGGCCGCGCCCGCCAGGATGAAGGCCGAGCGGATGCCCTCGATCGAGAACAGGGCCGTCTTCCAGAGGGGGAACATCTTGACCGAGGCCACTACCAGGCGATCTCCTCGGGAAAGGTCGATGCGCAGCAGGTCCGAAAGGATGGTCTGCACCGTCTGTACTTGATTCTTCGGCAGGCGCTCATCGACGAAGATGAAGGCCTCGATCTTCTTGATCGTGAACGGGCCGACCCTCACGGACTGCTCCTGGTCTCGCTGGAGCAGGTCGTAGGTCTTCTCCAAGACGGGGGAAACGCTGCCGCCGTAGGAAACGCCGAAGCCGGGCAGGGCGCCCGCGGCGGGAGCGGAGCTCTTATAGGGGGTGACGAACTCGCTCTGCGTCTTGATTTCCGACTGCTCGCCCTGCACCCGAACGATCGCCTTGGCCCTTCCGGGCCCGAGAAGATGCTCCAGAAGAGTGCTGCAATCCTCCATCAGGCGGGCCTGGACCTCGGCCTCGCTGACCGCGGCCCGTGAGGGGTGGGCGAAAAACGCCGTCAATACCAGTAAAAGAAGGCGGACGCGCGGAGTTCGCACGCCCAGAAGTATAAAGGAAGCGTGTTAAAAATCAATATCTTGATTGTTTCAGGTGTCCGGCCGCCATGAGATCGGCAAAGGCGAACCCGTCGCGCTCGAGCGTCTCGCCCACCGAGATGGCGATCGGTTCGCTAAAAATGGGCCCGGCGTGGACGAAGGAATGGAATTCGCCGTTTTCCCCGCAGGGATCGATCCCCGGAGGCAGCGAGTCGAGCAGCGCGGCATCGAAGGCTCTGCCCGCGAAGCTCGCGGGAAGCTTCTTAAGATCGACGCAGCTCAAGATCGCCTGAAAACCCCGCTCGCACATCGAGCGCGCCAGCGCCGCCGTGTCTCGGCGCCATAAAGGAAACACGCCTTCAAGTCCCGCCTTGGCGAGCTGGGCCCGTCGGTAGGCGCGGATGTCCTCCAGGTACAGGTCGCCGAAAATCACATGCCCGACCCCGCGGCTTTTCCAGGCCGAAAGGGAGGCAAGCATCCTTTCCTCGTAAACGGCGTTGGAGCAGGGGCTCGGCAGCCGTACCTTCTCCAAGGGCATGCCCAACCGCTCGGCCTGGAGATCGAGCAATTCTTCCCGCACGCCGTGCATGGCAACGCGGGAAGCCACCTCGTTGAGCGTCGTGACCAACGAAACGACCTGGTATTCGCCCTTTTGGAGGATTTCGTGCAGGGCGAAAGCGCTGTCCTTGCCGCTGCTCCAGGAAAGCACGGCCTGCTTGGGGCGCATCAACGCCAGGCGTGGATCAAGGACTGCACGGGCAGCTTGTATTTTTGCCAGGCCTCAATGCCGCCCTCGAGCTCCATACAAGGATAACCCTTTTCGGTGAAGCGTAGGCAGGCCTCCGGCGCCAAATGGCATTGCTGGGTGTAGCAGTAGACGACGTTGACGGTATCGTTGCGCAGGCCTTCGGGGTGATCCCATTTCTCACGCGGCAGGTTAATCGCACCGGGGATATGGCCCTTCTCGTAATCATCGGGACGCCGGACGTCGACAATGTTCAGCAGCTCCTTCTCCTGCATCCAGCGATTGAGTTCGGCGGGGCCGGTGGTGAAGGCCATCTTCGCCAGGAAATATTCATGGCCTTTCTTGGGGTCGGAATACTGGAATTTGGGTTTCATAAAACACCTCCCAAATACAGTATACCGCGCTTTAGGCAAATCCTTATCTCAACCAACCGCGGCGTCGGGCTTCCAGGATACCCTCTTGATAGACGTCGCGCCGATGAACGATCTGAATAATCTTAACTGAAGTAGACTCGACGCGATAGAGAACCCGGTAATCACCCACCCTCAGGCTCCAATAGCCCCGCAGGCTTCCCATCAACGGCTTGCCATAATCCTGCGGAGCGCGCGTCAGACGCGCTTCGATCGCCTTTCGAACGCGCGTCTTTACGTCGCGATTGAGCGCGGGAAGATCCTCGAGCGGAACCTCAGGATGGTACGCGACCTGGAACACGAACTACTTCCATACCTCGTCGTGCGTCAGCCAGCGGCGCTCCTTGACCGACTTCATTCGCCTGTCGGCCAGCACCGAGAGGCCAAGGTCCTCGATATCCTCGCAGGCCTCGCGGATCAAGTCACGCGCCGCCATGGACAAGGTCACTCCGTTGGCTTTCGAGACGGACTTGACCTTCGCGTAGAGCGCAGGCTCCAAGGTCACGATAAGACGGGGGTTCTTTGTCGCCATGAGATTAGTGTATCACTAGTGATTCACTGCGTCAAGGGGGCGGGTCGGGCGGAAAAACCTGCTTCGCAAAATTGGGGTGACCGACGGGGCTCGAACCCGCAACCTTCTGGGCCACAGCCAGACGCTCTGCCAGTTGAGCTACGGCCACCGCAGAGGGCATTTTAGCACGTTGGACCCGGCCCCGGATAGGCCCTTAGGCCCAAGCCATCGTGGGCCCAAGGTCCCTCGTCAGCGCCATAAAGGCGTACTACACTATGTTAAGATGAAATTAATGGGGAAACTCCTATTCGCCCTGCCGTTTTTACTCCCTGGGATCCTCGAGGCCGCCAAAACCCGGCCTCCCAAAAAGGACTTCGCTTCCCTTATCGATACGGCCGCGCGCACCCTTAAGGAGGGGAAATATTCCGAAGCCGTATGGGCTTTCCAAGGAGCCACCCAGGCCAACCCCAGCTCGGCCCAAGCCTTTTACGGACTGGGGAACGCCTATTTCGAAAGGGCCGGACGCGAGAAGCTTCCTTCCGGGACGGCGAAGCCTTCCGACCTGCGCCAGGCCTTGGAAGCCTACGAGACCGCGTTGGCCCTGGATCCGAAGCTGGGCAGCCTCGGCCAGCCCTTCGCGCTATACCACCGCATGGCCGAGTGCTACCGCCTGCTCGGGCGGCCCGAGGAGGCGGCCGGCGCGCTCAAACGCGGCGCGGCCGTGGCTCCCCATAACCCCATGCCCTACGTGTACGCCGCCGCCCTCCGCCATGAGATGCGGGACTTGGGCAAATCCTCCCAGAACCTGCGGCAGGCCTTAGAGCGGGCGCGGCGCATCGGGCAGTACCCGAAGATCGCCAAGTTGATACGCGTCGACCCCCGCTTCTCCGAGCTCCTGCGCTCGCCGCAGAACAGGGAAATGCTCGATCTCTACGACGACGTGGAGGCGGGAACGCGCGCCGAGGCCGAGGTGCGGCGGCGCCTCGAGGAGGGGCCCCTGCGCGACGCCTTGAGCGCGGCGCCGCATGCCTCGGCGTCGAACCGTCGCCGATTCCTCGACGCCATGAAGCTTGATACCGTGGTGGAAGAGCGACTCCGGACCGCGGACCAGCTTTTTAAGTTCAACCAGCACCGGCAAGCCCTGGAGGCGTATCAAAAGGTTCTCGAGGCCGACCGCGGCAAGGGCCTTTTGGATTCAGCGCAGATAGCCCTCATCTGGGAGAATATGGGAGTTTGCCACCACCATCTGGGGCAGGTCGAGGCGGCCATCGACGCCCTCGAGCGATCAAATAGCGTGATGCCCCATGATGCGGGCGTCCTTTACCGTCTTGCTCTGACCCAGTCAGCGGCCGGCCGCTATCCTGAGGCCTTAAAGTCGCTCGATGCGGCGCTCAAGAACGTCCGCGCGATGCCGGATCTCAAGATCTTTTTGCTGCTTTCGAAAACTGACGCCGAACTGACGCCTTTGAGGGATTTGCCCGAATTCCGCAAGCTCCTGGATCCCTACGAAGCGCAGCTGCGCGTATCCCGGTAAGCGGGAACGCGCTCCGAGCCGATTGAAGATGCCTTTCGATAAAAAAGAAGCGCCGAACTGCGACTGGTGCAGCTACCGCAAGAACTGCTTTTTTGACCTGCTCGATGAGAAATCCTCCCGCCAATATTGGAAGGAAATGCGCACGGCGAACCGATTCCGCGCGGGAGAGGTCGTGTTCCACGAAGGCGAGAAGCCCAACGGCTTCTACGTGGTCTGCACGGGGAAGGTCAAGATTTACAAGTCGAGCCGCACCGGCCAGCAATTGACGACGCGGGTAGAGAGCCCCGGCGACCTGGTGGGCCATCGCGCGATGCTTGCCGGCGACGACTACGCCAGCACCGCCGAGGCCATGGACGAATCGGTCATCTCCCGCGTGGACGAGTCGGTGTTCAAGGACTTCCTGCTCAAGCACCCGAAGGCTTCCCTGGCCTTGCTGCGGGCGCTGGCCATCGATGTCCGGCGGGGGGAAGACAAGGCCCGCGACATCGCCTTCAAGCCTGCCCGCTCACGCCTCGCCCTGACGCTCATCGACCACGGCCGCCCCAACAAGAACGGCAAGCCCTCCGTCACGGGCGTCAAGCGCAAGGAGCTAGCCGAGATGTCGGGACTGACCATCGAGACGACGGTGCGCCTGCTTAAGGACTTCGTCAAGCGAGGGCTTATCAAAAAGCAGGGGAAGGATTTGCTGATCATCCATCCGACCGAGCTGCAGGCGCTCTCGGAGCGCTACAGTTGATTATTGATCTAAATCAATAGGCCTTATTGACCGAGGTCATATAGGCCTTTAGGCCTATAAAGTACACTGGGGCCGTGATCGAATTACTGATGTTACTGTCCTTGAGCGCGCCGGCGGTGACAGACTCTAGGCTGACACCCATGACGGCGCAAGTGCAGCCCTGCGTCTGGCCCAATCGCTGCGTGCAGACCTGGCTGGCCCAGTACGAGCCCTGCGCGCTGCCCCGCCGCTGTGGCGAGTTAGGTGTCAGACTTTAACTTTTTAAACTTTTGGAATTTTTTAAAAGTAAGTTCCAAAAGTTTAAAAAGTTAAAGTCTGACACCTAAGTCCCCTAAGTCCCACCTAAGCCTAAGTTCCAAACAGCCGGTCGCCGGCATCCCCCAAGCCGGGAACGATATACCCTTTCTTATTGAGCGTCGGATCCACCGCGGCCGTTACGATGCGCACGTCCGGATGCTCCCTGCGCACCCGGCGTATTCCCGCCTTAGCGGCCACCAGGCAAAGCAGGGTGATCTGCGAGGCACCGTCAGTCTTTAGAATCCGCAAGGCCTCCACCGCCGAGCCTCCGGTGGCCAACATCACGTCGAGCAACAGGACGAAGCTGCCGTCTAAGCCCTTGGGCAGGCGCACGTAATAGCGAACGGGGTTGAGCGTCTCCTCGTTGCGGTAGAGCCCGATATGCCCGATCTTGGCCCGCGGGGCGATGCGCAGCAGACCCGGCAGGAACCCGAGACCCGCGCGCAACACCGCCGCGAGCACGATTGGCTGGTCAATGACGCGAGCCCGGGAGGACTTAAGCATGGTTAAGACGGTGGCGCTTCTCGTGCGCAGGCCCGACAAAGCCTCCGCCCCCATCACCGCGGCCGCCTGCGCCAGCAGCTCCTGGAACTCCGCGTGCCCGGTGTTCTTGTCGCGGAGCCTAGCGAGGCAGTCGGCGACCAGAGGGTGGCGGCAAATCGTGACTGAGGAATTCATCGGACGACCTCCCGGATGAGCGGCGGCGGCCGGCGCCGGGGCCCGATCGCGATTGCCTGCTCGAAGATCTTCGCCCCCGCGCGGAGCTTGGGTGCGTCCGAGGCGTAGAGCCGGGCGATCACCTCGGAGCGACGGACGGGATCGGAGAGTTTTTTCTCGAGCAGTATGCCGGCGCCGTAATCGATGGCATCCTCCATCGTGCTGCGGCCCGCCCCCAGCTCGACTGCGGCCATACCGACGAGCCGGGCGTCTAAGCGCGATAGATGCCCGGAGTGCCGCGCCCTCACCACGGCGCTAAGCTTGGCGCGCGGCAGCACCCGGTCCGGATCGTCGACGACGCGCGGGTCGCCGCCCTGCCAGCGAACCATCTGCCGCAAACGCAGGGCGGCGGCCCCGTTGCGCAGCAGGCCTTCCAATCGTTCGGCTCCCTGCTCCCATGAGCCCGCTCGTCCCGCCAGGCGCAACATCCAGCCTCCCAGGGTCAGCAGCAACTGGCGGAAGTCGGGCGCCGAACCGCCGCCTTGGAGAACCTCGATGGCCTGCCGCATCTCCAGGGCGTTGCCCACGGCGCGGCCCAGCGGCTGTTCCATGTCGGTGACGAGCCCCGCGCAGGGCAGCCCTAGCCCCTTGGCGGCCTTCACCAGGGCGCGGCTTAAACGAACGGCATGGCGCTGCTCTCGGAATATGGCGCCAGAGCCACACTTGATATCGAAAACGAGGGCGTCCAAATCCTCCGCCAGCTTCTTCGAGAGGATGCTGGCCACGATGAGGGGGGTCGACTCGACTGTCGCCGTCGCGTCGCGCAGCGGATAAAGCTTGCGGTCGGCGGGAGCGAGTTCCGCCGTCTGGCCGAACATGCATACGCCGATCGAGCGGAGCTGCGAGAGCACTTGCGGGATGCTTCGGCGGACCTTAAATCCCGGGATGGACTCGAGCTTGTCTAGGGTGCCGCCGGTGTGGCCCAGTCCCCGCCCCGACATCATGGGAACCACCGCGCCGGAGGCCGCCAGCAGAGGTGCCAGGGCCAGGGATATCCCGTCGCCCACCCCTCCGGTCGAATGCTTGTCGACCTTGGGCTTTTTGAGCTTCGACAGCCCGAGCCGCCGGCCCGTGGCCGTCATGGCGCGCGTCCACGCTACCGATTCCCTCTCGCTCATCCCACGGCAGCAAACGGCCATCAGCCAGGCCGACAGCTGGTAGTCGGGGACGCTGCCGTCGCAGGAGGCGGCGGCGATGAAGCCGAGCTCCTCCTCCGAATGCTCCCGACCCTCCCGCTTTTGGGCGATCAGGTCGAGCATCCTCATGTTACTCGCCCCTATAACGGCAACTTTTTACGCGCTTTGAGCGCGTGGGCTCGGCGCAAACGACCGCGCCGAGCTCGGAATACTCGCGAGAAAGCTCGAACTCGTCGCGCTTCGCGCGACGAGTCACGCGCCCGAGGCGCGTAAAAACTTCACTCATTATATCTTCTTTAATATCTCGTCTAGCAGCGCGCGCAGGTCCTGGGAGATCTGCTTGCCCAGGGCCAGAACGTCGGGATGGCTGAGGCTCGCCTTCGAGAGGCCCGCCGCCAAGTTGGAGATCCAGCTCAAGGCCAGCACGCGCACCCCCATCTGCCTGGCGACGACCACCTCTGGCACGACGGACATACCCACGACATCCCCGCCCAGGGAGCGGAAGGCGCGGACCTCGGCGGGGGTCTCGTAGGAGGGACCGCCGACCGCGACGTAGACGCCTTCGCGGGCCGCCAAGCGCTGCTTGCGGCAGGCGGCCAGCGCGATCCTGCGTAGCGCGGGATCGTAGGCGTCGCGCATGTCGGGGAACATGTCGCCGAACTCCTCCTCGTGGAAGGCGCGCAAGGGATTGCGTCCCATCAGATTGATATGGTCCTTGACGACCACGATATGGCCCGGCTTGATCTGGGGCCTCATCGAGCCGACCGCCGCCGTGATGACGAGGGTCTTAAGGCCCATGTACTCGAGCACCCGCACGGGCAGGGCGATGGATTCCATCGAGTGCCCCTCGTAATAATGGAAGCGCCCCTGCATCACCGCGACCTGGAACCTCCCCAGGTTGCCCAAGATCAGCTTGCCCTCGTGACCGCTGACCGTCGTGCGGGGAAAGCCCGGAATCTGGGAATAGGGGATGATCTCCGCCTTGTCCAAATTGGGGGTGGCGGCGGAGAGCCCGCTGCCTAGGATGATCGCGACGCCGGGCTTGGCGGAGGGGCAGCGCCCGCGAATGAAGTCCGTGGCCCGTCGGATGCTGTTGACGTAGGTTTGGATTTCCATGGACGGGATTCTACCATTTTTGTAAAATTTCGGTGATGGCGGTTTCCTCCCCTGGTCAAACCCTCTCCGAGCTCCAAAATAAGGCCAAGCGTTTCCGCGTCGAGATCATCGAGATGCTCGCCGAGGCCGGCTCGGGACATCCCGGCGGCTCGCTTTCGGCCATCGATTTCCTCACCGTACTCTATTTCGGTGGACACTTGCGCCACGACCCGAAACGACCCGACGACCCCGAACGCGACCGGTTTCTGCTCTCGAAAGGGCATTGCGTCCCGGCGCTCTACTGCGTACTCGCGAACGCCGGTTACTTCCCGAAGGCGGAGCTAAAGACCCTACGCAAATTCGGCTCCCGGCTCCAAGGGCATCCGGACAAACGCCGCCTGCCTTTCATCGAGGCCAACACCGGCTCGCTGGGGCAGGGGCTTTCCATCGCGCTCGGCTTGGCCCTGGCCGCGAAGCTCGATCGCGCGGCGTGGAAGACGGTCTGCATGACCGGAGACGGCGAAGTGCAGGAGGGGCAGATTTGGGAAGCGGCCATGGCCGCGCCCAAGTACAAGCTCGACAACCTGATCTGGGTCGTCGACTACAACCAGGTCCAGCAGGAGGGCCTCACCAAGGCCCAGATGGACCTGGCCCCGCTGCAAGACAAGCTCGAGGCCTTCAATTGGCAGGTCGCCGAGATCGACGGGCACAATTTCGAGGCCATCGACTCCGCCCTCCGGGCGGCGCGGCAGGCGACGGGAAAGCCGCAGGCCATTATCCTGCGCACCGTCAAGGGCAAGGGAGTCTCGTGGATGGAGCTGCAGCCCGCCTGGCACGGCAAGGCGCCCAAACCGGAAGAGGCCGCCAAGGCCATCGCGGAGCTTAATTCCTGATGGCTTCCGCCACCTCCGGAGCCACCCGCGACGCCTTCGGGGCCCGCCTGGCCGAGCTCGGCGCCGAGGAGCCCAGGCTGGTCGTGCTCGACGCGGACCTGGGGGGCTCCACGCGCACCGTCGCCTTCATGAAGCGCTTCCCCGAGCGGCATTTCGAGCTTGGCATCGCCGAGCAGAACTTGATCGGCGCCGCCGCCGGGCTCGCCATGGCTGGGAAGATCCCCGTCGCCACCTCCTTTGCCTGCTTCCTAGCCGGCCGGCTAGAGGTGATCCGGGTGGCCGTGGCCTACAACCGGACCAACGTGAAACTCGTCGGCACCCACGCCGGGATCGGGATCGGCGACGACGGCCCCAGCCAGATGGGACTCGAGGACGTCGCCGCCATGCGCGCCTTAAGCGGCATGACGGTGCTGCAGCCCGCCGACGCGGTCGAGACGCGCCAAGCCGTCGACTGGATGCTGCGCCACCAGGGGCCGGTATACCTCCGCTTGACCCGGCAGAATGTCCCGGAGCTGCACCCGGCGGACTACGCCTTCCGGTTCGGCAAGCTGGACCCGATCTGGAAACCGGCATCGCCGCCGCCGAAATACCAGGCCTCCATATTGGCCAGCGGCGCGGTGGTGGCCAACGCCGTGGAAGCCGCCAAGGCGCTGGAGCGCCGCGGCTTCATGGCGCAGGTCCTCAACGCCCACACCCTCAAGCCCTTCGACGCCGACGGCATCCTCGCGGCGGCCGGCTCCTCCTCGCGCCTCGTCACGGTGGAGGACCATTACGAAACGGGAGGGCTCGGCTCCGCCGTGGCGGAGGCGCTGGCCGACCGCGGCTGCCCCGCGCCCCTGGTTCGGCTCGCGGTGCGTGATTTCGCGGAATCCGGCGGCACGGAGGAGCTCTACGAGAAGTACGGACTCTCCGCCAACCACATCGCCGAGGCCTGCCTCAGGAACCTCGATTAAGGCGGGGGTCCTCTCGCTGCTGCTCTTGGCCGCGGCGGGGTCCTCGCGCGCCGCCGCACCCGCGATGAGCTTCAGCGAGGACGTAAGCGTGCTGGGCCTGGGCCTGGGATGGGCGGTGCCGACTACGACCAACCGCTTCAACCGGGTGGCCAAGCCAGGCCCCGTCCTTTCCTTACATTATTTCCACTACCCGCTCGATTGGATGGCCCTCGGCATCGAGGGGAGCGTATTCCGCTTCGGGAAGAAGGCCGTCGGCGAATCCAATTTTTACCACCCGCCCTACGGCGCGGGATCGAGCTCCAGCGCCTCCGACATCGCTCTGGTGGCCTTGATGCGCCTCAATCTCTTTTCGGGCCGGAGCTGGACGCCGTACCTGTTGGGAGGGGGAGGGTGGCAGCGTTTCTTCGGCGAGGTCCGGGACGCGCACGGCAGCTCGAAACCGGCCAGCAGCTCATGGGCGGTGACGACCGGGGCGGGCCTGGAGGCCTTCCTCGGACGCAACATTAGCTCCTTCTTCGAGCTGCGCTATCACGGCTTCGAGCTCGGCAGCGCGTTCGCGGCCGGGTCCGCCGAGGCCATGGCGTATAAAGCGGGCCTCAATTACTGGTTTTAGCGGCGGGGGAGTTGGCCTTGGCCATATAAAACCCGGCCATCCAGACCATGCAGAGTATCCATATCCCCAATAGGGCCAGTCCGGCGTACTTAAACCAGGGCGGGGCGACTGGTATTTTGCCGCCGGTGTCGAGTCCCGCGAACTCCGGCGGGATACCGGCAGCGACATCTTGGGAAGCGGAGGGCAGCGGCGGCGGGGGCAGCTTCAACGGGGGGGACGCAACGGCAGGCGCAGGGGCCGGTTTCGGCTTCTTGTTGAAGGGCTCCTTGCAGAAATCGCACCACTGCGCCCCCTCGGGCGATTCGAAACCGCAGGCCGGGCATTTCACCAGGCACATCCCGGAACGCTGAACGCGTCCCGAATGTGCCGCAGGCCCTGCGGCGATACGGAGATCACGTCGAAACGCACCGGCGCGCCGCTCATCTTGCACCGCTGCAGGTACATCAGGGCGGCCTTGGCCATATGGGCCTGCTTGCGCGTTCCGACCGCTTCCTCCGGCGAGCCGAACCGATAGCCGCGGCGGGTCTTGACCTCCACAAACACCAGGGTCGGGCCGTCGCGCGCGATGAGGTCGATCTCCCCGAAGGGGGTCTTAAAACCACGCTCGAGGATATCGCATCCCGCCTCGCGCAGCAGCCGCGCGGCCCGGTCCTCCCCGTCCTGGCCTAAGGCCTGTCGCGCGAGGCTCACGCGGGGATGCCCTCCTCCAAGAGTTGTCTGGGCGCGGCCAGCACCGGGGCGAAACTGCGGCGGTGGATCCTGCTCGGGCCCAGGCGCCTTAAGGCCCCCAAGTGCTCCGGGGTCCCATATCCCTTATGCCTGGCGAAACCATAGCCCGGGAAAAGACCGTCGAGCCGGTTCATCCAGCGGTCGCGAACGACCTTGGCGACGATGCCGGCGCTGGCGATGCTCAAGGAGTCCCGATCGCCGCCGATAATCGCCTCTTGGGCCAGCGGGACCTCGGGGATGCGGCGATTGCCGTCGACGATGAGCAGAGCCGACGCGGGTGACGGCTCTTGGAACCTTAAGCGGGCGAGCGCCCTACGCATCGCCAACAGCGAGGCCTGCAGTATGTTGATTCGATCTATCTCCTCGCTTAAAGCCCAGCCCACCGCAACCTGCAGGGCATTGCGGCGTATCGCCGAGAAGAGCCGCTCGCGCTGGGCGGCGCTCAAGGTTTTGCTGTCGCGCACCCCGGCCAACTCCCGCGAGCCACCGGAGGGCAGCACTACCGCGGCGGCGACGACGGGACCGGCGAGAGGCCCGCGACCCGCCTCGTCGACTCCAATGAGCGTCGGACGGCCGCGTTCGCGGCGCAGCGCCTGGTCGAAACGCCAAAGCCGCCCGGCCACTCGCGCGAGCTTAAGAGGCTAGCGTCGAAAGGGTCTTGATGCCCGCTTCCCCCGGCTTGGCCGACGCAGACACCGCCGGCTTGGGCGCCTCCCGGCCCTCGTCGTCGAGCCTCGCGGACTTGCCGGTGAGGTTGCGCAGGTAGTAGAGCCTCGAGCGGCGCACCCGGCCCGTGCGCGCGATCTCGATCTTCTCGATGCGCTTGGAGTACAGCGGGAAGGTCCGCTCGACTCCGACCCCGAAGGAGATCTTGCGCACGATGAAGGACTCGGAGACTCCCGTTCCCCGGCGCCGGATCACCGTTCCCTCGAAGACCTGGATGCGCTCGCTCTCGCCTTCGACCACCTTCAGGTGGACGCGGACGGTGTCTCCGGGTTTAAAGGGCGGGAATGATTTCTTGCTCGTCTGGGGCGATGATTCGGCGGACATGATTTTTTCTCCTTTTATAACGCTACAGGGCGCGACTACGGCGATACGACGCTCCTCTGAGTGTTCTTGATTGTCAGTAAATCCGGCCTCTTGCGGCGCGTCGCCTCCACGGATTGGCGCCTTCTCCACTCCGCGATCCGGGCGTGATCGCCGCTGAGCAGCACCTCGGGCACCTGCCGGCGCCGCCACAGAGGCGGCCGCGTGAATTGCGGATGCTCCAAGAGGGCCCCGGCGAAGGATTCCTCCACGATGGAGCAGTCCTTGCCCAAGGCGCCCGGCAAGAGCCGGGTGACGGCGTCGGCTACGACCATCGCCGGCAGCTCACCGCCGGTCAGGACGTAATCTCCGATCGATATCTCCTCGTCGACGTAGCGCAGCACGCGCTCATCGACGCCCTCGTAATGCCCGCACAAAAGGATCAGGTGTCTTGCCGCGGCGAGCCGGGAGGCGGCGGCCTGATCGAAGCGCCGCCCCTGCGGGCTCAGGTAGACCACGGTAGAGTACCTTCGGCGCACGCTGCCGATGGCGTCATAGACCGGCTGCGGCTGCAGCACCATGCCGGGACCGCCGCCGTAAGGCCGGTCGTCGACGGTCCTGCGGGCATCCCGGGCGAAATCCCGCGGATTGACGAAGCCGAGCTCCAATATCCCGTTGCGGCGGGCGCGGCCGACGATGCTATGCCCCATCGGCCCCTCGAACATCTCGGGAAACAAGGTGACGACGTCGATACGCAAAGCCGCTCGCGGCGCGGGTGGCGTCTTATTCCGGCTCATTCTAGGTCCACGGACACCTTTTGCTCGGCTTTCTCGGCGGCGGCGGCTATGACGGCCCGGATCGCCTTGATCACCTTTCCCTGCTTGCCGATGATCTTGCCCTTATCCTCCTCGGCCACTCGCACCGTCAGGACCAGGGTCCCCGCGTTCTCGGTCTGCGTCACTTCCACCTGCTCCGGCTTGTCAACCAAGTTCTTGGCCAGCGTCAACACGAGCTCTTTCATCGCTTTTCCCTAGGCGACGGCCGTCTCGGCCTTTGAGGCGAGCTTCGCCAGCGACCTCGCCGTCTCCGACGCCTTGGCCCCGTTCTTGATCCAATGCTCCCAGCGCGCGAGGTCCAGCCGGATCTTGTCCTTGGCCTTCTCGCCGCGCGGGTCGTAGGAGCCCAGCACCTCCAACGGCCTCCCGTGGGCCCCTCGAGCCTTCTCGATGGCCACGACCCGATAGTACGCCTGCTTCGTCTTTCCCGTCCGCTGCAACCGGATGACTACCGCCATGTTTTTGTGCCCTCCTTAGGCAAGCCCTTGAAATTTGCCTGCGCCCTTTCGCGCAGACGCCGCAGCGCGGCCGCCGGATCGCTGTCTCGAAACACCGCGCTACCCGCCACCAGCGCGTCGGCTCCGGCGAGAGCCGCCGCCGCCGCCGTCTCCTCGTTGATGCCCCCGTCAACCATCAGCCACACCGGGCGCCCGGAGCGGTCGATGGCCTCGCGCAGCTGGCGCACCTTGGCCGTCATCTCGAGAAGGAACTCCTGCCCGCCGAAACCCGGCTCCACGGTCATGACCAAAGCCAGGTCGATGCGGTCGAGCAGCGCCAAGAGCGCCGAGGCCGGGGTCGCGGGCTTAAGGCCCAAGCCCCTGCCGACGCCGCGAGACTCCAAGGGCCGAAAGAAATCATCAGGGTTGCGCAGCGCCTCCACATGGCCGACGACGAAATCGGCGCCGGCGTCGGCGAAGACGGGCGCGAAGCACTCGGGATGCTCCACCATGAGATGCGCGTCGAGAGCCACGCGGCTTCGCCGGCGCAGCGCCGAGACCGCGTCGGGCCCGAAGCTCAGGTTCGGCACGAAATGCCCGTCCATGATGTCGACGGAAACCCAGTCGGTCTCCGCTTCCACCGAGCGCAGCGCGCCCGCCAGATCGGCGAAATCGGCGGCGAGCAGCGAAGGCACGACGCGCACCCGGCCGTCGGGAATGGGTCGTCGGCTCTCGGTCACGATTGCTTCCCCGGATAGTGCGAAAATCCCGCGCTCGGCGCGGTCGTTTGCGCCGAGCCACGCGCCCGAGGCGCGTAAAAGCTGCCGTTGAGGACCCGCGCCCGGACACAGGAGCTGCCCGTCATAGGTCGCGCTCCTCGACGAGTATGCCGTTGAGGAACACCTTCATGCGCAGCTTCGTCCCGCTGTCGGGGACCTGGAGGTCGATCTTGCTGCCCGGGGGGCGCACCCCGTTGAAAATCTCGCGCTCCCCGTACTGGTCCATGACCACGATGCGCACCGAGCTGTCGGCCGACCCCTGCGAGACCTCGTAGCGCACGCTTTTCATCGTCGGATCCGCGCCGGCCGGCTGCGACTTGCCGCTGATGGTCACCTGGATCTTCGAGCCGGAGCCCAGGACGGCGTCCGGCGGGGGATCCTGGGCCAGGACGACGCCGTATGGGAATATGGAGTTGGGATCCTTTTGGACCGAGACCTTAAAACCGGAGGAAGCCGCCCAGTTCGTGGCGTCCGAAAGATTCTTGCGCAAAAAATCCGGCATCAGCACGATGCCCGCGGGAGGAGGGCCGCCCGAAACGGCGACGCGCACGGCGGCGTTGCGCTCGACGCTGGACTCGGATTTCGGGTCCTGGGACATCACCATGCCCTTTTCCAAGCGCAGGGAGTAGGATTCCGACACCTCGCCCAGGGTCAGCTGGCTCTGGCGCAGCAGCATCTCCGCGTTGCGCAAGGGGAGCCCCACGATGTCGGGCGTGAACACCGTCTCACCTCCCTGGCTGATGACGACCCTCAGGGTCTTCCCCTCGCGTACCTTGGTACCCGGGGAGGGGGTTTGCCGGAGAATCGAGCCGATCGGCACGCTGCCGTTGAATTCCTCGCCTTCCTTGCGCAAGGCCAGGTTGATCGGAGAAAGCAGGTCCAGCGCGGCCGAGACGGGCTTGCCGCGGAGATCGGGGACGATCTGGACCTTCCGGGCATGGACTAAGCCCTCGCTCGCCCAGCGATACGCGAAGAAACCGAACACCACGACAAGCGCCGAGAGGGCCGCCGCCTCCCAGGGGCGCAGCTCCGAACCGGCGCCCGCCTGGGGCTCTGCTTGGTTTTCCATAAAACGAAAAGACTGCCGTTAATCCGGCAAAATGTGACCGGGCTTTAGGCGGAGACCATTTAGAAAATCCGCCGCTGGTATCGGCTTTTTCCCTTGAGGCTGGACCTCAACGATCCAAAGCGTTCCGGGCTGACATTGTATCAAAATTCCCTTGTTTTTTTCAACGCGAAGCACGCGGCCGGGCTCGCCTTCCTGCTCCGGGCTTTCCGGCAGCGTCTTGCGCACCGAGAGTCCGGCGCCCAGAAAGGCGCACGGGCCCGCCCGCAATCCGCGCACGCGATTATGAAAAGCGACGGCCGGCATCCGGAAGCTCACGCGCGCGTGCTCGCGCGTGAGCTTCGGCGCCAGGCTCGGCTCCCCTTGTTGTGGCCGGCGGCGGATACCCGAGTCGAAGGACGCCAGGTTTTCCTCGAGGCAGCGGACCCCTAGGGAGCCCAGCTTCGTCGCCAAGGAAATCGCGTCGTCGGCCTCCTCTATTTCGAGCTCGCGCTGGTCTTGGATCGGGCCCGTGTCCATCCCCTCGTCGAGCCAAAACAGCGTCACGCCGCTGCGGTGCTCCCCTTGCATCAGCGCCCAGGCGATTGGCGCCGCCCCCCGGTATTTGGGGAGGAGGGAGAAATGGATGTTGAGCAGGCCCAGCCGGGTCGAGGCCAGCACGTCGGCCTTGAGCAGTTTCCCGTAGGCGACCACCACGCCCGCATCGGCCTCCAGCTCCCTGAGCCGGCCCGCGATAGCCGACGGGGAAGGGGGTTGGAACACTTCGATACCGCGGCTTTGGGCGAAGGTCTTGACCGGCGGCGGGCGCAAGGCCAGGCCGCGGCCCGCCGGCTTGTCTGGTTGGGTCACGACGGCCGCCACGCGATGGCCTTCGGCGCAGGAGCGCAGAAACGGCACCGCCATCTCGGGCGTGCCGAAAAAGAGCAGCTTCATTTCCAAGTCTTTTTTAGATCCTTGAGTATCCCGGCAACCTTCAGGCGCTTGGCCAAGTCGAGATGGTCGATGAACAGCTTCCCGTTTAAATGATCCGTCTCATGCTCGAAGGCGCGCGCGAGCAGCCCCGTCCCCGAGGCCTCGTAGCGCCGCCCGTCCTCGTCCAATGCCGCGATGCGCACCTTGGCGGCGCGGCGCAGCTTGGCGTAGAGCCCGGGGATCGACAGGCAGCCCTCCTCCTCCTCCTGCTCCCCCTCCCGGTAGAGTATCTCGGGATTGATGAGCACCATACGCTCCGATTTTCCATTCGGACGGACGTCGATGACGGCGAGGCGGATGTTGAGGCCGATCTGGGGCGCGGCCAAGCCGACGCCGTTGGCGGCGGCCATGGTCGCCCACATGTCCTTGAGCAAGGCTGGAAGCCGTTCCTTGAATGAATCGTAATCGATGGGGGCGGACGGTTTCTTGAGCACGGGTTCCCCGTGCTTGGTGATGCGCAGGATCGGCATGGGGGGGATTTACGCTTCCTTGCGGCGGATGAGTTCGAGGACCTCCGACGGCGACGACTGCGCGAGCAGTTGATCCAGGAACGGCGGTTGAAAAAGCGCCGCCACGCCGCGCAAGAGCTGCAGATGCCTCGAGAAGGCCTCTTGTTTATTTGGGGAAAAGAACAGGAACATGGCTCGGATGGGAAGATCGGGCTGCTTCGGGTCGATGAGGCCTCCGGGAACGAGCCCCAGCACGGCGACGATCTGCGAGGCGGCGTCGAGGCGGGCATGGGGCAGGCTCAAGCCGGTATCGAGCGTCGTGCTGATGCCTTGTTCGCGTTCGAGCACCTTCGCGAGCAGGGGAGCCGGGTCGCCCAAACCCCGGACGGAACAGAGCCGGTCGACCAAGCCGCGCAGCAATTGGTCCTTATCCCGAGCCGGGGGCCGGATCAAGATCAGCTCCTCGCTCAAAAGGCGGGATATCCAGACCTGCTTGGAATGCGCCGGCCCCGGAGCGGCTTTTTCCATCCTTTCTTCCTTTTTTTTCTGAAACCAACCTATCATCGGCGGGGTCACTATAACAAAAAGCGTCAGCCGGTGCCAGGCATCCACTTTCTACACTTTCTCAACTTTCTCTCGGCGCGGACAGAATTTCAACAAAGTGAAGAAAGTGGATGCCGAGAAGCCCATCCAAACACCAGGTTGGATGACTTCTAGCACCACATATTGCCATAATTCACGCGGTGGATTTAAAAGGGAAAACCGTGCTCATTACTCGGCCGAAGGCCCAAGCAGCGGCAATGGCGGCGCAGCTCCGCAGGCTCGGCGCGCGAGCCATCATCGCCCCGACCATCCGCATCGCGCCGCCCAGCCGCTGGTCGCGGCTCGACGAAGCGCTGCGCCGCTTCGAACGCTTCGACACCCTCGTGTTTACGAGCGCCAACGGCGTCACCTCGTTCTTTAGGCGGAGCAAAGCGTTGAAACGGCGGCTTAGAAGACCTCGGCGGCTATACGCGATCGGGCCGCGCACCGCCGAGGCGCTCAAAGCCCACGGCTGGCGGGCAGCGCAGGTGCCGGAGCGTTACGAGGGCGAGGCCCTCGCCCGCCACTTGGGCAACGTCGCCGGCCGCGAGATCCTGATCCCTCGGGCCCGCGTCGCCCGCGACATACTTCCCAAGATTCTCTCCCGCCGCGGCGCTCGGGTCCGCGTGGTCGAGGCCTACCGGACGCTCCCCGATGCCGAGGGGAAAAGGCGGCTTAAGCGCGCGGTGGCTTCCGGCAAGACGGACGTCGTCACGTTCACCTCCTCATCCACCGCCGAGCATTTCGTCTCCGCCGTGGGGCGCGCGCGGGCGCGACGGTTTTTCCGCTCGGCGCTGGCGGCCTCCATCGGCCCCATCACCTCCAAGACGTTGCGCCGGCACGGCATCCGACCGCAGATCGAGGCCTCCGAGTACACGGTGCAGGGTTTATTGAGCGCGATACTCCGACACGATGGGGAACGACGATGACGGCTCTTTTCCGACGAACGCTGCTCGATGCGCTGCGCGCGGGAGGGAGGCAGCTCAAGGGCGGATTCGGCAAGGCGCGCGTCCGCTATAAATCCCTCGGCCGAGCCAACGCGCTTACCCAAGTGGATCTCGCGGCCGAAAAGGCCATACTGCGGGTTATCCGCTCCCGATTTCCCGAGCACGACTTCCTGGCCGAGGAACGCGCGACCCGGCGCAGCGGCGCCGAATACCTGTGGGTCATCGACCCGCTCGATGGGACGCTCAATTTCGCCCACGGCTTTCCGGTCTGCTGCGTTTCGATCGCCCTGTTGCGGGGACTCGCGCCGCTCATCGGCGGCGTCTACGACCCGTTCCGCGAGGAATTCTTCCTGGCGGAGGCGGGGCGCGGCGCGACGCTCAATGGCCGACGCATCCGCGTCTCGCGGGTACGAAAGATCGAGGACGGGCTCTTGGCCACGGGCTTCCCTTATGACCGTGACGTCCGGGCGACCCTCTATTCCGAATGGGTCCGGCGCTTTCTTTGCCGGGCGCAGGATCTGCGCCGCGGCGGCTCGGCAGCGCTCGATCTGGCCTGGGTCGCGGCCGGCCGGCTCGACGGCTATTGGGAGCTGCGGCTTAACCCCTGGGACGTCGCCGCGGGGCTTTTGCTCGTCCGGGAGGCGGGGGGAAACGTCACCGATCTCTCGGGTAAACCCTGGACGGCGCTGGAGAGCTTCGGGAAAGAGACCGTCGCCTCCAACGGCCGCATCCAGCAAGCCATGCTGGATCTATTGAAATAATATAGGTCTGAAGCTATAATTAAACTATGGAAAATATTATACCTATCAGCCTTCTCCAGTCCCAGGCCAAGCGCTACGTCGACCAGGTGAAGAAAACCGAAAAACCCATCATCGTCACCCAGAGAGGCAAGGCCGCGGCCGTTCTCGTGGATTACGAGAGCTATGAGGGATTCCTGGCGACGCAATCGGAAATGCGCTTCGCCGACTGGCCCAAGAGACTGCTGCGAGCGGAGAAGGAACTCCGAAAAGGGACCGGGGCAACCTTGGAATCCTACCGAAAAAAAAGACAACGCCCCCATTGAGAGTCGTACTCCTCCCTCAGGCTCAAGAGGATCTTGACCGCATCCAGGATCCGCTGTTATCAAGGATTCTTCGACAGATCGAAAATCTAAAGGAATTTCCCGAGCTGGGCGCGGCCATGCTCGGCCCCTTTCTCGGCTATCGCAGCTTGGCAGTCGGCATATTCCGGATCGTTTATCGGATCGATCCCCGAGGGAGGATTTTCATCGCGTACATACGCGACTGCCGGCGATCACCGCTGGCCTCCTGATGCCCCACAAAAATATCCACTTCACAAAGAAAAACGCTTTCACCAGCATCATTTTTTAAGCCGACTCTGTCTAAAAAGAGCTGCAACGGAAAAGGCTTATTCATTCAGCACTTTTTCTTGTAAAGTGGATATTTATTTAGGGATAACCATTCCCCAAAGGCCTAGCGTTCCGACGGTCTTTCGGCCCATGCGGCAGGCATTATCTTCTTTTAAAATTTTCATAAATGTTTAAAAGGGACCATCGCTACGCAGCGGTGCTTGTATTGCTACTGGCACCGATGCTTTATGCCGCTCCGGACCCCCGTTTCGACGGCACGGCAAATCATCCAGAAAGCGATACTGTTCAGTCGGTACCTGACCCAAGCGCGGCACGGCCTGCCATAGTCGGCGGCCTCTCGTCGAGCACGGAACAGCCGCCCAGCAAGAGCCGGTCTACTGTCGAACAGCTCGCCTCTCGGCCTTCCCAAGGTACAGGCCGCACGGAAAGGATAAAGGAGGCGGCCGTGCTCGCCGCCGGCGCGGCCAATCTCGGGATCCTCGCCGCCTTGGGACAGGAAGTCTTCATTTCTAAGCTGGACCATGTCCTGCTCTTTGCGGTGGCAAGCTTCGCGGGCCAACTCGCACTGAGAGCCCTGGCAGACCTGCTTAAGCGAGACCCCAAGTTCGTGAACTGGCTCAATCTCGGCTGCCTGGCGGTCCTGCCCCCCGTAACCGAGCTGTTTCAAGACAGGATCGGACATCTAATCCCTATCCTTTTCGGCTCCTTCCAGTGGTTCGCCATGCTGGCCGATATCGGAGGCGGTCTTCTCGGGATGTATACCGGGCAGAAAGTCTACGAGTTCCTGACGAAAGCTAGAAAGGGCGGATAGGTTGGCTTGGGAATAGAATCACGGCGGAGCTAAAAAAGTTCTAAAAGCGATACCCTAAAGAAAACCGGTTGCTGCTCCCCAGATCCCCGAACGGCACCCAGGCATAATCGACGCGGAAGCGCTCCACTTCCAGCCCGAAGCCGGCGGTGACCCCCGCGAATCCGGGCACTCCCCGCGAATAGGACATATTGTAGCCGCCGCGCAAGCCCGCCTTGATCGTGCTTGCCACCGGAAGCCGGCCCTCCGCCCCGAGGCTGACGTAGGGCTCCTGGTCGACGGGCAGGTGCCCGTCGAGAAGGCCGCTGAAGCGCTCGTTGAAATGCCACGCGAAGCCGCCCTGGATCTTGGTCGGCAGCGGGTCCGAACCCCCGCCCATCTTGAGGGGAGGCCCTAGGTTCTGCAGGCTGAGCCCGATGTCGATCGGCCCCTCAGACGGTTTCCAGACGCTCTGCATCTGCACGCCCAGATCAAGAGCGAAGGAGGTTCCCGAGACGTCGGCCACCTGCGAACGGATGAACTTGAGCCCCAAGCCCGCCAGTACAGCTCCCAGCCTCCTGCCGTAGCTTAAGTCCATCACGAGGTCGTTGGGAGTGAAGGAACCGTTTGTATCCCCGACTGCATTGTATCCTTGGATGCTTGACTGCGCCGCGTACAGCAGGCCGAAGCCGAACACCCCGATTCCGGCGAACGGGCGGGCGTAGCATACGGTCCCGGTATAGGCCGTTTCGATCAGCGCGTTATATCCTAGGCTCAGGTCGGAGTCGCCCAAGTGGTAGAGCTTGGCGATGCCGGCCGGATTCCAAAAGATGGATTCCGAACGGTCGGCCACCGCGGCCAAGGAGCCGCCCAACGCGTCGGCGCGCGCACTCGGGGGGGATTTGAGCAACGGCACGGCCGTGGTGCCGACGGCGCTGTCCGAGAATGGGGAAGAAGGGAAAAGGCCCGCGGATGCCGAGGAGGCGGCGAGGAAAAGTAGAGAAGCTAGACCGGCCACACCGGGCCCCGGCGTTGCGGTTTCGAATCGGACTCAGAAGGCGGAGGCACGGAAGAAGGTTCTATTTTCAGCGGGTTCGCCGGCGCGGGGCCGGGCGTTGGCGCGGGCGTAGGAGCCGGCGTGGGCGCGGCCGTCGGAATCGGAGTCGGCGCGGGAGCCGCGGTAGGAGCGGCAGCCGGAGCAGGAGTCGCGGCCGGAGCCGCGGCCGGAGCCGGCGCGGGAGCGGGAGTCGGCCACACGGACGGCTTCGTCGCCGCTGGAGCGGGAGCGGGGTCGGGAGAATTCAGGGTGGGCACGATGCGTATCGTCTCTTCAGCCTTGGACTTCGGGGTTTCCACCACGGGACTTACCGCCGGCGCCGCTTGGGGTGATGCCGCCGGTAGAGGGATCGTCGAAGCCGCCGCGGTGGCGGGAGCGGCCGCCGCCTCGTGAGGCAGGTTATGCAGCTCCTCCTTTACCTCGCCCAAGCGCTGTAGCAGCGAATTGAATTGAGCGTCATGCTTCTGCGAGAAATTGGAGACTTGAAGCTTCAGGCTCGAGACCTCTTTTTCGAGATGCTCCAGGTTGTTCTTGAGATTCTGCAGATAGATGACCGCGGGGCTCACGCCTCCGGTGCTGGTCTCCCCGGTTTTCAAGGTCTTAAGCGGCGCCGTCGTATCGGAGCCCGGCACGGCGGCGAGCGCCGCCTTAAGTTGGGACCCGGCACCGGCGGCGACGGCCGCGGGAACGGGAGCCGGATTGGCCGCCGACTTGACTTCCACGGCCTGCTGGGGAATGGGCTCGGGGACGGGGGCCGACTCAGGGAACGGCATGGACACCGGCTCGATTGGCTCCGAGGAGAACTCGGCGTCCTCGACCGGGGCTGAGGAGCGGCGGTATTTGAAAAGGAAGTACGGCCAAAGGGCGGCCGTGGCCAAAAAACCGGCCGAGGCCCCGTAAAGCCACCAGTCTTCCATCAACGGCCCAGTGTAGCGGAAAAAATCCGAAGTGTCAACGATCGGACGCTTTCCTTATAAATTCTTGACGCTCCATCGGAAAATAGATAAAATGCATAAATGCCTGATTTAAAAGGCAAAACCGCTCTTGTTTTCGGCGTAGCCAGCGAAACCTCGATCGCCTGGGCAATCGCACAAGAACTGGCCTCCCAGGGCGCCAAGATCATCCTCGCCTATCAGTTCCGTTACCACAGCCGCATCAAGGATCTGGCGCCCAAGCTGCCTAATCTACTTTCCTTCGATCGCTGCGATGTCGCGAAAGAAGAGGAAATGCAAGCTTTTTTCGCAAAAATCAAGGACCCGATCGACATCGTGATCCACTCCATCGCCTTCGCCCCGGCGTCCACCTTCGAGCGCCCGCTCCTGGAGGTGACGGCGGAGGATTTCGGCCAGGCCCTGACGGTTTCGAGCTACTCGCTCTCCAAGATACTCCAGCACTCGGCTCCCAAGATGCCCAGGGGCGGGTCGGTGATCACCTTGACTTATCTGGGAGGGCAGCGGGTCTGCTCCAATTACAAGGTCATGGGGGTGGCCAAGGCCGCGCTGGAAGCCTACGTGCGCGAATTGGCCTTCGAGCTAGGCCCCAGGAAGATCCGGGTCAACGCGGTTTCGGCGGGGCCGATCAAGACCTTGGCGGCCAGCGGCATCAAGGACTTCGACTACATCCTCGATTACCACAAATCGGTCGCCCCGCTGCGCGACAACGTAACCACGAAGGACGTCGCCCAATCGGCGGCCTTTCTCGCCTCGGAGGAGGCCAAGATGATCACCGGCCAGGTGATCTTCGTGGACGCGGGCTATTCCATCGTCGGCGTCCCGCAACTCGGCTAACCCTGATGACGCGCATCGACCCGTCGGAATCCATCGCCATCGTCGGGATCGGCGGCATATTCCCCGGCGCCCAGGACATCCCGGAGTTCTGGACGAATATCCAGAACGGCAAGGACTGCATCTCCCAAGTCCCGCCCGAGCGCTGGGACTGGCGGCTCTATTACGATCCTGATCCCGCCGCGCCGGACAAAACCTATTCCAAGATCGGCGGATTCATCCAGGGATTTAAATTCGATCCGCTCAAGCTGCGCATCCCGCCGCCGGTGGCCCAGCAGATGGACGGGGTGCAGCAGTTGGCCGTCTCGGCGACCGCCGAGGCCCTGCGCGACTCGGGCTACGACAAGAAGCCTTACGATCCCGAGCGCACGGCCGTCATCCTAGGCAATTCGATGGGCGGGCCGAAGAAAGAGCAGACCGACCTGCGCGTTTACGCTTCCTATTACCGCCAACAGCTCGAATCGAGCCCCTCCTTCGCCGCCCTTCCCGAGACCGCCAGGCGGGCCATCGCCGACGAGATGGAGCGCTCGGCCAAGTCCCAACTGAGCACGATCACGGAAGATACGATGCCCGGCGAGCTTTCCAACGTCATCGCCGGCCGGGTCGCCAACGCGTTCAATTTCAACGGCGCCAACATCACCGTCGACGCCGCCTGCGCCTCGTCCTTGGCCGCGCTGAGCCAGGCCGTCTCCGGGCTGCGCTTCCACGAGTACGACATGGCCTTAAGCGGCGGGATCGACCAGATGATGTCGGCTCCGGCCTTCGTCAAGTTCTGCAAGATCGGGGCCCTCTCCCCCGACGGGTCCCGGCCTTTCGACGCCGGCGCCAACGGCTTCGTGATGGGCGAGGGCGCCGGCGTAATGGTGCTCAAGCGCCTGCGCGACGCGCTCAAGGACGGAGACCGCATCTACGCCTTGATCCGGGCCGTCGGGTCCTCCTCGGACGGCCGCGGCAAGGGCATCACCGCGCCTAATCCAAAGGGGCAGCGCCTGGCCATCGAGCGCGCCTTCCGCCAGCTCAATTACGCGCCGGAGGCGGTGGGCCTGCTGGAGGCGCACGGCACCTCGACGAAGGTCGGCGACGTCATCGAGGCCAACGCCGCCATCGAGATATTCAAGGCGGCGCCCAAGGGCTCCATCGGCCTCGGCTCGGTCAAGTCGCAGATCGGGCATCTCAAAGCCGCGGCGGGAGCCGCGAGCGTGATCAAGGCCGCCCTGGCCCTGCGCGACAAGAAGCTGCCGCCCAGCATCCATTTCAAGACCCCCAATCCGGGCATCGACTGGGAGCGTTCCCCGTTCTTCGTAGTGACGGAGCTGCGCGAATGGGAGCGCTCCGCGCACCCGCGCCGAGCCCACGTAAGCTCCTTCGGCTTCGGCGGCACGAATTTCCATCTCGCCTTAGAGGAGGTCGACGCCGAAACTATGATCCGGCTCGGCGATCTCTCCCTTTTGGAGAAAACGGGAGGATTGACGGAATCCCTCGATCCGGGGCCAGCGGCTCCCGATATGGACCCGGCGCTCGGGGGCGAGGCCTTCCTCGCGCACGGCGGCACGCCGGACGCGATTTTCGACCGCCTCAAGGCCTTAAGCGACAAGGTCCCTTCCGAAGGGCCGCTGACCCTCGCCGCGTGGGAATTTAACGCCGGCAAGCGCCAGGAATACACGCTCGGGCTCGCGGCGGAAAACGGGGCCAAACTCAAGGAAAAGATCGAGTTCGTCCTGCGCTCCCGGGACTCCTCGATCTGGGAGAAGGCCCCGCCGCTATACAAGGCCAAGGGGCTGCACGCGGGCCGCGCGCGCAAGCCCGGCAAGATCGGATTCCTTTTCCCGGGACAGGGCTCGCAATACGTCGACATGTTCAAGGACTTGGCCCGCAAGTACCGGGTGGTCTCCGATACCTTCGCCGAGGCCGACGAGGTGATGTCCGAGATCGTCGGCCATAAGCTCACCGAAGTCCTGTTCACGAAGGGGGGAGAGAGCCCCCAAGAGCTGCTCCGCATGGAGGAGCGCATCAAGCAGACGGAGATCACGCAGCCGGCGGTACTTACCGCCGACATCGCGATGCTGCGCTTATTAGAGAGCTACGGGGTAAGGCCCGACGTGGTCTGCGGCCACAGCCTCGGCGAGTACGGGGCCCTCGTCGCCGCCGGGATATTGCCCTTCAAGGACGCGCTCCTGGCCGTCTCCTCGCGTGCCAAGGAGATGGCCGGAGTCAAGGTCGAGGATTCCGGCAAGATGGCCTCCATCGCCGCCCCGCTGGAGAAGGTCGAGCCGGTGCTGCGGCAGGTGCAGGGCTACGTCGTCGCCGCCAACAAGAACTGCCCGATCCAGACCGTTATCGCCGGCGAGACCCGTGCGGTGGAGTCGGCGGTCAAGAAATTCCTGGAGCAGGGCGTCCAAGCGGTCGAAATCCGCGTCTCGCACGCCTTCCATTCCAAGATCGTCGCCCCGGCGCAAGCCCCCTATTCCAACGTGCTCTCGAGGCTGCCGCTCAAGGCTCCCGCGATACCGATCCTCTCCAACGTCACGGCGGCCTACTATCCCGACGACCCGCAGGAGATACGCAAGCTCCTAGTCGAGCAGATCGCGGCCCCCGTGGAGTTCATCCGCCAGGTCGAGCGCATGCGCCAAGACGGCGTGCGCCTGTTCGTCGAGGTCGGTCCCAAGCGCGTGCTCACCGCCTTCGCGACGAGCATACTCGAGGGCCAGGCGGAGGCCGCCGCGCTTTCCTCCAACCACCCGAAGAAGGGCGGCGTGCTCGAGTTCAACGATCTCTTGGCGAGGCTCGCCGCCGAGGGGGTGGAACTCAAGCTCGACGATAAGGATCCCTACCGGCCGGGCTTTTACACGCCGGGGTATCACGCCTGGATCCACCCGAAGCCCTCGGTCTCGGCTCCGCGCCCGCGCGAAGGTACGGGCGGCGCGGCAGACGCGAGCCTGATCGAACGCTGGGGCCTCCATCTCGGCCCGATCGTCGTCAGCGGCATCGCCGCGGGGACCCCCGGAGCCTGGGACCGCGTCTTCAGGGAGGACAACCTCGACAACATCATCCGCGGGCAAAACCTGATCGGCAAGCTCTCCGATGCCGACCTCCAGCGCCAGATCGACAAAAACATCGTGCGCCTCATCAAGGCCGACTCGGGCAATCATCGCCTCGAGCGCATCGAGTCGGCCGCCGAGGTGGTCAAGCTCGCCGCCCTGGCCGGAGAATTCGACCTGGCCAAGGAGTTCGGCTTCAAGGAATCGCTCGCGCACGCCATGGACGTTTCCTCCCGGCTCGCCGTGGCGGCCGGGATATTGGCCTTAAAGGACGCCGGTATCCCGCTCGTGCGCACCTACAAGACGGCGACCACCGGCTCCAAGATTCCCACGGGCTGGCAATTGCCCGCGGCGCTCAAGGACGAGACCGGCGTCATCTTCGCCACGGCCTATCCCTCTCTCGACAGCATGGCCTCCGAGGTCTCGCGGCATCTCGCCGACAAGTTCCGGCGCAAGCCGCTGCGCGAGCTCTCGGCGATGCTGCAGTCGCTGCTCTCGCAGCTCAAGAGCCCGGAGGAGCGCGCGGCCGTCGAGCATTGGATGACCGCCCACTTCAAGCAGTACCAAGAGCGCTACGGCGGCGAGGGACCCTACGAGTTCAGCCGCGACTTCCTCCTGAGGGTGATGCCCTTGGGCCACAGCCAGCTGGCGCAATGGATCGGGGCGCGCGGGCCTTCCTCGCAGATCAGCGCGGCCTGCGCCTCGACGACCCAGGCGGTATGCATGGCCGAGGATTGGATACGGCTTGGCCGCGCCAAGCGGGTGGTGGTCATCGCCGGCGACGACGTCACCAGCCCCGCCCTGCGCGAGTGGATGATCTCGGGGTTTCTGGCCGCCGGCGCGGCGACGACGACCGGCGTCGTCAGCGAGGCGGCGCTGCCCTTCGACCGGCGCCGCCACGGCATGATACTCGGCATGGGGGCGGCGGGCCTCGTGATCGAGGACGGCGCCCAAACCGCCCAGCGCGGCATGAAGCCGCTGGCCGAGATACTCGCGAGCGAATTCAAGAATTCCGCCTACCACGCCACGCGCCTGGAGACCGCGCACGTCAGCGAGGTCATGGATTCGTTGATGCTCCAGGCGGAGCGCCGGCACGCCCTCAGCCGCCGGGAAGTGGCCGCCAAGGCCCTGTTCATGTCTCACGAGACCTACACGCCGGCGAGGGGAGGCTCGGCCTCCGCCGAGGTGCAGGCGCTTAAAAAAACCTTCGGCGATGACGCGCGCCGCATCATCGTGGCCAATACCAAGGGATTCACGGGGCATTCGATGGGCGCCTCCATCGAGGATCCCGTGGCCATCCGCGCGCTGGTCACCGGCCTCCTCCCGCCGATCGCCAACTACCGCGAGCCGGACCCCGAGCTGGCGGGCGTCACGCTCAGCCACGGGGGCGAGCACGATCTCGAATACGCGCTGCGGCTCGGCGCCGGCTTCGGCTCGCAGATCGCCATGACCTTGATGCGCCGCGCGCTCAAGAAAGGCGAAAAGCGCGTCTACGACCCGGCGCGCCACCTCCGCTGGCTGCGCAAGGTCTCGGGACAGGAGAACCCCGAGCTCGAGGTGGCGCAGAACACCCTGCGAGTCAAGGAGCCCACGGGCGCCGCCGCCCCGGCGCCCGTGGCCGGCCGTTCCGAGGTGCCAGGGATTGACTTTCGCCTAGGCGAAAGTCAATCCCTGGCACCATCCGCCACGCAGGCGCCGAAACCCGTCCGGGTCCCCGTCGCGGTGGGCGCAAGCCTAGGAGAAGGCGAAGTGCTGCGGGCGATCACCGCCTTGGTCAGCGAGAAGACCGGATACCCCGCGGAAATGCTCGAGCCGGATTTGGACATGGAGGCCGATCTCGGCATCGACACGGTCAAGCAGGCCGAGCTCATCGGCATCGTCCGCGAGAAATACGGCATCCCCAAGCAGGAGAACCTGGCCCTCAAGGATTATCCCACCTTGCGCCATGTCGTGCGCTTCGTTTTGAGCAACACGGGAGGCTCGTCGACCCCTGCCGCCCCGGAACCGCCCGCCGAGAAGATTCCGACGGAGCCTTCCGGTATTGTTACGGTGCCAGGGATTGACTTTCGCCTAGGCGAAAGTCAATCCCTGGCACCATCGTTACCCGCGCCCGCGGACGGGCGCGAGCCGGAGATCCGCGCCGCCGTCACCGCCTTGGTCAGCGAGAAGACCGGCTACCCCGCGGAAATGCTCGAGCTGGATTTGGACATGGAGGCCGACCTCGGCATCGACACGGTCAAGCAGGCCGAGCTCATCGGCATCATCCGCGAGAAATACGGCATCCCCAAGCAGGAGAACCTGGCCCTCAAGGATTATCCCACGCTGCGGCATGTGATCGGCTTCGTGCTGAGCCAGACGGCCAACGGCACGGCCCCCGAGGCGCCCCTCCGCGAGGCGGCCAAGCCCGTCGCGGCCGCCGCTCATTTCGAGCGCTGGGTGCCGGAGCTTTATGACCGTCCCTTGCCGCCGCGTGGAAGGGGTGCCAGCCTAAAGGCTGGCACCACCGCAACTCCCCTTTCAAAAACCCGCCCCGCGCTGATACTATCGGCGAGCGCCGCGGCGGCCAAGCCCTTCGCCGCCGCCTTGAAGGCGGCCGGGGTCCCTTCGCTCGTGCTCAAGCCTTCGGCCTCCAGCAGCTCCATCGAAAAGGCGGCCGCCTCCAAGCCGCAGGGGATTCTCTGCCTGGCCGGGCTCGAGTTCGGCGATTTCAATAAATCGACCCCCAAGACTTTTGAGAATGAGTTCTCCGGCTCGCTGCTTCCGCTATTGTCGGCCGCCAAACGCCTGGGCCCGGCGCTGGAGGATTCCGGCTGGATACTGACCGTAGGCGCCGAACACCCCTTGTCTGCGGCTTTGTCGGGGCTGGCCAAGGCCTTGCGGAAGGAATTGCCCAAGGCCCGGGTGCAGGCGCTCGTCTTTCGCGGCAAGTTCTCAACGGCGGAGGCGGCCTCCTCCGCGTGCGCCGAGCTGCAGGGCGACGACCCGATCGGCGAGGTCTTCTTCGAGAAAGGCAAGCGTCGGGGCCTCCGCCTGAAGGCGGCCAAGCCCCCGGCCGTCGTCGCCTTCCTGGGCCCCAAATCCTGGGTCGTCGTGACGGGCGGCGGCCAGGGCCTGGGCGCCGAGCTCGCCAAGGAGCTGGCCCGGACCTATAAGCCCAAATTGGTGATCATCGGGCGCACGCCGCTCTCGAAGGAGGCCGCCGAATGGGCGAAACTCGACGCGGCCGGCCTCAGCTCCTTAAAGCAGCGGATGTGGGAAAAGCTCAAGGCGGATAAATCCCGCAAGGCGACTCCGGTGCTTCTCGAGCGCGAATTTTCGCGCGTGGCGAAGGCCGCCGAGCTGTATCGAAACTTGGAATCCATGCGCGCCGCCGGCGCCCAGGTCCATTACCTCGCGGCGGATATCGCCGACGAGGCCGCGCTGGCAGCGGCCTTAAGATCCTTAAAGCCGTTCTCCGCGGACTGCGTATTCCACGCCGCGGGGCTCGAGGAATCCAAGCTCTTGGCGGACAAGACCCCCGAGCGCTTCGCGGCCGTGTTCCGGGCGAAGGCGCACGGGGCCTATTACCTGTATCGGCATTTAAAGCCCAAGGCCGGGCAGCGCTGGGTTTTCTTCTCCTCGGTCGTGGGCCGCTTCGGAAACGTCGGACAGACCGATTACGCCGCGGCCAGCGAATTCCTGGCCGGCCTCTCTTGCTGGATGCGCTCGCAAGGCGTGGCGGCCACCGCGGTGGACCTGACGGCCATCGCCGAGATCGGCATGGCCACGCGGGGCGGCGTGGAGCAGTTCCTCAAGTCGCAGGGCGTCGATTTCATGCCGCCCCCCGTCGCCGTGCGGATGCTGCTGGAGGAGGCCGCCTCGGGCTGCCCCGAAAGCGAGGTGCTGCTGGCCGGCTCGCTGGGCCGCATGGACTTAGACGCTCAGATGGTCCGCGGCGGCGCCGTGACGGCGCTCCCGAAGGCACCCGAATCCGTTCCTTTTCCCAAGGGCGCGGCCCTGCTTGCCGAGAGGACCCTCCAGGAAGGGGCCGAAGAGATCGTCCTGGAAAAGGAGTTCAGCCTCGAGAAGGATCCATGGCTGGCGGATCATTCGATCGCGGGCGTCCCCTACGTCCCGGGGGTGATGGGGCTCGAGCTTTTCGCCGAGGCCCTCGGTAGGCTCTCGGGCCATCTGCCCGGAGGCTTCGAGGACGTGCGCTTCTCGCTGCCGATCAAGCTGCTGCGCAACAGGCCCATCGCGGTGCGCTGCCGCGCCAAGAAGTCCGGTGAACTGTCCATCGAGTCCGATTTCATCACGCCGCAGGGACTTAAGCTCGGCGGCCCGCGCACCCATTTTTCCGCCCGCCTCCTTTCTGTGGCGCCTGCGCTGGCCGCCCCGGGCCGAGCCGAGAAGGCTCCCTTCGCGGTCAAGCCGGAGGCGATCTACTCCGCCTACTTCCACGGCCCCAGCTTCCAAGTGCTCGAGGGCGTCGTATCGCTGAGCGAAAAGGAGCTCTTGGCCGTCTACCTCCGGCCGGCCAAGCCGCTCTGGGACGGTAAGGCCAAGGAGCTCGCCTTCCACCCCCTGCTGACCGAGGCCGCCTTCCAAGCCTGCGGCTACCGCGACCTGCACTTCTCCAAGAAAATGACGCTGCCGGATTCCATCGGCCGCATCCGCCTGCTCCCGCATGATAAAGAAGCCCCGCGCCGCCTTTTCGTCCGCGTCTGGTACAAGGGAGCCGAGGAGGGCCAAAAGAGCGTCTACGACGCCGTCGTCTTCGATGAGGAGGGCCGAGCTTGGGTCGAACTCCAGGATTATCGGATGATCGCGGTCTCATGAACACGCTGGATTTCACGACGGTCCGGCTCCTGTCGCCGCTAATAGAATATTGCCCCATCTCCGAAGCCGAGACGCTGCTCGGCGACCCGCCGAGCCTGCGCGAGTATTTGAGCGGATTGGAGGCCTCGACCCTCGGGCGGCTCGCCACGCCCAAGCGCCGCCGGGAATGGCTGGCGGGAAGGCTGGCCGCCAAGCGGGCCCTGATCCAATATTTATCCGAACGCGGTATCGCGGCCTCCCCGGGCGACATGGAGATCCGTAATTCTCCCGAGCGGCGGCCCTACGCGGCTTTCCCTTCGTCTTGGAATACGCGCGCGCCGGCGCTCTCTATATCCCATGCGCGCGATTACGCCGGCTGCGCGGTCCTGAGCGAAGGCGCCGTCGGCCTAGACATCGAGAGGATCGAGCCGCGCGATCCCTCCTGGCCCTGGGTAATGGCGGACCCCTCCGAGCTCGACGACTCACTGCTCGCGAGCCCCGCGCGGCTGACCGCGCTCTGGACGATCAAGGAGGCCGTGCTCAAGGCGCTTGGGCTGGGCCTCTCCGTGGACCTACGCGATCTCCGCGTCGAGGGCGGCCGCCTTGAGCTGCGCGGAGCCGCCCTGCGGCGCTGGCAGGAGCTCTTAAGCCCGCGAGTCTCCTACAAGACCTCCTTTTTCGACGAGTACTGCTCGACCGTCGCCACCGCCAGAAACCATGGAAACCAAACAGCCTACTGAACCCTCCACCGCCAAGAAGCGCGAGGACTCGGCCTCCATGCGCCGGCTCGAGGAGCAATTGAGCCGCGCGATGGACGGCGGCGGGCCGGAGCGCGTCCAGGCGCAGAAGAACAAGGGCAAGCTCACCGCCCGCGAGCGAGTCCATTACCTGCTCGACGAGGGCAGCTTCCAGGAGACCGATCTGCTCGTCACCACGCGCTGCGAGGAGTTCGGCCTTAAGGAAAAACAGGTCCCCGGAGACGGCGTCATCACCGGCTTCGGGACGATCGCCGGGCGCCCCGTCTGCATCTTCGCCCAGGATTTCACGGTGCTGGGAGGGTCCCTCGGCCTGGCGCACGCCCATAAGATATGCAAGATCATGGACCTGGCCTACGAGAACCGGGTCCCCGTAATCGGCCTGCTCGACTCCGGCGGCGCGCGCATCCAGGAGGGAGTCGATTCCCTCGACGGCTACGCCGAGATATTCTGGCGCAACGTGCGATGCTCGGGGGTCATCCCGCAGATCTCCGTCGTGCTCGGCCCCTGCGCTGGGGGCGCCGTCTATTCCCCGGCCTTGACCGACTTCGTCTTCATGGTCGAGGGCATCAGCCACATGTTCGTGACCGGTCCCGACGTGGTCAAGGCCGCCACGGGGGAGGACGTCACCTTCGATCTCTTGGGAGGGCCGTACCTGCACGCGACGAAATCCGGCGTCTGCCATTTCGTGGCCAAGAGCGAGCCGGACTGCTTCCGCCAGGTCCGCGAGCTGCTGCAGTACCTGCCGCAGCACGCGGGAGAGAAGGCCCCTCGCGTGGCCAGCCCCGACCCCGTGCGGCGCAGCACCCCGCTGCTCGAGAAGTTCTGCGAGATCGACCCGAGAAAGCCCTACCGCGTGCACCACGTGATCTGGCAGATCGCCGACGAGCACAAGTTCTTCGAGGTGCATGACCACTACGCCAAGAACATCATCATCGGCTTCTCGAGGCTGGGGGGAGACGTGGTCGGCGTGGTGGCCAACAACCCGGCGCATATGGCCGGCGCCCTCGATATCGACGCCTCCGACAAGGCGGCGCGCTTTATCCGGTTCTTGAACGCCTTCAATATCCCCATCCTGACCTTGGTCGACGTGCCGGGCTACTGGCCCGGCGTGCAGCAGGAGCACGGCGGCATCATCCGCCACGGAGCGAAGCTCCTCTACGCCTACAGCGAGGCGACGGTGCCCAAGGTGACGGTGGTGCTGCGCAAGGCCTACGGCGGCGCCTACATCGCCATGAGCTCGAAGTATCTTCGCGGCGACTTCAACTTCGCCTTCCCCTCGGCCGAGATCGCGGTGATGGGCCCCAAGGGCGCCGTGGAAATCCTTTATTCGCGCGAATTGGCGGCCGCGCCGCCGGAGCAGCGCGACGCCCTGCGCGAGAAGCTCTGCAAGGAGTACGCCGACAAGTTCGCCTCTCCCTATCAGACCGCCGCGACCGGCTCGGTGGACGAGGTGATCGACCCCAGCCAGTTGCGCCTGCGCGTCGTGCGCGCCTTGCGCTTTCTGCGCGACAAGCGCGACCCCTCCCAGCACGTCAACCGCGGCAATATCCCGCTGTAACCCGGCGGTTCCCATAAGGCCCATCTAGAGAAGGACCAAACGGCCCTCGCCAATAATGGGAACCGAACCCATTCTTAAGCAAGCAACAAACGATTCAGACGTCATGCAGAGTCTATTTGTGGTGACTTTGGCCGCATTGGCCTTGTGCGCGCAGGTTTCTGCCTCGGATACCGACGCCTTGCTGAAAGACAGGCCTCGAAGCGTGAAGGCCCATTCCGAGGTATACGCTGCGTACTATCTCGAAGACGGATCGCAAATAGTTACTTATGGTAAGAAGGAAACAGACAAGAGAAGTGACGAGGTCGTTATATGGGACGCCGCGAGCCTACGGAAAATAAAAGTTTTAGAAGGGATTTGGGGCGAGGGATATAGATTGCTGGAAACGGCTCGGAAGAAATCCCAAAAAGTTGGCTCAAAGCAGCTCACGGGAATCGTAAGCAATTCAGCGGAACGATGGAGCCGGTACAAGCTAAAGGACCCAAATGGGATTATTACGGAGCTAGTCTTTGAGGGGCATGCGGGCTCGGACAGAATCGCCTTTAATCTCGACGGCAGCCAAGCGATTACCACGAATCAGGATTATACCGCGGTTATCTGGGATGTGAATAGCCGCCTTCCCTCAAAAGTCTTACGTCACGAGACTTTTGTCACTTCTGCGGCCTTCAGCCCGGATGGAACGCGCGTGATTACGGGCTGCATCGACGGGACAATACACCTTTGGAAGATGGGTTATACGGCGGAGGACCTTGAAGCATTACGGCGATCCCTAACTCTAAGAGCCTCTACGCTTCAGGGGGGAACCGACGAGACGGCGGATCAGCGTTTTAAACTCCGCTGGGACTTATTTCGATTCGAATCGGCAGCATGGTAGCCTCTCGACTATTGGCGCTTACGGCCGTTTTCGGCGCCTGGGCCCGTGCCGCTCACTCGGAGCCATACTACCGCGTCTTGCAGGCGCATGATCGCGGCCCGGTTTACGTCTCGGTCGGCGACGATGCATCGCGCTTTTTGACCATCCGCTGTAGCGACTCTTCACTCGACTGCGAGGCGGTTGTTTGGGATTCGCTGACCCTGACCGCCCTTCGCCGGACCACCGTCTCCAATCGGACGGAAGGCAGGCGTGATTATCGGAACGACGAAGAACCGTCTTCTCGACTTAAGCGACCTCGGCGCCTCCATGCGGACGGGCATATCATTGAAGACTTCCAGCTTTACTGGAAACCCCATCACCGGCACGGGAAACGGCTATTCTCGTCCCGTGAGCATCCATTTAGGATGTATCTGGGCGAGGGGGACGAGACTAGCGAAGTCTTAACGATGTTCGAAGACGAGGGACGTCCGCTCATGGCGGCGTTTACTCCGGACGGCGGTCATGTCCTGACGGTCAGCACCCAAAACGCGATCCTCTGGAAGTTAAACGGCGAACGCCTCGCCACGTTAAGCCACGGGCGCCCGATCGAATCGATCGATATCACGCCGACAGGCCTCGTGCTGCTTGGGGACGGGCTCGACGGCACGGTCCATCTTTGGCATCCTGCCGCCCAGAACGATCTCCATCAGCGCCTCCGATCGAAGGCGCAGGAAGTAACGAGCCGCTCGGCGGAAAGCGCCGAGAAACGCTTTAGGCTTGGTTGGGATAGGTTAATCCGTTAAGCGGCATATCCCGCTGTAGCCAAACGATCATAAAGCCTGACTTTGTATCCGCTCTACCACTAGCCTTTCCTTCCCTAAAGTCCCATCTTGCGTTAGGTCGTAGGACCCTCGTAACCGGCTTCGATCCCGTTATCCTTACCTAGAGATGAATCTCTTGGCGTTGCTGACCATAGCGCAGTCCGCTGTCGGCGCGATGAACGCCGCCGGCGTATTGAGCCAGCCCGGCGCTCCGAGCGTATTGGACGCCGCCACCATCGGAGTGGCCGCGAAGTTCGTTCCCATCGAGCCCGGAAATTTTCTGATGGGCAGTCCCAAGAACGAGCCTGGGCGTTTCAAGGGCGAGGATCAACACCCGGTGACCCTGACCCGCGGCTTCGAGATCCAGGCGACCGAGGTGACCCAGTTGCAGTATCTTCTGGTGATGGGAAATAACCCATCGTTTTTCCAGGAGCAATACCATTGCCGGGATTACCGCCTGGTATCCGGGCGGGGACTTTGCCCCAATAACCCGGTGGAGAAGGTAAATTGGCACCAGGCTCAGGCATTCATCGCGCGCTTAAACGAGCTCCAAAACGAATATGTCTACCGCCTGCCCACGGAGGCCGAGTGGGAGTATGCCGCCCGCGCCGGAACCACCTCTCCTTATTCCGGAGATCCGGCGAGCACGGCCTGGTATATGCCGCCGACCTGGTCGCGAGGATTAATGCCCACGACGCGTCCCGTGGCCACCAAGCAGCCCAACCCCTGGGGCCTCTACGACATGCATGGCAACGTGATGGAGTGGACCCAAGACATTTTCGGCGATTATCCCAAAGGAGCCGTCATCGATCCGACCGGGGCTTCATCCGGATCCCATCGGGTCGTACGCGGCGGCTCATGGCGGCACAGCGACAGGGAGCTGCGCTCCGCGGCGCGAAACGGGGCCAACCCGTACGGGGATGAACGCTACGTGGGGTTCCGCTTGGTTCGGGAGCGCAATCAAGCGACGCGTCGGGCCCGAGCAAAGGAGCTCCAAAGCGTCCTATCGCATCGCGCCGCCATGCCGGAAGCGATCGATCGGGCCATAGCGACGGCCGAGGAACGCTTCCGCCTGGACTGGGATAGGACTCCGGAATGATCGCCCTATTCATCATCACGGTCCTGCCTCAGCTTTCCGTTCCCGCGTTCGCGCAACCGTTGTTGGAGCTGGAGCCGAAAACCTTGAACGTCGGTACGGGAAGGGTCAAGGCGCTCGTCTTCAGCGGCGACGGCTCCCGTCTGCTAGCGTTCGCCGAAAACGACCAGTCCCAGACGGCAGTGTTGTGGGACACCGCGAACTGGGCTCCGCTGCGAACCCTGAGCCTTGCAGAACATGCGTCGGATCCACGCTTCACGCCGGACGCGTCCAAGATCGCCGTGCGGATCCCGCATGGCAAAGGACTGCTAGATCTACCAAGCGGGGTGATCCATCCCGCCGAATTCGACAATCCGCTCGTCGCCTACTTCGGGGAACTGCCCCGAGCCAATGCCACCCTGGATTTTCGGAAATATATCGACGGCGTCGGGGTTTGGGATCTGGATAGGGAAGACTATGTCCTGCTCCATGGAGAACATTCGGGTTCCGTCCACGACGCGCAACTCTCGCACGACCATTCGATGGTAGTCACCGTAGGCCAATACGGCGAGGCGATCGTCTGGGACGTCTCCTCAAGGAATGTGGTCAAGAAGGTGCATGAGGAATCCGGCCACCTGACTCGGGCGACTCTGAGCCCCGACAATCGACTGCTGGCGGCCGGCACCTCGACCGGACAAGTTCGGATATGGAGAATCGCCTACGACGCCGGTGAGCTCCAGGAGCTCTCCGAACGGCTCAATCGCCGGGCCCAGGCTGTCGAAGGGGGTGGAACGGAAAAGGCCGAGGACCGTTTCCGCCTGAACTTGAATTTAATCTTGCCGTTGCCCTGACGCAGACATTCTCTAACAACCGCCCAAATCCTCGGCCAGCGATCGGCGTTGTTGGGCCCCTAGTTTCGTGGCATGAGAATACCGCGGATGATCGATCTCGAGCCAAACCGGCTCCATTCCGGCTACGAGCATCTTTTTAGCCCCATTGGAAAAGGGAAAGGCGAGGTAATAGACGCAGGTGGCCTGGCCCGGCCGCGCGAAGATAGGGTCGATGGGGCGCTTGTCCCGCGCGGGCACGACACGGTCGCCGATCTTAAGCCGCGTATGGCCCTCAATGCCACCCAAGGCCTTGAGGGCCTCGCGGCGCTGCTCGTCGTCGGGGATCTCGATAAATAGCGTGCCGGAGAGCTCGCCTTCGCCCGGCAGCAGCTCGGCGAAGGTGTCGATCTCGTGCTGGATCTTCTCCGGCTCGCGGATATGCTCGACGCGCAGCATCTCCTGGATCTGGAACAGAACCGTCGCGCGATTCTCGAAGACCACCGAGACCCAGGGCCCGACCTCGACGCGGCGCAGGGTCTTGAGCGCGATGATTTCGGCGCGGATACCCTCTCGCCGCCTGGCGTACTCCTCCAGCGGCAATAGCTCCTCAGGCCGGATCGGATTCGATTCCATACGCCCGCGCGACCCAATGGATCGGGTGCCTGGGAGCCTTGCCCGTGCCGTGCGCGATCTGCAGCCCGGCGAGCGGGCAATCCGTAGCGACGGCGTCGGCGCCTGCCTGCTCGATCTCGTCGAAGAGCTTGCGGCCTGTCTTCATCGAGAGCTCGTAGTACTCCTTCTTCATCCCCCAGGTGCCGTCATGCGCCGAGCAGCGGTCCACCAGCGTTACCGAGGCTCCGGGCAGGAGCTCGAGCAATTCCTTGGACTTATACCCGATATTCTGGGCCTTGAGGTGGCAGGGGACGTGGTAGGCGATCTTGCCGGGGCCCTCGCCGAAGCGGGTGTCGAGCCGGCCCTCGCGCTTGAGCTTGGCTAGGAATTCCATAATGTCGAAGCTCGCTTTCGCCACGACGGAGGCCTCATGGCTGCGGAGCAGGGCCGGGTATTCCTCCTTGAGCATGAGCGAGCAGCTAGGCCCCAGGGCCAAGATAGCAAGCCCCTGCAGGGCGAACGGATACAAGGCCTCCACGTTGCGCCGCGCCGAACTCAGGGCCGCGGGCATGTCCCCGCAATCCAAGTGAGGCATGCCGCAGCAGCGATCGGCCGGGCAGAGGACCTCGAATCCGTTGCGCTCGAGAACCGCGACGGCATCCTTTCCGGTGGAGGGATCGTTGTAATTGACGCTGCACGTATAGAACAGAACGACTCGCATGTCGCGACCCGGTTCCAAAGGGAGGGGGGAGATGCGATCGTTGGTCGAGCGACGATCCGGAGACGGTTTCGGCCCTCGCCAGTCCCACCATTTCCGGAACGTCGTCGAGTGGAAACGAGGCAGGTTCCGTCCGCGGGCCACGCCCAAGACTTTCTCCATCAAGAGGCGGTTCGGCTCGAAATGATTCGCCCAATTGACGATCGGCGCGATCCAGCTCGCCACGCGCCCGATCCAATCGACCCGCGCGAACAACCGGTCCGGCCAGCGTATCCCCTCGCGCCGGGCGCGCACGGCCTTGGCGCGCTGCATCAGACGGGGAAAATCGAGCTGGAAGCGGTGGGGGGGGTGGTAGGGGCAATGGTTGAAGCAGAGCTTGCATTGGTAGCACTCGTCGACGACGCGTCGGCCGTCGGCGTCGCTCAAACGTTCAACGGGATTGATGGAGGTTAGAAGGGATGGGTCCGCTTCGGCGGCATGCTGGCCTTCGGCGCGCTGCCCCTCGCCTCGAGGGGCCTTTTTTTCTCCTTGGGAAGGCGCCGCCGCCTCGTCTTCGATGGCGTCGAGGCGTTTAAAGAGATTGCCGAAGGATGGGCAAAGGTTCCAGCATCTTCGGCAGCTATGGCAGATGTCGAATACGCGCTGGAGTTCGCCGTGGAGTTGGTTCGGATCCCAGTACGAGGCGTCGCTGGGATGGAGGAGCACTTAATTGCCGTTCTTCTTGAGCCCCTCGAGCAGCTTGGCGAATCGCCCCGCGTGGGACTTCTCGGCCCTGGCGAGCGTCTCGAACCACTCGGCGATCTCGGGGAAACCTTCCTCGCGCGCCTTCTTAGCCATGCCGGGGTACATCTCGGTGTACTCGTAGGTCTCCCCGCTGACGGCGGCCGCGAGGTTCTTGGGCGTATCGCCGAAGGGAAGCCCGGTCGCCGGGTCACCGGCGCTCTTGAGCCAGTCCATATGCCCGTGGGCGTGGCCCGTCTCTCCCTCGGCCGTATCGCGGAAATTGCCGGCGATCTCGGGATAGCCTTCGACGTCGGCGATCTTGGCGAAATAGAGGTAGCGGCGGTTGGCGCCGGATTCGCCCGAGAACGCCGCCTTGAGATTCGCCTCCGTCGCCGTGCCCTTCAGTGATTTGCCCATTTCATTCCTCCTAATTGAGAGTGCGTTTGATACCTCGTGCTAAACCTCGCACTTGCCGCGCTTGCGCGGCAAGTCACGCGCCCGAGGCGCGTAAAAACTGCCGTTCAATAATCGCTCGTTCTTGCTTGACACCTCGCGCTAAACCTCGCACTTGCCGCGCTTGCGCGGCAAGTCACGCGCCCGAGGCGCGTAAAAACTGCCGTTCGATAATCGCTCGTTCTTGCTTGACACCTCGCGCTAAACCTCGCACTTGCCGCGCTTGCGCGGCAAGTCACGCGCCCGAGGCGCGTAAAAACTGCCGTTCGATAATCGCTCGTTCTTGCTTGACACCTCGCGCTAAA
>JBGFSC010000037.1:0-41581 GCA_041694815.1 Elusimicrobiota bacterium | reverse complement strand
GTCACGAATTCGCGTTCTGTCAGGGAGTGCTTGCGCCTCATTCTTTTTAATTCTTTAAACGACATCCAACAGATTTCTCGTTCTTTCGGTAGGTGGTAACGATGTGCCCGACGAGTTCTACCCGCCTAGGCCCTTTTTCCTAGCTCACCCTAGGCCGAAAGACACCTGATAACCTCCGCCCCCCGATTTACGCTAATGCTGTATGGCCAGACGGATAGTTTTGGTCGGAACCCTGTTGCTCCTCAATTCTGTATCCATTTTTGCCCAGGCGCCGACCGAACCGCCTTTGCTTTACTCGAAGTCCTGGTACGAGGCGGTGCTTGTCCAAGAGCTGTCGCGGTTTGCGCCAGGAATGGAATACCGACTCCTGGACACCCAGGAATGGTCCAATTACCTCCACTTCGACCACTTCGTGTCGGTCGTTTACGAGGGTCTGCCGGCCGATCATCGCTGGGACTTTTCCTGGCCCCCGAAACCGGGAGCCCTTATTCCTTTCGGAGAAGTGGATGAAAACGGAAAATTCCTGGCCTGGTGGCCTGCCTGCAATTTTTTCCGTCTAGACGAGAAAACCTGCCGCGCCTACATACGCCTCGTCGTGATGCACGAGGCGGGGCATTACCAGCAATGGCGAGCGCTCTCGGGCACGCCGGAATTCATGGCGAGATGGACGGACGGACGGCACTACCAATGCCGCGAAGTGGAAGTCTACACCTGGCAGATCGAAACGGGCGTCGCGGCCTTGGAGCCATTTTGCGACGGGGGGCATCCGCTCAAAAACGTCTACTATCCCGGCTGCGCCGGCTCCCGATGGAAGGCTGATTTCGCCATGGCGCTGGCGACCTTAGAAAAACTGTTAAGGCGCTGCCCCTGAAGGGCCTCTAAGCCGGCGGGCCGCCTCATAAAGCAGCACGCTGGCCGCGCAGGAGGCGTTGAGGCTAGAGACCCCTTCGGCCGATTGCGGTATCTTGATCAGCTGGTCGCAGCGCTCGCGCACCAGGGGACGCATGCCGTAACCCTCGGAACCGATCACGAGCACCATGGGGAAATTGAGCACGGCCTTCCAAGCGGGCTCGCCGGACATATCGGCGCCGTAGATCCAAAAGTTTTCCTTCTTCAGTTTTTCCAGCGTCTGGGCGAGATTGCCGATCGTAAAGACCGGAATCCTCTCGATCGCCCCGGCCGAGGCCTGCACCGCCACCTGCGTGACAGGAGAAGTGCGCCGCTCGGGGACTAAAAGCGCCTTGGCGCCGAGGCAGACGGCGGATCTGGCGATGGCGCCGAGATTGTGGGGGTCTTGAATCTGGTCTAAGGCCACAAGCAGCGTCGAGCCGCGGGCTCCCTCGTCGATCCCCTCAAGGAAGGTGGAAAACCCCTCGGTCGCCCTTTCCGCCGTCTTGAGGGCCAGGCCCTGATGCGGCGCGCTGTGAGAGAGGCGGTCGAGCTCGGCGCGGCTGCCCCAGCGCACCTTCGCGCCGGCTCCGCGGGCGGCCTGCACCAACTCCCGAATGTGCGGCCCCTCGCTTCCGGTGAGTATCCACAACTCGACGGCATTTCGCGGGTTGGCATGGAGGGCTTCCTCGACGGCGTGCCGCCCCCAAAGCCAACGCCAGCTGTCTTGTTCGCGCTGCTTTTCGCCGCGCCCGTGCCGCTCCTTGCGCCTCGGCCTAGGACGCATCAATTTCTCCGGATCCAGCGCTGGCCGGACGGAGTGTCCTCGACGATGACGCCCTTCTCGGCGAGCTGCTTGCGCAGGGCGTCCGAGGCGGCGAAATCCTTCTCCTTCCTAGCCATTTCCCTGCGCTCGAGAAGCGCCTGGAGCTCGGCGGGGAGCTCCCCGTCGGCGCCCTCCAAAAGCTTGAGGCCCAGCACCCGGTCGGCGTGCTCGGAAATGGCCAGCGCGGATCCCGGCATCAAGGAGGCATCCTTGAGCGCGTCCCACAACGCGGCCAGGGCCCCGGGCATGTCCAGGTCGTCGGCGATGCGCTCCTTGAAGCGCTGCATCGCCTTCTCGAGCTCGTCGGCGCAGCCGGGCTTCTTGGCCTCGCGGCGCAGCAACTGCAGCCGGGCGCGCAGCTTCTGCAAGGCGCTCTTGGCCGCGTCCAGGGCCTCGAAGGAAAAATCGAGCTGCTTGCGGTAATGAGCCGTCAGGCAGAGATAGCGGTAGTCGAGGGGATCGTAGCCCTTGGCTTGCAGATCGGCAAGGCGGATGAAGCCGCCCGCGGATTTGGCCATCTTGGCGCTGTTCATGAGCAGGAACTCGCCGTGGAGCCAGAAGCGCACGAAGGGCTTGCCCGTCGCCCCCTCCGACTGGGCGATCTCGTTGGTATGGTGAATCGGGATATGGTCGACGCCGCCGCAATGGATGTCCAAGGTCTCGCCGAGGTACTTCATCGCCATGGCGGAGCACTCGATATGCCAGCCGGGAAAACCTTTCCCCCAGGGAGAATCCCATTCCATCTGCCGCTTTTTGTCCTTCGGCGAGAATTTCCACACCGCGAAATCGCTGGGCCGCCGCTTCTCCGGATTGGCCTCGACCCGGGCTCCGGCCATGAGCCCCGCCTGATACGCCTGGCCCATGAGCTGCCCGTACGAGGGAAACTTCGAGGTGTCGAAGTAGAGTCCGTCGGAGGCCTTATAGATGAATCCCTTGGCCTCCAATCGCCGGACGAGCTCGATCTGCTCCGGGATGTGATCCGTCGCCTTGCAGAGCACATCCGGAGGCTGTATGTTGAGCTTGCGCGTATCCTCGAGAAAGGCCTCGGTATAGAAGCGGGCGATGTCCCAGGCGCTCTTGCCGGAGCGCGCCGCTTCGAGCTCGACCTTGTCCTCCCCCTCGTCGGCCTGGCTGGTAAGATGTCCCACGTCGGTGATATTCATGGTATGCCGCACCCGAAAGCCGAGGAAAGAGAGCGAGCGCCTCAGCGCGTCCTCGAATACGTAGGTCCGGTAATTGCCGACATGCTGGTAATTGTAGACGGTCGGGCCGCAGGTGTAGAGCCGGACCTCGGGAGGACTTAAGGGCTTGAATTCCTCCTTGTTTCGGGTGAGCGTGTTGAAAAGAATCATAGGGCGCGGATCTTTTGCGCGCGCCGATGGGAGATGTACTCGAATACCCCGGGCAGAATCGAGAGGACGATGATGGCCATGATCACCAACGTGAAGTTCTGCTTGACGTAGGGCAGGTTCCCGAACCAATACCCTCCGCCGATGAAGACGCTCACCCAGATGAAACCCCCGATCACGTTGTAGGCGACGAACTGCGGATAATTCATGGCTCCGATGCCGGCCACGAAGGGCGCGAAGGTGCGCACGATCGGCATGAATCGCGCCAGCACGATGGTCTTGCCTCCGTACTTCTCATAAAAGACGCGCGTGCGCTCAAGATATTCCTTCTTCAGGAAACGGATATTGCCTTGAAAGGCTCGCGGCCCAACCTTCGCGCCGATCCAATAATTGAGCGTGTCCCCGGCCACGGCCGCTATCCACAACAGCACGAATAGCCAGATCGGGTCGAGTATTCCCATCCCCGCCAGCGCTCCGGCCGCGAACAGCAGCGAATCGCCCGGCAGAAAGGGCGTCACCACCAGCCCCGTCTCGCAGAAGACGATGAGAAACAGAAGCGGGTAGCTCCAGCGCCCATAGGCCTGCGTGATTTCCAGCAAATGCTTGTCCAAGTGGAGGAAAAGGTCGATCACGGGACCATTATGTAAAATTGCTACACTCGGTACCAGGCATGAACATCGTCCTCGTTGAGCCTGAAATCCACTGGAATACGGGCAATATCGGGCGCAGCTGCGTAGCGACCGGAGCCGAATTGCACCTGGTTGGAAACTTGGGATTTCGATTGGACGCCAAGGAGATACGCCGCGCGGGGCTGGATTATTGGCCGCGCCTAAGGCTCAGTCGGCACCCAAGCCTTGAAACCTTTCTTGATTCCCTGCCGGCGCACGCGCCACTGTTCTTCTTTTCCACCAAGGGAAGGCAGGTATTTTGGGACGCCCCGTACCGCCCCGGAAGCTATTTGGTTTTCGGCAAGGAGACCGGCGGGTTGCCGGCCTGGGTGCATGAGCGCCACAGTGAACGCGTGTACCGCATCCCCATGCTGCCGGGCGAGCGCTCGCTCAACCTTTCGACGGCCGCGGGAGTCGTCCTGTTCGAGGCCTTAAGGCAAACCCGATGCAACTTAGAACGCTCGGCCGCAGCGGCCTGAAAGTATCCGAGATCGGCTTCGGCTCCTGGGGCATCGGCAAGTCCCTGTGGACCGACTCCGACGACGCCCAGTCGCTCGCCGCCCTGCGCCGGGCCCTGGAACTGGGAATCAATTTCTTCGACACCGCCTACGTCTACGGCGACGGTCATTCGGAGGCCCTGATCGCGCGCGCCTTCAAGGAGTTTGGCCGCGGCGCGATGGTGGCGACGAAGGTCCCTCCCAAGAACGGCAAATGGCCGAGCGCCGGCCCCCTCCAGGAGGCCTTCCCGGGCGATTGGATCGTCCGCTGCACCGAGCGCAGCCTCAAGCAGCTGCGAGCGGAGCAAGTGGAGCTGCAACAGCTTCATGTCTGGCAGGACGCCTGGATGGACTCGGCCGCCTTCGACGATGCCAGGACGGCCATGGAGCGGCTCACCCGCCAGGGAAAGGTCCGCTTCTGGGGCGTATCGATCGACTCGCGAAAGCCCAACAGCGCGCTCAGGATCGCCGCCTCGGGGGCGATCGATACCGTACAGGTCATATTCAACCTGTTCGAGCAGGAGCCCCTGGATAAATTATTTCCCCTCTGTGTCGAGAAGAAAATCGGCGTGATCGTCCGGGTGCCGTTCGACGAGGGAGGCCTGACCGGCGCCCTGCGCGAGGACACGCGCTTCGATCCGGACGATTTCCGGAGCAGCTATTTCTCGGGAGGCCTTCTCGCCGAGACCGTCCGCCGCGCCAAGCGCCTGGAATCGGCGCTCGTAGACGGAGACAAGGCCCCCAACCTGGCTTACGCGGCGCTGCGCTACTGCCTCAGCTTTCCCGCCGTCTCGACAGTGATCCCGGGCATGCGCAAGGCCTCCCATGTGGAGGCTAACGTACGGGTCTCCGGAGAGCCTCCGTATCCCGCCGAAACCCTCGAGGCGCTGCGCGAGCACGCCTGGAAACGCAATCTCTCTTGACAAGGCGCAGCCCACCGCCCATACTAAGGCCATGAGAATCCAACTGATACTTGCCCCGTTACTGATGCTCCCCGCCTGCCTCTTTCCGCTCCCAACGTCGGCCCATGATGCCCTCAAGGACGCCAGGGAAAAACTTAAGAAGCCAGACACGCTTTTGTCGGCGGATCAGAAGAGACGGGCCTCCTCGATCGTCGCCCAGGCAAAGAAACGGTTCCTAGGAAGCCCGGCGCACTCAGGGGAGTACAAGTTCCGCCTGCTGCTCGACCTTTCCGGATCCATGGCCGGAGAACCTCTGGACCATACCCTGCAGGCGACCGCGCTCGCGCAGCATGTCTTTGAGGCGCTCGGCATCGATTACAGCATCGTCGGCTTCTCGGACCAACCGATACTTTTGAAGGATTTCAGCCCCGATCCATCCAACATCAAACGAAGCAGCCCCACCGACAAAAAGGCGGTGCTTGCGCGCGCCGCCAATTCCGGCGGCGGCCCGAGCTGGGACGGCGAGGCCCTGCTCGCCTCTCTGGAAGGCAAGGATATGCAGGGTTTAAAGAATCAGCCTGGACGTAATCGTTACCTGCTCGTCCTGACCGACGGCGCGGGCTATTCGCACGGAAAAAATGATCCGTTCTTTACCGCGATAAAGCTTGCCTCGAACATGCGTGTCGAGATTATCGCGATCGGTCCCGTCAGGGAAGGCCGCTATATCGCCTTGCGCTATCCCCAGTATTTACTCTTTGATGACGTGACCAGTATGCCGGAAAAGACGGGCAATCTGCTCGAAGCGATACTTACGAAGGGATCGGCCCGCTCGGCGCTAGCCGCTAGTGGCGTTCGCTAAGGACAGGATCTCTTTCCATTCCGCAGGGCGTACCGGCTGCACCGAAAGCCGGCTCCGCTTGAATAGGACCATCCCCTCGAGCACGGGCGAGCGCCGGAGCTCGTCTAAGGGAAGCAGGCGGGGAAAGGCCCGTACGTAGCGCACGTCGACCTGATACCAGATCGGCTTCTCGCGCGTGGCCTTGGGATCGTAATGGTCATCCTTGGGGTCGAATTGGGTGGGATCGGGATAGGCCGTCCGGCAGACCCGCATGATGCCGGCGATGCCGGGGGGGTCCGCATTGGAATGATAAAAAAAGGCCTCATCGCCGAGTTGCATCTCCTTCATGAAATTGCGGGCCTGGTAATTGCGCACCCCGTCCCAGCCAGCCACCTCGCGGCGGCGCAGATCCTCGATCGAAAAGACATCCGGCTCCGATTTCATCAGCCAATAACGCCTCACGGCGGAAATGATACTATTAAATCGTGGAAAAAAAGGCCGTCCCCTACGAGCGCACTATTTTCGTCTGCACGAACGCGCGCGAAGACGGCCGCGCCGCCTGCGCCAACCCGGGCCGCGGCGGCGACTCGCTTTGTCGCGCCCTCAAGGAGGCGGTCAAGAAGGCGGGCCTTAAATCCCGCATCCGCGTGGCCCGCTCCGGCTGCCTGGACCGCTGCGCGGAGGGCCCCAACGCCTTCGTCTATCCCGAGGGCGCCTGGTACTGCGGCATCTCCGAAAAGGATATCCCCAAGCTGCTTGAAAACCTAATCAACAATGGATAACTGGTACGAAACAAGCCAAAAATTACTATGGATAGGGTTTAAAAAGCTTTGCCCCCCGGAAGTATTCGAAATCTTCAACCGGCATGGGTTCCGGAAGTACGACTGGATGGAGCAAGCGACGATATAAGTAAGGCAAGACGGCGTGAATACCGGTCACGCGCGTCAACAGGGCGGCAGGGCTGTCGTTTGGGAGCGGTCGGGAAATCATCGTGCCATCCTTGCGCCGTGCGACGCCCGAATGCCCCTGGGTACTGACGACCCCTTCGATAAGCAAGGTTTTCGCATTGAAGACCGGCCCTCCCGAATTTCCAGGCATCACATCGAGATCGGCCAAAAAAAGATTTTTCGAAGGCTGATTGGACCGGACCGTCGCCCTTGAGCTGACTTTCAACGGAACCGAATAAGGATACCCCATGGTAAATACTTGTGTACCAGGCTTAATGCGCGCTCCCGTGGTATTGATCGGCAATGGCCGGCGGTTTTTAACGGTTTTTGTCAGCCGGATCAACGCCCAGTCCTCTCCGCCGGGATTCCAAACCCCTTTTACTTGACCGCACTGATAGACCTCATCCTCACGTCTGCTCGCCGATACGCGTCCATGCTCGTCTAGGACAAAATCAAACAGGACCTTGAGGCGCGGGCATATCTCCTCGTCGACGCAGTGGCCAGCGGTTAAGACCAAATCCGGCCCTATCAGAGCGGCCGAGCACCAGCCATCGCTCAGTTGAGGTTCACCATAAAAACGTTCCTTTGGGCTAAATGGGAATTCCGACATACTCCATTCGCCAGCGCGGTTCACTCGAATTACTCCTCCGTTCTCGAAACGTGAGAAATTGAAGCGATAATATCCCCCTAAGGGACGGCTGTCGAGAAGAAAGATGGCCACGGACTCTGCCAAAGCGTGAATACTCGGATCGATGACCTGATGTAGATTCATGCGATCGTCGACACCGTAAGTCGGCATCCCTTGTGCCGGCTTCACCAATCCGACGACCGCCAAGGAGACAAGCGCGAGGCGTATCATTCGTTTAAATCCTTATCTCCAGGGTAAACGATTTGCGAACGCTGCGCCCGGAAAGAAATTATCATCAAAAAAGTGATTAATTTTAATAGGTTATTTTAGAAAGATTGATGAGGGTTGATTCCCAATTAAAATATTCAAGATTGATCGCGCGAGCAGACGCGCATATGGCTCTGGCATAGCGTACGTCGGATCGAAAGCCTGACGCGCGGAAAATAGTAGAATAGCGCCCATGCTCGGGGAGCTGGGAAAGATCGACGACTGGTTCGGGTCCTGGATCACGCCGGTCGCGCTGTTTCTCATCAGCGTGGTCTTGGCGATACTCGCGCGGATCTTTTTGGCCGCCCGGCTGCGCCAGGCGTTCGAAAGCCCCCAAGACCATCTCGAGGAGTTCCGCATCGTCCTGCGCTCGATCCCCGCCTGGATCATCCTGGCGGGCATCTCCGCCGCCGCGCAATCCTCACCCCTGAGCGCCAAGGAAATCAGTCTGGTGCATCGGGGGGTGATCACCGCCTTCTTCGTCTCGGCCACCTTCGCCCTCTCGGAGCTCGCGGCCGTCGCCGTGCGCCGCTATTCGATCCTATTCCGGAGCCGTGCCAAGACCACCGGCATCACGGAGAACTTGGCGCGCGCCGCCGTGCTGCTTTTGGGCGGCCTACTCATCCTCTCGAATCTCGGGGTGTCAATTACGCCGATCCTGGGCGCTTTGGGCGTCGGCTCGCTCGCGGTCGCGCTGGCGCTGCAGGATACCCTGACCAACGTGTTCGCCGGGATACATATCGTGGCCTCGCGCATGGTCTCGGTCGGGGATTACGTGAAGCTGGAGACCGGCCAGGAGGGCTTCGTGACCGATGTCGGCTGGCGGGTCACGCGGCTGCGGGATTTGGCGGGCAACGAAATCCTGCTGTCCAACTCGAAGCTCTCGAACTCGACGCTGGTGAATTACCATCAACCGTTTCCCGAGACCGCCGTCGGCGTCGAATTCCGGCTATCCCCAAAGGCCGACCTGGCGAAGGTCGAGCAGATCATCGAGGAGTTGGGGCGGCAAGTACAGCTCGAGGCCAAGGGCGCCGTGCCCGATTTCCAGCCCTCCGCCCTTTTCGGCGGTTTCGATGGAGCCTCCGTCAAGGTAACCGTAGGACTAAAGGCCCGCAGCTTTCCCGAGCGCGGCCCGCTGGTGCATGCCTTCGTCAAGCAGCTTCACGCCCGGCTTCAAAAAGAGGGTATTGATCTCTATCCGGCGGAACAAGTGCTTAGGGTAGCCCGTTAACGAGCTCGCGCAGGCGCTCCTCGTCCCGTCGTGGGGCTCCAGATTTTCCGCGTCGGTCAAAACGACGAGCGAATCGGCCAATTCCCGGACCCTCGGGTCGGCCAGCTCGTGCAATTCCTGGCGATCGTCGATCCCATAAGCCGGCATGGCCCCGGCGGGCCTTATGAGCGAGGAGATCGCAGCGAAGAGGATCAACCGTGTCATTTTTTTCTTTGTCAGCCGGCCCCGGCTTACGCCGGGGCCGGCTTTCTACCTCTAGAGGGGTATTCCGCTTGCGCGGACCGGGTTCCCTCTAGCGTAGGTCGCAGACTTCGCGACCTTCACGTTCAGGATAGCCGAATCGAGAGATATACGCCTGGAAAGAAATATTCAACAAAAAAGTCTTTATTTTTCATGCTTATTATTGAAAATGTTCATCTAATTTGAATTTGCTCTAAACTTATCGGCACTACGTCCGGACGCAGTAAATCACGCGGGGGCTTGTGTTAAAGCATTTTATAGCTATAATTACGGACTTAAAAAATCATGAAGAAAGAAATCTCAAGCAGCAAGGATAAAATTCAACGGAAGGTGTTTCTTCCAAGAAAACTTTCCAAGCAGGTATGCCGGCATCAAACCTCTAAAAAACTTGAGGGATCCGTCGCCCAAATGGCGCAAGACCCAGCGATCGCCAAGGCATCGCGGGCGATCACGCAGGACTTCGAAACCACCGAAGTTGACGGGCTATGATCCGACGCGGGCAAATCTACCGCGATTGCTTCTGAATCAATTCCTAAAGAAACATTCCGGACATACACGAGGTTAACGCACACAAGCCCATAAGGATGCCAAAGAGGCCGGCGATCGCCACGACGGTCACGGCGAGAGCTCCACCCGCGCATAAGGCCGCGGCCAACCCGGATTTGGCCCAGCCCCGCCAACCCTTGCCTCCTGGGGCGCTTCGGGCGCCTACGACACCGGCGGCGATGCCCAGGGCGCAACCAAATAAACCCAGGGTCATCCAACTTTGGTGCCAAAGCAACCAGCCCGCGTAAGAAATCAACGCATTAACCCCGACGGCAATTCCGGCGCCTACGGCGGCTCCCAGCAGGGTTCGGACCGTTCCGGAAGGAGGATTTTCTTCTCCGCAACGACGCGTCGATCGGGACGGCATAGCGCGCGGGAGAGCCGCTTTCCTTAAGGGAGTATCCAGTTTTAACGACGCCCGGGGCAGCCCGCCAGCTCGAACGGGCGCTGGCTGCAGATCTCCGGCGGTTTCCATCCAAGGACCGCGCCGCCCGCTCATTGCGGCATCTTCCGGCGATTCCTCCGCGAAGCAACACCGCCCCAAAAATAAAACGATCATAAATAACGCGACATTATTTTTCATGGGACTCCAGACGATCTAATAAACCGCGGCAAGCACACGCATACAGCCAGTATTCAATGGCTTCACGGGACCCGCAAGAGCCTTACGTCCCTATCCGATTTGGGCTGTTGGACCTATGATTATTTACGGGAACGCAACGGTGGCCACGGCGTAGCAGGCGATGGCCTCGCCGCGGCCGATCTCGCCTAAGCCCTCGTGGCTCTTGGCCTTAAGATTCACCCGGCCAGCGGACAGGCGCCAGAGAGACTGCAGGGACTCGATTAGCGCGGCGTACTGCGGCTTGAGCTTGGGCTCCTCGGCGACCAACGTTATATCCAAATGAAGCAGCTCCAGGTTCTTGGAAGCGATATTTTCCAGCACCCGCGCCACGATCCTGCGGCTCTCGATGCCCTTGATCGTGGGGTCCTCGGGCGGAAACATCTGCCCGATCTCGCCTAAACCCGAAGCGCCCAAGACGGCGTCGCAGGCGGCGTGCAGCACCACGTCGCCGTCGGAGTGGCCGAGCAGCCCCTTGGGATGCGCCAGACGCAGGCCGGCCAGCCACAGGGGCCGGCCCTCCACGAGGCGGTGGATGTCGAAGCCGAAACCGGTGCGGCTCTCGCGCCGCGCGGCGCCCCAGCGGCTGTCGAGGAACGCACCGGCCACGGCCAGATCCTCGGGAGTCGTCACCTTGATGTTCTCATAGGTCGAAGGCACGACGCGCACGCGATGCCCGGCGCGCTCGACCAATTGCGACTCGTCGGTCGCGTCCTTATCGTCCGAAAACTTTTCCAGCGCCCCCTCTAAAACCGAGCGCCGGTAGCATTGGGGGGTCTGGGCCAGCCAGTACGCCGAGCGCTCGGGCGTGGCATGCACCCACAGCTGCGGGCTCCGGACCTCCTTGAGCGTGTCCTTGACGGGGACTCCGGGCAACGCGGCCCCCGTCTCGGCGGCGGCCTTAAGGCAGGCGAGGGCGACTTCGCGGCTGACCAAGGGGCGCGCTCCGTCGTGCACCGCCACCAGGTCGATCTCCGGCCCCAAGGCCGAGAGCCCGTTGCGCACCGAGCCCATCCGCGTCAGCCCCCCCTCGACGACGCGCACGCGTTCGCTCCGTAGCCTATCGCCGTGCTCGCGCAGGGTTTCCGGGGCCAGCACGACCACCAAGCGTTCGAACTCGGCCATCCCCAGGAAGGTCTCGAGCGTCCAGTCAAGCATCGGGCGGCCGCGCAGGGGTAGGAACTGCTTAGGGCGGCCCATGCGCGAGCCGGTCCCGGCCGCGACGATGACAGCCCCGGCGGGCATCAGCCGCGCTCGCCCTTCGCCTTGACGAAGATCATGCGCCCCGCCGAGGTCTGCAGGATGGAGGCCACCGAAACGTCGATGCGCTTGCCGATGAAGCGGCGGCCGTCCTCGACGACCACCATGGTGCCGTCGTCGAGATAGCCGATGCCCTGGTCTCGCTCCTTGCCCTCCTTCATGACGAAAAGGCTCATGCTCTCGCCGGGCAGGACGACGGGCTTTAAGGCGGTCGATAGATCGTTGACGTTGAGGCAGATGACGCCCTCCAGGGCGGCGATCTTGTTCAAGTTGAAATCGGTGGTCAGCACCTTGCCCCCGAGCTCCTTGGCGAAACGCACCACCTTGCCGTCGACCTCGGCGACGTCCGGGATGTCCTTGTCGACGATCTTAAGGGGGATGTGCGCGCTTTCCTGCAGCCTGGCCAGGACGTCCAAGCCGCGCCGGCCGCGCGCCCGCTTGAGCGAGTCCTGCGAGTCGGCCAGTCGGTGTAGCTCGTTGAGCACGAAGCGCGGCACGATCAGCGAGCCGGAAAGGAACTTGGTCTCGCAGATATCGATCACGCGCCCGTCGACGATGGCGCTGGTGTCCATCACCTTGAGCTCGGCGCCCCGCCGCTTTCCCAGCTCAAGGATGTCCTTGTCGAGGCTGTCGAGCTCCGGCAATTTGCGGATGGCCAGGATGGTCCCCAGCGCGGCGAAGGCGAAGTAGCGCAGAACCGAATACTTGTCCCACCAATGAAACAGGGCATCGTTGCCGACCTGGAACACGGTATAGTCGATGAGCTTCATGGCGATGATGCCGCCCGCGGCCCCCAAGATGCCGGAGACCATGCTAAACAGGTTGATGCTCTCGATGAGCGCCTCCAGCAGCACCAGCAGCAGCCCCACCGCCACGCCGACCGCCACGCTCTTGGGGTCTTTGGAAATCTGCAGGTAGACGAGCAGAGGGCAGCCCAGCAATACAACGCCTCTAAAGATCCACGTGGTCACGCTTGCCTCCCGAAATTTTCCCCGCGCACTCGGATAGGCTCCAGACGCCACGGGCCGACAGGCGGCCGCCCCACGACGAGGGCTTAAGGTCCTTGAGCGAGCGCTGGGGAGCGAGGGCCGAGGAAAACCCCATCTTCTCGGCCTCCTTGAGCCTTTGCGGCAGAAACGGTACGCGGCTGACGTTGCCGAGTAGTCCCACCTCCCCGATGAAAACCTGGTCCGCGGGCAGGGCCTGCTCCCGCGCGGAGCTGACCAAGGCCATGCAGACGGCCAAATCCAGCGCCGGGTCCTTCGGCCTGAGCCCTCCCGCCAAGCTGAGGAACACGTCCCGGTTCTCGAGGCGGAGCTTGAGATGCTTCTCCAAGGCCGCGATCAGGACCAGGGTGCGGTTCAAGTCCAGCCCGGTCGCCATGCGCCGGGGAAGGGGGTAACGCGTCGGGGTCACCAGGGCCTGCACCTCGATGAGCAGCGGCCTAGAGCCCTCCATCGCCACGGAGACGGCGCGCCCGGCGGCCGGCTCGGCGCCGCGCTCGGAGAGGAAAAAGGCCGAGGCGTCGGCCATCTCGACCAAGCCCTTCTCGCCCATCTCGAAGAGGGCGATCTCCGAGGACGGCCCGAAGCGGTTCTTCTGCACGCGCAGCACGCGCAGCAGGTCGTGGCTCTCGGTGTCGAAGGCGAGCACGGTGTCGACGATATGCTCGAGCACCTTGGGGCCCGCCAGGCTCCCTTCCTTGGTCACGTGGCCCAAGAGCAGGACGATGGTGCCGCGGCTCTTGGCCGCGCGCAGCAGCTCGGCCGCGCATTCGCGCACCTGGCCCACCGAGCCGGGGCTGCCCATCAGGTCCGGGTGGTAGACGGTCTGGATCGAATCGAGGATGAGCAGATCGGGCGACTCCGAGTCTATGGCCTCGAGCACCTTGCCCAGGTCGGTCTCGGAGGCCAAAAGCAGCTCCCCTCCGCCCAACCCTAGACGGCGCGCCCTACCTGAGACCTGGCCCAGCGACTCCTCGCCGCTGACGTAGAGCACTTTTTTTCCCGCGGCCGAAAGCGCGGAGGCCGCCTGCAGCATCAAGGTGGACTTCCCGATCCCGGGCGGGCCGGCCAAAAGCGCCACCTGGCCGCGCAACAGCCCCCCGCCCAAAAGCCGGTCGAGCTCCCCGACGCCCGTGAGGATGCGGTGGTCCTCCTGCTCGCCGATCTCATGGAGCTTGCGCAGGCCCGAGCTGAAATCGGTGAGGGCGCGGCGCGATCCCGCCTTGCCCGAGGCGGGGCGCACCTCCACCGCCTCCTCGACGAGCGTATTCCAGCCCGAGCAGCCCGGGCATTGCCCGAGCCATTTAGGGCTGGAAAAGCCGCACTCCTGGCAGCGGTGGACGGACTTGAGTTTCGACACGGTCCTTATCTGCTCTTGCTGCGGCCCCTCGTCCCGGCGGCTCCAAACGTCACCATGCCGAACAGGTAGGCGATATCCTTGTCCTCGAAAGAGACGTTGACCCAGGTCTGCCCGCGCTTGGTGTCGCTCAAATCCTCCACGCGGGCGCCGACCCCCACGACACGGTGTAGGCGGACCTGTGCTCCGACGTCGTAGGCGGGCTTGGTGTACTTATGCCCGTTGACGGTCCGGCTCCGGCCGAAATCGTAGGCTTGCGCCGTGACGCTGAAGCGTCCCCAGACGGGATGCTCGGCCGCCGGGGTCAAGGTCACGCGGGCGCCCCCTCCCGAACGGATGACTCCGATCCCCAAGTCCCACCGGGTGCCGATCGTATCCCCGGTCCAGCCCAGCATGGCGTCGACCGTATTCTTCTTGGTGAAATCCCCCGCCCGCGGCTCGTCGGAGGTATTGGCGATGTTGGAGCCGCCCAGGTAATAGTAGCGCCCCTCGCGGGGCGAGATCTTGAGCCCGAGGTCCGTGCGCGAGGCGCGGATGGCGTGCTCGTAGCGCCAGTCGTAGTTCCAATAGACCCTGAACTGCGTCATGCGGCCCAACACGTCCTTAGCCGTGCCGGCGGCCTCCTTGAGGCTCGACATCGTCTCCTTGACGTCGTTCTTCATCTTCTCGTCGTGCAGCAGCGCGCCGACGGGCCCCTTGGACTGGTTGATCGCCGCCATCATCTCGTTGGTCTTGGCGAGCACCGAATCGAGCTTGGCCGTGATCGAGTCGAGCCTCCCCAAGGCGCTGGTGATCTGCGGCTTGGTGTCGGCGACGAGCTCGTCGAGATTCGCCGTGAGGTTACGCACGTTGGCCACCGTGGCGTTGAGGTTCTTGGCCAGGGTGCCCTTGTCCCCGGGACCGCCGCCCAAGAGCTCCTGGAGACTATGCAACGCCTTGGTGATCGCCTTCTCGATGGAGACGGGGTCCTGGCCTTGGACGGTAGTCTTGGGCGGGATCGTGCCCGTCTCCGGCCGCCCCTGGTCGATCTGCAGGAATTTCGAGCCGATGATGCCGGTCGACCCGATCGAGAACACCGCGTCGCGGTACACCGGCACCTTCGACGAGATCGACGCCTCCACGCGCGCCAGGTCTCCCAAGAGGTCGATGCCGCGTATCTTGCCCACCTCCACGCCCGAGAGCTTGACCGGCGCCTTCTCCGAGAGGCCGGCGACGTCGTGGAAGGTCACGTACAGGGTATAGCGCGATTGGAAAGTGAAATCGCCCAAAAGAAAAATCGCGACCCCGAGGAACACGAGGCCCGCGATGATGAATGCGCCTACCTTCGCTTCGGTTGTCATCTAGCCAAAAACAGGCTGAGCGAAGCTCCTCTCGGCGCAGGCTTCCCGCCGATTCTACAAGGATTATATTGCATATTCATTGCGGGCGTCGATGGGAAAACAACGGATTCCTCGCGAGTGTTCCGCGCGCATCAGTCGTAGTCCTTGATTTTCATGCGGATGGGCCCCTCGCTGCGCCCCTCGATGAACTGCCGGACGGCGGCGTTCCGGGTGATCTTGATGATGTCGGGGTGGGCGATCTCGAGCACCTTGCCCTCGTAGATCATCGCGATGCGGTCGGCGATCTTATAGGCCGATTTCATGTCATGGGTCACCGCGACCGAGGTGACGCCCAACTTCTTCTTGAGGTCTATGATGAGGTCGTTGATGATGTCCGACATGATGGGGTCGAGGCCCGTCGTCGGCTCGTCATAGAGGATGTACTGCGGCTCGGCGGCGATGGCCCGGGCGAGGGCGACCCGCTTCTTCATGCCGCCGGAAAGCTCGGCGGGCTTCATGTCTTCGATCCCCTTAAGGCCCACCAGGGCCAGCTTGTCGGTCGCGATGGAACGGTACCTCGTCTCCGGGATGTCGGTCAGATAGCGTAGGCCGAAGACGACGTTTTCGGCCACCGTCAGCGAGTCGAAAAGGGCCGCCTCCTGGAACAGGTACCCGAACTTGCGGCGGTATTCGGCGAAATGGAACTCGTCATGCACCTTCGTGACGTCGACGCCGTCGACGACGATCGAGCCCCCGTCGGGCCGGACCAGCCCTATGATGCACTTAAGGAAGGTGCTCTTGCCGCTGCCCGAGCCGCCGATGATGACGAGCGTCTCGCCGTCTTCCACCTTAAGCTCGACGCCCCGCAGCACCGTCCTGGCGCCAAAGCTCTTGCGCACGCCCTCGGCGTCGATCAAGTCAGCCCCAGCGCGACGAGGATGGCCGTGACGAAATAATCGATGATGAGCACCGAGACCATGCTGTTGACGACGGCGGAGGTCGTGGCCTTCCCCACCCCCTCCGCGCCCCCGCGGGTGAACAGGCCCTTATAGCAGCAGATGAAGGAAATACAGAAGGCGAAGACCACCGTCTTGATCAGCCCGTGGAAGAGCTCCTTATGCCCGAGATGGTCGAAGACCTCGTGCCAGTACACGTTGGTCGGCACGTCAAGCTTGACGTAGGACACCACACAGCCCCCGATGACGCCGGCGAAATCGGAGAAGACCGTCAGCAGCGGCAGCATGACGAGGAAGGCCAGCACCCGCGGCAGCACGAGGTAGCGCACGGGATCGGTCCCCAAGGTGTAGAGCGCGTCGATCTGTTCTGTGACCTTCATGGTGCCCAGTTCCGCGGCGATGGCGGCCCCCGCGCGCCCCGAAACCACCATCGCGGTCATCACGGGACCGAGCTCCTTGACCACCGCGAAGCTTACGATGGTGCCCGTAAACACCGGCTCGTTGAACAGGTCCCGGAAGGAGGAGCCGGTCTGAAGCGCCAAGACCATCCCGGTGAAAAGGCTCGTCATGGCGGTGACCGGGAAGGACTGCACCCCGATCTGCAGCATCTGGATCACGGTCTGGCGCCATTCGACTCGGCTACGCAGCAGCCAGAAAAAGCTCGTGCGGATGAGTAGGGTGAACTCCCCCATGCTCTCGGCGATGGAGAGGGCACGGTCGCCCACCGTCGTCAAGGTCGCCTTCATCGGATCGTACGCCGGCTGGGCCGCGCTCATGATTGTAGGTACACCCGCGGCACGCGCGCGCTCAGCCTGGCGACCACCTCGTAGGGGATCGTGCGGGCCCAATCGGCCCATTGCGCGACGCCCACCCCCAAGCCCCCGGAAGAGCCGAGCAGCACCGCCTCGGAGCCGACGCGCGCCGAGGGGGCGGCGCCGACGTCGACCGTGGTCATGTCCATCGACACGGCTCCGATGATGGGGCAGCGCCTTCCATCGATAAGCACGTGCCCGCGGTTGGAGAGCAGTCGCGGCAAACCGTCCGCATAGCCGATGGGCAGCGTGGCGACGCGCGCCTCGCGCCGCGCCTTGAACGTCGCCCCGTATCCGATGGGGGTTCCCCGACGCACCGTTTTGAGGAAGACGACCCGCGTCTTAAGCGTCAGGATGGGGTGGTACCCCCGCCCGGCAAGGCCGTAGAGGGCCAACCCGGGACGCACCAGGTCCCAACGGCTGGAAGAATAGTCGAGAGCGGCGATGGAATTGGCGGCGTGGCGCAGCCGCACGCGGATCCCTTCCCGGGCCATATCCTTGAGGGCCGCCTTGAAACGATCGAGCTGCGCGCGGGTTTGGCGCCCGTCCGCGTCGGCGCTGGCCAGGTGGGTGTAGACCCCCTCGAGCTCCACGCCCCGTTCCGAGGCCAAGACGCGCGCGACCTCCAGCCCCGAGGGCCAGCTCATCCCGATGCGGCCCATGCCCGTGTCGAGCTTCAAGTGGCAGCTCACCCGGCGCTGAAGCTTGCGCGAGACCTCGCAGAGGCGGCGCGCGCCGTCCATGCTGGCCACGGTGGGCGTCAATCCATATTGCGCGGCGGCCAGGAAACTCTCGAAGGGAAACAATGATCCCAGGATGAGCACCGGCAGCCGTACCCCGGCCTCGCGCAGGGCGATGCCTTCCTCCACCGAGGACACCCCGAGCCAGTCGGCACCGTGCCGCTCCTGCGTCCAGCGGGCGAGAGCCACGGCACCGTGCCCGTAGGCGTCTCCCTTGACCACGAACATCATCCGCACGCCCGGGGGCATGGCGGCCTTAAACCTCCGGAGATTGAAGCCCAAGGCATCGAGGTCCACCTCGGCCCAGGTCGGGCGGAAGAATCGCTGGGCCGGCGCGCTCGCGACCGGCGGAGGGCGTTGGCGCCTCGGGCGGTCCGCGAGCGAATTCGTCATGAGAACGTGCTTTGTTCCTCTTCCTGGGGCGCTTCGGCGACGGGATCGAGGTTGTCGAAGCGGGTGACGTCGCGATTGAAGCGCACCTCGATGGAGCCCGTCGGGCCCTGGCGCTGCTTGGCGACGATGATCTCGGCCTTGCTCTCGTCGATGGTAGGGTCGTTCGGCTTGTAGGCCGCCTCGCGGTAGATGAAGGCCACGAGGTCCGCGTCCTGCTCCAGGGCGCCCGATTCCCGGAGGTCGGAGAGCTGCGGCTTGCCGTCCGCGCGGCCTTTCTCCTCGACGCGCCGCGAAAGCTGCGAGAGCGCGATCACGGGGATATTGAGGTCGCGCGCCAGGAACTTCAGGCCCCTGGATATCTCCGACACCTCCTGCTGACGGCTCTCGATGCGGCGGCTGGCCCCGCGCATGAGCTGGAGGTAATCGATCATGACCAGGGACAAGGCCTTGCCCTGGCGTTTTAAATCGCTGCCGAGGCGGCGGGCGCGGCTGCGCACCTCGAGGACCGACAAGCCCGGGGAGTCGTCGATGAAGAGCGGCGCCTCGGACAGTCGGGCCGCGGCGTTCGTCAAATGAGTCCACCGGTCGCGGCGGAAATAGCCGTTGCGCACCTCGTGCAGGTTCACCCGGGCCTCGCTGGCGATGAGCCGGGTCATGATCGCGGTGCGCGACATCTCCATCGAAAAGAAGGCGACGGCGTTCTGCGGGCTCTGCAGCACGACGTTGGCGGCGATGTTCAAGGCCAACGCGGTCTTTCCTTGGCTCGGCCTGGCGGCGATGAGTATCAGGTCGCCGTTCTGGAATCCCGCCGTGAGGGAATCGAGCTTTTTAAGCCCCGAGGAAACGCCCGTGACGGCCTGCTTGCGATGGTGGAGCTTCTCGATCTCCTCAATGACCAGGTGGGCGAGATCCTTGGCGTTGTGAAAGCCGGTCATGATCTGCCGCTGGGCCACCTTGAGTATCTCGGCCTGGGCCTCGTCGAGAAGGGTCGAGGGCTCCTTTTCCGAATAGCAGTCGGAGACGATCTTGGTAGCGGTCGAGATCAGCTCGCGGAGTATGGCCTTCTCATGCACCAGGTGAGCGTAATGCTCGACATGCGCCGCCGTGGATACGCGGTGGATGCATTCCGACAGGTAGGTGACGCCGCCCACGGAGCCGATCGTCCCGTTTTTGCGCAGCTCTTCTCCGACGGTGACCAGGTCGGCGGCCTTGCCGGCCTGGCAAAGATCGAAGATGGCGCGGAAGATGACGCGGTGGGAGTCCTTGTAGAACTGGGTCTCGTCGAGTATTTCGATCGCCTTTTCGGCGGCCTCAGCCTCGATGAGCATCGATCCGAGCACCGCCATTTCGGCTTCGAGGGCCTGGGGAGGGACTTCAAGCGCCGGCGCGGAGGCGGACATGCGTTCTCGCGCCGGCCTTAGGCGCGGGCGACGACGGAAACCTTTATCTTCGTCGAAACGTCGGGAGCCAGCCGGATCTCGACCTCATGCTCGCCCAAGGCCTTCAGGGCGGAGGGGAGGATCACCGATTTCTTGTCGACAACGATCCCCGAAGCCTTGAGGCTTTCAACGATGTCCGACTTGCCCACCGAACCGAATATCTTGCCTTCCTCGCCCGCTTGGCGCGCGAAGGACAAGGCGACGCCCGCGAGCCTGCCCGCCAATTCCTGTGCGGCCTGGGACGCCTTCTCGCGCAGCTTCTGACGGCGCTCCGCGCCCCGTTCAAGCCATTTCAGGGCGGCCGGGGTGGCCGGCGTGGCCAAGCCGCGCGGGAGCAGGTAATTGCGCCCGAAACCGTCGGCCACCTGCTTGACGTCACCGGCACGGCCTAGCTTCTCGACATCGGACTTCAAGATGACTTTCATCGCTGACCTCTTGCTCAGTTGGAAACGTAGGGGAGCAGCGCCAGGTTCCTGGCGCGCTTGATGGCTCGCGCGAGCTGACGCTGGTGCGTGGCGCAGGTGCCGGTGATGCGGCTCGAGAGGATCTTTCCCCGCTCCGTCGTAAACGTCCGCAGAATGGGGATCTGCTTGAAATCCACCTTCTCTATCTTCTCGGCACAGAATCGGCAGACCTTCCGCCGCGGCGCGAAGGGCGCGCGCCGACGGGCTGGAGCGGCTGGCGCGGCCGCGGGAGCGGCCGCCGGCGCCGCGGCGGCCTTTGGCGCTTCCATCTCTTCTGGCATTTAAAAAGGAACCTCCTCTAGATCCCCGCCCGCGGAGGGCTCGGCCTCGCTTTTCGGGGCGCTCTCGCCGCCGCCGGAATCCGAGACGGGCGAAAGGAACTGCACGCGCGTGGCGATGACCTCGAGGACGGAGCGCTTCTGCCCGCTTTTATCCTCGTATTCGCGGCCGGCGAGCCGCCCCTCGACATGGACGGGGCTGCCCTTCTTGAGCTTTTCCTTGCAGCGTTCGGCCTGCTCCCGCCACACGACGACCGGCATGAAAAGGGTGTCGTCCTTCCATTCGCTGGTCTTGGCGTCCTTGACGCGGCGGTTGACGGCGATGCTGAAGCTGCACTTGGCAGCCCCGCCCGACGTGAAGAACAGCTCCGGATCGCGGGTCAAGCGCCCGTTGAGCAGCACGAGGTTCATTTCGGGAAGGCGTATGCCGGCGCTCATTTCTTCACCGCGCCGTTGGAAGACTTTTTGTCGCTCCATTGCACCGTCATCGTGCGCAGCACGGAATCCAAGACCCGGAAATGGTGGCCCAGGCGCTGCAGCAAGACGGTGGGGGCCTGGAACTTGAAATACACGTAGAAACCCTCGCGGGACTGCCGAATGGGATAGGTCAGCTTGCGGCGGCCCCACTTGTCCTCGTGGAGCAATTCGCCGCCCTCGCCGGAGATCAGCTTCTTCGTCTTATCGACCAAATCGGCGATCTCGGGATCCGAAAGCTGAGGTTTGAGCACTACGACGGTCTCGTAGGTTTGCATAGTGAAAAACTATATCAAATTGGGTCGACGGAGACAATATTCATTTTTCCCCGAACCGTCAAAACTTGACAAAAAATGACACATGATGTATACTTGCAGTCGCAGGAAGCGAAATCAAGCGAAAGGACACCGCAATAGCGATGGGCCGCAAGAAAAAAATCGCGCGAAAGGCTTTTTCTGGGCCGCCTCCGGAGGTCATGGATATCAAGGCCTTGGCCAGTTATCTCGGCATGGGCCGCTCGAAGATATACAACCTCATCCGCCAGAAGAAGGTGCCCGCCTCGCGCATCGGTCGCCAGTACCGCTTCTCTAAGCCGCTCGTAGACCAGTGGCTCAAGGAGCGGCTCATCACCCAGCCCGGAGAGACGCAGATCCCGCTGTTCAAGCCGCCGCAAAAATAGCCTCTCCGACGACCGTCGGGGCCCCGACGAAAAAATCCTTGCGTTTCTCCGGAGCATTTATGTATAGTTCCGACGTAGTCGTCGTCGAACTACGGAGGAACTAATACATGGCAGAGAAAGTGGCGAAGGCCGGCGTGCAGCGCGCTGAGGGCTTCCTGTACTATGTCGACAAGCAGGGAGACGTCTCCCGCGCCAAGATGGCCCGCGGCGGCAAGAAGGGCGGCAAGCCCGAGAAGGTCTCCAAGCTCGGGATCAAGAAAGAGTCCGGCTGGCTCTATTACCTGGACAAGAAAGGCGATGTGTCCCGCGCCAAGATGGTCAACGCCTAAGTTCAAACAGCGTCTCAAAAGCCCTTCCTCGCGGAAGGGCTTTTCATTTTCACCGGCTAATTGATAGAGTAGCCGGCATGCGGACGACTCGCGGCGACGTCGCCATCGTCGGGCCAGGCGCTATCGGCTCCTTCTTGGCCTCCAAAATCTGCCGGGCCCGCCCCGTCCGGCTAATCGGGCGCGACCGGCTTTGGCTGCGCCGCGTGAAGGCCTTGGGCCTGCGCGTCTCGACTGCCGACTCGCCGGTCGGCCGACGGATTCCCGCCTCCGTGATCCGTCCGTCGATCAAGCCCTCCGGGCCGCCCTGTTCGATCGTCTTCATCTGCGTGAAAGCGTACGATACCGCGGGCGCCTTGAAAACGGTTCGGCGGCTGTCCGGTCCCGGCACGGCCATCGTTAGCCTGCAAAACGGCCTGGCCCACCGAAGCAGGACCTTATCCGCCTTCGGCCCCTCGCGGACGGTGTTCGGCTCCTGCTACGTCGCCAGCCTGCGCATGGGCGCGGCCCATGTCCGCCATCAAGGCGGGCTCGACATTTTCCTGGCAAAGCATCCCGGCAATGCGCGCGCCTTGGACGCCGCCTCCCGCTGCCTTAAGGAGGCCGGGCTGCGCGTAGGGATCTGCGGAGACGAGGACCGGATGCTGTGGACCAAGGCGGCGCTTAACGCGTGCGTCAATCCCTTGGGGGCGCTCGCGGCCAAGCCCAACGGCGAGCTGGCGGCCTCGCCGGCCTTACGGGAAATCCTGGCGGCCGCCGCCCGCGAGGCCGCGGCCACCGCTCGCGCGGCCGGGCACCCCCCCCTCTACGAACGCCTAGACGAAATCCTGGTGCGTTCCTGCCGGAAGGCGCCCTGGCAGCAGAACTCGATGCTCCAGGACCTGCGCGCCGCTCGCGCGCTCGAAACGGACGCGATACTTAAGCCCTTGCTCGACGCGGCTCGGCGCGGCCGGGTCCCAGCGCCGATCTTGGGCGCCTTAAGCCGATTCCTCCTCCGCCTGGAGCGGGAGCTGAAGGGATGAGAAAGAAGCCGGCCGCCCGTAGCGCCCAGCTGCTAGACGGAAGGGCCGTCGCCGACAAGTCGATCGCGTCGCTGGCCAAACGGGTGGCCTGGGTCGCGGAGCAGCGCGGCGAGGCGCCCCTCTTGGCGATCCTTTCCGTGGGCCGGCACGCGGCCGCCGAGGCCTATCTCAAGCAGAAGCTGGAGGCCTGCAAATCCGCCAGCATCGAGACGACGGTGCAATCCCTCCCAGCCTCCATCAGCCAGGCGGAGGCCGTCCGCGTGCTAGACGACCTGGCGAAGGACCTGCACGTCGACGGCATCATCATCGACATGCCGCTGCCCCCCGGCCTCGACCTGCACAAGCTGCTCGACCGCATCCCGCCGGAGAAGGACGTGGAGGGCGTGACGGCCTCCAATTACGGCCGACTCTTCGCCATCCGGAAATACAAGGAGCTCGACGGCGTGGGGACCTTCGTCCCCTGCACCGCCGCCGCCGTGATTGCGCTGGTCCAAGCCTCAGGCGTGGAGACCGAGGGCCAAGAGGCCGTCGTCGTCGGCCGATCCAATATCGTCGGCAAGCCCGCGGCCCACCTGCTTTCGACGCTGGGCGCCACCGTCACGCTCTGCCATTCGGGCACGAAGGACTTGCGCTCGCACCTGCGCCGCGCCGACATCGTGGTCGCGGCGGCCGGTCGGCCGGGGATCATCAAGGGCTCGATGCTCAAGCGCGGCGCGCTGGTGATCGACGCCGGCGTCAGCTATCTCGACGGATCGGCCAAGGGAGACGTCGATTTCGCCAGCGCGCGCAAGACGGCGCGCTGGCTTACGCCGGTGCCGGGGGGCGTGGGACCCGTGACGATCGCAGCGCTTTTATCCAACGCCGTGCTGGCCGCCGAGCGGCGCAGCAAGGCACGGCTCGGGGTTTGACCGCGCCGGCCCCGAACAAGCTAAGGATTTTCCGTCTTTTGATCGGCGTCCGGCAGCCTATAGCGCACTTCGGCGCTTTCATCGCCGGCAAAACCCAACGTCGAGGCCTGCTCGGCCAAGCGCTGCTCCAGCTCCTCCAGAGGGCCCAAGCCGGTGATCGGCGCGCCCTTGCGGGCTATATCATCGCGCCTCACTTGATGATAATACGTAGTCCCAGCAATATGGCTGCGTACCGCGACAAGCGAAGGAGAGAAGAAACCCACGATCTCGGCATCGAAGACACCAGCCTGGCTTCCCTTGTCAGCGACGATAAAATCCCCGACCTTAAGATCACCCGCAGATCCCTTCAGGGAGGCCAAAGCTTGGTCTTGAACCCTATGCCAATTTTCGGCAAGGACGGCGATTGTCCCATCGTCAAAAAAACCTTTTACTAATCCATGACATATCTTTTCAGAGTTTTTATAGTGATCTCTGTAAAGGACAACGACCTCCTCACCGACACAAAAGCGTCCGACACAGCCCTGGGTTCTAGCGATATTGTTAATGTCCGCTCGCTTGAGAACACCATCCGAACTGCGCCGTATTGCGACGGAGCCATCGGGAAAGAAGGCATCGACAGATCCTGCATTGATGTATCCGTTATTATCATAAAGAAGCACGGCTTGGTTGAGTTGGAATATCGTCGCATGACTACGCGGCGCTAGGATGATACCAAGCAGCGCCACGTTTAAAATTAGTCTCCTCATACGTTCATTATTGCCTCATCATGCCCCTTCCAAAAGTGTCTTAAGACCTAATCTGGGATGGGCCTTAAGACCATCGAGGCGTAGGCCCAAAGCCTCACGCGAATACGTGACGCTCGCCGCATACTAAGCGCATGACAAGAATAGTTTATCTGGCTCTGGCTATTTCGATGGTTTCCGCGCCCTCCGGCTTCGCCGCCGGCGACGAGGAGGCGAGCGCGGCGGCGGGCAAACAATTCGATCACAATGCGGCGCAGCGGCCGGCGCCCGAAATTGCCGCAGGCCCCGGCTCGGGAGCTGGCCCGGCAACCCAGGCGGCTCGGACGGCCAAGCCCGGGCTCAGAGCGCCGATCGTCGTCGTGGAACCCAGGGGAGTCCACCCGCACACGATCGGGGCTGGGAACAAATCCGTCGGCGGAGCCGCCGTCATCGGCCTCGGCATGCTCGCGGGGATGCTTGGGGGTCTCGCCTTGGCAGGAACTCCGGGCCTAATGATCGGCCAAATCGTCGGCGCGGGGCTGGGGCTCGTGATCGCCTACTCGGTCAAGAAAATCAGAAACTGGTAAGGCCCAACCATTCGGCCATCAAGCGCTTGATCTGCGTCTGGTAGGCAACCCCGCTGCGGGCCGCTTTGTCCTTAAACATCGTGAGAAGATCCTCGGGCACCTTGAGGCTGATGATCGGCAAAAGGTGTCGCCCCAACCTGACCCGCTTAACCTTTAGTTTCGCCAAATCCTCTGTCAGTATCACATCAACGATCTCGGCACGATTGGCCGGATTGTAAAAACTCCAGGCCTTCAGGTTTTTATTGGCGATGTACTCCTCCCGGAAAGCGAATACCTCCGCGGCCGACACCGGAAGACGGCTAATCAGACCCAAGGCCTTAAACGCCTCTTCGGCCTTGAGGAAGTTTTCCCTGGAAATCCACAGCACGATGTCGACGTCGACAGTCCCGCGTAGGCCTGCGTCAAGCGGGCCTTTAGACCCAGCTCCCTCAGCCCAAAGGGCTCTTCTTCGAGGACCCTAATGGCCCAGGCGCGGCCGCGTTTCGTCCTGCAAACTTTGAGCGTGCCATCGGCAACGCTCCAGCGAGCGATGTTTCTTTCATTATTGTTCGCGGCCAAATCCGGCTTGGTTTTTGCTCAGTCGTTTGAAGGAATTAAACATGAATCTGGGATCAGATTTGGCGAGGCTATTGCTCCAACGGGCGACTCGGCGGGGTCGAGCCTGGCGGAGGCGAATCTCGGAATCAAGTTCCAATCATTGATCACGGGACGAAACAGGGTTCGACGCGGCCCGATCGTAGTTAAAGAGCCGAGCAACCATCGTCATTGCGTTCCAGACGGCGTTGATCAGCTGGCGGGGGGCGCTGCGGCTATGGTGGCGCCCACTGCCGCGACGATACTCGCCGTTGCCGCCGTGGCGGGCCAGGTCCCGCTGTCGTTTTGGGTTTGGAGCAGCCTGGGCTTGGCCGTCCTGACCGCGATCGGCTTACTCAAACAGGGTTATTCTGTATGGAATTCGGCCGTCCTTGCCGCCTTCTGTGGGCTCTTGCCGCTGCCTTGCGCCATCCAGGTCTGGATCACCATTCTGAGCGAGAATCTCGCGTCTTGGGTCCACGGACTGAGGCATCGATGAAACTAATGCTTCGGCAGCGCCCCACTGCGATGCGCCAAGAGTATCATCTCTTCCAGCCAAGCCAACCGCTGGGCGGGAGTCGCCTCGAGCCCTGCGATCAATTGCCGTCGGCGCGCGTCCTCCCACGTGCATTCCCAGGATGATGGCTCGGGGGTCATCTCCGCTTTCGCGCTTCTTTTAACGCCTTAAGGGCCTCGACGTCGATTAGATCCTGAGGACGCCCTACGGCCTGTTTCATCGCGATCAGATCGTCCATGGAGGCCACGCGGACCTGGGCACCGTTCAAATCAAGAATTTCGGAACGTTCCCAAAGTTGCTCGAATGGGATCGGTTCCCGAACAAATAGATCAAGGGTGAGCAATGGGTTCGAAGAAGAATACAAGGTAAACACCTGCATGTTCTTATTCTCAATCCAATCGTTTCGCTGTCGGGCATCCGCAAAGGCCAAAAGGTCAACCGGAAGCCGCGATTTAAGCCCAAGTCCCGCCAGGGCCTCCAAGGCCTTTCGGGCCGAAGAAGACTCCAAATCCAATACGATATCGACATCGGCGGTTAGACGTGGATACCCGTGCAGAACCACCGCAAGCCCACCGACGACGATATAGCGGACATCCGCGCCATTAAGCGCGGCAAATACGGGCTCGAATAAGGCCACGCCCCAGTATACATTTTAACCCTCTAAACGGGACAGCCGCCGGACGCCCACCTCGGGATTCGTCAGAGAAGACGCGGTGGCGAACGTTCCGCTTGCTACTCGGACAATTCGAACATCCGCTCGATGGAACGGCGGGCCCGGTCCATCAAGCCGCGGTCGAGCTCGATGCGACGGGCGGGCTCGGGGTTCTCCAAAACGTCTAAGACATGCCGCAGGTCGGTGGCCTTCATGTACGGGCAGAGCCGGCACATGGGGACGAAGGCCTTTTCGGGGAATTGGACCCGCGCCAGATCCCCGAGCCCGCATTCCGTCACCAGCATGTAGCTTTTGGCCCTCGTGCCCGCGACGTAGCGCATCATGTCGCCGGTGCCGCCGGCGAAATCGACCGCCCGCACCAAGGAGGGGCTGCACTCCGTGTGCGCCAGTATCTTGACCCCCGGGTACATCTTCCGGTAGAAGGCGACCGAGCCGGCGTCGAAATTCTCGTGGACGACGCATTTGCCGTTCCAAATAATGAGCTCGGAGCCGACCTTTTTGGCGAGCTCGCGGGCGAGGTTGCGGCCCATCCACTCGTCCGGAAGGAAGATCAGCCGCGGATGCTCCGCGAAGAGCCTGCGCAGGATGCCCGCGGCGTTGGCGCTGGTGACGATCACGTCGCTTTCCGCCTTGACCTCGGCGCTGGTGTTGATGTAGCTGACCACCGGCACGCCCGGATGCTCCGCCTTGAGCCCCCGCACGTCGGCGGCGGCGATGGAATCGGCGAGCGAGCAGCCCGCCTCCAGGGCCGGAAGATACACCTCCTTGTCCGGGTTTAAGATCTTGGCCGTCTCGGCCATAAAGCGCACCCCGCAGAAGACGATGCGCCGCGCGGTAACACCCGCGCATTGCTTCGAGAGCTTATAGGAATCGCCGGTGAAATCGGCCACGCCGTGCAGGATCTCGGCGCGCTGGTAGACATGCGCCGGGATCACGGCGTCCGAGGCGCGCTTAAGCTCGCCGATGCGCAGCGTCAGGTGCGCGCAGCGCTCCAGCTCCGCCTCTGAGTACCCCAGGGCGGAGAGCCCGGCGGCCGACAACCGGTCCACCTCCTCCTCGAGGCGGCGCGCCGCCGTCTTCATTCCTCAGGCGCCCCCGCGCGGTGCAGACGGCCCAGATCGGGATAATTGGTGAAGACGCCGTCGACGCCCAGGGCGTTGAGCCGTTCGTACTCCTTGGGCTCGTTGACCGTGTAGACAAGCGCCTTGCGCCCATCCCGGTGCAAGGCCTGGGTCCAGGCGCGGTCCACCTGCCGCGCGCTCATATGCACGCTTTCGCAGTCGAGCTCATAGGCCTCGCGCAACGCCGTGATCCGGCGCGAATACCCGACGAGAAAACCGAGCCGGAGCGTGCGGTCGAGGGTGCGCAGCCGGTGGAGGCTCTCGTGGTAGAAGCTCGAGACCACCACCTTTCCCTCCTGCTCCGGACGCGAGCCCAGCAGCTCCAAGACGCGCTCCTCGATGCCGGGATAGGGCCTGGTGCCGTGCTTGATCTCTAGGTGCAGCTCGACCTTGCCGGCGAAGAGGTCCAATACCTCCTCGAGCAGCGGGACCCGTTCTCCCTTGAAATGGGAATCGAACCAGGAGCCGACGTCGACCTGCGAGAGCTCCAGGTAGCTCATGGAGCCGACGCGCCGCCTAAGGCCCGCGACCCGGGAAAGCTCGTCGTCATGAATCACGACCAGGCGCTGGTCCTTGGTCTGCTGGACGTCGAACTCGACGCTAGTAGCGCCAAGCTCCAGGGCGCGCGAGAAGGACGCCAGGGTGTTCTCGGGCGCGTAGCCCGAGGCCCCGCGGTGCGCGATCAATGCGGCGAGCTTGCGAGCGCTCATGGGATCTCAGCGGCAGACGCGGGGCTCGAGGCAGCGCAGGGCCTCGGCGGAGGCGTCGAAGCCGCCGATCTTGTTGCGGCCCGTGCCCGGCCCATGGAAATCGGATCCGCCGGTCGCCAGCAGCCCGAGGGCCTTGGCGATCTCCAAGAGCCCGACGACGGTCGGCGAGGAATGGGTGGGGTAGTACGCCTCCACCCCCTCGAGTCCCGCGTCCCTCCAGCGCTTGAAATCTTCCAGGGTAAACATCGTCCCGGGGTGGGCGGTCGCCGCCATGCCTCCGGCATCTCGTATCGCGGCGATGGCCTCCTCCACGCTCGGCCCCATCGCCTCGACGAAACCGGGCTTGCCGCGCGTCAAATACTTCGAGAAGGCCTCCTGCCGGGTGCGCACCACGCCTTTGCGGCGCAGGGCGTCGGCGATATGCGGCCGACCCAATGCATCCCCATGGCTGGAGACGGCCTCGACGTCGCTCCACTGAAGATCCACGTTAGCCTCGCGCAACCGTTCGATCATCGCGTGGACGCGTTTGCGCCGTCTCCCTCGGAAATCCTCGAGGCGGCTCTGGAACTCGGTCGAGCGCCAATCGATCCCGTAGCCGAGTATATGGACCCCGTCCTGGCGGGTATTGATTTCGACGCCACAGTATACCTTCAACTCCAATCCCTCGGCCGCCTTGCGCGCCTCAAGGTATCCGGAAACACTGTCGTGGTCGGTGAGCACCATCCACTCGACCCCCTTTTCATGGGCGCGGCGCACCAGCTCGCCCGGGCTCAACGTCCCGTCGGAATAATGGGAGTGGGTGTGCAGATCGAGACGCATAGCCGCCCCGCCATGCGGGGCTAAACGGAAACGACTTCCTTGATCTCCGGGATCTCGGAACGGATCATCCGCTCGACGCCACCCTTCAAGGTCGCCGTCGAACTGGGGCAGCTGCCGCAGGCCCCGTGGAGGGAAACCTTCACGATCCCGGAAGCCGCGTCCACGGAGACCAGGGAGATGTCGCCCCCGTCGGACTGTATGTACGGCCGTATCTTCGCCAAAACCCGTTCCACGCGCTCCTGCACCGAACCCTGCTCCGTCATGCCATCCTCCTGAACGCCGCGGCGCTCGCCAAAACGCCCTTGACCTTGACCTCGGGCGCGACCAATTGGTCGAGCGTGACCCCGTCAAGATAGCCCTCGATGAGCTCCCCGAGCCGCTCCCATACCGGCCGGAGGCCGCACGCGGTGAGGTGGTGGCATTGCTGCTCGCCGCATGAATAACGCTCGCAGACTTCCTCGAAGATTCCGCCCTCCACGGAACGGATCACCGCGCCTACGGATATCTGGGAGGCGGGCCTGGCCAGGGCGTAGCCGCCCTGGGCTCCGCGCCGACTGACGACCAATTCGCCCTTGCGCAGGCGGTGGAGTATCTGGTCGACGTAGTCGCGCGAGATGTTCTCGAGCTCCGATAATTTATCGGCGGAAAGAGTCGCCTGCGGCGCCAAGCCGGCCAGGCGCACCATGATCCTTGCCGCGAATTCCACCAGGCTCGTGATCCTCATCAGAATATCCCCAATTTGTCCTTGGCCTCCTCGCTGGCCATGGACCGAGGATCCCAAAGCGGCGCGAAGGTCAGGTCGACGTCAACAGTGCGCACGCCCGGCAGCTTCGCCAGGGCGCCGTGCACCATGGCCAGCAGCATCGGCCCGTAGGGGCAGGCCGGGGAGGTCAAACTCATCGAAACGGTGACCCGGTGGCCCTCCTGCCCCTCGACGGGCTCGATCCTCGCGCCGTAGATAAGGCCGAGCTCGACGATGCTCATATGTATCTCCGGGTCCTCGACCGGCAGCAGTGCCGCGCCCACCGCCTTGAAGGAAAGTTCCGTCGCCGTCGTCATGAGCCCTCCTCCCTGAATTCGACCGCCTCGCGGGGCTTTTCCAGGCCCAGGCGCAGAGTGTTCCACGACAGCATCGCGCACTTGACCCGGGCCGGGAATCTCCGCACGCCCTCCAAGGCCTTGGCCTCCTCGAGATCCTCGGGAAGCGAGTCCACCGGACCTTGGCGCAGCATCATGTCCCCGAAAGCCTCCATCAGCGAACGCACCTCCGCCAAGGTCTTGCCCTCCAAGGCCTGCGCCATCATCGCGCTGGAGGCCTGGCTGATGACGCAACCCCGGCCGGAGTAACGGATGGGGCCTAGGCGCCCTTGCCTGTTCTTGGCGGTGATCTCGATCTCGTCTCCGCAGATCGGGCTCACGCCGTGGCCACGGACGTCGGGAGACTCGAGGCGGCCCTTGTGGGCCGTGCTACGGTAATAGTCCAAGAGCACGTCGCGGTAGAGGTCGGAAAGCTCCGCGTCACCTTCCATGGCCCACCGCCTCCTTCACCTTGAAGAACTCCTTGACCTTCCGGAGACCGCGCCCGAAGGCCTCCACATCCTCGATCGTGTTGTACAAATAAAAGCTCGCGCGGGCCGTGCCGCCGATGCGCATCTTGCTCATGAGGGGCTGGCAGCAATGATGCCCGGCGCGGATGGCGATGCCTTCGCTGTCAAAGACCTGGCCCACGTCGTGCGGGTGGATGTCGGCGACGTTGAAGGAGAGCACCCCCCCACGCTCGTTGACGTCCGCGGGCCCGTAGAGCTCCACGCCCGACTGCGCCCGCGCGATCTCCAGGGCCCGCTGCGTCAAGGCGATCTCATGACGGCGCACGGCCTCCATGCCGATCTCGGAAAGATAATCGATCGCCTGAGCGAAGGCCGCGATGCCCGCGATGTTCGGCGTGCCGGCCTCGAACTTCTGGGGAGGGTCGGCATAGCTAGATCGCTCGAGCCAGACCTGGCCGATCATGTCACCGCCCCCCAAGAACGGATTCATCTCCTCAAGGAGCTTTTGGCGCCCGTAGAGCACGCCGACGCCTGTCGGCCCCAGCATCTTATGGGCCGAGAAGGCCAGGAAATCGCAATCAAGCTCGGCGACGTCGGTACGCAGGTGGGGGACCCATTGCGAGGCGTCGACGAGCGAAGCCGCGCCGTTCTCCTTGGCCAAGGCCACGAGCTCACGGACCGGGTTGATGGAGCCCAGGGCGTTGGACATGGCGGTGAACGCGAAAAGCCTCGTCTTCGGCGTGATGGTGCGCCGCGCGCTCTCCAGGTCGATGGTCCCCTGGGGCGTCACCGGCACGAAGCGCAGCCGCACGCCTTTCTCCTGGGCCAGCAGCTGCCACGGGACAAGATTGGAGTGGTGCTCCATCTCCGTCAGGAGTATCTCGTCCCGGGGGCCCAGGAACTTCCGGCCCCAGGCGTGGGCGACCAGGTTTATGGACTCCGTCGCGTTGCGGGTGAAGACGATCTCCCGCGCGCCGGCTCCGATAAAGCGCGCGACCTTGGCGCGCGACTCGTCGACGAGAGCGGTGGATTCCTCGGAGAGGGCGTGCACCCCGCGGTGGATATTGGCGTTGTGGCGCTCATAGAACGCCTTCTCGAACTCGATGACGCGGGAGGGCTTCTGCGTAGTCGCCGCGTTATCAAGATAGACCAGGGCCTTGCCCCGCACCTTCCGTTGAAGGATCGGGAAATCCTGCCGCAACGACGCCGGGTCCATGGGTCTCATCGTTCAAGCCTCGATAAAAATCTCGTCGCCCTCGACGCGCACCGGAAAAGTCCGGACCGGGACTACCGCCGGCATGCGCACGGCGGCTCCGGTCTTGACGTCGAATTGCCCCCCGTGCCGGGGGCATTCCACGACGGCTCCGCGCAGCGTCCCTTCCCCGAGCGGCCCGTCGTCATGGGTGCAGATATCCTCGATGGCGTAAAATTTGCCCTCCACATTGCACAGCGCGACGCGACGCCCGCCGGCGTGGACGATACGCATCTGCCCGACGGCGATCTCCGAGGCCTTGCCCACCGCTACCGCCGGGCTCATAGAAGCCTCCGCGAGAGCTCGGCCTCGATCTCGGAGGAGAAGCGCTCCTGATGGCTCGCGGGCAGGTGGCGGAGGACCCTGTCGAAGAACCCCGCGACCAGCATCTTCGTCGCCTCCTGGGGAGCGAGGCCGCGGGAGCCGAGATAATACAGCTCGTCGGGAGAGACCGGACCCATCGTGGCCCCGTGCTTGCAGCGCACCTGATCGGTCAAGATCTCGAGCACGGGGGTCGTGTCGGCGCGCGCCGAGTCGGAGAGCAGCAGGTTGTCGTTCTGCTGGAAGGCGTCCGACTCGAGGGCTTGCTTCTCGACGCGTATGAGCCCCGTGTAGATCGAGCGAGCGCGGTCCTGCAGAGCCACCTTGAACAACAGGTCGCTCTCGGTACGCGGCGCGCGATGCCACTGCGTGGTGTGCGGGTCGAAGAACTGCTGGTCGCGGCCGTAGACTAGGCCGAAGAGCTCGCTGCGGGCCCCGGCGCCGCTCAGGGCGACGTCGAGCTGGCTCTTGTGTAGGTGGGAGCCCAAGAGGATCGAATAATGGCGCAAGAGCGCGCCGGCCTCCAACTCCGCGTTTTGATGCCAGAAATGAACCGCGTTCTTGGGCAAGGCCTGGTTGTAGAAATAATCGAGACGCGCGCCCTTGCCGAGCACCGCTTGCGAGAAGGCGACGGAGGCGGCCGTCTCCGCCGACTGCCGCGCCTCATGCCCCTCGACCACGGTCGCCTGGCTGCCCTCGCCCAGGATCACCAGCGCCCTCGGGAACGCGAACGGGATCCCGGGATCGTGATGGAAGGCGAGCTCGATGGGCTTGTCGACGGCCACGCCCGGCGGCACGTACAGGAAAACGCCGGCGGAGAAACCCGCCAGATTGGCCGCCTCCAGCTTGGCGAAATCCGGCCCGGCGACGCCGCGGCGCAGATGAGGGGCCACCAGCGACGGATGCGACGCCATTGCCTCTTCCAGGGCGCAGAGGATCACCCCTTTGGCCGCGAGCCCCGCCTCGAGCGCGGGCAGGCGCGCTTGGCACCCGTCGCTGGCCGGCGCCTGGAGCGCGCCTAGGTTCCAAGAGCCGAAATCCATGCGCCGCCAGGTCTCGGCGGTCTTAAGCGGGTCGCTCGCGCGCCGGAAGGCCTCCCAGGCCTCGCGGCGCAGACGCTCCAAAACGGGAGCAGAGGCGGCGACGCTCATCCGACGGCTCCCTCCATCTCAAGCTGGATCAAGCGATTGAGCTCTACGGCGTACTCGAGCGGCAATTCCTTGGTGAAGGCCTCGAAAAACCCGTTGACGACCATCGTCGTGGCCTCGGCCTCGCTCAAGCCGCGGCTCTGCAGGTAGAAGAGCTGCTCCTCGCCGATCTTGGAGACCGAGGCCTCATGGCCCACGTTGACGCGGCGGCCGTCGATCTCCATGGTCGGATAGGTGTCCGAGCGTGAAATCGGGTCGAGCAGCAGCGCGTCGCAGCGCACGTTGACCTTGACGTCGGTGGCCTGCGGGTAGGCCTTGACCAGGCCGCGGTAGCTCGCGCGCCCCCCGTCCTTGGAGATCGACTTGGAGGTGATGGTGCCCGAGGTATCCGGCGCGGCGAAGACGAGCTTGGCCCCGGTGTCCTGGTGCTGGCCCTTGCCGGCGAAGGCGCAGGAGAGTATCTCCGCCCTGGCGCCGCGGCCGACCAGGTAGACGCAGGGAAACTTCATCGTCAATTTCGATCCGAGATTGCCGTCGACCCACTCCACGAAGGCGTTCTCATGCGCGACGGCCCGCTTGGTGACGAGGTTGTAGACGTTGTTGGCCCAGTTCTGGATCGTGGTGTAGCGGATATGGGCGCTGGGCTTGGCGATGAGCTCGACGACGGCCGAATGCAGCGCGTCCTCGCTCCAGGTGGGCGCCGTGCAGCCCTCGATATAATGGACGCTGGAGCCCTCATCCGCGATGATGAGGGTGCGCTCGAACTGACCCGCCTTCTGCGCGTTGATGCGGAAATAGGCCTGCAGGGGCATCGCCACCTTCGCCCCCTTGGGCACGTAGACGAAGGAGCCGCCCGACCACACGGCCGAGTTGAGCGCGGCAAACTTGTTGTCGGCGGCCGGAATCACCGTGCCGAAATACTCGCGCACCAGGTCCGGATACTCGCGCAGGCCGGCGTCCATGTCGAGGAAGATCACGCCCTGCTTCTGGAGCTCAGCGTTGATCTGGTGGTAGACCGCCTCCGAATCGTATTGGGCCGTCACCCCGGCCAAAAACTTCTGTTCCGCCTGCGGGATGCCGAGCTTGGTGAAGGTATTCTTAATGTCCGGCGGCACCTGGTCCCATTTGTCGGCCGTCTCTTTGGAAGGCTTGAGATAGTAATAGATGTCGTCGAAATCGATGGCGTTGACGAGATCGCAATTGCCCCAGGTCGGCCGCGGCTTTGAGAGGAAGATGTCGTAGGCCTTAAGCCGGAAATCGAGCATCCATTGCGGCTCCTGCTTGCGCTTGGAGATCTCGATGACGACGTCGCGGTCCAAGCCCTTGCGGGACTTGTAGACGTAATTCTCCTCGTCGTGGAAACCGTACTTGGTCCCGTAATCTTCCTTGATGCCGTGGATGTCGGATATATTAGCCATGGGTTTGGGGGCTTACGCCTGCACCAGCTTCTCTTCCTTCGGCTGCAGCCAGTCGTAGCCCTTCTTCTCGAGCTCGCTGGCCATCTCGGGCCCTCCCGAATGGACGACCTGGCCGCCGATGAGCACGTGGACGAAATGGGGCTTGACGTAATCGAGGATGCGCTGGTAATGGGTGATGAGCAGGATCGCGTTGGCGGGGGAGGCGACGCCGTTGATGCCCGCCGAGACGATGCGCAGCGCGTCGATGTCGAGGCCGGAGTCGGTCTCGTCGAGCACCGCGAGCTTCGGCGCGAACATCGCCATCTGCAGGGTCTCCAGACGCTTTTTCTCGCCCCCCGAGAACCCGTCGTTGACGTAGCGGGTGGCGAATTTCTCGTCCATCTCCAGGGCCTGCATCTTCTCCTTGAGGCTCTTGCGGAAGGTCTTGATGATCCCCTCGCCCTGGACCGCCTTGAGCGCCGTGCGCAGGAAATTGGCGACCGTGACCCCCGGGATGGCCATGGGGTACTGGAAAGCCAGGAATATCCCTTTGCGGGCCCGCTCATGCGGCTTGGCCGCCGTGATATCCTCGCCCTCAAATAGGATGCGCCCCTGGGTTACCCGATATTTCGGATGGCCCATCAGGGTATTGGACAAGGTGCTTTTGCCGGAGCCGTTAGGGCCCATCAAGGCGTGCACTTGTCCCAATTCGACCTTCAAATTTACGCCCTTTAAAATGGGCTTTCCGTCGACCTGAACGTGCAGATCCTCTATTTGAAGCAAGGGTGGCATGCGTCCTCCTAGAACCAAATTAGAATAACATACCTGACTGAATTAATCAAGTATAAAAAGCGGCGGGCCTTAAATTCAGCTTCATAACAAGCCTACAACAAGATATAAAAAAATCATTTATTAATAATGATTTCTTTTATGAATAAAAATTGATTGGCCTGCCAGTGGGCGCCAGTGTACACTAGTAGCATGAGGCTGCATATGCTTGTATTCGCCGTCCTGCTGTCCCCTACCCTCGTAGAGGCGATGCCGGTTTATGGGGAAGATGATCGCAAAGAACTTTATGAGATCGCCAATCCAACGATTCGCGAATTAGCCGATGCCACGGTGGCGCTGTTTATGGAAAATTCCCTAAAAATCACGCAAGGCGTGGTTCAGATCAATGGCTGGTCTTACGTCGAAGTCACGCAACAAATGGCTAAGGAGACCGTTGCCAACTTTCAGGCCACCCCCACCCCTTACGTTAAGCTTAGTCCGGAAGAACGCTTTTATGGACAGGTGCGCGGAGCTTTTTGTTCCGGCGTACTTGTCGGTCCGGACATCGTTTTAACGGCAGGACATTGCATAGAGAATAAATCCATTGAAACGATTCGCTTTGTTTTTAATTTTGACTTGCGACGGAAAGAGGGCCCTGAAATCTCTGTCGAGAATGTTTTCACCGGCCATATCTTGGCATTCGGACTGAAGGGAACGGATGACTGGGCATTGATCCGGTTGGATCGACCGGCGACGCCTCGAAAACCGGTCAAGCTGGACCAACATTCGGCAGTCAAACCGGGGACCCAGGTTTTTTCGATCAGCCATCCTGTAGGCCTTCCGGCAAAGGTAACTGGGAATGCCCCGGTTTTAGGAGAGAAAGATATAGAATTTTATGCCAATCTGAGTGTTTTCCCCGGTGCCTCTGGCGGACCCGTGTTCGATGCAGAAACTCTACGGCTAAAAGGAATTATCACAAGAGGCAAAAATGAAAATTCGATGAGGCAACTGCCCGATGGAACAGTGAAAACGATCCCGTTGCCTAGAGACTGGAGCGTGCATTGCTATTTCCGAAAAGTGCCCGCCCGGGCCGTCGAATTGCTTCGCTACCTTAATGGTGAAAAAGGACGTTTTTCCTCGTTCAATCATTCGCAATCCATTCCAACCCATCAGGCGATAGGAGATTAACTATCCACAAACTTCTCTCGCGAGAAGTTTGTGGATAATCGGCTTGTCTGCGCATCGCCTATTTTCCATAATGCGTACTTATGAAACGATACCTGCTAACATTATTAACCATTGCGGCGATTTCCCAAACAGCACTCGGCACGCCTCTCGGCGATTTCCATAACCGGGTGACTGCCGCCAATCTCAAACCCTTTGCCCTGGATATCGGGGGCATTCTCGGCGGAGCCGCCTTCCATTCGGGGCGCACCCTGGGGTTCCCCGGATTCGATGTCGGCGTGGTAAGCACCCTGCAGTTCCGCCCCGATAAGAACGACACGATATTGCGCGACTCCAACGTCAAGGCCTTCGGTTTTCCCCTGCTGCAGGCCGAAGTGGGCCTGCCGCTCAATTTCGACGTGATCGTGCACGGCATGAGCATGGCCGGCACCCGCGTCTTCGGCGGAGGCCTGCGTTACGGCATCCATAAAAGCGGGCTGCTGTCCGTGCTGCCCGACATCTCGATTTCGGCCTTCGGGGACAAGGTCAATCAGACCCATTTCAGCGCGACGCATTTCTCGCTCAACGCCGCGGCCTCCTTCAACCTCCCCGTCGTACACCCCTACATCGGCGCGGGTTGGGACTCGACGAAGGTGACCGTCGGCTCCGCGGCGGTCCCGGGCCTGGCCGGCATGTCGGCGACGGCCAACGGAACGCGGTTTACCGCGGGCGTGGATATTTCCCCTCTGCCCTTCTTCCATTTCTACGGCGCCTTCACGCTGCTCCATGGGATCCCCGGGGCGGACATGGGCCTCGGGGCGCGCTTTTGAGCAAGATCTACACCAAGACCGGCGATCGCGGGGACACCGGGCTTTGGGGAGGCGGGCGCCTGCGCAAGGATCATCCCCGCGTGGAAGCCTACGGCGAGGTCGACGAGCTCAACTCCTCGCTCGGCGCGGTCCTGGCCTCGCTGCCGCGGGAGGGCTTGGGCGGGCTGGAGGGCTCGCTGCGCCGGATCCAGAAAGAGCTCTTTACCATCGGCGCCATACTGGCCTCGCCGGCGGAAAAATCCGCCTCCCTGGCCGAACGCCTGCCGGCCTCGGCCGTCTCCGCACTGGAAGCCGAGATCGACGCTTGGACGGCCGAGCTCAAGCCCCTTAAAAAATTCATCCTGCCCGGCGGCTCCACGGCCGGCGCGCAGCTGCACCTGGCGCGCACCGTCTGCCGCAGGGCGGAACGGCGCGCGGTCGCGCTCGCCGAGCGCGAGGCGGTCCCGGAGCGCCTCATCGTCTACCTCAACCGGCTCTCCGACCATCTCTTTACCGCCGCCCGCTGGGCCAACCAAAAGCTGGAACGGACGGAAACGGAGTGGGAAGGCCTGAATTGAGCGAGTTGGCGGTCGAAACCAAGGCGCTGTCGCATCGCTACGCCGGCTCCGCGCGGGCGGCGCTAGACGGCTTGGACCTCCAGGTGCGCCGAGGCGAGATATTCGGGCTGCTCGGCCCCAACGGCGGCGGCAAGACCACCGCCTTCCGCATCCTGGCGAGCTCGCTGGCCCCCTCGGGTGGGAGCGCATCCGTGCTGGGGATCGACGTGCTGGGTCGCCCGGCCGAGCTCCGTCGGCGCATCGGGGTCGTGTTTCAGAACCCGGGGCTCGACCGCAAGCTGACGGTGCAGGAAAACCTGCGCTACCACGGCCGGCTCTACGGGCTCGCCGGCTCCGAACTCCAAGAGCGCATCGCGCAATCCCTCCACCGCCTGCGCCTGGGCGATCGCGCCCGGGAGCTGACCGAGACCCTTTCGGGCGGGCTTCGGCGGCGCGTGGAGCTCGCCAAGGGCCTACTGCACCGCCCCGAGTTGCTTTTGCTTGATGAGCCTTCCACGGGCCTAGACCCCGGCGCGCGCAAGGACCTCTGGGCGCATCTCAAGGAGCTCAAGGAGGGCGGGATCACCGTCTTGTTGACCACTCATCTCATGGAGGAGGCCGAAAACTGCGATCGGCTCGCCATACTCGACCGAGGCCGATTGGTGGCCTCCGGCACCCCCGAGGAGCTTAAAAGCTCGATCGGCGGGGAGGTCGTCTCCATCCGGACCGCCGAGCCGGCCAGGCTTTGCGAGGAGATCCGGGCGAAGTTCGGCGGCGATCCCGCGGTAGTCGACGACACCATACGCATCGAACGCCGCGAGGCTCATTCCTTCATCCCCCCGCTGTTCGAGTCCTTCCCTCGGCAGATCGACTCGATCACGGTGGGCCGGCCGACGCTCGAGGACGTGTTCATCCACCACACCCGCCATCGCTTCTGGAACGGGGACGGGGCATGAGGGAAATCTTAAGCCCCGCCCTCTGCCTGCTCGAGCGCGAGATCCTGCGCTTCTACCGCGACCGCAGCCGGCTTATCGGCGCCCTAGCGCCCCCCGTCGTCTTCTGGTTCTTGATCGGGTCGGGACTCAGCGGCTCCTTCTACGCGCCGGGCCTGCCTTACGGCTCCAATTATCTGCAATTCTTCTTTCCGGGAACGATCGTCTTGATCGTCTTGTTCACCTCGATCTTCTCGATGATTTCCGTGATTGAAGACAGGAGGGAAGGCTTCCTCCAGGGCGTACTGGTGGCGCCGGTTCCGAGGCTGAGCCTAGTTCTCGGCAAGATCTTGGGCGGCGCCTCGCTGGGCTTCCTGCAGGGCCTGACCTTCCTGATCCTGGCGCCGGCGGCGGGGCTGCGGCTGAGCCTCTGGGCGCTGCCCCTGCTACTCATCTCGCTGTTCCTCGTGGCTCTGGGCTTGGCGGGTCTCGGGTTCTTGTTGGCATGGCGGCTGGATTCGACGCAGGGTTTTCACGCCGTGATGAATCTTTTTTTGATTCCAATGTGGCTTCTCTCCGGCGCCCTTTTTCCCGCCGTCGGGGTGCCCCTGTGGCTGAAGGTCGTCATGATCTTAAACCCCATCACCTACAGCGTCGCCTCGCTGCAGCGCGGCCTGCTGCTCCACGGCGCGTCCATGCCGGACCCGCTGCTCTGCCTGGGCGTCATGACCGCCTTCGCCGCGCTGACCTTGTTTCTCTCGGTGCGGGAGGCCTCGCGCCCTTCCTCCCGATGAACGCCCACTAGTACGATCGACGGCCCGAAAAGTTCCATGCATTCCCGAAAGGCCTAGGCGCCCCTAGGCCCTAGGCCTCAGGCGCGCGCCGACGCGACCGCTACACTATGCGCATGAGACTCTTAGCCCCGATTTTATTCATCGCGTCCTTCGTCGCCTTCGCAGACGCCGCGGAATTGGGAGGTCGCGCCGACGGTAGGCGCTCGATCATCCTCGAGGCCGGTCCCCGAGTGCGCGGCCTGCCGGCGCTCGCTCGGCGCGGGCCCGTCGCAGCCCCTCGGCGCTCGCCGCCGGCGCCCGCCCGCAAAACGGAAAATCGGCATCGGCTTGCGGTCTTGCTGCAGCACCTGTTACACTAGCGCTCCATGTGGCTTGAGCCGCTGCTGAGCTTGGTCGACTTCGCCTTCTACGGGCAGGCCATGCGCCGCTCCACCGGCCGCGCGTTGGCTTACCTGCTCTACGTCTGCGGCCTTTTCGCGTTCACATCCGCCATCGCGATGTACCGGAAGGCCCAGCCCCTTGTCCAAGAAAGCGTGGCCTGGGCGGCCCGCGAGGTGCCGGAGATCCGCATCGAGGGAGGAAAGGCCTCGGCGAAGGTTCAGGGCCCGCTGCGCCTGCAACACCCGTCCCTACCCTGGTTGTCCGTGCTCATCGATACGGAACGCAAGGCGCCCGTCGATTTGAAGGAAATGGGCGAAAAGAAGGTCTTCGCCTACCTGACCCAGGATCGGCTCTACGTCGCGCCCATGCCCGAGCGGCTGGAGACCTACGATCTATCCAAGTTGAGCGCGCAGGGCCCGGTGACCCTAGACGCCGAGTTCTACAGGGGGGCGGCGGCGCTCATGAGCAAGATCCTATACCCGCTGTCCTTCTTGGTGACCTGGGTCCTCTTTTTCGTCTGGAAAGCGGCGACCACGTTCGTCTATGCCTTCCTGGGGTTGATGCTTAATTTCGCGCTTTCCAGCAATCTCGACCGGCGCGAGATATTCCACCTTTCGGTGTACGCCCAGACGCCGGTCATCGTCCTCCAGGCGGCGCACCTATTCATCCCCAAAAGGATCGAGTACTTTCCCGCCTTGAGCCTGCTCGTCGGCGCGATCTATCTGTGGCAGGCGATGCGGGTCAATGCTCGGGAAGCTCCGAGCGAAGAGGAAACGACCTAATAAACGGCGACTTTTACGCGCTTGCTATGTTGAATGTCAAGTTCCCAGCGATCCGCGGTACGCTTAGCCAAGAAAGACTGCCTGCAATCCGTGGCACGGTTCTAAGACCGTCTCACTGTTTTTAGATGCG
>JBGFSC010000023.1:0-9801 GCA_041694815.1 Elusimicrobiota bacterium | reverse complement strand
ACCGGGCAGCGTTGACGCTAATATCGCTAATTTCCCTCCCGTGCTTTTAGATCACTATCCCTTCGACTTTAGCCTGCTTCAGCGTTCGTTAGCTGGTAACGATGTGCCCGACGTCCTCAGGGTTCGACCTGGGCCGCGCGGGGGGTGGGCTCGGGCCGCATCTGGAAGCTCAACCAAGCGGCGCCACCGATCGATAAGGCGAGTCCGGCGATTTGTGCCGAAGTCACTATTTCCATGCGCAGCGCCCAGGAGTAGAGCATTGTCAGTGCCGGGTAGGACAGGATGACGGCCGTGCACTTGGACAATTCCAAATCGCGGATCGCCAAATACCATAGGATCAGGTTGAGGCAGCTCAACACCCCGGCATGGAAGAACAGCAGGCCGAGGGCCGCCGGGGCGAAGGAGAAGCGCGGCTGGCCCGCCGCGAGGCTCCACAGCGCGAAGGGGGCCAGGCTCAGGGCCCCGTAGAACATCCGCGCGCCCGCGATCGTGACCGGGTCCACCGAGCCCAAGAGGCGCTTGCCGTAAATATGCGAGATCTGGAACATCCAAGGCGTCAGTAGCAGGATCAGGTCCCCTTTCCAGTGTAGTGTGCCCAGATCCCTCCACAGGATGAGGCCGGTGCCGGCGAAAACGAGCCCGGTGGCGAGCGCCTGCCTGGGCGTGATCCTTTCCTTCAGCAGCCACGACGCTAGTAGCGCCGAATAGACGACCTCCACCTGGCAGACGATCGCGGCGTTGGCCGGCGTGGTGAGGGAGACGGCGGTAAGCAGCAAATAGCTCGTGATCCCGCTGCCCGTGGCCCCCATCACGAACAGGTGCCAGCGGAGTCCGGGCGAAAAGAGGAACTTCCACCGGCCTTCCTTGAGCATCGCCGGCAGCAGCATCAACAGCGCCAATACCAGCGCCGCCTCCCCGAAGAGCAGTGGGTCGGCGTAGGCGAAGGCGGCCTTTCCCGTGATCGGCCAGAAACCCGTGAGCAGCCAGTCCAAGAATAGCGCGGCCAAGGGCGTCATGGAATTGACCTCAGTTTATCAATTCCGGGGCGGTATAATGGAACGGTGGCCGCGGCGATCTGCCTGCTGTTGGGCCTCGATTTCGACGGCACGCTCGCCCCGCTCGCCCGCTCTCCCCAGCGGGCGAGAATGGGAGAGGGGATCCGTTCGTTGCTGCGCCGCCTCGCGCTGCGGCCGCGGGTCCGCGTCGCGGTGGTCAGCGGACGCGCGCTCGACGACGTGAAGGCGAAGGTCGGGCTGTCCCGGATTTATTACGTGGGCAACCACGGGCTCGAGATCGAGGGTCCCGGCGTCCGCTGGACCCACCCCCGCGCCAAGGGCGTCTCGCGGAGCATGCAAAGGGCGGCGGTAAGCATCGAGCGCCTATTGCGGGATTTCCCCGGCTCCTTCCTGGAAAATAAGCATTACACCTTGAGCGTTCACTACCGCGAGCTCTCCTCGCGTTGTTCGGTCCGAGAGCTTCGCCGGAGGCTGATGGCCGCCCTGCGCTCCTGCCGCGAGCCGCTGCGTCTGGCGCGGGGCAATAAGGTATGGGAGCTGAGGCCCCGTTTCCGGTGGGACAAGGGCTCCGCGATGGTCGAGCTGCAGCGGCGGCTGCCCGGCCGCTGCCTCAAGGTTTTCGTGGGGGACGACCGGACCGACGAGGAGGCTTTCAATACGTTGGGGGCCCGGGCCGTGACGGTGCGCATTGCGGGCTCCGGCGGCGATCCGGGCTCGGCCGCCTTGTTTGGCCTGCGCTCCCAGGCGGAGATCGAGCCTTTCCTGGCGACGATCCTGCGCACGGTGCGCTAACGGCAACGTTTACGCGCCTTGGGCGCGTGGCTCGGCGTGCTTCCGTTTTTTGGTGCCAGGGATTGACTTTCGCCTAGGCGAAAGTCAATCCCTGGCACCATCTTCGCGAGGAAACTCTAACGTCGTCGCGCGAAGCGCGACGAAGTCCGGCGCCGACACTCCGGTCGGCGCCGCAGTCGTTGTTAAATAGCCGTCAGGTCATCGATGAGCCTGGAGGCCCAGAGGTAAATATTATTCTCGCGCAGCACCCGGCGCATCGCCGACATCCGGCGCGAGCGCTCCTGCGGGCTCATCTCCAACGCGGTGCGGATCGACTCCCCCATCTGCTCGGCGTCGTAGGGGTTGACGATCAAGGCCTGGCGGAGCTCGCGCGCCGCTCCCGTGAAGCTGCTCAGTATCAGGCTGCCCCCTTCGTCGAAGCGGGAGGCGACGAACTCCTTGGCCACCAGGTTCATGCCGTCGTGCAGCGAGGTGACCATGCAGAAATCCGCGGCCCGGTAGAACGGAGCGATCTCCTCGTGGCTGTGGTGCCGGCTCAGCAACAGGATGGGGCCAGCCCCGCGCTGGTGGAAGGCGAGGTTGATGCGCGCGGCCTCGGCCTCGACCTCGCGGAGGAGTTCCACGTAACGCCGGATGCCCATGCGGCTCGGGGCGGCCATCTGCACGAAGAGCAGGCGCCCCCGATATTCTGGATACTTTTGCAGGAAGCGCTCGATGCCGCGAAAGCGCTCCAGGATGCCCTTCGTGTAGTCGACGCGGTCTACGCCGATCCCGAGGAATTCGGCCGAGGCGCCCAGCTTCTTAAATAACGCGGACTTGCCGGTCCCATCGACGCTAGGGGCGTCCGTGGGGAAGTCGATGCTAATGGGATAGGGCTTGACCAGCGTCGAATGCCCCTCCCTCTGCACCGCGAAGCGCTCCCAGTCCACGCGGGATTCCAGCGCGGCGTCTACTGTCTCCAGGAAATTGTTGCAATGCCCCTGCACGTGGAAGCCGATGAGGTCGGCGCCGAGCATGCCGTGGAGGATCTCGCGCTGCCAGGGGCAGATGCCGAAGGCCTCCGGGTTCGGCCATGGGATATGCCAGAAGATCGCGACGCGGGCGTCGGGCCTTGCCTCCTTGATCCAGCGCGGCAGCACCGCGTAATGATAGTCTTGGATTAGAATGTACGGCTCCCGTGCCTCCTTGAGCTCCTCGAGGACCGCGTAGAAGAACTTCCGGTTGACGTTGCGGTAATGGTCCCAGTCCTGGGCCAAGAACCGCGGCCGGGTATGGGCGATATGGCAGAGCGGCCAAAGCCCCTCGTTGGAGAAGCCATAATAATACCCCTGCTCCTCCTCCGGGGTCAGCCAAACCCGCTTGAGGGTGTATTGGGGCTGGCCGGGAGGAACGAACAGCTTCCCCTGCGAGTCGGCATTCTCCCGGTCGGCGTCCCCCGAGCCGTGCCCCACCCAGATGCCACCGCAGGCCCGGAGGATCGGCTCGATTCCGGTCACCAGCCCGCTGGCCGGAGTGATGACGGCGGTCGCCTTGCCCCGGCGGACATGCATGTAGGGCTCGCGGTTGGCGACGACGACCAGGGGGCGGCCTGCCAGCTTGCGGCGCACGTGCTCACCGAGCCTCTCGGCGGTCCACAGCGATTGTCCGTTCTGGCGCAGCCTGGCCTCGTGCTGGGCGGCGCTGCGGGCCTCGCTTAAGCTCTGCGCCATCCGCGCCGCCTCCGCGGCTAGGGGAGCGAGTTCGCCCGCGGGCGGGGGGATCCCCGTGGAGGCGCCGGCCAGTATCTGGCGCATCCACTCCGCCAGGCGCGCGGCGGGAGCGCTCACGCGGTTGCGGAGGATCCACACGCCGATAAGCGCGATGAGCAGGGCCTGTGCTAGCAGCGCCAATCGAGCGTCCAAGAAGGTGGCGAGAAGCCCCGACAGCGCGGTCGCGCAGCCCAGCGCTAGAGCCAGCCTGGCGGTAAGCCGCATGGGTGTCGCCTTATTATACGCCAGCCGCGGAACTTGGGAGTGAAGAATCCCCTACGTTACGGAGTCAGCTTTTTGAGGCAGGGCGGAGCACCCCGAAGCAGGAGGTGTAGCCGTGCAGCTGCGTGGCGCCATCGACGGGGCCGATCTCCCCGTTGCAGAAGAAGCCCCCGATCGGCAAGGGGCCCAATTGCTTGAGGAATGCCTCGGTGTCGTGGTTGGAGACGCCGTAGAGGTGTCGTCCTCTTCCCAGACAGGAGAAGAGCAGGGCGCCGCTGGGGGGCGGGGCCGGCTTGGATGCGGCGTAGCGGCTGAGGGCCTTGCGAAGATCCTCGGAGGAACTGCGCTTGTCGCGCAGGTGGAATTGTACCGTTTGGCCCGGCCGCAGTAGCGCGCCGACGGCCAATGTGCCTTGCCTAGCGTCGAGCCCGATGAGGTTGCGGATAAGATAATCGCCCCGCGCCGCCTGGGGTTTGAGGGGGTCGGTGAGGACGCCCAAAAATAGAGAGGTCCGCGCGAGCTGGCGGTCCTCCTCTCCTAATCCCTCGAGCATGAGTTCGACCGCCTTGAGGGCCGGCCGATCGTCGAGGCGCAGCAATTGGTTTTGGTGGCAGGCGGTCACGCGCATCGGCTTACCGATCGGCCGGCATCCCTGGGCCACGATGGGGTCGATGCGGATATCCCCCGTGCAGGCGAGGCCGACGGCGCCGGAACGGTGGCAACTCCCGTCCAAAAACAGGCGGTTATCGCCCGGCTGGGCGGCGCCGCTGGAAAGGCCGCCGACCTTGACCGAGTCCGGGAAGGCGTAATCGAGTCCGCGCGCCAGGTCCTCGGGATTGAAGGTGAAGGGATCGGCGAGTATGAGGAAGTCCGGCCTTTGCCGGCGATCCGTTATCCCCACGCATTGGGCCCAGGCCCCCGGCGGGGCGTCCATGTCGGGCAGGGAGTCGGCCTCGAGATGGAAGGGGCTCAGCCGGACCCCGGGCAAGGAGCCCAAGAAAAGGCTTAGGGCGGGCTGGTGCTCCACCTCGCGTCCGGCGCCGATGACTCCGCCGGCCGAGCAACCGATCAAATGCCGCGGGTGGAGCAGCCGATCGACGAGCTTGGGCGCGTCGTCGTACTCTCCCCGGAAGTGCTCGGAGAGGAACAGGACGGCCAGCTCCGCCGGCGCGCCCAGCTGCGCCTGGGCCGCGGCCGCGCATTCGCGGACCGCCTCCTCCAGATCCGCCTTCTGCGAGAGGGCCGAGGCCCATTTCATGGCGCCTTCTTTTTGCGCTGCGCGGCGGCCAGGGCCCGCTCGACCTTGTTCTGCAGGATCGAGATGTCGAACGGCTTGACGAGGTAGTCGACGGCTCCGAAGAGCAGCGCGTCGTTGAGCGTGGCCGCGTCGCTGAGCCCGCTGACGACGAGTATCGGGATATGGGCCGTTTTCTCGTGGGAGCGCAGTTCCTTGGTCAGGCTGATGCCGTCCTGGCCCGGCATCATGATGTCCATGAGGATCAGGTCGGGGGTAAATCGCAGCAGGGCGTCCTTGGCCTTCTTGGCGCTCGAGACGCAGTCGACCTGGTAGCCGAGTGGGGGAAGGCCTTGCTCGTACATGTCGCAGACCGATACCTCGTCGTCGATGGCCAATATGCGAATCTTGGGGGCGTTCACGGTTCCTCCGCTTGCGCGATCCAACGGTCCAGGCTCCAGGGGCCCGGGGCGTACAAAAAAGTGGAGACCGCGGCGCCGGCGAGGGCCAAGTCCAGGGCGACGGCCTGCCAGGGCGTCAGATGCACCCAGTCCCCGAAGCAGCCGCAATTCTCCAGGGGGATGCCGCGCCAGCGCGTGTAGAGCAGCGCCGTGATGAAGCTGGCCAGCAGCCCGAGCGACGCGAGCGAGGAGAGCTTGACCTCGTAGCCGGCGGCCAGGCTCAGGCCGACGAGCAGCTCCAGCCAGGGGATGAGATGCGCGAACAGGGACAGATGGGTCTGCGGCAGGATGTAGTAGGCTTCCAGGATCGCCTCGAAATCCTCGGGAGAGGCGCTTTTGTGCAGTCCGGAAAAGATAAAGACGGCCGCCAAGGCCAGGCGCCCTAGCAGGGCCGTCTTCGATGGGGGTGCGGCCGCAAGCTGCGTTCTCATGGGGCCTTGGCCAGCTCCCGTTCGATCTGCGCCGTGCCGCGGTTGCGCAATTGCCAGACGCCCGAATAGCGCTTGCCGTTTATGAAAAACGTGGGGGTAGAGCGCACCCAATGCCGCTTGGCTTCCTGGATGTCCGCGTCGACCGCCGCCAGGGCCGAGTGGCTTGCGCGGCACTCCTTCCAGCGCTTAAGGTCCAATTTCAGGCGCCGGGCGTAATCCTCGAAGAGGCGCTCCGGGTTTCGGGCCTCGCCCCATTCCATCTGCCGCGCGAAGAGAAGGTCATGGTACGGCCAGAAGCGTTCCTGCTGGCCGGCGCACTCGGCGGCCGCGGCGGCGGCGCGCCCGTGGGGGTGGACGCGCTCCCAGATCAGGTATTTGAACAGGATGCGCAGTTTGCCGCCGTGTATCTGCTCGAGCTGGTTGAGCGGCTCCACCGCGGAGGCGCAGTGGGGGCATTGGAAATCGGAGAAGACGGCGATCCGGATCGGCGCCTCGGGCGCACCGCGCTGGCGATGGGGCGGAGCGTCCGGTTCATAGGGACGGCGCAGCTTGCCCGAGGCGGCGACGGCGGCCGCAGATAGCAGTACTAACACGGCGCCTGAGACGAAACGGCGGTAAAGGCGGCTTCGGAGCACGGGAGTAATGGCTAGATAGATTCTACAAATTTAAAAACGGCAAAGGATTGAACGGCAGCTTTTACGCGCCTTGGGCGTGTGACTCGTCGCGCTTCGCGCGACGAGTTCGAGGTTTCTCGCGAGGAACGAGTTGCCAGAGATCGCTGTTTTAATCGTAATAAACCCCCTTGTACCTCGCGCAATAGATCAGGTTGACGAAGGTCATCGCCCTGGTGAGCCTCCCGATCCGGTTGTCGCTCGTCGTAATCCACCCCGCCTTGCCACGCAGTGCCTCCACGTCGAAATTCCCCTGGTGCGAGACGTCGATCAAGGCAGCGCCGGGGCGCACCCACGAGGGGTCGAGCTCGAAGGCCGGGTCGGGAACGGCCGTGACGATGAGATCGGCCCGCCGCACGCAGTGCTCGAGCAACTCGGGCGGGGTCAAATGATAGCAGCTGACCACCGTCGCCCCCAGGTTCTCTAGCATCATGTTCAATGGCTTTCCTACCCTCATCGAGTTGTTGACGATCACGCAGAAAGAGCCCTCGAGCTTGAGCTCCGGGCGGCTTTGCAGCAGCTTGACCACAGCCTTGGGAGTGGCCGGGACCACGCAGCGGATATCGCGCCCGCGGTCGAGGAATTTCTTGTACTTGAGCAGGTAGCCGAGATTGGTGGAATGCAGCCCCTCCACGTCCTTATAGGGGGAAAGCATGTCCATGACGTCCTCATCGACCAAGGACGAGCGGAGCGGGTAGAAAACCATCACCCCGTGTATGCCGGGGTCCTCATTGGCCCGCCGGAGCAGCTCGAGCAGCTCGCTTTCCGAGCCCGCCTCGGCGGAGGTGGCTTCCACTCCAAGCTTGCGCGCGTCCTTGAGCACTAGGTCCCGATACTGCAGCGAGGCCGGGTCGGCCGCCGGTTTATAAAGGATCAGGTGCAGGCGCAAGACGAAGGGTAGGCGGCCGGCCTGCTCGCTGGCCCAGCCGAAGAAGCGCTCGGCGACGGTTCGGCAGTCGAATACTTCCACGGCACGCATCATAGCAAAAGCAATCCCCCTCGCCGGTCCCGGCGAGGGGGATTACGGCTGATGGGGCTTTACTGGACCAGCTTGGAGGCGTCCACCAGCCCGGCGCCCTGCTCCTCCGGCTTAAGATTAGGCAGCGGCACGGCGGCCGCCTTCAGGGCACCGCGGATCGCCTCGGCCCCGTGGACGCCCTTGGCCGCCACGGCCAAGGCCGCCAGGCCCGAGACATGGGGGCAGGCCATCGAGGTCCCGGAAAGGTCCCTGTACTGGCCGCCCATATAGGTCGAACGCACCGCCACGCCCGGGGCGATGAAGGCGACCTCGGGCCCGCGGCTCGAAAAGGTGGCGAGCTGATCCTTATTGTTGGATGCCGAGACGGCGATCACCTCGGGGTAGGCGGCGGGGTAGCCGACGGCCGCGCCGGAGTTGCCGGCGGCGGCGATGATGGTCACCCCCGCCTTGCTCGCCGCCTTGACGGCCTCGGCGAGGGCCGGCGTTCCTTGATAGGCCCCGAGGCTCATGCTGGCGATGTCCATTTTGTTGTCGGCCGCCCATTGGATGCCGGCGATGACGTCGGCGAAGGTGCCGCTGCCGTCGGCATTGAGCACCTTAACGCCGTAGAGCTCGGCCTCAGGCGCGACCCCGGCCACGCCCTTGCCATCCTGGAGCGCCGCGACGATCCCCGAGCAATGGGTGCCGTGCCCGTTATCGTCGGAAAAATTATCGGAGTTGGACTTGACGGCGTTCCAGCCTCCCTTGATGTTGGCCTTGAGGTCGGGATGCGATACGTCGATGCCCGTGTCGATGACGGCGACCTTCACCTTCGCGCCCTTGGAGGAGGCCCACGCCGCCGGAGCGTTCACGCGGCCGACGCCCCACGGGATCTCGGGTTCGCCCTCGAAGAGCTCGGGATCCTTGAGCGTGTACGGGCGGATCACGTCGCCGATGCGTGGCAACTCGACGTCGTGCAGGCTGGAGGGAGCGGCCTCGATCCATTTCTGGGGGTAGTCGTTCTCCACGCGGAGCACGTCCTTGTTGGCCAAGAGCTGGGCCTCTCCGGCCTTGGCGAGCGACGGGGGGAATTTCACGGCCACGGCGCGGATGAGCCGCAGGTCATGGACTACCGTGCCCTTGATCTGCTTGATGATTCCCAGGCGCTGCTCGGGCCTCACGCCCTTGCGGAATACGACGATGCGCTGCGTCGGCGCCGCACCCTTCTTCTGCGCGGCCATCGCCGCCGCCGGCCAGGCCGCCGCCAATAATAATGCCGCCCACAACCTTCTTGACTTAATCATGCCGCCCCCCAGGACCACGGTTTGATGTGCGACGCGAGGCCCGAGCATAGCATATTGCAGGTCTAGCTGCCTATATCTTCATGGGCCGATAGACCTACGTTTATGGGGTTTAGCGGAACAGCGACAGGAAGCGGTCCTCGAGCTCCTCGAAAAGACCGTACTCCTTAAGCTTGCGGCCGAGCTCCTGCCTGGCGAAGGCGTCGCCGGCGGCGCGCTCGAAGAGCGATTCGATCTCGGCCCTGCGGCGCATGGCTTGCGGCCCGCCGGGCTCGAAATAGCCGCGGCGCTCCAAGTCCTTCACGTTTCCGGGGAAGGAGCGCGAGGCCTCCTCGAGGGTGTAGCGCATCAAGGCGAAGGACCAGGCGGCGTCGGGACAGCGGATCAATACCGAATCCTGCGGGGAGCGCTCCTCGAGCTCCTTGCGGATGCGCCCGGAGACTACCCGCGGGTCCTCTCGCAGGACCCGGGTGGCCTGGTCCTGGTTCTTGAACTTATACTCCAGCGCGCGAAGCAGGTCGCGGTACTCCTGGCTCAGCCATCGGGCGAACTCGCGGCTCTCCTCCCCAAAGCCCTCGAAGCGCTCGCGCAGCGCGTCGGCGGTCAGGATCAGCGGGCGCTCGGAGATGACCAGTCCCTCGCGCAGTCGCGTGCGGCGCTCGAGCTCGTCGATGGGGGAGACGAGATGGTAGCGGATGCGCGTCGCCCCGAAGGTGGAGAGCTGCCGCTTGGGGCTCAGCAGCAACTGCGTCTCCTGGATGAATTTTACGAGCAGCGCGGGGTCCATGCTTTCATGTTAGCACGGCGGGCCTGGGGCGTCAACGTCGAGGCTCCGTCCAAAAAACGTCCTGTCAAACGAGAATAGAAATGTCCGGTAGTTAAGGAGAATAGAAACGTCCTGATGTTTGGGGTGAGTGAGAAGATCGTCGTCGGCAGTTCCTTTCTTTTTTGCTTCTTTTTTCTTTGT
>JBGFSC010000019.1:0-9875 GCA_041694815.1 Elusimicrobiota bacterium | reverse complement strand
TGATGCAGGACTGTGTTATAATGAGGCATAGGCGTCCTCCGTCGGTAGATTGCTTCCTCGCAGAAACATTCTACCAATGACGAAGGGCGCCTACGCTATTTTAACCGGACAGGAGTGAGCTCAAGCTAAAGCTTAAATCAGAGGTGACTGTCCACGCCCCGGTTTCGGAAGGGATTCCATTTTTGGGCTTGCGTCTGTGGAGGCGGGCCGTTCGGTTGGACAATGGGGGCAAGCGCAGGCTTGTCCGAAATCTTAGATTCGGCCTGCGGGAGCTTGTCGATGGTCGGGCATCGGAGGAGGATATTATCCCTTCCTTGAGGAGTCGGCTGGGCCATACCGAGCATGCCGACGCGCTTCAGTTGCGGCGATCGCTCGACGTTCTTTTGAATTTGGGTTCGGAGGCGCTACAGGCTCGAACCGCGTCATCCGTGGCGGCTCCTGGAACAACAATGCCAGGAACCTGCGGTCGGCGAACCGCAACAACAACGGCCCCGGCAATCGCAACAACAATGTGGGGTTCCGCCTGGCGAGCTCACGGCACCGGCCAGATGCCCGGCATTTAAGGATGCAGGGCCAGCGCCTAGGTCATGACCAAAGCCTCCGGACCCGCGCTGTCCGCAGTGGATCGTGGACGGACGAAGAGGAAAAAGCGCCGCGCCGGCTAGTAGGGTCGCCTAGCGGTCTCGAACGCCGGCGCGGCGCAACATCGCTATCGGATGTTGACAGAATCTGATCGGCGTATCCCCGATTGAAGCGAGGCTATTTCGTACCCAGCCATTCTTCCCTGGAGACGTCGGCTTGCCGCAGGATGCGGCTAAGATCGGCCTTCTTTCCCACAACTTCCTTGATCCACGGCATGGGTGCAAGCGTGCCCCGCAGGTCGCCCGGTGGCGATGTCCGTTTCCGCGGCCGGCCGCCAAAGGCGCCGGCGCTGCCCTGAGAGGCTAACTGGTCCGGTATCTTGATTTTATTGCGTTTTTGATGCACAATACTTCAGGATTACTGAAGTATTGTGCATATGGTCCCGTACAAAGAAAAAGCGCAACGACTCTACGAGATAGCCTCCAGCCAAGGCGGCTACTTCACGACCAAGCAAGCGCAATCGGTGGGCTATGCTGCCAGCACCCATTCTTACAATGTCAAGGCGGGCAATTGGATGCGCGAGCATCGCGGAATCTATCGGCTGGCAAACTATCCCAATCCGGATCATCCTGACATGATTATATGGTCGCTATGGTCGAGCAATCGCAAGGGGGAGCCGCAGGGTGTCTACTCGCATCAGACCGCCCTGAGCATCCGCGATCTCTCGGACCTGAACCCGCCGAAACTCCACATGAGCGTTCCCACCGGTTTCAGGAAAAACTGTAAGATCCCTGGGGTCCTCGTCCTGCACCGAGGAACGTTTCGGAAAGAGGAGGTCGAGCAGCGGCATGGCTTTCGCGTCTGCCGTCCCCTGCGAGCGATAGCCGATCTACTCAAAGAACAATCGGTCGAGATGGGCCATCTGCAAGACGCCATCCACCAGGCGTTTCAAAGAGGCCTTCTGACCCGAACCGAGATCGACCGCAGCCGAATTGTAGGCGAACTCAAAAACCAAATTCTCAAGCTGAAAGAACTCCCTCTCCGTCATGAAGGATAAGACAAGGAAGTACGAAACCCCAACGGCCTTTCGACGAGCACTCGAGGACCGCCTCAAGGCGATGGCCGTCAAGGAGCGGCTCGACTTCCAGCGATTGATGCGCGAAGTTTCCTTTGACCGCCTGCTGGCGCGACTGTTCATGAGGCCGGTCCCCTGGGTCCTCAAGGGCGGTTACGCGCTTGAGTTGCGAATGCAGGAAGCCCGAGTTACCAGGGACATCGATCTCGTCCCGCGCGACTCGCTGGGCAAGGACCGCGGACAGGCGCTGCAAGAAGCGATATTTGAGATTCTCACGGACGCAGGCAGGGAGGAGTTGGAGGACTTCTTCTCCTTCACTGTAGGCGCCGCCATGCGCAGCCTGGACGCCGCTCCCTACGGCGGCGCGCGCTTTCCGGTCGAGGCCATCGTGGACGGTCGGACCTTTATCCGGTTTCATATCGACGTCGCGGCCGGAGACGTCATTCTGTCGCCCGTCGAGACGATCACGGGGCGGGACTGGCTGGGCTTTGCCGGGATACCGGCGCCGAAGTTCCCGACCATCTCCAGGGAGCAGCATTTCGCGGAGAAAGTTCATGCCTACACTGTTCCCAGGCCGTCGGCCAACTCCAGGGTCAGGGACCTCGTCGATATGGCGTTGCTCATCACGGCGCGCCCGAAGATGGACGTGTCGCTGGTGAGGAAGGCGCTCGACGCCACGTTCAAACGGAGAAGCACCCACGCGCTGCCGGAAAGCTTGACGCCGCCCCCGGCCGAGTGGAGGCCCCTCTATGCGCAGCTCGCGCGCCCGTGCGGGCTCTCGGAAGACATGGACAAGGCGTTCCGCTTACTGGACGCCTATTTCAAATCCGCCTAAAGCGGAAAACGCGCCGCGCCTGCTGGTAGGGCTCGTGAGGGGTCTCGAACGCCGTCGCGGCGCAACCGGCCCTCATCTCCAAGGCGCGTCTTTGCCTACGATGTCCGTTAGCCAGGGCATCGACGGGAACGACTCCTTGGGATGTCCCGTAGCGAGATAAAGATTCGTGAAGCCCTGGCCACGGAGCTCTTTGGCGAACTCCTCGCCTCGAACGCCGTCTTTCAGCCTCGAGTCCACATAGATGGGAGTGCCTTTATCCAAGGTCTCGGCAACCGCCAAAAACTCATTCGGCGTCGAAAACGCCCTGAGCGTCCTGCCGCCGGATTTAGCGGCGCCATACCAGACCCTGCGCGTCAACTTGTCATCGTCGATGAGCACGGCGTCGATCCGTTCCCCGGCCCCGTCGAAACAGATCGGCACGCATCCCGCCATCCCCTTGGGGATTAGCCGAATGCCGAGTCGGACGCACTCGTCTAGGATCGCTTTGTCCTCGAAGCGGCTGGTTACGAGGATGGCGCGGCTTCCGAGGTTCAGCTCCTTGGCGAGCGAGAGCCCGGTCTGCTCTTCGCCCCGCAGTTCGTAGTCGAGCAGGTAGACGGCCGTCGCTGCCTTGGCCGGATCGGCCATGACCCAGCGGCGCAGCTCGCCAGACCTAGAGCAATGGACGACATCGACGCCGCCCTCGCGGATGGGCTGCGCGTCGAAGCGGCCCTGCCAGATTTGGTGGATGGTCGGGTCGTCATCGAGGACGACGACTGGGCCGTTGGGGGCTAGCTCAAGCTGCGAGACGAACCACGCCGGCGGCTGCGCGGCCGGAAGGCTCACCGTGACGACGGTGCCCCTGCCGACCTCGGAGTCGATTTTCAGGGAGCCGCCCCACACTTCAGCGGTCGCATTAGCGTGGTAGATCCCTAGGCCAGAGCCTCCGGGCTTGCCGTAGGTCTCTCCCCGGCGGCCTAGCTTAGATAAGACCTCGGGCGGGATTCCTTTTCCGTCATCCTCCACTCTTAATTCAATCAGCTCGCTCGACCGAATGAGCGAGACATTAACGGTCCCTTTGCCTGGAAGCGCTTCCACCCCATTAGAAATGAGGTTGGAGAGAACCCGCTTGAAGTCCACCGAGTCGACGTCAGCAAAGAGGCCGTAAGACGCGGCGTCCAACCGAGCTATGATCTCAACGCCGGGGGAGGACCGAAATTCCAGCCGCTTCTCGGTGACGATCGGTTCAATAAGGCTTGATAATAGGCACGCTCTCCTGCCGGCTGATGTACCTGGGTTCGACTGGGATTCGGCCCCTTTTTTAGCATCTCGATAGGCTCCGACCAAATTATTTGCGATGTCGCGGATTCGTTCGACGGCGTCCCGCACCACCGAGCGCGGCCCCTCGGGCAGAATGGCAACGTTCTTCAGGCTGGAATCGAGAGCCGCCAGCGGCGAGCGAATGTCGTGCGCGACCTGATGCGCCATTTCCGCGAACGCCTTCTCACGCGCCGCGGATGCCAATTGGCTCTGGCTTTCTCTTAGCCGTTCTAGCATCCCATGGAATTTTCGTGCGAGTGCCGCCACTTCGTCATTTCCGGGCAGGAGAAGCTCTGAATTGGCCTCATCGGCCGTCGAGATCACGCCCATCTTCTCGCCTAGCCAGGAGAGTTTCTTGACGAGCCGCCGCGAAAGCAGATGGGCGATGATCGCACTGAGGGCTAGAGCGGCTAGAAGCGCTGCCAGCATCCGGCGGCGCAGGGAGGCAAGCTGCGCGTCTAGCGCCTTCCTTGATATTTCCGTCCGGAGCACGTAATAGTAGTCGCTGTCGGCTTTTGTTAATCCTTTTGCCCGGCATTCGCAGCATTGCGGTGTAGCCGCCGGGACGTTGGTGAAGAATGTGAAGCCTGCGGCGGTTTTCCGTATCGTCGATACATTCGAGGCATACAGGGTCGCACGATTTTGCGGAGCATTGCTCTCGTTGGCTTGGACCTCGCCGATCGGGACTCCGGTCGGAGAAAATAGCCCTATGGATATCGCGTTTGGGTCGGATTTTAAGAGCTTCCTCAGGATATTGCCTATCGACTCCAAGGCCATGTCGGCCTCTAGGATCCGGGAGCGATCGTGATTGGGGATCATTGCGAACTTAAACGGCCATCGACTATGGCCGCTTGGAATGAGTGGGGTCTTTTCGATGGAGGATTGTCCGGTGATCAGGCGGCGATAATCGGAGCAATAGCTGAATAGCCCTCGGTTCAGGGGTTTAGAATCGCGGTAGTGAGTCTGTAAATCGGAATCGTTGGCTACCGTGTAAAACCAATCGGAGCGGATAAACTTGCCTGAGGCATCGGCAATGTATAGCGAGCCGACTCCGAGTTCATCCTTGAGCGCCGACAGCTCCGCATTACTCAAAAGGCCGCGCTGCTTTTCTTTTTCCCGCAAGACCCGAAGGGCGTTCAGCATGATCGCGTCGGTGCCCTTATCGAGTTCAACGAGCGTATCGCCGAGTTGATTCGAGAATTGCTGGTAGCGTTCAATATATCCGGCTTCCGCCTGGCGTTCCGTAAGGCGAAGGACGAAAAAGCTGAGCATGCCCAAGACCGACGAGGCTACCGCGAAGATTCCGATAAATACCTTGAGCGAGAATTTCATGTATGGCTACGCGCGCATTTCAACCGGCGAGGAATTGAGCCAATAATTCGTTCCATAATCTAGAAGAATCTGGCAGTCCCTCCGGATCGGTGTATGAGCGACGAATAGCACGCGAAGAACGCCTTCGTGCAAAAGATAGCTGCGCTGGACATTGGCCGAATGGGTCGAGTGATTGGCGAAGCGTGTCTCATTGCCGCCATCCTTGGCGCTTATCGCGTAACGCGTCTGAAACGGATACCTTAAGAGGTAGGGGTCAATTTCCGAACCTTTCTTGGCAGGAGACCAATCTGTTGTGAGCACGCCGGTGTACTGGCCGATCAATTCGCCCTCGCTGATATCATTTTTGGCGAAGAGTCCGTGGCCGACGCGCTCGTTAATTTTGGCTATGTATGATGGGGCGACGTAGCCTGCGAGAACCTGCTCAATTAATTTAGCGTTTGGCCCGTGCGTCTCTTTGTCCGGAAACTGGCTACATTTCTGTCTAAAGCTCGTGGGCAGCGTTTTCTTGATTATTAGCTGCGGCAAATATTCGACGCCGAATTCCCGCTGAAATTCCATCGCCGATAGCTGCCTGACCTTGCCGGTGGCATCTTTGAAGCCGATCATATAGAGTGTCTTGTTCCCGCCGGCCCGAGTCCCAACTCCCGTCGGTACTGCATCGCTGACCAGCGAGATATCCGAGCGCCGTATCGGCGGTGAAGCTCCATGGCCAGTTCCGAATCCCCGGCACGGGGCAGCTCCAGCGCCAAGTCGTAAAGTCGGTCGCGAAACAGAGTTTTTGGACTGCAGGCAAGTGCTCGAATTGCCGCTTCACGGCCCCATGGCAGGCGTATTGTCTTGTTGGCGATGAGCCGATTGAGCGCGTCGGTGGTGATCCCGGCCTTTTGCGCCAAGATGCGTTGCGTCAGCGGTCGGCGACGATCCGGGACTCCGCTTGTCAAATATTCGGCTTGCTCCGTAAGCAGTATCTCAAGAATGCGGTAGAGCGCTGATTTTCGACGATCAACCAGCTCCAATTGCCGCAGAAAGCGGTCGATCCGATTGGCGTCGCGGTGGCTTAAGGTCGCCAGGAAATCTTGGCGCCTTTCCGAATCGATGTGATAGCGGCCCTTCCAGACTTCCCGATGGAAAAATCCTAGCGCCGGTCGCCCATCCTCGAGCTCAATTCCGGCCACCAAGCTATATTGAGGCATCGGGACTGAGTCCGAGACGCTATTAAATTCCGAGTGGATCTCGACTTGATCCAGATATTCTCGAACCCGGCGCGCGGCATCCTCTGTAATGCCGCAAAGCTTGGCGCGCGAGGCATCGGCCATGTCATTATGACCTAGGAAGAATTTCTCAAAGCGCTCTCGGCCGATGCGCTCAATGATTCTATAAGTGGGGTCGCCGTCATCGATCGCCGGCAGCCAGTTATCTGGGGAGGGTGATGGGAGCGCAGGCGCAAAGCGCATTTTGGGGTACGGTTCGAGCTTAACGACACCGGCGGCCCTAAGCCGGGCAAAAATCGGATCCGACTCGAGCCGGCCGATACGATCTTCCAGCTCGCGCTCGGGCATTTCCAAATAAAGCGCCAGCTCTAATCGGGCGTGAAGTTCGAGTTTAAGTGAGGGGATCGTGGCCAGCATCATGCGAGATTTTGCCGGGCTTGGGCGATCCGTTGAAACAGTCTCTGTGCCCGGTTTTCCATCAAGGCTAAAAGTTCACGCGACTCCTGGGGTGTCGCTGTTTTTAGAAGGGACGCCCCATCGCGCAGGTTCGTGCAGGCGGCATTAATGTCGTGGAGCAGGTCCTCGAGTTCTTTTGCCGGCAGCGTAGCGCTCACGAAGTTCTCCGCGGGTTGGAGCGTTTGAGCGAGGTATAGAGGATACGATTGGCGATGCCAAGATCTTTAAGAACGTCCGCCTTCTTGCCGCGGTGCTCCGTCATGCTGCGTTGAATGATCACGTCGACGAAGCGGCGAACGGCGGCGTTAAGACCTTGAGTCTTGGCAAACCGATACTGCTGCTCCGTGACAAAGCCGCCGCCTTCCTCGATGGCGAGCGAAGCCAAGGCCTTTGAGGCCTCCTCGGTGCCGATGAGCCCTTGCTCGCCTGCGGAAAGAAGCTCCACAAATTTCTTGAGCTCGCGGACATTGCCCGGCCAGTCGTGACGCAGTAGCCGCTCCTTAGCCTCGGTGGTGAAGGAAAGTCTTCGGCCGCCGTGGGTGAAATGTTCGATCAAGGGGCAGAGATCGTCTTTCCGTTGGGCCAGGGGCTTGAGATTGATCGTAATGCCGTGTATGCGTTGGAAGAAGTCGAATCTCAGCCTGCCGGCCTCAAATAGCGCCTGCACGTCTTCCAGCGTGGCGCTGATAATTCTAAACCGCGAAGTCTCCGGCTTCTCGGAGCCCAGCGGATAGAATGACCCTTCCTCGATTGCCTTAAGCAGCTTCGCCTGCATCTTTAGGCTCATCGAGCCGATCTCATCGAGAAAAAGCGTGCCTTGATCGGCCAACAACAGCTTGCCCTTGCGGCTATCGACGGCGCCCGTAAAGGCTCCTCTCTTGTAGCCGAAGAGCTCGGCTTCAAGCAGGTTTTCGGTATATGCCGAGCAGTTGATCGCGACGAACTCTCCCGGCCGTTCGGAGCGCTCATGGATGATGCGCGCCAGACTCGTTTTGCCGCTGCCGGAAGGCCCCAAGATCAGCATCGGCAGCTGGGAGGCGGCGTATTTAAGCCCTTCACGAAGAGTTCGGCGCAGATCCTCGTCCTTGGTGATGAAGTCCTGATCGAAAAGCCGTTCCTCTTCCGGTTTTTGCCGCTTCTGCAGAAATCGGGAAAGCACGGTGCAGACATTGGCGCTCTCGTTTCCCTTGGCGTAGAAATCGTCGCAGCCGAGCTCATAAGCCTTCTCGACGCGCTCTTGCGAGTCGTGCCCGGACATGACGACGGTGTACATGTTGCGGGCCGTGGCCAGAGGAATAAGTTTAAGCCCCGAGCAATCATCGTTCTGGCCTAGCTTGAGATCGATGAAGCAGATGTCATGCTCGCCGGATTCGATCTTTTTGCGGGCGGTATCGAAATCGGCGGCGAAGTCGATCCGATGTTCGATGAGCCGTTCGGCGAGGATTCGCCGAGCCAGGGGCTCGTCTTCAACGACAAGGATGGAAATCTTGTCCATGAGGGGTAAGCGAGTCTAGCATAGATGTCATTGCGTTCGCAATTAAAAAATTGCGTTTGCAATGCCTGGGACCGCTTTTCCATCCAACGGAACGATTTAAGCGATTTTTTTGCCTGTTGCCGAAATTGACTGAGAGATGTGTGACGGCCGCTTCTGGTGGCCTTCCGTTAGGCAATCAGGAACGGTCTCAACGAACGTCGAGAAGATGGAGGTCACACATGGCATCTGAAATCCGAAGCAAAGCAGTCGAAGCTCATGAGCCGGAGAGAATTCTGGAGGACTCCTCCGCCGCGGCGATCCGTCTATTAGACGAGGTCATCGAACAAGCTAGGTATCAACGGGAGTTGGGAGAATTCTTCGCATCAGTGCACGAAAAGGCGCTTGCTCGGGCGAAAAAGTATCTGCCGGAGGCTGACGCGGAGGACGCGGTGGCAGAGACCTATCTGAAACTCCTGCGCGGCAAGACCCAGCAGAAGCACTTTTTCAGAGCGCTAAAACAGAGCTGCCTTGACCGGATACGCCAGAAAAGGCGGGAGGAAAGCTTCTTTGAGCCGATGCCAGAATCGGTTAGCCCGAAGCTACTTGCACTATCGGAGGTAGCGTGGGGGCCTGAGGGGATAAACACCGTGCCCATCGAGCCCAGTTGCACCGACTCCGAAGATGGCGATTTCCTCGCGCGGCTCATACGTGAGGAGGAGGTGCTGGAAGGCATGCGGGAGGTAATGTCGAGCCGAAAACGGCATTCCGTCAGGCAACGGAAGTGGTGGAAAGATCTTATTGAAATGCGTCCCGAAGCGCTCGAGCTGCTACGGAAATGATCCCCTCAAACGCATAAGGGAGTGCAGGGCGTTTTACGGGCAGCCTGGTATCCAGTCAGCGAAAACTCGGGGGAGGGCACCCCACCTGCCTGTGAAAAATGAGAAAGGAGGTCTGAAATGCGGCAAGAAACGAGCGGCGGCTTCGAAAACGGACATGCGGCGGACGCTTTGGAAGAGACCGGCGGCATGTCGGTCGAAACGGAAAGCGGAGCCAAAAGGTTCGTGCAACTCCAGGTTTTTTTGCCGAGAAAGGAGGCGATCGTCCTGGAGGAAATCCGGCTCCGGCGCATGAAGAAGGGCCAGGATTTAAGCCGCAGCCGCCTCATCTCCGAGGCCGTTCGCCTCTTAGTCGAGCGAGAGAACTCGGTCAAGGAGGCGGCGTAGGTGGTGCGTTCGTCCGGATGGAATGTGATATCGAAGCTATTACTTTCCAAGACGGCGGCAAGCCCTTCAGTGAAGAAATAAATGATTGATTTCTCTGCCCTTTTTCCGCCCACCTCGAATCGCCTTTCAGGCGCTTCGCTCTCCAACCCCGCCCCCGCTACGAACAGATGCGGTGCCGGGGTTGGAGAGTCGGTGGGCGGGTTGGTGAGCGAAATTCGAGTTAGAGATTCAAGGGATGTGGAGTTGGTTCAGGAAAAATCAAAGATAAAAACCGAGACACTCCTGTCCGGTTAAAATAGCGTAGGCGCCCTTCGTCATTGGTAGAATGTTTCTGCGAGGAAGCAATCTACCGACGGAGGACGCCTATGCCTCATTATAACACAGTCCT
>JBGFSC010000017.1:0-49531 GCA_041694815.1 Elusimicrobiota bacterium | reverse complement strand
TTGCTTGACACCTCGCGCTAAACCTCGCACTTGCCGCGCTTGCGCGGCAAGTCACGCGCCCGAGGCGCGTAAAAACTGCCGTTCGATAATCGCTCGTTCTTGCTTGACACCTCGCGCTAAACCTCGAACTCGCCGCGCTTTGCGCGGCGAGTCACGCTACAGGAGCGCGTAAAAGCCGCCGTTATTTTATTTTAGGCCCTGCAATACTCGCTCCACCTCGGAGTAATCGCGCTCCTTGGTGATGTCCGGCTCCACCTTGACCCAGGCCACATTGCCGTCTTTGCCGATGACGACGGTGGCGCGCTGGCTGATATTAGCGCCCGGGTGGTAGAGCCCATAGGCCTTGGTCACGCTCCGGTGCATGTCGGCCAGCAGGCGGTGCTTGAGGCCCATCTTCTCCTGCCAGGCCTTATGCGACCAGACCGAGTCGATGGAGATAGCCGCGACCTCAGCCCATTTCGAGAACTTCGAAAGGTCGTTGGTGAAGCAGGCATTCTCCTTGGTGCAGGTCGGGCTCCAATCAAGAGGATAGAAGAACAGCACGACGGGCTTCTTGCCCAGGTAATCGCCGAGCTTAAAATCCTTCTTGTCCTGGTCGGGCAAGGTGAAATCCGGGGCCTTGCTGCCCACGGCGATCGGCGTCGTCTCTTTGCTAGGCGCGGCGGCGGTGGTGGTCATTCGTTGCTCCTCCTTGGTAGCGCTGCAGGGCGCGACTACGGCATTTTACAAAAACAGTTATGATACGACCTTGATTTCTAGAGGCTTATACTGCGCGGCCCGCACGCTGACGGCGGCGGCCACGCGCCGGGCCAGCTCCCGGAAGGCCTTGGCGGGCGCGCTGTCGGGATGGGACGCGGCGACGGGCTTGCCGTCCTCTCCGGTGCGGCAGACCGCGGGATCCAAGGGGATGGACCCCAGCGCGGGGATGCGGTACTTCTCGGCGAGGCTTTTGCCGCCGCCGCGCGAGAATATCTCGCTCGTCTTGCCGCAATGGGGACAGGCGAACTCCGCCATATTCTCGACGACGCCCAAAAGCGGCACGTTGAGCTTCTGGAACATCGCCACGGCTTTTTGGACGTCCGAGAGCGCGATGGTCTGCGGCGTGGTGACGATGACAGCCCCCATCAGGGGGACGGTCTGGCACAGGGAAAGCTGCACGTCGCCGGTGCCGGGGGGAAGGTCGACGACCAGGTAGTCCAGCTCTCCCCACCGGACGTCGCGCAAGAACTGCGTGATCGCCCCGTGGAGCATCGGGCCGCGCCAGATCACGGGCTGGTCGGGATCCGTCAGGAAGCCCATCGACATCAACCGCACGCCGAAGGCCTCGGCCGGGTCGATCTTGTTGTCGCGGTCGGCCGAGGGAGAAAAACCGGCCACGCCCATCATCTGAGGCTGGTTGGGTCCGTAGACGTCGGCGTCGAGCAGGCCCACCGCCGCGCCTTCGAGCGCCAAGGAGACGGCGAGGTTGCAGGCGACCGTCGACTTGCCCACTCCGCCCTTGCCGCTGCCGACGGCGACGATGTTCTTGACCCCGGAGGGGACCACGCGCTCGAGCCTCAGGTCCTTCTTGACGTTGGCTCCCATGCGGATGGCGACCTCGCGCACTCCCGGCACCTTGAGCACCGCCTCGCGGGCCTCGAGCTCCATCATGCCCTTGAGCGGGCAGGCCGGCGTGGTCAGGACGTAGTCGAAGGAGACCTTGCCGCCGTCGATGGCGATGTTCTGGATCATCCCCAGCGAGACGATGTCCTGCTTGAGTTCGGGCTCCTGGCAGCGGCGCAGCGCGTCGAGGACCTGCTCTTGAGTCGGCACGATCTCATTGTAGCAAATCCCGCATTACCGAGGGTCGGCCGGCGCGGGCGGTCTTATCGACGACCCGAGGCATGCCGGAGGAGGACATCCGCAGGCGGCGCACGGAAAAGCCGCCGAGGACCGAGCGCGGCCCCGCGGGCCGCGCGTTCCGACGGAGGCAATGCCTCGGGTCGGCGCCGCTCAAGCGGCGGCTTGGCGCCAAAACGACTCGATGTCCATCACCGCCTCGTTGAGCGCGGCCAGGCGCATCGGCTTGGTGACGTAGCGGTTGAGCCGCGGGTCGTAGCCGTCGATGAGGTCCTGGTCGGAGCTGGAGGTGGTCAGCACGGCGATCGGCACGCGGCTTAAGGCGGGCTCCGCCCTGATTTCCGAGAAGAGCTCCCGCCCGTTCTTGCGGGGGAGGTTCAAATCGAGCAGGATGAGGTCCGGGGTCGGCTCCGCGGCGAAGCGCCCTTCCTTGCGCAGGTAGGCCATCGCCTCCTCTCCGTCGCCGACGACCTTGAGCTCGAAGGGGGTCTTGAACCCCTTGAGGGCCTCGCGGATGAGGCGGACATCCCCCGGATCGTCTTCGACCAGCAGGATGCGGGTCGCGGAATCCGCCATGGAGCCCTCAGGAGGCCGGGAGGGTGAAATAGAAGGTCGACCCCCGCCCCGGCTCGGATTCGACCCAGATGCGGCCGCCGTGGTTTTCCACCACCTTCTTGCAGATGGCCAGGCCGATACCGGTGCCGGGGTATTCGTCGCGTCGGTGCAGGCGCTGGAATATGGAGAAGATGCGCTGATGATGCGCCCGGTCGATACCGATGCCGTTGTCCTTGACGAAGAAGGCCCAGGAGTCGCCCTGGCGCCGGGCCCCGATGTCGAGCTTAAGGGCCCGCTTGCCGCGGAACTTCAAGGCGTTGCCGACAAGATTCTGGAAGAGCTGCCGCATTTGGAGCGGGTCCGCGCGCAGCTCGGGCATGGCGTCGCGGTGGATCTTGGCGCCGCTCTCCTCGATGAGGGGCTCGAGATCGGAGAGCACCTTCTGGAGCAGGGCCCCCGTGTCCACGTTCTCCAGTCGCTTCTCGCCGCGCCCCACCCTCGAGTATTCCAGCAGGTTCGAGATCAAGGACTCCATGCGGGTGACGCCGTCGACGACGAATCGCACGTACTCCTCGCTCTCCGAGTCGAGGCGCCCCTTGAGGCGGAGGGCGAGGAGGTCGACGAAGCCGCAGACCTTGCGCAGGGGCTCCCTCAAGTCGTGCGAGGCCACGTAGGCGAACTGCTCGAGCTCGGAGTTGGAGCGCGAGAGTTCCTGGTTGATCTCGGCCAAGCGCTGGCTTTGCCGCCGCAGGATCTCCGATTTCTTGAATAGGTCGACGAACACCGAGACCTTGGCCCGGAGCACGTCCTGGGGGATCGGCTTGAAGAGGTAATCGACGGCACCGAAGGAATAGCCCTTGAAGGCGTAGAGTTCGTTGGTGTTGATCGCGGTCAGGAAGATGATCGGGGTGTGGCGCGAGCGCTCCCTCTGCCGGATGAGCGAGGCGGTCTCGAAGCCGTCCAAATCCGGCATCTGCACGTCGAGGAGAATAACGGCGAAGTCGCGCTCGAGCATCCGCTTAAGCGCCTCCTGCCCCGAGCCCGCCATGACCAGGTTTAGCCGTGGGCAGAGGTCCTTGAGCACCACCTCCAGGGCCAGCAGGTTCTCCGGGTGGTCGTCGACGAGCAGGACGCTCGCCTCGCAATCCTCCTCGGCCTGCGGCCGGGAGGGCGACGCGCCCAAGAGGGCCTTCGGCTCCCCTAATGCATGGCCCATCGGTTCAGCCAAACGCGCAGGAGCGACAGTAGATGCTCGATCTCGACCGGTTTCGGGATGTAGTCGGAGGCGCCCGCCAGGATGCACTTCTCGCGGTCCTCCTTCATGGCCTTCGCCGTCAAGGCGATGATCGGCAGGTCGCGGTAGCGATTGATCTTGCGCACCTCGCGCATCGTCTCGTAGCCGTCCATATCCGGCATCATGATGTCCATGAGCACGATGTCCATGCCGTCTTCCTTCTTGAGTATCTCGAGCGCCTGCTTGCCGTTCTCGGCGTAGAGTGTCTTCATCTTGTAGCGCTCGAGCATGCTGGTGAGGGCGAAGATGTTGCGCACGTCGTCGTCGACGATGAGCACGCGCTTTCCCTCGAGCATCGGCTGGCGCTCGCGCAACTCGCTGAGCAGGTTGCGCTGCAGGTCCCGCAGGCTCGATTGCGGCTGGTGGAGGAAGAGCGAGGTCTCGTCCAAGAGCCGCTCGGGGGACTCGGCGTCCTTGATGATGACCGACTGCGCCATGCGCAAGAGCTGCGTCTCCTCCTTCTTGGAGACCTCCTTGCCGGTGTAGACGATGATGGGCAGCTCCTGGAGTTTGAGCTCCTCGTGCAGCTTGGAGATGAGCTGCATGCCCGTCATGTCCGGCAGGCGCAGGTCTAAGACCATGCAGTCGTAGCCCCCCGAGCGCAGAGCGGCCAGGGCCTCCTCGCCCGTCTCGACGGCCGTGGTCTGGATATGCTCGTTGCTGAGGAGTTCCACGATGGCCTTGCGCTGCACGACGTCGTCCTCTACGACCAGGAGGTTCTTGACGTCCCGTTCGACGTATTGCTTGATCTTCGTCAAGGCGTTGGCCAGGGCCCGCTGCGAAACGGGCTTGACCAGGTAGGCGAAGGCCCCGTGCGAGAGCCCGCGGTGGGTCTGCTCGTCGACGGAGATGATGTAGACCGGGATATGCCGGGTGTGGGGGTCGTGCTTGAGCCGGTCGAAGACCGACCAGCCATCCATGTCGGGAAGGTGCAGGTCGAGGGTGACGGCGTGGGGGAGGAACTTGCGGGCCAGGGCCAAGCCCTCCTCGCCGTGCGTGGCCACGAGGCATTTAAATCCCGTCTGCCGCGCCATGTCGAGGAGCACGCTCGCCGAGGCGGTGTCGTCCTCGATGACGAGGAGCAACCGATCCCCGCTTTGGATCTTGTCGCGATCGTCGTTGAGCTCGCGCGGGAAGACGGCGTCGCCCTTCTGCGAGAGCTCCTTGCGCACGCCGCGCCAATAGCGGGGAGGGGATATCTGCGCCGATTCCTCGACGGAGCGCGACGGCACGAACTGGCTGGGCAAGAACAGGGTGAAGGTGCTGCCCTTGCCGGGAACGCTTTGCACGCGGATTTCCCCTCCCAGCATGGTCGCGATCTCGCGGCTGATGGACAGCCCCAGTCCGGTGCCGCCGTACTTGCGGCTGGTGGTCATGTCGACCTGCTGGAAGGCCTCGAAGATGATTTTCTGCTTGTCGGCGGGGATGCCGATGCCCGTATCGATCACGCTGAAGGCGACGACCTTCTCCGCCTTGCTGAGGCTTTCTAAGTCCACGCTCCAACCGCTCTTGGCCGCGCCCATGCGCAGCGAGACCTTGCCCTTATCGGTGAACTTGATCGCGTTGGCCAGGAGATTGCGCAGCACCTGCTGCAGGCGCTTGGAGTCGGTCTTGATCGTCTCGGGCAGTTCGGGCGCCAGTTCCACCGCGAACTCGAGCTTCTTCTCCTCGGCGACCTGCCGGAAGCTCCGTTCGACGTAGGCCTGCAGGTCCTTGAAGCCGACGTCCGCCGGCTCGATCGATATCGTCCCCGACTCGATCTTGGAGAGGTCAAGGATGTCGTTGATGAGCGACAAGAGGTCCCGTCCGGAGCTGTGTATCGTCCGCGCGAACTCCACCTGCTTGGGGGTCAGGTTCCTTTCCGGATTATCGGCGAGCGTCCGGGCCAGGATGAGGAGGCTGTTGAGCGGGGTGCGCAACTCATGGGACATGTTCGCCAAGAACTGGGACTTGTACTTGGAGGTCAAGGCGAGCTGCTCGGCCTTTTCCTCGATGGCCTGGCGCGCCACCTCGATTTCGCGGTTCTTACCCTCCACCTCCTTCTTCTGGTCGGAAAGCAATTTGGCCTTTTCCTCGAGCTCCAGGTTCGTCTGCTGCAGCTCCTGGGCCAGCGACTGCGACTGCTTGAGCAGGCTCTCGGTGCGCATGGTGGCGCCGATAGTGTTGAGCACGATGCCGATGCTTTCCGTCAGCTGCTCGAGGAAGTTCAGGTGGATCGGCCCGAAATAATTGAAGGAGGCCAGCTCCAGCACCGCCTTCACCTGCCCCTCGAAGGAGACCGGCAGGACGGCCAGGTGGGCGGGGCGGCCGTGGCCCAGGCCCGAGCCGACGCGCACGTAGTCGTAGGGCACCTCCTCGACGATGATCTTTTCCTTTTTCTTGGCGCACTCGCCCACGAGGCCCTGGCCCAGGTGGAACTGCTTCGGGATATCCTCGCGCTCGGTATAGCCGTAGCCGGCCACAAAGCTCAGCATCGGCGCGGCCTTGTCGGTGTCGTCGTAGATGTAGAACGCGCCGTGCTGCGCCGAGACGAGCGGCGCCAGCTCCGAGAGGATCTGCTGGGAGACGGTCTCCAAGTCCCGCTGCCCCTGCAGCATGCGCGTGAACTTCGTGAGATTGGTCTTGAGCCAGTCCTGGTCCGCGTTCTTGCGCGTGGTCTCGCGGAGGTTGCGGATCATCTCGTTGATGTTGTCCTTGAGTGCGGCGACCTCGCCTTGCGCCTCCACGGTGATCGACTGGGTCAGGTCTCCCTTGGTCACGGCCGTGGATACGTCCGCGATCGCGCGCACCTGCGTGGTGAGGTTGGCGGCGAGCTGGTTGACGTTGTCGGTCAAGTCGCGCCAGATGCCGGTGGCCCCGGGGACGCTGGCCTGCCCGCCGAGCTTGCCGTCGACGCCCACCTCGCGGGCCACCGTGGTCACCTGGTCGGCGAAGGTCGCCAGGGTGTCGATCATGTCGTTGATCGTGTCGGCCAGGGCCGCGATCTCGCCCCTGGCCTGCAGGGTGATCTTCCGCCTCAGGTTGCCCTTGGCCACCGAGGTCACGACCCGGGCGATATTGCGCACCTGGTTGGTCAGGTTGTTGGCCATCGAGTTGACGTTATCGGTCAAATCCTTCCAGACCCCCGCCACGCCTTTAACCTCGGCCTGGCCTCCCAGTTTCCCTTCGGTGCCCACCTCGCGCGCCACGCGCGTGACCTCCGAGGCGAAGGAGTTGAGCTGGTCGACCATGGTATTGATCGTGTTCTTGAGCTGCAGGATCTCCCCGCGCACCCTCACGGTGATCTTCTTGGAGAGGTTCCCGTTGGCCACGGCCGTGGTGACTTCCGCGATGTTGCGCACCTGGGTGGTCAGATTGTTGGCCATCGAGTTGACGTTGTCGGTCAAATCCTTCCAGACGCCGCCGACGTCCTGGACCACCGCCTGGCCTCCCAGTTTCCCTTCGGTGCCCACCTCGCGCGCCACGCGCGTAACCTCCGAGGCGAAGGAGTTGAGCTGGTCGACCATGGTATTAATGGTGTTTTTGAGCTGCAGGATCTCTCCCTTGACGTCCACCGTGATCTTCTTGGAGAGGTTGCCGTTGGCCACGGCGGTGGTGATCTCGGCGATGTTGCGCACCTGGTTGGTCAGGTTGTTGGCCATCGAGTTGACGTTATCGGTCAAATCCTTCCAAACGCCCGCGACTCCCTTGACGCGGGCCTGGCCCCCCAGCTTACCCTCGGTGCCCACCTCGCGCGCCACGCGCGTGACCTCCGAGGCGAAGGAATTGAGCTGGTCCACCATCGTGTTGATCGTGTTCTTGAGCTTGAGGATCTCTCCCTTCACCTCGACGGTGATCTTGCGCGAGAGGTCTCCGTTGGCCACGGCCGTGGTGACCTCCGCGATGTTGCGCACCTGCCCCGTCAGGTTGCGGGCCATGGAGTTGACGTTGTTGGTCAGGTCCTTCCACACGCCGGCCACGCCCTTGACGCGGGCCTGGCCCCCCAGCTTACCCTCGGTGCCCACCTCACGCGCCACGCGCGTGACCTCCGAGGCGAAGGAATTGAGCTGGTCCACCATCGTGTTGATCGTGTTCTTAAGCTGCAGGATCTCTCCCTTCACCTCGACGGTGATCTTGCGCGAAAGGTCTCCCTTGGCCACGGCCTTCGTCACTTCCGCGATGTTGCGCACCTGGTTGGTCAGGTTGTTGGCCATCGAGTTGACGTTATTCGTGAGGTCTTTCCAGGTGCCGGCCACGTCCTTGACGCGGGCCTGGCCCCCCAGCTTACCCTCGGTGCCCACCTCGCGCGCCACGCGCGTGACCTCCGAGGCGAAGGAGCTCAGCTGGTCCACCATCGTGTTGATCGTGTTCTTAAGCTGCAGGATCTCTCCCTTCACCTCGACGGTGATCTTGCGCGAGAGGTCTCCCTTGGCCACGGCCTTCGTCACTTCGGCGATGTTGCGCACCTGGCTGGTGAGGTTGTTGGCCATCGAGTTGACGTTCTCGGTCAAGTCCTTCCATACGCCGGCCACGTCCTTGACCACCGCCTGGCCTCCCAGCTTACCCTCGGTGCCCACCTCGCGCGCCACGCGCGTGACCTCCGAGGCGAAGGAGTTCAGCTGGTCCACCAATGTATTGATGGTGTTTTTGAGCTGCAGGATCTCTCCCTTCACCTCGACGGTGATCTTGCGCGAGAGGTCTCCGTTGGCCACGGCCGTGGTGACTTCCGCGATGTTACGCACCTGGCTGGTGAGGTTGTTGGCCATCGAGTTGACGTTCTCGGTCAAGTCCTTCCACACGCCGGCCACGCCCCTGACCTCGGCCTGGCCGCCAAGCTTGCCGTCGGTGCCCACCTCGCGTGCCACGCGCGTGACCTCCGCCGCGAAGGAATCGAGCTGGCCGACCATCGTGTTGACGGTATTGGCGATCTGGAAAAAGGCCCCCTTCAGCGGCCTCCCCTCGATCTCCAGCGGCATGCTCTGGGAAAGGTCGCCCTTGGCGACGGCGCCGATGACCCGCGCCACCTCGGTGGTGGGCTGTACGAGGTCGCCGATGAGCGAATTGACCGAATCCACGGAGGTCGTCCATGACCCGCTCGTGACGCCGATGGAGGCCCGCTGCGCCAGGCGCCCGTCCTTGCCGACGGTGCGGCTGATGCGCACCAGCTCCAAGGCTAGGCGCTGGTTCGTCTCGGCTATGTCGTTTAAGGTCTCCGCGATCTCGCCGGCGATGCCCGATTCCGTCAAGGGCATGCGGGCGGAAAAATCGCCCTTTTTTATCGATTTAAGGGTTCTTAGCAGGGCGCGCATGTCTAGCGCTTCCTGGGTGGTGGATACGTTGTCCCACATCTTGGGCCTCCGGAAAATAAAAACGGCGGTTTTTACGCGCCTCGGGCGCGTGACTCGTCGCGCTTCACCGTTTTCGCGGTGCCAGGGATTGACTTTCGCCTAGGCGAAAGTCAATCCCTGGCACCATCTTCGCGAGTATTCCGAGCTCGGCGCGGCCGTTTGCGCCGAGTCCACGCGCCCAAAGCGCGTAAAAGCTTTCCTCGCGCCAACCCTTCACCCATCATATAACGCCCCACTACATGGCTGTCAATTATCCGGGTGTCAGAACCTGTCTTTCCCGTCCCTATCTCCATAGGCGGGCTCAAATGTTTCTCAAAAGTTTATTTGGTATCATTCTTCCTTTCATGACGGAGAATGTCCGTATTTTGCTCATCGATGACGACCGCGAGGAGTTCGTCCTGCTGCGCGGTTTCCTCGGGGTCATCGGCAAGCGACTGAGCCTCGACTGGGAGCCCAACTACGACCGCGGCCTGGCCGCCCTGCTCCGCGGGGAGCACGATCTCTGCCTCATCGATTACCGCTTGGGCGAAGACCGCAGCGGGCTCGACCTGCTACAGGAGGCCAAGCTAAAGGGAATCCGCATACCGCTGGTGCTGTTGACCGCGGTCTTCGACACCGCCGTCGACCTGCAGGCCATGAAGGCGGGAGCCGCCGATTACCTCGTCAAGAGCCAGTTCGGGCCGGACCAGTTGGAGCGCTCGGTCCGCTACGCCATCGAACGCACCCGGGTCATGGAGGAGCTCAAGGAGCAAATCGCCAAGCGCGAGCGCCTCGAGCATATGGTCCTGCAATCCGAGAAGCTCTCCGCCATGGGGCTTCTGGCCGCCGGCATCGCGCACGACCTTAATACGCCCCTCTCGATCATATTGGGAAGCACCGAGGAGCTCAAAGGGAGCGCGCGCGACCCGCGCGACAAGGAAACGCTCGAGACCTTGGAGCGAGCGGCGGGGCGCTGCCGGCAATTGGTCGAGCAGATGCTGGCCTTCTCGAGGAAGGAGGACGCCGCCCCGGCCGAATTCGACTTAAACGACGCCGTGCGCTCCGTTTTGCCGCTCGTCGCGGCCCAGGCGAAGCTCCAGTCGATCGCCGTCGATCATAGGCCGCCACGGGAGCCCTTGCCGATGCGCGGGCACCGCAACCAGATCGAACAGGTGCTAATCAATCTCGCCAACAACGGGCTCGAGTCGATGGGCGAGGGGGGCAAGCTCTCCATCGAGCTGCGCCGCGCGCCGCAGGGCGGCGGCGACCCTTGGGCCGAGCTCCGGGTGCTAGACACCGGCCGGGGCATCGCCCCGGAGCACCTCGAACGGGTCTGGGAGCCCTTTTTCACCACCAAAAAACCGGGAGAGGGGATAGGCCTCGGCCTTTCGCTCACCATGGAGATCGTCCGCAAGCACGGCGGCCGCATGGCGCTCGAGAGCCGCCCGGGCGCGGGAACCGCCGTGACCGCCAGCCTCCCCCTGCTCCGCTAATGGCGCACAAGATCCTGCTAGTCGACGACGACGGGGAACACCTGCGCTTTCTCCAAGGCATCCTCGAGCGCGAGCAGTTCTCGGTGCTGGCGGTCTCGGCCCCCAAGGACGCCGTCGAGACGGCGGCGAAATCTCGGCCGGACCTGGTGCTCTCCGACGTGGCCATGCCGGGCTTAAGCGGCCTGACGCTTTGCCGGCGCCTCAAGGCCGATCCGCGCACGGCGGCGATACCGGTGATCCTGATGTCGGGAGCCAAGAAGGAGCCCCTCGAGCAGGCGACGGGCATCGAGGAGGGGGCCGATGACTACGTGACCAAGCCCTTCGCCCCGAGGCTGCTCTTGGCACGCATCCGCGCGGTGCTCAAGCGCTACCGGGCGGCGGAAGAGCCTGAATCGGTGCTTCGGACGGAAGGCTTGACGCTCGACGTGAAAAAGCGGACGGTGTCGGTGAGGGGACGCGAGGTTCCCATGACCCGCAAGGAGTTCGACCTGCTCGCCACCCTGATGCGCAACGGTGGGCGCGTGGTGGGAGCGCCGGCGCTGCTCGAGCAGATCTGGGGCTACGACACGGCCGACTACAATAACCCCCACACCGTGGAAAGCCACGTGTATTCGCTCCGGCGCAAGCTGGGGGCCCGCATCGCGCAGAAGATCGTCAACGTCTCGGGCGTAGGCTACCGCTTCGAAATTTGAAAAATATTTGAAGCCGCCATTTCTCTGTCAAATAGTCGGGATCATCACCTCCAGTCGCAGACTTTGGCCCACCTTGAGCCCCCGGCGCTTGGCGGCCCCCGCCGGAAGCTCCAGCACGTACTGCCCCACGGCGGAGCGGCGCGCCAGCTTGGATTCCGGCGTATCCGGATAAGCGCGGGGCACACGCTCGAAAATGGCCGTGACGCGCCGATCCTTATCCAGGAAGACCATGTCGAGGGAAATCCAGGTGTCCTTCATCCAAAATTCCAGCCAGCGCTGCTCCGGGAAGACGAAAAGCATCCCGCCGTCCTTGTCGATCGAGCGGCGGCCCATCAATCCCCGCCAGCGCTGCTGCGGCGTGAGCGCCAGCTCCACCTGGATCGTCGTGCCGTCCGGAAAACGCACCGGGACCTTGAGCGGCTCGGCCGCGGCGGCAAGGCCCGCGAGCCATAACAGGGTTATCGCGGCGGGGATGTGCGCACCTCCAGGACCGAGGGCAGAAGGCGCGCGGTCAGGCGGGCGTCCAAGGCGAGGGACTCCTCGTAGACCGCGTCGAAATCGACCTGCTTGCTCTCCGCGATTTCCCGGAGGCGCCGGCCCTTGCCGCGCTCCTGCTGCACTTGCTTGAACGTGCCGGCGCCGCGCCTGGCCATGAGCACCATTTGCAGCAGCTCCAGCTTGTAGTATCCCTGCCGGAGCATTTCGCTCAACACGCGCGCGGGGGCGCTGGACACCTCGATCGCCGCCCACGTGGTCGCGTCGAAGGACAGGCTCAGGGCCAGGCCCAGAGGCGTGACGGCGGGGGGGGCCTGTTGTTGGGATTGGGGCGCGCGCAGGAAGGCGTCGGGCCCCAGGCCCGCGCCGAGGTCCACCTGGGCGAGCACGGGGGAGGGGGCGAGCAGGCGCAGGGCGAACAATAAAATGGCCGTCATCGAGTTCTGGCGGGCACGAAGAGCACCGGCATCAAGGCGATTCGATCGAAGCCGTCCTCCGTCCTGACTATTCTAACCAATTCCTGGCGCCCCCGGACCCCCAAAGGCCCCAAGAACCAGCCCCCGGCGCCAAGCTCCTCGAGCAGCTCCCGCGGAGCCGTCTCGAAGGCCGCCGCGGCCACGACGCGGTCGAACGGAGCTTCCTCAGGCCAGCCCCGCGCGCCGTCGCCCACGCGGAAGCTCACGTTGCCGATACCCAAGGAGCCTAGCGTCCCCCGTGCGCGCTTGGAAAGCTCCGGCTCGATCTCGATAGTGCAGACGCGCTGCGACAGGCAGGATAGTATGGCCGTCTGATAGCCAGACCCCGTGCCGATCTCGAGCACCTTCTCGGAGCCGCGCAGGCGCAGGGCCTCCGCCATGAAGGCCACAAGGTAGGGCTGGGAGATCGTCTGGCCGAACCCGATGGAGAGGGGGCGGTCCTCGTAGGCCAGCGCGGCGGACTGCGGGTCCACGAAAAGCTCGCGGGGAACGCGCCGGAAGGCCTCGAGCACGCGAGGGTCGCGCACTCCCCGTCCCTCGATCAACGAGAGCATACGCTCGCGCAGCGACTCGAAGTCGATCTTCACCTGGGCAGGGAGCGGAAGTGGCGCGCGGCGTTTTTCGCCTCGTCCATCCATTGCCGCGTCGAGTAGGGGCCCAGCCGGCCCCAAAGGGCCCGGGAAAGGTCGTGGACGAAAATGCCTCGGGCGGGCCCGTCGGCGTAGATGCGGCCCGCCGCCGCCACCGTCCGGTTGTAGAACTCGCGGGGCCCCATCGGCGAGCGCTGGTGCAGCGGCCAATCGACGACGTCGCCTACGACGAGCTGCACGTCGGAGCGGCGGACGTAGCGGCTCCAGTCCCGGAGCAGGACCTCGAACTGCTCGGCGTCGGCCTCGTAGAGCATCAGGGCGTCGGCGTCGACGCCGGCATCGTTCATCATGACCGGGTCCTGCCCGTGGTGCCAGCCCTTGTCCCAGGTCAGGGTGAAGGCCCAGAGGGGTTTTTCGGGGCCTAGCCGTTCGCGGATTTCCTTGACGATGAGCGCGACACGGCGGGCCCTCCACCACTGCCAGGCGTCGATGAACTGCGGGTCCCTGCGCATGATCTTCTTGCGCTCGAAGTAGACCATCCGTTCCTGGCGGCTCAACGAACCCCAATCCGCGGGCGGCCGCACGCCCGGCATCTCGGCGTAGAAATCCTCGGCGAGCTCCGCGCCCCCCAGGGCGTTGCGGATATAATCGAGCCCCACGTACTCGACCCCCTCGAGGCGCTGGAAGCGCTTGAGCAGGTCGGCCACGTCCTTGGGGCGACGCGGATCGCGCAGGCTGATGGCGCGGGTCGGTACGACCTTGCCGTCTTCCACCGTCAAGGCATACTCGTAGCGTGGAAGCCTGGTTTTCGACATCGTCAGGTAGTTCATGACGTAAAGACCCAGGGCGATGCCCCGAGCACGACACTCCTTGGCGAGATCCTCGATGAAGGGGAAATTGTCGCTCACCCAGACCTCGCCGGGCTTGCCGCCCGGGCTTTGGCCCAACAGCACCCAGAAGGCGTCGGCCTCCGCGTAGCGCACCCAATCGAGCAGGCCGCGCCAATCTTTCTGAGCGCCGTCCGGGGCCGTCACGCGGAGCGTATCGAGCGGCCGCACGCTCTCCCAATTGACCGCCACGAAGCGCTGGGGCAGGGGGCGCGGCCGGCGGCGCCGGATCTCGAAGCCAGAGACAATTAGGCGATCCCGGAGCTCGCCATCGGCGCCGACCAAAGAAAGCTCGTAGCGCCCGTCGGGGGCGTTCCAGGGGCAGGGCCAGCGGCCGACGAAGGCAACGCGGCCCTCATCCCAGCGAAGCTCCACCTCGCGGATCCCGGCGATCGTGGTGAGGGGCGCGCCGTTACGGGAAACGAGCACACGGGGCGGACGCTGGGTCCAGCGGCGCCTGAGCTCCGGATCGCGCGCGCGTAGCCGCGGCTCTATGAAATCGTAATGATAATAGGCCGTCCGCGTGGTGTCCAAGAGGACTTGCCGCCGCCTTTTGTGGAAAAACCACCAGCCGCCGATGAGCAACGCATAGGCGAGCAGGACGAGGAGGAGAAGCCTTACAGGGTGCTGCTGTCGAGCCATAGGGTGACGGGCCCCTCGTTGACAAGCTCCACTTCCATTTTCGCGCCGAACTCTCCCGTCTTGACGGGCACGCCCGCTGCCTCCAAGGCCTTAACGAAGGCGCGGTAGAGCGGCTCGGCCTGCGGGGCCGGCAGCGCGCCCATGAAATCCGGCCGGCGGCCGCGCGTGCAGTCGGCATACAGGGTGAATTGGCTGACGACGAGCGCCTCGCCGGCGACATCGAGCACGGAACGCGAGAACTTGCCCGACTCGTCGGCGAACACGCGTAGCGAGGCGCATTTTTCGGCGAGGCGGCGGGCCTTGGCCTCGTCGTCGCCGTTCCCGCAGCCCAATAGAATCATGAGGCCACGGCCGATGCGGCGTTCGGATTCTCCGGGGGCCTCGGGAAAACGAACGGCGGCTCGGCCCACTCGTTGGATCAACGCTCGCATCGGCCGCACATGATATCAAAGATGCGGCGAGGATGCGGCGCGCCGCCTCTGCGTGGGGCGGGGGTAGACCCGCGATAAGGCCTTTTTGTCTAAGGCCTCATTTTGAGTCCTTAGACAAAAAGGCCTTAACCGACATACCACGTTCGGGAGCCTAATCACAATGAAGCCGAGGGTCACTTGACCTTTTTCACAACCCGGCGTACAATTCGGCTGCTGCGTGTATTCGAAGGCAGAACTTAGGAGAGAACCATAATACACCAATGCGCACGATCTTCTTAATCGCCTGCCTGCTTGCAAACTTTTCTTTGGCCTCGAATGCCGCGACCGGTAGCGCTCCCCAGGACGCTTATCGACTTGTTTCCGTGCAGGGTCAGATTACCTCTAAAGGAAAAAAGCCACTTCAAGAGGGCTCTCTGCTCGCTGGCGGAGAAACATTTTCGCTTTCAGGCAACGGTAAGGCGTTTATCGTCGTGAAGAATTGGGGAAAAATATTGGTCAAGGGTCCTGCAAACTTCAAGCTCAAGAATGACGCGCCGGGAATTCTTCTACGGGAAGGAAGCGTGCTCGCTGCCGCTTCCTCGGACAACAAACCGCCATTTTTTGTCGGAACGCCCGCGCTAAATATCCTTCAGCCAAGACGCCATTTTTATATGGCGGCGATGGGAAACAATAGCACCTATCTTTGCTTCTGCGATAGCGAAAAAAAGAGACATCGAGCGAAGGTTGTGGGAAGAAAGGGTTTTACCGAGGATGCTGACGGAGGCGCTGGACATTCAATGGAACTCATTACCGAACTTGAACACGCTCGCTGAAGATTTTACTGCCACCAATTCCCGGGCCCGCGGGTGACCGTCGGGCCGGTTTGCGCCTCGATGGTGCGACCTTGATCTCCATAATTGTAAACATTACTGCTTAGGTCGTTGGCAACGAGGCGGAACTCGTTCGTAACGGGATTATAAGCGAGAATCTGTCCCTCGGGAGTTCCCATGAGAATCTCCCGCTGAGCCGGCGCGGCCGGTGGAGCCGGGGGACTAGGCGGATCCGGCGGGTCAACAGGGCAACCGCCTCCGCTTCGGCTGCAACCTCCGCCGCAGGTGTAAGAACCATAGGTCGTTTGCTCGCACGCCGGCTGCGGGGCGTGGCAAACCCCGTCCTCCTCGCAGCAAGCCCCGCCTGTTCGGCTGCAAGGATTTCCGCAATTGTCGACCCCGCTGGCGGTCTGCCCGCAGGCGGGATTAGCGCTGCAGCTGCCGTTCGGCACGCAGCAGGCGGGACCCTGCACCGTGCATGGATTGCCGCAATTGTCGCGCCCGGGACCGCTGGTCCCGCAAGCGATGGGACCGGTCGCCGTGCAGCTGCCGTTAGGAACGCAGCATTGCGGGCCCGTGCGCGTGCACTCGTTGCCGCAGCTGTCGACCCCCCGCGTCGTCTGTTCGCAGGCGGGAGCCGCCGCGCTGCAGCTTCCATCCGGCGTGCAGCCGCCACCGCCGCCGCCCGCCATGGCCAAGTTGTTGCACGTCAAGGAACAGCCGCCCGAGGCGTTGAGTTGTCCGATGCGGCCGTCGACGGTCGCGCAAAATCCCCACGTGTTATAAGGCTGGGTGTTCGTGCTGTGCGGCCCCGTGGTGCGCCGTCGGGCGCGGGCGACCACGCAGGGGTTGCTTGGATTGGCGGGGTCGGCCCCTTCAAAAATATAAGGCGACTGTTCCCAATCAGGGCCGGAAAGCTGCCCCTGGACCACCAGCTCGCTGTTTTGATCGATGGTGCCGGTGACGTAGGGTTTCTTGGCGAGATGATGGGCTTTGTTCGCGGTGGCGATGTTCAAGAGCTGAGACTTCGCCGAATCGGCCCTCTGCTGCTCGACGACTTTCTGGTACTGCGCCGCCCCCAACGTCGCCAAAACCGCGACGATGAGAACCCCCACCAGCAACTCGGCTATTGTATAACCGGTAGGCCGGCGCATACCCGATTTATACCCCCCGAAAGCCATTAAATCAAGACCCAAAATTGGCCCAAAAAATGATGCCAGGCATCCACTTTCTCTACTTTATCAACTTTCTTAACAGGTTAAGAAGAAAGTCAAGAAAGTGTAGAAAGTGGATGCCTGGCACCCGCTCAAAACGGCCTAAAACAGGGATATTTTGTATACTGAGGCCAATTCTCGGCACCCTTTAATTTAAGGAGAGGAGGGATCATGGTTACGGGGCTGGTATTGGTGAGGCTGATGGCCGGCAAGGAAAAACAGGCCTTGGCGAAGATCAAGGAAACGAAAGGGGTTTCGCATGTCTCGGCGGTGTTCGGCCGATGGGACCTGGTCCTCGACATGGAAACGGAAGACCTGCCCAGCCTTTCCAACACCGTGGTGCATAACATCCGCTCAATACCCGGCGTCTTGTCCACCGAATCCCTGATCACCACCGCGATCTAAGCAGTGCCACCCCTGCTCTCGGTCCGCCAACTGCGGATCCATTTCCGTTTAGAGGATCGCGTCCTCTACGCCGTCGACGGATTGAATTACGACCTCCATCGGGGAAAAACGCTGGCGATCGTAGGCGAATCGGGCTCCGGCAAGAGCGTGCACGCCCTTTCGTTGCTGAGGCTCTTGCCCGAGCCGCCCGCCTTCATGGCCGGCGGCGAGATCCTTTTCCAGGGGCGCGACCTGCTGCGGCTGCCTCTGGCCGCGATGCGCGAGATACGGGGCAACCGCATCGCCATGATCTTCCAGGAGCCGATGACTTCGCTCAACCCCGTCCTCACCATCGGGGAGCAGATCGCGGAGGCGGTAATACTGCATAAGCGCCTGCCGAGGGCCAAAGCCTGGGAAAAGGCCGCCTCGCTGCTAAGCCAGGTCGGCATTCCGGACCCTTCCGCAAGGCTCCACGACTATCCACACCAATTTTCCGGAGGCATGAGGCAGCGGGCGATGATCGCGATGGCTCTGTCCTGCGAGCCGGATATCCTCATCGCGGACGAGCCCACGACCGCGCTGGACGTCACCATCCAGGCGCAGATCCTGGGCCTGATCGCGCAGCTCCAAAAGGACCTGCAGATGGCCGTGATCTTGATCACGCACAATATCGGGGTAGTCGCCGGCATGGCCGACGACGTGGTAGTCATGTACGCCGGACGGGCCGTCGAGAAGGCAGCGGCTGCGGAGTTGTTCAAGCGTCCCCGGCACCCTTATACCCGGGCGCTGCTTAAATCCGTTCCCTCGATCTATTTGCGCGAAGAGCGCCTGGAGGCGATCGTCGGCCAGCCGCCGGACCTTTCGACCCCCTTCGCCAGCTGCCCCTTCGCGCCGCGATGCCCGGAGGTAATGGAGGAATGCCGGTCCAACGACCCGGACGATTACCCGGTCGGCCCCGCGCACATGGCCAATTGCTTCCTGCACAAGAACGCGCAGGGCAGCCGCCGCCACGGCGTTTTGTCATGAAGGAGGCCCGGCCCCTGCTCGAGGCGCGCGGCCTCAAGAAGTATTTTCCCGACCGTCGGCGCCTCTTCGTGGAAAAAAAGTGGGTCCGCGCCGTCGACGGGGTCGATTTCTCCGTATTCCCCCAGGAGAGCTTCGGCCTCGTGGGGGAGTCCGGTTGCGGGAAATCCACCCTGGGCCGGTTGCTCCTGGCCTTGGAGCAGCCCACGGCCGGAGACGTGCTCTTCGAGGGGCGCTCGCTTTTCTCGATGAAAGCCTCGGAGCGCCGCGGTCTCCGCAAAGAGATGCAGGTGATCTTCCAAGACCCGTTTTCCAGCCTCAACCCCCGCATGACGGTCCGCGCCATACTCGAGGAGCCCCTCCTCATCCACCGCACGCACCCGGACCCGCGCGAGCGGATCGCGCGCGTCGAGGAATTGCTCGACGTCGTCGGCCTGGCGAGGCAGCATTTGGGCCGCTACCCGCACGAATTCTCCGGAGGGCAGCGCCAGCGCATCGGCATCGCCCGGGCCCTGGCGCTGCGGCCGAAACTGATCGTCGCCGACGAACCGGTATCCGCTCTCGACGTCTCCATCCAGGCGCAGATACTCAACCTGCTCAAGGACCTCCAGAAGGAGTTCCGACTGGCCTACGTCTTCATCTCGCATGATTTCTCCGTGGTGCGGCATCTCTGCGACCGGGTAGCCGTGATGTACCTCGGCCGTCTCGTGGAGACGGCCGCGACGGAAGAGCTTTTCAACGACCCGCAGCACCCGTACACGGAGGCGCTGCTATCGGCCGTCCCCATCCCCGACCCGGAGCTCGAGCGCCGCCGCAAGCGCGTCCTTCTCTCGGGCGACCTGCCCAATCCGATGGCGCCGCCGAGCGGCTGCCATTTCCACCCCCGCTGTCCCTACGCCCTGGACTCCTGCAAGATCCATGACCCGGCGCTGGAGGAGGCCCGGCCCGGGCATTGGGCGGCCTGCCCCGTTCTTCCCTTCAAGCAGAAGCCGAGCGCGGCGGCGCTCACCTACCAGGAGGCGCCATGATCGACACCGAGCTCAAGTCCCACGTCGCCAGCGAGCGGCGAATACCGGAATTCACCGTGCAGGCGGTGATCCTCGGGTTTATCCTTTCCATCATCTTCAACGCGGCCAACGCCTACCTGGGACTCAAGATCGGCATGACGGTCTCCGCCTCGATCCCCTCAGCCATCATCTCGATGGGAGTGCTCCGCATGCTGCTGCCGCGCCTCTTGGGAAGGGACGGCACGATACTCGAGAACATGATCGTGCACGCCATCGCCTCCAACGGGGAGTCGCTCGCCGCGGCGGTGATCTTCACGGTGCCGGCGCTGCTGTTCTTGGGCGGCAGCATCAGCAACTCGAAGGTATTTATCCTCGGCGCGGTCGGCGGCATACTCGGCATGCTGATGATGATCCCGTTGCGTCGCTCGCTGGTGGTAACGGAACATCGGAACCTGCCTTTTCCGGAAGGGACGGCCTGCGCGAAGGTGCTCATCGCCGGCGACCGGGGTGGGGCCAGCGCCGGTCCGGTGTTCTCGGGAATCGTGGTGGGTGGGTTGTTCAAGGCCGCGATGTCGGGCCTGACCCTGTTCAAGGAGACGATGATGTGGTCCTTCCCGCGCCTGCACATGGCCGGCTTCGGCTACGAGGTCTCGCCCCTGTTCGTCGGCGTCGGCTATCTCGTGGGCCTGCGCATCGCCGCGGTGATGTTCGCGGGGGGATTGCTCGGTTATCTAGTTTTGATCCCGCTCATCCACGCCATAGGGGGAGATAACATCATCTTTCCGGGCACCATTCCCATCGACACGATGAATACCGCGCAAATCCGGGCTCAATATGTCCGCTACATTGGAGCTGGCGGCGTCGCCTTCGGAGGCTTGATCAGCCTGCTTAAGTCCTTGCCCGATGTGCTGGGCTCGCTTCGTCAAAGCCTTAAACTGCTATCAAAATCCGCGCAATCCAGGAAAGAAGGCCGAGTGGACGAGAGTCGGGATTGGGAGCATTCCGCGATCGTATTTGGAGGTGGGGCCCTAGGATTTTTAGTCGGCTCTTTCGTATGGGAAATTCCCTGGCTGCTCGGCCCCCAGGAATGGGGCACCGCCATGCGTTTGCTTGCAGGCACGGCGGTTCATTTCGGGGTGGGCGGAGGCCTTGGCGCGGCGCTAGGCGCGATCCTGTTCTTTTATCTCTCCCAAGCGGCGGTTCTTCTAGGGCGCGGCTCAGCAAGGACCGATCACGACCTCCCCCTACCTTTGGTCGGGCTCGGCGTGGCGTCGATGTTCCTACTCGTATGGCTTCTGCCGGTATTTGGCTTGAGCTTTATCGAAGCCGCGATCGTCGTTCTGTTCTGCTTCTTCTTCGTAGCGGTCGGCGCCCGCACGGTCGGAATCATCGGCAGCACCAACCAGCCGGTCTCGGGAATGACTATCACCGCCCTGCTGTCGATGACCCTTCTATTCATGCTCCTCGGCCATGACGCGGCGACGCTTCAGACCGCGGCCATCATGGGCGGCGCGGTGGTATGCATCGCCATCTCGCTTTCTAGCGACTTGGCCCAGGACATGAAAACCGCGGTGCTCGTAGGCGCCACTCCGTGGAAGGTGCAGTTGACGCATATCATGGGAACCTTGGTCTCGGCGGTGCGTTCGGGCTTCATCCTGCTCCTGCTCTATTCCGCCTACGGCTTCGGCGCTCCAACCCCGGAGCACCCGCACCCCTTGGAGGCTCCCCAGGCGCAACTCATGGCGAGCCTCGTGCAGGGCGCGACTGGAGGGCAACTGCCCTGGGCCCTGCTTCTAACCGGCGCGGGCATCGGGCTCGTCTGCCAGCTCTGCGGCATCTCGGCGCTGGCGTTCTCCATCGGCCTATACCTACCTATCACGAATTGGCCGATGATCATGCTAGGCGGCGTCTTGGCTTGGCTGGTCTCTCGTAAGAAAGGTGGCCGAGACGAGGAACACGATCCCGGCTCGCTGTTCGCCTCGGGGTTAATCGCCGGCGACGCCCTTATGGGGCTCTTGATCGCCGGCATCACGGTCGCGAAACTCGACAGAATATTGCATCTGCGCCATCCCGAAGCCGGAAATCGCCTCTTCGAGGACCTATTGGCCACGGCGCTCTACGCCCTCATCCCGCTGCTTCTCTACCGCTACGCGATAGCCAAGGGGAAGGCGCATGCTTGAGAAGTCCTCGCGCTTAAACCCCCGCTTCGCCGCGCGCAGCGCGGCGAAGCCCGGCGCCGACACTCCGGTCGGCGCCGAGGCCGTTGTTCGAAAATGGTGCCAGGGATTGACTTTCGCCTGGGCGAAAGTCAATCCCTGGCACCGTTATGCGCGCCAAGCGCAAAGGTTGGCACTCCCCTTCTTTCTATCCTTCGTAACGGGAGCGAACGCCTCCGCCCTGGTCAAAAACCCCGAGACCTTCGTCTACGCGATCAGCGGCGACATCGATTCCCTCGACCCCCATTGGCAGTACGACGGCGTCAGCCAGATGGTCTCGCACCAGATATACGAGACTCTAGTCTCCTACCACGGCTCCTCCATCAAGGAGTTCGAGCCCATGATCGCCAGCATGGTTCCCTCCCAGGCCAACAGCCTGCTTTCGGCCGACGGCTTGCGCTACACCTTCCCTATCCGCAAGGGCGTTCTGTTCCACGACGGCACACCCCTGACGCCCCAGGACGTCAAGTATTCGCTGCTGCGCTTCCTTCTGATGGACCGCTCGGCAGGCGCGTCGTTCCTGCTGCTGGGCCCCATACTCGATGTGCGTAGTACCCGCGATAGCGGGGGGCTTCCCGTCGAGGAGCTTTTCGATCTCGCCGACCGCGCCGTGCGGGTGGAGGGCGGCGCCGTCGTGGTGGAGCTGCGCCGCCCGTATCCCGCCCTGCTGCACGTGCTGGCCAGCTACTGCCCTATCGTGTCCAAATCATGGACGGCCTCACGCGGCGGCTGGGACGGGACGGGCAAGACGTGGCGGAAGTTCAACGACCCTCGCAAGCAAGACAGCCCTCTCTACGAGCAGGCCAACGGCACCGGCCCGTTCCTGCTGGAGCGATGGGACAAGCAGCAGAGGCAACTAACCCTCTCGCGCCACGAGCGCTATTGGCGAACCCCCGCCAAACTCAAGCACCTGGTCATCAAGACGGTCGACGAGTTCTCGGCGAGGAAACTCATGCTCAAGGCCGGCGACGCCGACGCCGCCTTCGTCGAGCGCCAGTTCGCGGCCCAGGTCGAGAACCTCCCGGGAGTCGTCGCCGAGGACTTCCTTCCCTTCTTCGAGGTACATAACGCCTTCGTCTTCAACTTCGATATCAATCCGGTGGGCAATACCGATATCGGCAGCGGGAAGCTAGACGGCGCCGGCATCCCTCCGAATTTCTTCACGGACATCCATTTGCGGCGCGCATTCGCGCACGCCTTCGACTACAACGCCTACGTCAGCGCCGGCTACCGCGGCAAGGCGCTACGCGCCCGCGGCCCCATTCCCTACGGCCTCGACGTCTACAACGGCCGGCAGGCCGTCCCCGAATATAGCCCTGCGAAGGCGGCAGAGCTTTTCCGGAAGGCCTGGGAAGGCCAGGTATGGGAGAAGGGCTTTAAGTTCACGGTCAGCTACATGAAGGGCCGGGCGGACCGGCAGCTGGCCTGCGTGATGCTCAAGCATTCCGTGGAATCCATCAACCCGCGCTTTAGCATCGACGTGCGCCCCGTCGAGTGGTCCTCCCACCTAAGCGCGGCGGTGTCCAGGAAGCTGCCGATGGTCAACGCGCGCTGGGGCCTGGACATCCCCGACGCCCACAACAGCGCCTACGCCTTCCTCCACAGCGAAGGCTATTACCCCAAGAGCTCGGGCTACGTCAATCCCAGGGCCGACCGGCTCGTCGAGTCCGCCGCCAACGAGCTGGATCCCGACCGGCGGCGCCTTCTGTACTTCGAGTTGCAGGCCCTGGCGGCCATGGATCTGCCCGCCTTTTTCACCGTCGATACCTACCACCTGCGCGTACGCCGCGGCTGGGTCAAGGGTTGGGACTACAACCCCATGATGATGTACGGCTATTTTTATCCGGTTTCCAAGGAGGAACCATGAGATCGGCGGCCCTCTGCCTTCTCCTCTTGATGCCCGCCCCGGCCCGCTCCTTGGTCAAGAACCCGGACACCTATACGTATTTGACCATCTCGGACGCCGATAGCCTTGACCCGGCGTGGGCCTACGACACGGCCAGCCACATGATCCTGCTCAATATCTACGAGCCGCTGTTTTTCTACGACAAGGATTCGACCGACAAACTGATCCCCTTGGTGGCGGAGAGAGTCCCGACCCGGGGAAACGGGTTGATCTCGGCCGACGGCAAGACCTACACCATACCGATCCGCAAGGGCATCCTGTTCCACGACGGGACCCCATTGACGCCCGAGGACGTCCGCTATTCGATCATGCGCTTCATGCTGCAGGACCGCGCGGGCGGCCCCTCGTCCCTACTGCTCGACCCCTTGCTCGGCTTTCCCTCGACGCGCGACGCCTCCGGACGCCTGAACGCCGACGCCTACCGGGCTGCCGAACGCGCGGTCGGAGTCAGTGACGGCTCCCTAGTGCTGCGCCTGCGCGCGCCTAGCGCGCCTCTCTTGTCGATCCTCGCCTCATGGGCTCCGATCGTCTCCAAGGCCTGGGCGATCAAGAACGGCGATTGGGACGGCACCGAGGCCAGTTGGACGCGCTTCAACAACCCGAGCAAGAACAGCTCTCCCTTTTTCACCCGCGCCAACGGCACCGGCCCCTTCCAACTCGAACGTTGGGACCGGAAGAATAAGGAGTTCGTACTGGGGCGCCATGAAAAATACTGGCGCGGGCCGGCCAAGCTCAAACGCGTGATCGTCAAGGGCGTCAACGAATTCGGGACGCGAAAGCTGATGCTCCAGGCCGGCGATGCCGACGCGATCTACGCCGATCCCATGGTCTATTCGGAGCTCGTCGGCATACCCGGCGTCGACATCATCGACAACCTCCCGCTCATCGACATGAACCCCATCGCCTTTTTTACTTTCCAAATTAAGACGGCGGGCAACCCGTACGTCGGCAGCGGGAAGTTCGACGGGCGCGGCGTCCCTCCGGACTTCTTCACCGACAAGGACCTGCGGCTCGCCTTCGCCCACTCCTTCGACTACGAGGGCTACATACGCGACGTCTACCGCGGCCGCGCCACCCGGGCCACCGGCTGCGTTCCCAAGACGCTCGCCGCCTTCCACCCCGCGGGGCGGGCCGCCTATGCTTTCGACTTGGCCCGGGCCGAGCGCCACCTGCGCCGCGCGTGGGGAGGCAGGGTCTGGGAGACCGGCTTCCGCTTCACCTTAACCTACAACGCCGGCAACGGGGCGCGCCAAACGCTATGCCAGATCCTCAAGCGCAACATCGAGAGCTTGAACCCTAAGTTCCAGATCGACGTGCGACCGGTCGAGTGGCCGGCCTTCCTAGACGCCTACCAAGCCGGCAAGCTTCCCATCTTCATCATGGGTTGGCACGCGGACTACCCGGATCCGCACAGCTTCGCCTTCCCGCTCATGCATTCCAAAGGGGATTATCCCACCATCCAGGGCTACGGCAATCCGGCCGCGGACCGGCTCATCGACGCCGCCAAGTCCGAGCACGACGCCGCCAAGCGCCGCGCTATCTACGCCCGGCTCGTCGAGATCGAGGCGGAGGACGTCCCCCATTTGCTGATCTCGGAGAGCGTGCGCTACCGCGCCCAGCGCAGTTGGGTCAGGGGCTTCTATCACAACCCGGTGTTCCCAGACTCTCCCTGGGGAGGGTATTTCTATACGCTATGGAAACAGCAGTAAACGACGGCTGCCCCCCACGCTACTCGCCTCCCCGTGGGGAAGGCGAGTGACATGACCCGCTTCGTACTCCGGCGCCTCGCGCTGCTTCCCTTGGTGATGCTCGGGGTCACGGCTCTGCTGTTCGCGCTGCTCCAATTCTTGTCGCCGGAGATGCGCGCCGCGCTATACGTGAAGGACCCCCGGCAACTGGCGGCACTCGAGTCGGTAATCCAAAAATACCATCTCCGGGACCCCATCCCCGTCCAGTACGCCGCGTGGTTGGGCCAGGTGCTGCGCGGTGATCTGGGCTATTCCGAGACGGCCAAGATGCCCGTCGCCGACGCCATCCGCGCGTTCTTTCCCGCCACCCTCGAATTGACCGCGGCGGCGTTCATTCCCATTCTCGTCATCGGCGTATGGCTGGGCACGCTGTCGGCCGTGCGCAAGGACCGCTGGACCGACCATCTCTCGCGTTTCATCGCGATCACCGGCTACTCGCTTCCCTCCTTCGTCCTGGGCCTCCTGCTGCTTATGGTTTTCTACGGGCGCTTCAAGATATTGCCGCCGGGCCGCTATTGCCTGGAGGTGGACCTGCTCGTCCATTCGGAGGGATTCACGCATTTTACCGGCTTTCTCTCGCTCGACGCCGCGCTCAACGGGCAATGGGGCGCGCTGGCGGACGTGCTCGGGCACCTGCTGCTACCGGCGGCCACGCTGACCTACATCAGCCTGGCGCTGCTCTTGCGGATCACGCGCTCCTCGATGCTCGAGGAGCTGGGCAAGGACTATGTCCGGACGGCGAGGGCCAAGGGCCTGCCCGAGGGCGCGGTCATCCATCGGCACGCCCGCAAGAACGCCTTGATCCCCGTCATCACCCTCTCGAGCCTGCTCTTCGTGAGCCTGTTGGGCGGAGTCGTCATCACGGAGACGGTTTTCGACTTCCCGGGCATCGGCCGCTGGGGGGTCAATGCCGCCCAACAGCTCGACATCCCGGGCGTGATCGGACAATCCCTGCTTTCCGCCACCCTGTTCGTGCTGGCCAATCTCGCCTCCGACATCCTCTACGCCTTCGTCGACCCCCGGGTGCGGATCCGGTGAAGGCGCTCTTTAAGACGCTCCGGCGCAAACCCATGTCGCTGTTGGGACTGGGCCTGCTGTCGGCCTTCGCCGCCGTAGCGATATTCGCCCCGTTCATCGCCCGTCCAGGGGCGGGCGCCCGCGACCCGTACCTGATCCCCCAGGACGGCTACCGTGCGGAGCCGGAACGACCCTCGAGCCGGCACTGGCTCGGCACGACCGAACAACAATACGACCTTTATTACGGGATGGTCTGGGGGACGCGCACCTCCTTCAAGGTGGCCCTCTCGGTGGTGCTCATCTCGCTGGCCATTGGGATACTCGTCGGCGCGCTGTCCGGGTTTTACGGGCGTTGGGTGGACGAAGCCCTCATGCGCATGACCGACGTCGTGCTGGCCTTCCCCGACATCGTACTGTCGGTCGTCATCGTCTCGGTGCTGGGCCCCGGCCTGTTCAAGGTGATGATCGCGGTGACCTTGGTATCGTGGCCGTCCTACGCGCGCCTGCTGCGCGCCGACGTCCTCTCCGTCAAGGAACGCGAATTCGTCCTGGCCGCCCGCGCGCTAGGAGCCAGCGACGCGCGCATCCTCTGCCGGCACATCCTGCCCAACTGCGTCTATCCCCTGATCGTGCTCGCCTCGCTGAGCATGGGCCGCATCGTGATCACCGCAGCCGCCCTGAGCTTCCTGGGGCTGGGCTCGCCGGTGGGCTACGCCGACTGGGGGCAATTGATCTCGCTGTCGCGCAACTGGATCCTGGGCTCCTCGGGAAATCCCTTCGAATACTGGCACACGGTCCTGATCCCGGGCTCGGCGATCTTCCTTTTCGTGCTGGGCTGGAACCTGCTGGGGGATGCCTTCCGGGATATTCTCGACCCGCGCCAAAAATGATAACGTGCGCGGTCGGCGGCGCGCAGCGAAGTCACGTTCCCGAGGCGCGTAAAAGCCGCCGTTAAATATTTTTATGGGAGATACCATGATGACCTTAGACACCGAACCAAACCTCGCGCCAGCCCAAAACCCGCCCAACCCCCGACTAACGCTCAACGCCCTGCTCGACGAAACCGCCGCCCGCTTTCCCCGGCGCCCTGCCCTCGTCACCGCGGACGAAGAGCTCGATTTCGCCGGCCTCAAGGACCGTGTGGCGCGGGCGGCGGCGGCCTTCGCGGCGCGGGGAATCCAACGGGGCGACTGCGTCTCGATCGTCCTGCGCAACAGCATCGATTTCGTCGTTTCCTATTTCGGCCTCGTACGGCTCGGGGCGACGGCGGTGCCGATCAATTTCATGGTGCAGAAGCCGGAGGAGCTCCGCTACATGCTCAACGATTGCGGGGCCGTGGGCGTGGTGACCCAGAAGGAGTTCCTCAAGGGCATCGTCGCCGCCAAGGCCTCCCTGCCGCGGCTAAAGTCACTTTGGTGCGCCGATGGCGCGGACGAGGCCCGCGGCGCGGAGGACCTGAGATCCTTTTTCGACGCCGGCGACCCGGCCCGACTGCCGGCGCATAGCCCGGCCACGGCTTCCGACGTCGCTACCATACTCTACACCTCCGGGACCACCGGCTCCCCTAAAGGAGTAATGCTGACCCATTTCAACCTGATGGCCAATTCGGACGCCACCCTCAAGGCCCTGCGCCTCGGCGATCGCGAAGTGTGCCTCTGCATCCTACCCATGTTCCACGCCTTCGCGTGGTGCTTGAACGTGCTGCTGCCGCTGCGCATCGGCGCCAAGAACGTCATCTCGCCCTCCGTGACTCCGGCGAAACCATGGCTCAAACTGATGGGGCGTCACGGGGTAACCGTCTTCTGCGCCGTGCCACCGATCTACTCAGTGCTCGCCCGTGAGATCAAGGGCGTTGCGGGGCTAGTACTCAAGTACTGGTTCTTCCGGAAGGTGAAAATCTGCGGCAGCGGTGCGGCGCCCTTGTCAAAAGAAACCGCCGAGACGTTCCGCAAGGCGATGGGGGTAGCGATCCTGGAGGGCTACGGCTTGACCGAAACGAGCCCCGTGGCGACCTTGAATACCCCTGATCGCCCGCGACCCGGTAGCGTCGGCCGCCCGATCGAGGGCGTCGAGCTCAAGATCATCTCGGACGACGAGAAAACGCTGCCCGTCGGCTCCGAGGGAGAGGTCTGCATCCGCGGCCACAACATCATGAAGGGCTACCACCAGCTGCCCGACGCCACGCGGGAGTCTTTCACCCGGGACGGCTGGTTTAAGTCCGGGGACATCGGCGTGCTCGATGAGGAAGGCTACCTCTACCTGCGCGACCGCAAGAAGGACATGATCATTATCAAGGGACTGAAGGTTTTCTCCGCCCAGCTCGAAGGAATCATCGCCTCGCATCCCGCCGTGGAGGAAGTCGCGGTCGTGGGCATTCCGGACGAGGGGGGCGACGAGACGATCAAGGCCTTCATCGTCCTCAAGCAGGGCGCGGCGGCGGACAAGGCCGCGCTGCAGCAGTTCTGCCGGGAGAAGCTCGATCCCTATAAACGCCCGCGCGACATCGAAATCGTGCAGGCCCTGCCGAAGAACGCGCTCCAAAAGGTGCTCAAAAGGGAACTACGGCAACAAGAGATCCAAAAGAGAAGATAGAGTCCGCACTGCGCCCCCATCGCGACACCCTGCGGCAGGCCGCCAGCGCCGCGGACGGCCCTCTATACGTGGTAGGAGGAGCCCTGCGGGATTGTCTGCTGGGCCGTCGCTGCCGGGACTTGGATCTCGCCTGCGCGGAGAATGCCCACGGATACGCCGAACGCCTAGCCCGCCTCGTAGGCGGCACGCTGGTGACCCTCGACGAGTCCACCCGCGTGTATCGCATCGCCCTTGGACCCGGAGGCCGTCAAATCGACGTGGCCCAGCTGCAAGGCCCCGGTATCCTCGCGGACCTGGCCCGAAGGGATTTCACCTGCAACGCCATGGCCGCCCCGTTACGGCCGGACGGCCGGCTCGGGGATCTCATCGATCCTCGGGATGGCTTGCGCGACCTTAAGGCCGCCCGGCTTCGCGCCGATGATCCCGAGGTTTTCCGCGAGGACCCGCTGCGCATGCTCAGAGCCTTCCGCATCGCCGCCGAGTTGGGACTGAAGATCGATAAGGACACCTTAAAGCATATCCGCGCCCGCAGGCGGCTGATCCTGCGCTGCTCGGCGGAACGGCTGCGCGCGGAGCTGCTCGGCCTCCTCGCCGCGGGCCCCGCGGCGCCTTGGCTCGAACGCATGGACGCCGCGGGGCTCTTGACCGCCGTGCTGCCGGAGCTGGAGGCCTCGCGCCGCTGCGCCCTGTCTTATTACGGCCGCGGCGGGGTGCTACGGCATTCCCTCGACGCCGTCGCCCGCATGGATTTCCTGCTTGAGCACCTGGGTTCCGTCTACCCCGAGCTCCAGGAAGAAATCCGCGCCCATCTCGGCCGATGGAGCGCCTCCCCCGAGGCCTTGCTTCGCCTGGCCGTGCTGCTCCACGATGTCGCCAAGCCCGCGACCGCGCGCCGCCGGGGAGGCCGCCTTCGCTTTTTCGGACATGACGAGCGCGGAGCCAGCATGGGCCGGCGCCGCCTCGAAAGGCTCCGCTTTTCGACCGCCGAGGTCGAGAGGATCGCCGTATGCATCCTCCACCATCTTAGGCCCGGCAATCTGGCGCACAACGCCAATATCTCTCCCAAGGCCGTCTATCGTTTCTTCCGGGAGCTGGGAGAGCACGGCGTGGCGCTGCTACTCGTCTGCTGGGCCGATCATGCGAGCTATCTCCCGCTGCCGCTCGTGCGCAAGCTCCTCGCCCGCGCCCGCCGCGCCCCTTCGGCGGCGCGGCCGTCCGAGACGGATCCGGAGAAGACCCTCCGGCACTTGCAGGTCGTCTCCTTCCTGCTTAAAAGCTTCTTCCGGAAGCGCCAGATCGTCCGCCCGCCCCGCCTCCTCGACGGTCACGCGGTGATGAAGGCCCTGGGCCTCGCCCCGGGACCGGCGGTAGGCAAGGCCTTAGCCAAGCTTGAGGAGGCCCAGGCCATGGGCCGCGTGAGAGACCGACCCTCGGCCATCGCTTTCATCCGGCGTCTCCGGATTTAGTAGCATACGGTGTCAGACATGGCGGGACACCTGAAGGCCATTCTCGCTGAGTTTATCGGCACCTTCGCCTTGGTCTTCGCGGCCGCGGCGGCGGTGTGCATGGACTCCCTCTCCGGGGGCCGGGTGGGATTAGTCGGCATCGCGCTGGCCTACGCGGGGGCGGCGTGCGCGATGACACAGGCCTATTCCCGAGTCTCTGGGGCGCACTTCAACCCGGCGATCACGCTCGCCCTGGCCGTCCACGGACGCCTCGACTGGATCAAAGGAACGCTCTATGTCGTCGCCCAGCTGCTCGGCGCGAGCTTGGCGGCCATCCTCCTGCGGGCGGTGCTGCACGACTTCCCATCCGTCGTCAGCGCCGGCGCGTTCCTCGGCTCCTGCGGCGGCAGCGCGGGGTTTAAGGCCGGCACCCTGATCGAATGCGTGCTCACCTTCTCGTTGACGATGGTGTTCTACTCCTCGTCGATCCATTCGAGCGGGAATCCGCCCGGCCTGGCCGTCGGAGCGGTGATCGCGGCGGCGGTGCTCTCCGCATACCCCCTGACCGGCGCGGCCCTCAACCCCGCGCGCGCCTTCGGCCCCTCGATAGCGGCGGGCCAATGGCATCAGTGGTACGTCTATTGGATCGGTCCTCTATCTGGAGCGGCCTTGGCCGCGACGCTCTACGAAGCCCTTTACTTGGAAAAACGCTGAATCCCCTGCAGAACAAACGTAAGGCCGCCGTACTGCTCTTCGCTGTGGCGGGCGGCGTTTATCTGAACAGCCTTTTCGGCGGGTTCGTCTATGACGATCGTCACATCATCGTGGAAAATCCTCTGGTGCGCGGCAAGCCGTCCTTAAAGGCCATTCTCGCCTCGTCTTATTGGCAGAGAGGCGCCTCCTCGCCTCAAGACGGCCTCTATAGGCCGTTGGCGATTTGGAGCTACGCTCTCAACTGGCGGCTGGGCGGCGGCAACCCTTTCTATTTCCATTTGGCCAACGTGATCCTTCATGGAGTGGTGACCCTCCTTCTCTACCTTACGATGGGTTTGCTGGGGGTCTCTCCGCAAGCCGCGGGCCTAGGGGCGCTTACCTTCGCCGTGCTCCCGATTCACGTGGAGGCGGTCAGCTGGGCGGTCGGACGAGCGGAGATACTGGCCGCGGCCTTCGCGCTGGCGGCCTGGCTCCTGCTTCACCAGCAAAAATCCACCGCCAAGATCATCGCGGGCCTAAGCTGCTACGGCGCGGCCCTGCTGAGCAAGGAGTCAGCCGCGGCATTCCCCGCGGCGTTGGTGCTAGGCGAAATATTCAGACATCCTGGATCGATCGCCGAGCTAGCCGGCAAACGCCTAATGACCTGGCTTTCCGTTTTTGGTGTATTGGCCCTTTACTTGGCCTGGCGCGACGCCGTCCTCGGCTCGGTTTTCTTCGCCGAGACACCTTATTTCTCGACGCAGTCCCGACTCGTGATAGGGCTTACGATGGCCAAGTTCCTATGGCGGGGCTGGTTATGGCCTATGGCCTCCGGCTTGGGGCTTTGCGCGGATCATTCGCGCCCGGGATTTGCCGACGCCGCCGCCACGGAGCTCGCGGCGTGGGCGGCGGCCTTTGCCGTCGCGGGCATCATCGCCTGGGCCGTCCATGCCTTCAAAAGCAGACGATCCGCGACGGCCTTCTCCATCCTCTTGTTCTTCTGCTTGGCGGCGCCGCTGCTAAACATCCTGATGCCGATGGAAATACTAGGCGCCGAACGGATCATGTATATTCCCTCCATCGCCTTCTGCGTCTTTGTGGCGGCCGCGTGGGACGGCGCGCACCGGCGCGGGTGGACGGCGCGCTCTTGGCTAAAGGGCATGATGGGCGCTTGTTTGCTGGGTTGGTCCTCCATCACCATGGCTCGCAATCGGGTTTGGAGGGATAACGAAAGTCTATCCAAATCGATGGCCGCGTGCGCGCCGGACAATCTTAAGACCCTCGCGTGCCGGGGGGTAGTTTCGGCTCGGGCGGGACGTCACGCGGAGGCCAGGGATCTTTTTGGGAAGATCCTAAAAATGCGGCCTGGTTTCGCCCCGGCCGTCTACGATATCGGCAAGTCGTACTACGAGGAGGGGGATTGGGCCAACGCGAAGCTCTGGTTCCAAAAACTGGGGAATCCCGCCGATATGGACGCGCTCTGCTTCCTCGGGCTTATCGCCGAACGGGAAGGCCGCCCTCGCGACGCGATGGACAACTATGCCCGCGTCCTGGAACGCAATCCGGCTCATCTCGAAGCAAGACGCAATCTAGGACTGCTGCTTTTCAAGCGCGGCAAGGTGAGGGAATCCGTCGAGCAGCTGCGCGCCTATCTTGAGGGCGCTCCGCCTCCCAGCGACGCAGCTGAAATAGAGGAATTTCTGCGACGGGTGGCCCCTAAATAGTATAATGTGCCAACGCGGGCGTAGTTCAATGGTAGAATAGGAGCTTCCCAAGCTCTAGACGTGGGTTCGATTCCCATCGCCCGCTCCAGATTTTTCAGGTCTGCGCCAGGAGCATCTTCCAGCCGCGCAAGGGCATGTTCGAGGCGTAAGCCTTCATGAAGGTTTTGGCGTCTCGCTCGGGAAGGGAGGCCTCGACCTCGACGTATTGGATCTGATGGCTGCAGAAATCCCAATGCAATATCTGAGAAATGCGTCTCTGTTGATGGGTTTGCGCCAAGTCGGTGACCGGAAGATCGGTGACGCCCACCAGTATCTCCCTCAAGGTATTATTTCTTGCCTCGTAGACGTTGAGCCGCATCGGGCATAGCGTAGTGGACGCGCTGACAGAAATCAACCCCTTTCCTGTCAGCAAATGTCAAAGTCTATCAGAACAAGAAATTTTGCAGCTGCCACAATCGTTTTCTAGCTGCCGCATAGCTCAGTCCGGCCGCGGCGACGCCATAAAGGCGGCCATGACGCTGCGCGATGGGCTCAAAATCGAGACCCTTTTGCTACGGCCAAGCGCCTCGCGCTGGACCGCCTGCCTCTCCTCGCAGGTTGGCTGCGCTTTCGGCTGCAGTTTCTGCGCCACGGGGCTCATGGGATTTTCCCGGGATTTGCGGCCCGAGGAGATCACGGATCAACTGCTCTTTTGGAGGCGCTGGCTCGCTTTAAAGGGAATTATGGGTCCGCAAAATGTCGTCTACATGGGCATGGGCGAACCCCTGGCCGCCTATGAAAGCGTCGCGGAAAGCCTTCGCCGGCTCATGGATCCTCGGGATTTCGCCATGGGGCCCTCGCGCATCTGCGTTTCCACCGTCGGGATCGCCCCCGAATTCGACCGGTTCTGCGCTCAGTTCCCGAAAGTCCGAATCGCCCTGTCCCTTCACGCGGCCGAGGACTCGCTTCGGGCCCGACTCGTGCCCTCGGGCCGGGCCTATCCGCTAGAGCGCTTGGCCGAGAGCCTGGGCAAGCAAGTCGGATCCGGGCGCAAAATCTTCCTGGAATACGTGCTGCTGCGCGGGGAAAACGACCGCCCCCGCGACGCCGAGTCGCTGATACGCTACCTCCGAGGCATCGGAGCTCCGGAGCTACTGCATGTCAACCTGATCCCCTATAATCCCACCGCCTCGGCGCATCGGCCCACCAGCGAACCTCATGCGCGCGCTTTCCAAGACGCCCTCAGGCGCGGGGGGCTCCGCGCCACCCTGCGCCGCACGCTCGGCCAAGACATCGCCGGCGCCTGCGGCCAGCTTCTCGCGTAGGAGCTTTTTGTTATACTTCGGCGGTGCATGCGCCGCTGATTTTCGCCTTTTTCGCCGTCGCCGCATCCTCGCCCTCGGTCTCCGTCAGCTCGTCCGTGCCGGCCGGGCCTTCCCCCGCGGCCATTGAAGCGACTCAAGAGGGCCATCGCCTATATTTCCAGGGACAGCCCCAAAAGGCCCTCGCGGCCTACCAGCGGGCGCTGGCCCTGGATGCCTCGGCGTTGGAGGCCCGCCTCTCCGGCGCGGTGCTGCTCGAGGAGATGGGACAGCTCAAGGACGCCGCCCTGTGGCTGCGCAAGGCGGGCGCCCTGTCCAAGGACCCCAAGATAGGCGCCGCGTTAGGGTGGGCCTTGATGCGCCTCCAAAAGCCCGCCGAGGCGCAAGACGCGTTCCGGCAAGCCCTCTCCGAAAACCCGGGGGAGCTGTTCGCTCTGCTGGGACTGGCGCGCGTCCTGGCCCGCTCAGGCCATGATGAGGAAGCCCTCGGTCTGTTCGAACGCGCCTCCGCGGCGGAGGCGGCGCCGAACGTGCTCCATTTCTGGCGCGCGCAGGCGCACGAGAGCCGATCCGACCCCTCCGGCGCGATCGAGTCCTACAAGAAAGCGATCATCAACGACTCCTATTTCGTGGAAGCGCGCTACGCGCTCGGCCGAGCCTTCATGCGGGCCAACCGTTTCGACGAGGCCTTGACCCAGTTCATGAAGATGGTCGACGTGGACCCCGACAGCTCGCTGTTTAGGTCGCTGCGCCAGCGCATCCTCCGCCGGGCCACGCGGCCCATGCAGGAGTACGCCGCCCGCAAGGCCTCCTCGGCTCAGCTGCCGCCCATGCCCCCGACCCCCGGGCGCGTGCCGACGCTGCGCGTCGGCATCGGCACCAACGCCATGGGCAAGCCGCTCCCCCGCAAGGTGCTCGCCTTCCGCTGCGACACCCCCTTCGAGCTGTTGGACTCCAAATCGGGCCAGCGCCTGGCCTCGGGCGAGGCGGGAGAAAGCTGGGTGGCGCGCGCGGGGCACGGCAAGAAGCCGCTGCTGGAGATCTCGCGCTCGGGCTCGAAGGCCCCGCCGTTGCGGGTTCGGGGGGCTAGGATACGCCCGGAGATCGCCAAGGGAGGGATGACGCGACTCGGAGACATTCCCTACGGGCAAGGCTACAATTGGGGAGGCGTGGGGGAAAAGTCGCTGCGCGGGGAAGTCGAGCTTTCGCTGTACGGCCCCCGCCGGATCTTGCGCATCGTCAACACCGTCGATCTGGAAAGCTACACCCACGGCCTCTTGTCGGCGGAAATGCCCATCGGCTCGCCGCTGGAAGCGCTCAAGGCCCAATCCGTGGTCGCCCGCAGCGAGGCCTTGTACATGAAACAGACGGGGTACCGGCATCGCAAGGAGGGCTACGATCTCTGCGATGAGCAGCATTGCCAAGTCTACTCCGGCGTAGGGGCCGAGAGCGAGCGTTCCCGGAGCGTCGTCAACGCGACGAGCGCTCGCGTGCTCGCCTTCCGGGGCCGCATCGCGCATGGGATTTACTCCTCCAATTGCGGTGGCCACACCCAGGCGGGCGCAGACATCCACGGCTGGGGGCACGTGGAGTACTGGCTCGGCGTGCGCGATGCCCCCGCCGGAGCGCCGGAATATCCCCGCTCCCCTTGGGCACTGCGCTGGTGGCTGCGCCAGAGGCCCGCCGCATTCTGCATGCCGACGCGCTCCGGCTACGTGCACGGCGCGCATTACCGGTGGTCGCGAGTCGTGCCCGCCAGCGAGCTGCAGGAGAAGATGAACCGGCAGCTTAAGATCGGCAAGCTACTGCGCATCCAACCCCTGCGGCGCGCCCGCTCGGGGCACGTCAACAGCGTCTTGGTGGTGGGCTCCAAGAGAAAGGTCACGGTGCAGCATGAAACGAAGATACGCCATCTCCTGGGCCTGGGCTCCCAGAGAAGCACCTTGTTCACGCTCGAAACCGAACCTGGGGCGGAAGGCAGGCCGGAATCCTTCGTGTTCTACGGCGCGGGGTGGGGGCACGGCGTGGGCATGTGCCAGTCCGGCGCCATGGGCCGGGCGGAGCAGGGGCAATCCTACGTCGACATACTCCGGGCCTACTACCCTAGCACCGAACTCGGCAACCTGAATTATTAATAGCGTCCCAACAGCGTTCAAGGCCGATTCAGGCCCGCAGCTGCCGCAAAATAAATCCATACATTATAAGCATAATCGAGTTATTTAAATCTTTCATCGAAACACCCGCATAAGGCGGCTATCCTTAGAACAATGAAAGCATGGCTTGTCGTTTGGCTTTGGGTCGGCGCACTTGGCAAGTTATCGCTGGCCCAGCCGATTCTCGAATCGTTGCCGGCCTCCGAACAGCTCGCCGCGGCCGCAGAATCCTCACTAGCGCCGATCGCAGACGGCGGGCGTGCCGCGCAAGGTCCCGAATTATCCGTAGTTCAGGCCGGAGGCCGTTCGCTGGACTCCATCGCCGGCTCTTTGATCCCGGCGAAGAGTCTGCATGTGCCGAAGGCCTCATTGCCGCGTGCGTGGGCGCATAGATATAACGGTTGGAAAAAGGAGGGGAATGCCTTTAAAATTCCTTTGACAGCGACAGATCATTCAATACTGTTAACGCTCTCCGTTTTGGCGGGTTCTGGTTGCGCCGTACCGGCCGTGCTTGCATCTTTGAGGGCTTCCGATGCATTAGTGAGTCTAGTAATCCTCTTAGCATGCCTTTTATGGGGAGCAATAATGACTTGGTCGTTGGTAGGGCCGCATCTAAAGGAAGTAAACGACGGCGCAACGGTCGTCCATAATGCCGAGCGTTTCCAAAAGACTCCGGACGATGTCCAACTGGATGCCGATTTGATCGGGATAGCGGAAAAATTCGAGAAAGAGACCGGCTGGAAGATCGAATGGACGGATAGCGCTAATTTACTCGCCAAGCCAGAACCGGAGTCCAAGCGCGTCATCATGAGCATCGGCTGGATCATCGCCAGCGACCGGGCGCAGGACAAGCGGCGACTGGCCTATTTAACCGAAACCCTGCGAACCGTCCGCCACGCGATTGCACAAATTCCGATCCAGCGCGGTTAAGAAGAACCCGCGCCGATGACCGAGGGATTTTAGTTTTATAGAATAGGGGCCATGAAAATCGCTCTCGGCGCAGACCATGCCGGCGTGGAACTCAAGCGCAAGATCCATCAGCTCCTCGAGGAGAAGGGCCACTTGGTGATCAATTGCGGTACCGACTCCAAGGAGGCCGTCGACTATCCCGACTATGCCCTCAAGGTCGCCAAGGCCATCGTGGAAGGCGAGGCCGAGCGGGGGCTGATGATCTGCGGCTCTGGCGTGGGCGCCTGCATCGCCGCCAATAAGGTGCCCGGCGTGCGCGCCGGCGTCTGCCACGACACTTTTTCCGCGCGCCAGGGCGTGGAGGACGATGACGCGAACATGCTCTGCCTGGGGGCGAGGGTCGTCGGGGACCATCTCGCCGTCGAGATCGTCTCCGCCTGGCTGGAGGCCCGCTTTTCGCGCGCCGACCGCCATGTGCGGCGGCTAAAGAAGGTCCTCGACATCGAAAAACTCTTTACTCGCCCGGCGAAGTGAACCCGACCGCGTCGATCGAGGAAGCCTGCCAGAGAAGGCTCCGCGAATTCGACGACTCGGGCGCCTCCCGGCGCCTCTGGCAGAAGGACGGCTCCCTCTGGAAATCAGGCCCGACGCCGGAGCTCGTCGATCGACTCGGCTGGCTGACCCTGCCCGAGACCATGGCGCCCCGCCTGGCGCGCTACAAGGCCCTCGCCGAGGATCTGCGCCGGCGGCCCGTCGAGGAACTCGTACTACTGGGGATGGGCGGATCCAGCCTCGCCCCCGAACTGATGCAGGCGGTATTCGGCAACGCGGGAGGGTTCCCGCGCCTGACGGTGCTCGACACGACCTCGCCGGCTACGGTCGACTCCCTCAGGCGCCGGCTCGCGCTCGAGCGCAGCGCCTTCATCGTCTCGAGCAAATCCGGCTCGACGATCGAGACGGCCTGCCTCTGCGATTATTTCTGGGCCGAGGCGAGTCGCGAGCTCGGGCCGCGGGCGGCCAGCCGATTCATCGCCATTACGGACCCGGCGAGCCCCTTCGAACGACAAGCTCGGGAACGCGGATTCGGCGCCATCGAATCGAGCCCTTCGGACGTAGGGGGCCGCTACAGCGCGCTGAGCCCCTTCGGCCTACTGCCCGCGGCGCTGATCGGCGTCGATTGCGAGCGCCTCCTGGCCTCCGCCCGGGCCATGGCCCGGGCTTGCGGCCCCCATCAAAAGCCCTCCTCGAATCCCGCCTTTCGTCTGGGGGTGTGGCTCGGGGAGGCGGCACTGGCCGGCAAGGATAAGCTGACCCTGTTGTTGCCTCCGCCGCTGGCCTCCTTCGGGGCCTGGCTCGAACAATTGATCGCGGAGTCCACGGGCAAGGAAGGCCTGGGGATATTGCCGGTCGAAGGTGAGGATCTCCTTACGCCGGATCGCTACGGCGGCGACCGCGTCTTCGTGCGCATCCGCCTGGCCGAGGCCGAGGACGCCAACATCGAGGAGGCTGCGGAAAAAATCTCCGCCTCGGGCTTGCCGATCGAGACCCTCGAGCTCGATTCCACATGGGATCTGGGAGGCGAGTTCCTCCGATGGGAGATCGCCACGGCCGCTGCGTGCATGGTCCTCAAGGTCAATCCCTTCGACCAGCCGAACGTCGAGGAATCCAAGGCGTTGACGCGCGCGCTGTTGGGCGGCACCGTCCCGGTCCCGGAGCCCGCCCCGCCGGCGGAGCAGGCGGCCGAAAGGATCCGAACGCTGGAAGAGGCCCTAGAACCCGGGGATTACCTGGCCATAACGGCCTTCCTGCAGGGCTCCGCCCAAGAGAAGGAGGCCCTAGCGCGCCTCCGGCGCCGCCTACAGCGCAAGGGTAATGCCACGACGCTCGGCTTCGGCCCGCGTTTCCTCCATTCGACCGGGCAATTGCACAAAGGCGGGGGAAATAGCGGCGTTTTCCTGCAACTGACGGGATCGAGCGGCCTGGACGTGCCGGTTCCGCAGCGCCCATTCACCTTCGGAGCACTCCAGCGGGCCCAGGCGGAGGGCGATTTCCAGGCGCTACGCCGCCGAGGACGCCGCGTCGCTCGCTTGGAACTGGGCGAGCGGCCGGCGCAGGCGATCGAGGGAATCCTGGAGCTGTTGTGAAACCATCGCTGCTGCGCCGCGCCGCCAGGATCAAGCTGCTGCTCATGGATATCGACGGCGTGCTTACTGACGGCCGCCTATTCCACTGGGTGGACGGGCGGGGGGAAACGGTCGAGCTCAAGGGCACTCATTCGCAGGACGGCATGGCCCTTACCTGGCTGCCGGGGCTCGGCATAAAAACCGGGGCCATCAGCGGCAGGAAGTCGGCAGGTATGGAGGCCCGCGCGCGGATGCTGCAGATGAGCTTCCTGATCCAAGGCACCCATATTAAGCTGCCAGCCTTCGAGCGCATCCTGGCCGAGGCGCGGGTCCCGCCCGAGGAGACGGCCTACATCGGTGACGATTTCCACGACGTGCCCGTCATGCGGCGCGCTGGCCTCTCCGTCGCGGTGGCCAACGCGAGGCCGGAGCTCCGGCGGATCGCCCATTGGACCACCCGGGCGGCCGGAGGCCGGGGGGCCGTTCGGGAGGTCGTCGAGGGATTGCTCAAGGCCCAAGGGAAATGGCCCGAAATCCTCAAGCGCTACGAAATTGACACCCCCCGGCGTTTTCGATAGAATTTTTACGGATGTTTGATTCCTTGAGCAGGCAAGCCCCTCCCTCCGGCGCCCAAACGAAGCGCCGCCTGTGGGCGCTGTTGCTTGTCGTCGACACGCTGCTGCTTATGATCTTCGGAGGCTCGGTGCTGGGTTGGGTGTATTTCCGGCGCCCAGCCCCCGCCAGCAAAGCCCCTCCAACCCCGCCCGTGGCGAAGGCTTCTCCGCCCGCGGCACCGGTCGCGCCCACTCCCGCCGCGCCGGCGGCGCCGGCTCCCGCGCCAGATCCCGTGATCCCTGCTTCAGCGGCCGCGACCCCCTCCAAAACGGGACCAACCCCAACGTTGAGCCTGATGACCCAGCCATTATCGCGCAACGCCCCCGAACCCGTCGCGGCGCCTGCGAAACCCGGTAGGGCCAGCGGCGCCAGCCCGCAGGCTGACACTTCCGCCGATACGAAGGCTAAGCCATCCAAGCCCGCGCGACCGGAAAAGGTGAAGGCTCGGCCCGTGAAATTCATCAAGAAGGCGCCGAACGCGAAGGCCGTTTACCTCAAGGGAGCCTTCCTGGTCCATCAAAACGGTAGGAAGGCGATGGTGCAGGATGACGATGGGGTCTGGCGCTTGTCCGTTTCGCTTCTGCCCGGCACCTATCGCTACTCTTTCTTAGTCGACGGTAAAAAGACGGCCGCCAAGACCGTCGTCGTCGAGCCTTCGCAGTAGAAGCGCCTCCGCAGTTTCGACGAGCTCCCGGGGCTCGAACGGTTTCGCCAATTCGCACGCGATATTGGCGGCCCCTCCGAAATCGCGGCTTAATTCGGGCCGAGCCGTAAGCAGCAGGATGGGGATTTTCCGCCCCCGAGGATCGAGCCGCATGCGGCAGCTCAAAGACAGCCCGTCCATCCCCGGCATGACGGCGTCGACGATCGCCAGGTCGGGCAGGGCCTTCGCCCGTTTCCCAACTAGGCCCATCAGGCGCAGTGCCTCGAGCCCGTTGGACGCCTCGAGGAAGCGGTGCCCCCGTCCGACGAACGCCGCCTCGATGGCCCGCGCGACGTCCGGCTCGTCGTCGACGATCAATATTCTCGCCATGGACCCTCCTAGTGGGCCCACTATACTCCTGGAAAAGGCCCGCGCGCGTCTAGCGCCGGTAAATTTCTGGCGCCGCGCGAGTGATGTGTGATATAATGCCCGTCATGAAAAGCAAACATTTTCAGTTGACCGCCGGCCTGATCCTCGTCGGCGCCGTCAGCCGCTTGCTCCCGCATCCGCCCAATGTCACCCCCTTGACGGCGATGGCGCTTTTAGGGGGGGCCTACCTCGAAGGCTGGATCGCGTTCGCTTTTCCGCTGGCAGCGCTCTTGGCCAGCGATTTGATCCTGGGGTTTCACGGCACCATGCCCTTCGTATACGCCTCTTTCCTGGCGATCGCCTGGTTGGGCCGGCTCCTCAAGGGTTCGCGCAGCAACGGTCGGGTTCTCGCGGCCTGCCTGGCGAGCTCGCTGCTTTTCTTCATCATCACGAATTTCGGCGTCTGGCTGGGCTCCGGCATGTACCCGCGCGACGCCCAGGGCCTGGCGGCCTGCTACGCCGCGGCCATCCCTTTCCTCAGGAATTCGATGCTCGGCGACGTCGCCTTCACGGGGCTTCTTTTCAGCCTGCAGACGATCGGCCTGAAATGGATCGGGGCGCAAACGGCTGCCGCTTGACGAGCCTCGCCGAGTAAATGCTCGGCCGGCACCTGCTCCTCGACCTCTACGACTGCGACCCACGCGCCATCGCGGATACCGCGAAAGTGGAGCGCATCATGGTGCGCGCGGCCAAGGCCACCAAGGCCCACATCGTCGACGTCATCTTCCACACCTTTAGCCCCCAAGGGGTCTCGGGCGTGGTCGTGATCGCCGAGTCGCACCTCTCCATCCATTCCTGGCCCGAGTTCGGCTTCGCCTCCGTCGACATCTATACCTGCGGCACAAGCATCGACCCGTGGAAGGCCTACAAGGTGCTCAAGCGCGGGTTCAGCGCCAAGCGCATGACCGCCGCCGAGATCAAGCGCGGCGTCCTCCGTCCGTAATAGCGCGCGAGTCCTGTCGTTATTGATTTCGTAACAGACGACTGTTAAACTCGCCAAGGTCGCCACGGCCATGAGCGAAGACTCGCAGCCGCCCCAACCACCGGTATTGCCCGCCCCTCCTCCCGCCGAGATGACGCGGGAGGCCGCCGATTCCCTCGTCGGCTACCTCTGCAAGCGGGTCGAGGATCTCCAGAAAGAGCTCGACTCCTCCCAAAGGAGCGCCTTGGAGGCGCATGGGATGCTGCGCCATCAGGAGGCGCTACGCGAGGAGGTGGAATCGAGGCTCAAGTCGATTTCCGACCAGCTGCGCCGGGAAAAAGCCGAACGGGATCAAGAGGCGGAGAAGATGCACGCCCGGGGCCGCGTCGACGCCCTCGAGAAACGCCTCGACGAAATGCACCAGAGTTGGGCCGAGCTGCTCAAGGAGGCCATCGCCGCCAAGGAGGGTGCTGCGCCCCGCCCCGAATCCGTCGAGGAGATCAAGGAGCATTTGGACGCGCTGCGCGAGCGCTTGAACGCCCTTCCGAAGCTCTCCTTGGAGCTCCAGGAGCTCAAGGCGCGCCTGCCCGAGCATCAGGAGCGGCGCGTGGCCGCGATGCTCGAGGAGCATTTCGACGAGTTCAAACGGCTTTTGGCGTTGGAGCTGCAAGCCCAACGCGATCGGACATCGACTCTGGCGCGCGAGCAGTCCAACGTCGAAGGGCTGCTCCGCGACGAGCTGCGCCAGTGGCAGCAGCACTCCCTGCAGGAGCGCGCCGACTTCGAGGCCCGCTGGCAGGCGCGGCTCGAAGGCCTCCAACAGGCCCTCGCGGGAGCGCAAGCCGCCAAGCGGCAGTCGGTGGAGCAAGGCGCCGAGTTCAAGGCCTTGGCCGAGCGCTTCCTGGAGGCTATCAATCGCCCGCCGCAGGCCAAAGACGAGATGATCTCGGCGCTGGCGCGAGAAAAAGAGGAGCTGATGCAAGCCCTCCGGGACCGCAACCGGGAGCTGCAAGGCTACGTCCGCGAGCGGCGCGAGGTGGAGCAATCCCTCGGCGAGAGCCTGCTGAAGCTGGGCCGAGAGTTCGAGGAGGAACGCTCGCGGCATATGAAGCTCGAATCGCGGATCTCCGAGCTGCAGTCCCAGATTCAATCGGCTGAGTTCCGGCTCGGCCAAGCCCATAAGGAAAACGAGGAAAAGGACAGGCGCTTGGGCGCGATCTCCGCCGAGCGCGACGAGCTGGCCAAGGCGCTGATGGCGGAGGCCGAAAAGGTACGGCTGGGCCTGCGAGCGCGCTCCGAAATGGACCGCCAATGGGAGAGCCGCTTTCAGGAAGCCAATGCCCGCGCCGAGATGGAGCGGCAGCGCCGGCTCGAGCTCGAGGGCACGGTCGGCGACCTCCGCTCGCAGCTCAAGACCTTAAGCGAGCATTTGGCGCGCGCCCTGCAGGAAAAGGAATCCTCCGGCGATGGCTCCTGGCGTAAGGAAAAGGAAGAACTCCTCACGACGCTGCGCAAGAAGGAGGAGATGATCTCGATGCTCTCCTCCACGTTCCAGAACCTGCTCCAGAAGCCCGCCCCTCCCGAAGGGAAATAAGTCCCCGGCTAAAATTAATTACCCGGCCGCGATGGAGCGCGTCGGCCGCGGCTCCTATAATGGTCTTGCGGAGTTCTTTTCGAAGGAGGGACTATGCCAGAAAAGCAGACGATCCAAAGAGCCCGGCGCGCCAAGAGGCGAGGGCGTTCGCCGTCGACTGTGGCCGGAGAATTCGTGCGCGAGGAGATGCGCCATATACGCCGAGGCAAACACGGGGCTCGCAGCAGCCGGCAGGCCATCGCCATCGGGCTCTCCAAGGCGCGCAGGGCGGGAGTAAAAATTCCGCGCAAGGGAGGGCGCTGAGATGGCGCTCAGGACCCGAAAAGTCAACCCTCGCCGCTCGCGCGCGGTGCGCGGGGCGCTCAAGAGGGAAGGCCGCGGCGCCGCCTCCAGGAGCTCCCTTGCCAGGCAGGCGCGGCGCATCGCCCGGTTGCGCGGGCCCGCGTCGAGGAAGGCTTCGGCGCGCAAGGCCGTTTTCACGAAAGGCCCACTGGAGCGCGAAGTAGCCGCGGAAAAGGCGGCGCGGACGCGAGCAAGAACCTAGGACCAAGGACCCGCGAAAGGCTGGTCTTTTTTCAATCTTCCGGCAGGCCTTTAGTCCCAGGCGGATTTCCGTCCTTCCTCTAATAATAAATTATCACGGAGGCAAGGATGAGATATCTTACTTGCATTATAGCCCTCGTTTTGGCGGCGACTCTATCGGGCGCCAGCGCCGAAAATCAAACCACGGAACAGCAGTCTGCCGAAGCCGCGAAGCTTTTCGACAAGGCCGCGGACAAATCCGCCATGGGAGCGCTCGGCGCCGTGCTGGCGCAGGCAGGCTCCTCGCGGCAGGGTTTATTCGTCAATAATCCGGGTTCGGGAAATAAAAAGGCTCCGCCGCCTCCGCCCTCTACGGGCGGCTCCGCCGGACTCATGGACGCGTTTATGCCATTAATGATGATGAGTTCGCTCTCGGCGCTTGGGGGCCTGTTCGGCCTATTAACCGGCCTGATGAACTTTAATCCGAGCCTGCTCGCGGCCTCGGCTGGGGTCTTGATTGCCTCCGTCGGCCTCTTCGCAGGACTTCCGATGCTCGCAAAGATGATCGAAGACAAGACTCCGGTGGGAGGCATACGAGGAGCGATCGGGACCGCGCTTAAGCGAGCCGCGCTGCTATGCCTTTTCCCCCTGGCCGTCCTGCCCGGTGTCCCCCTAGCTCTTTTATTGGGCGGCGCTGCAGGGATCGGAGCCTTCATTTCTTTCGGAATCCTCGGAGGCATACTTAGCTTCATCCCTGTCATCGGCCCCGTGATCGGCGCGGCCCTTCTAATACTCGGGGTGGCCGGGTTCGGACTCGGAGTCGCCGGGTACGCCGCATGGCTGCAAGCGAAATGGGCCTTATTCGGCCAAGACGGGAACGGAGGGCTGGTGAAGGCCTTCCGAGAGAATTGGTAAGGAGAACAATGAAATTCTTAAGCTCTCTTTTCGCGGTGACTTGTCTCGCATTGCCGCTCTCGGCCCAGGAACCCAACGGGATCGACCCGCGGCTTCAAAAGGCAATACAAGAGGCCAAGGACAATTTGCATGGAAGAAAGGCCCGCTACACCTTGGAGCGTATCCCCGACGCCTTTTGCCAACGTTATGGGCAGCCGATGGGCTGCAAGGCCTGCGTCGACCGGGAAAGCAGCGACGCGATCGACCATGGGTACGGTCAAGTCAGCTACGGCCGCAATAAAATAGGCGTGCAGGAATTGCTCGCCGGCCGAAATGGGGAATGCGCCAATCTCGAGCGGCATGATATGAGTTCGTTGGATCTCACCGGCGTTTCCTTGGACGGGGCGATGCTCTACGAATGCCGCATGCCAGCCAAAATGCCCGGAGCGCGCCTCAGCTGGGCCGTCCTCAAGCAGGCCCGCTTCGAGAACGCGGATCTTTCGCGGGCCGACCTCAGCTTCGCAGACCTCACCTACGCCGAGTTTACCGGCCGCAACACCTTCTCCGAGGCCAACCTTTATAGGGCCGATTTCCGTGAGGCCAAGCTCGCGGGCGTCTCCTTCGAATACGCGCAGCTGCAAAGCGCCGATTTCCGGGGGGCGGATTTGAGGGGCGCTCGCTTCAACGGCGCCGACATGAAGGGGGCCGAGATGGACGGCGCGATCCTGACCGGCGCCCATTACGATTCGGACACGAAGCTGCCTTTCTTATTCCTCGCCGAGCAGCGGGCCAAAGGCCTCGGCATGATCAAGGATTAGCCGAACGCCCTTTGACTACGGCGGAGGAAAATCCTATCCTCCAGCCTCCATGTCGACCGGATGGAAGGCAGCTCCCTCGCGATGGATCAAGAACGGCGCGCTTCCCCGCCCTCCCAAGGGCCAAAGGGGGGAGAGCAGCCCAGGCTGGTTCGCCGAGGGGTTCACCCATAACGAGTACCACTGCCACCGCATCAAGGCCGTGCTCCAGAAAGGACGCACGGCTTTCCAGGACTGCCTGCTCACCGATACCTACTCCTACGGGCGCTGCCTGATCCTCGATGGGGAGATGCAGTCGGCGCAAGACGACGAATTCATCTACCACGAGGCCTTAGTCCAGCCCGCCATGACGCTCAACGCCGAACCCCGAAACATCCTGATCCTGGGGGGCGGGGAGGGCGCCACCACCCGGGAGGCGCTGCGCCACCCCAGCGTGGGCCGCGTCGTCATGGCCGACATCGACGGCGAGGTGCTCGATTTCTGCCAGCGCTACCTCCCCAGCTGGCATCAAGGCAGCTTCGACGACCCGCGCGTCCGGCTTTTGGTCGAGGACGCGCGGCTCTACGTCGAGAACACGCGGCTTGGGTTCGACGTGATACTCTCCGACCTTCCCTCGGCCATCGAGGGAGGGCCGGCCTACCAGCTCTATACGCAGGAATTCTACCGCACGCTCAAGAGGCGCTTGAACCCTGGCGGGGTATTCGCCCTGCAGGCCGGCTCCGGCCAGGTGCTGCAGATCAACTTCCACAAGGCCCTGGTCTCGACCCTTCGCCGCGTCTTCCGGGTCGTGCGCCCCTATTACGTCTACATCCCCATCTTCGACGTCCCTTGGGCCTTCTGCCTGTGCACCGATGACGAGCGCTGCGACCCGCTGCGCCTGGGCGCCGCCCGGCTCGACGCGCGCCTGCGCGAGCGGGGGGTCCGGGGCCTGCGCTTTTTCGACGGGACGGCGTGCGAGGGGCTTTTCCGCATACCCAAATATTACCGCGACATGCTTTCGGCCGAGCGGCGCGTCATCCGGGGCGACCGGCCGATGTTCCTTTTCCGATAGCGCCCGGATGTGGTAAACTAGGAGAGGGCTTATGAAGACGACCAATCACAAGAAGAAGAAGGGCAAGGCCGCCGCCAAGGAAGTCGTGAGCAAGCGGGACCTTCCCCCGATCCGTCGGCGCCTGACGCAGATGCGCGACCAGCTCCTTCACACCGTGCGCCAAAAGCAGCAGCTCGACCTGGAGACCGGCATGGAGGTCGGTGACGAGGCCGACCAGGCGACCAGCTCCCAGGAGAAGGAGATGCTCTTCGAGCTCAACGACAACGAGCGCGTGATGCTCGACCAGATCGAGGGAGCCCTGCGCAAGATGGAGAAGGGCGCCTACGGCCGCTGCGAGAGCTGCCAGAAACCCATCGCCAAGGCCCGGCTGCAGGCCGTCCCCTTCGCGCGTTACTGCATCGCCTGCCAGAGCACGGCGGAAAGCGCCGTCGTATAGCGTAGCCGCGTGAAAGCGGTTCTCCTCGAGAAATTCGGCGGACCGGAAAACCTTCGCTATACCGATCACCCGCAGCCCGTGCCCGGGCCCGGGGAGGCGCTTGTTCGTGTCCGCGCCTGCGCCCTCAACCATCTCGATATTTGGATCCGCAACGGCATTCCCGCCTATAAGATAGCCTTGCCCCATATATTGGGCTGCGACATCGCTGGCGAGGTGGCGGCCTACGGCGGCCCCGGAACCGAGGGTCCGCCGCTCGGCACCCGAGTGGCGCTCTGCCCAGGGCGCAGCTGCGGGCGCTGCCAGGCCTGCCTGAACGGGCAGGACAGCCGCTGCAAGGAATACGGCATCATCGGCGCGCAGGGCGGCGGGGGCGGCTACGCCCAGTGGGCCACGGCGCCGGTGCGCAATCTATTCCCGATGCCATCCGGGATGAGCTTCGAAGCCGCCTCTAGCTTCCCTTTGACCTTCCTAACCTCCTGGCATATGCTGCTCACCCTGGGCGGCCTGCGCGCCGGCCAAACCGTCCTCGTGCTGGGCGCCGGCAGCGGTATCGGGGTGGCGGCGATACAGATCGCGGCCTTGGCGGGAGCCCGCGTGCTGGCGGCCTCCACTTCCGCCGAGAAGCTGGAGGCGGCCAAGCGCCTGGGCGCGCACGATACCATCCATTCGCCGCCGGAGGACTTACTGCGCAAGGTCGTGCGCCTGACCGCCGGCCGCGGAGTCGACATCGTCTTCGAGCATATCGGCCCCGCGGTTTTCGACAAGGCGCTCAAGTGCCTTAAGCCCGGCGGGGCCCTTGTAACCTGTGGGGCGACCACCGGGCCAACGGTCGAGCTCGACCTCCGCTACGTGTTCAGCCGCGAATTGCGCATCGTCGGGGCCAGGATGGGAAGCCTCGCCGAGTTCGCCGAGGTCTCCCAGCTGGTCTTCGACGGCAAACTCAAGCCCGTCGTCGACTCCACCTTCCCGCTGGCGGAAGCCCGCCAAGCCCACGAATACCTCGCCGCCCGCAAGCAGTTCGGGAAGGTGGTTTTAAAAGTCGATTGAGTCAGTCCCGGCCGCCGCGAGCGCTCTGGATACTGCTTCTCGCCGTCGCAACCCTGCCTTTTTGGGACCTGGGCCATCCCCTATGGGAAGTCGACGACGCGCGCTACGCCGAGATCCCCCGCGAGATGGTCGAAAACGGCGACTGGCTCACGCCCCGGCTAAATTATTTTCTTTATCTCGAGAAGCCGCCGCTCATCTACTGGCTCGGCGCGCTCTCCTACACGACCTTCGGCGTCTCGGAGGCAGCCGCGCGCCTTCCCTTGGCCCTGCTGTCCCTTTTGAGCCTGGCCGGTACCGCATGGCTTGGCGCCTGGCTGTTCTCCCTTGAAGTAGGGATAATAGCGGCCGCATTGCTAGGCACCTGCGTTCAGTTCCAAATACTGTCGCGCCTGATTACCCCGGATATGGCGGTGTCCACGGCGCTATTGTGGGCCTCCGCCCTTCTGCTGCGCGGGCTGCGGCGGCCGGAAGACGCCGGATGGGCGGGCGCCGGCGCGGGCGCCTGCATGGCGCTGGCCTTCCTGGCCAAGGGCTTGATCGGGATTTTCTTTCCGGCGGCGTGGACGCTGCTGCTCGCCCTGATCTTCGCCGACCTTCGCCCCGGATTCAAGCGGCTGCTTTCGGGATGGATGATCCCGGTTTTCGCGCTGCTGACGGCGCCCTGGTTCATCGCCATGGAGCAGCGCCATCCCGGCTTTTTCCGATTTTTCTTCTGGGAGCAACAGGTATTGCGCTACCTGACGCCCCTGTTCCACCGCGACGCCCCCTGGTATTACTTCATCGGAGTGCACGCCGGGGGCATGCTGCCGTGGACCGTGCCCGCCTTGGCGAGCACGGCCGCCGCGGCGCGCCGTTGGCGCGAGACCGACGCGCGGCTGCGCCAGCTGCTGCTCTGGTGCGCGATCATATTCTTATTTTTTTCCGCCTCCAAATCGAAGCTGCCGACCTACGTCCTTCCCTTGTTTCCGCATCAATGCCTGCTCATCGCGGAGCTGCTCCAGCGAACGCTGGGGGGAACACCAGAGCTTCTCCGGAAGGTGACCAGGACCTGCGCCGTCTCCTTCGCCCTTACGGGAATCGGGCTGATCTTTCTGCGCACGTCTTGGGGCGAGCCGCTCATGAGCGTTCGGCCCATGGCGAGGCTCATCGCCTCCCAGATAAAGCCCGAAGACCGGCTCTACTGCTACGGGATCTACCTGCACGGGCTACCGTTCTACCTGAAGCGCCCGGTCGACGTGCTTTCCAACTGGATCGGCGAGCTCTATTACGCCAAGCGCGACCCGCGCAACGCGGAGCGCTTCGGCGGCGAGGAAAAGATCCGCGAATTGCCGTTAAAGGACAGGACGGTCTTCGTCGCCTTCCGCAAGAGCGAGGAAGCCTTTATCCTGAGCATCTCCAAGCCATCGGCCCTTCATCGCTTCGGGCGCTGGACCCTGGCCGTTTATCGTCCGTCAAAAGAACGTGCCGAGACACCAGCCTGTTGGGAGTTTTTTAAAAGTGGACAGTTTGCGATTTAAAGGTGGCCAGGGCTCCGATTAGAACTGGAAGCCGGTTAGATCGGTGGTTTTGATGCGTTGCACATCAAGAAGCGAACTGTTT
>JBGFSC010000038.1:0-53933 GCA_041694815.1 Elusimicrobiota bacterium | reverse complement strand
TGATGCAGGACTGTGTTATAATGAGGCATAGGCGTCCTCCGTCGGTAGATTGCTTCCTCGCAGAAACATTCTACCAATGACGAAGGGCGCCTACGCTATTTTAACCGGACAGGAGTGATTTTGTTTTTAGTCTCAACGTTGAGACTAAGAGTCGAATTCCGCTTGTTCTGACGATATTTTTCGTTTCCAAAGCCACGAAAATGCCCGGCGGCCTGCTAGAGTTTCAAAAAAGTTTGATTTACTAGGTTATAGTACAGGCATCGAAGCATGAGCAAATGTGGAATCCTCACTCCAGGTAAATTTTTTTGGAATATTGTCGCGATCGCTTAAGAGATAATAGAGGCCTACAGGCTTTCTTACTGCGAAGGCGCTTAGGGCATCCTGAGCGTTCATCATTTTCGGGCAGAATTTTCCAAGGCAGGAATAACCGGCTCGTGCGGCGAGAATAAAAATTTCTCCGCGTACGTCTTTAGAGCTATCAAAGGCCTCTTGGGCAAGGCCGGAATCGATCAAGAGATGGCGAATATTTTGGCCTCGAATCAGGTAAAGAAGGAGAACCTTTCCTGGCAGTGAGCCTTGCTCGCTGGCGATCGAGTCGACTACCGATTCTACATTAGCCGGCAAATAGTCGAGGGGGGCCAAAATCAAAACATCATTGCGCGCTGGGAGAGGGCGAGCTACCAATCGTCGGAGGCTGAAGGAGTGACAGACAAAGCCGGTGGCGATCACCAGGCATAAGAATGTTGCGCTGCCGCCGGGAAGGCGTGCAGCGGTATCTCCAGGGCAAAATCTCCAGGTTTTGGCAAGATAGCGTTCATATTCTTGCCCATGGCGGCCCAAGACCGAGCTTTCCTCGAATAAGGCCAGATGAAAATAAGCGAGGCACATCAATGCCCATAGGAGAAGATTTACGAAACGTGGCCATCGCATGGCGCCGCCCAGGCCCGCGATCATGAATCCGAGGTATTGGGGATGTCGAATCCAGCGGTAAAGAAGTCCCGTGGCGAGCTGCTTGCGCATGTACTTCATCCAATACAGGTACGCGACATGCGTGAGAAACAGGGCCAGGCCTCCGAAAAAGAAAAACCGGCTTAACGGATATACGATTGGTGTAGAGCTTAATACGTCGGAGATATGGCTGAGATAGAAATCAGTTAGCCATGCCAATATCCAAGTCGATTGCAATATATTAAGTAGAGGGCTAAATAGGGCATAGAAATAAGCAATAAAAGGGCTGATCATAAAGAGAAATTCGAAAATCGAAACCAGGAATGCCGCTATCGCAGCCGCTGTAAGAGTTTTTTGACCCACTTTAAATCCTTTGCCGCTCAATAGGCCCATCAGAATCGGTCCAGGCTCGCCAGCCTCCGGCAAGCGAAAAAACGTTTGTGTAGCCCATGCGCTGCAGGTTGTCGGCGGCCAAAGCCGAGCGGAACCCGCCGCCGCAGTAAAGGATAATCTCCGTCGAGACGTCGGGCACCCGCTTTTCGATGTCGCGCTCGAGTATCCCTCGCCCCAAATGCTCGGCGCCGCGGATATGGCCCTCGGACCACTCATGGTCTTCGCGCACGTCGAAGACTAACGCCCGCCCCCCCTTATCCAAGCGCGCCCTCAGGTCGGCTACGGTGATCTCGCGCACGCGAGGCCGCACCTCTTCGACGAGCTTTAGGAATCGCGGCGAATGCTGCATCGCTACCAATCCTCGGCGCCGGTTTTGGCGGGTTTCAGGGAGAATAGGTAATCGGCGAGGTATCCGATCTCCTCGGCCGTGAGCCGCTCGCGCCAGGCCGGCATCGAGAGCATCGGCTCGGGCCCGCGCGGGTCCTCCTTGTCGGGACGGGGCACGCCCCGGCCGATTTTGTCGATGAGCTCGGCGCGACTGAAATTAGAAGCGGACTGCGTCAAGGCCGGTATCGCGCCGCCCGGCACATTGTTGTTCGGATAGCCCCCCTTGCCCGCCGGGCCGTGGCAGGTGCCGCAGCCTACCCGTTCATACACGAGCTTGCCCAGGGCCGCCGGCGCCGAAGGAGCACCCGGTTTCTTCCACGGCTTTTCCTTATCCTCCTGCCCGCGCAGGGTCGACAGGTAGGCGGCCAGGTCCCTGCGCGAGGACTCGTTGAAGTGGAAGTTCGGCATCATGGTCTTAGGCTGCCAGGCGGAAGGGTTCTTGAGCCATAGCTCGAGGAAGGCGGCGCTCTTGCGAAAGCCCACGTAGGTCAGATCCGGCCCCGTCGCGCCCCCGGAGGAGCCGATGCGGTGGCATTGCTGGCATCCGTAGCTGGCGTAGACCGCCTTGCCCCGCGCCTCGGGCGAGGCGGGCTTGCCCCGCCCGCAGGCTGCGGCCAGCAGCAGCGCCAGCAGCGCCGCCTTCATCCACTCAGACGGCCGTGCTGACCTTCGTGGAGCCCTGGTAGGCGAAATAGATCGGCGCGGCGCCTAGGGCGATGAAGACGATCAAGGTAAAGGCGTTGATCGCCGTGTAATGGGTCGCCCCCAGCATGCCGTAGAGCATCGGGCCGGAAAGATAGGTGTTGATCCGGGAGGCGAGGGCCGCCTTCTTGCGGGTCGCGGCCAGCTCATCGCCCGCCACCTTGCCGCCGAGTATCTTCTTCTGGGAGGGCCAGATGATGAACCAGACGTTGAACCACATGATGGTCCCGAAGGTCATGCCGGCCAGGATCCATACCGCCCGCTGGGTCAGGCCGTTTTCATCCGACCAGAGCGGGCTGGGCCCGAAGCCGACCTCGGGCGTGTACATGTAATTCATCGTGAAGAGGACAAGGCCCGCCAGGAAGGTGATCATCGCTCCCCAGCGGAACCAGAACAGCGCGCGGGGCATGAGCTGAGGATTGACCGACTTCTTGGACGCGTCGTCGAGCGAGGCTTGGAGCGGGATGTTGACGAAGTTGAAGAAATAAAGATGCCCGATCCAGGCGATGCCGGCGATCACGTGCAGCCATCGGAACAACAGGTGCAGATTCGCGAACCACCCTTCTATCGCCATGTTCCCTCCCAGTTATGGTTTTGAGGGGACCGATTATACCTTATTTGAAATTGAGCCTTGACATTCCATGACATCCGCAGGCTTGACCTATAGTGGAAACGGGTCAACACTGTGAGTGAGGGCGCCTACGTAGGTGAGGACGTCTACGCCCTGCAATAAAAATCTAGCAGGGCTAAAGTTGCCGCGCGCGGGGGGCGGGCCTATAATTAAACGGATTTTGGAGCGCTTTTATGCCCTATAAAGAAATCAAGGTGCTGCTCTTCGAGGACGATCCGGAATACATCCTGCTCATGAGCACCTTCCTGTCCGAGCCGGGGGAGTTCCCGTGGCGCTGCCGGATCTCGCGGGCCGAGACCCTGGCCGAGGGCCTCAAGACCTTGGAGGGGGGCGGCATCGACGTGGCCCTGCTCGACTTGATGCTGCCCGACAGCCGCGGCTTGGAGACCTTGGCGGCGGTGCTCGAGCGCTTCCCCCACGTCCCCGTGGTGGTCCTCACCGGCCTCTACGACGAGGGGCTGGCCCTGGAGGCCGTCATGCGGGGGGCCCAGGACTACCTGGTCAAGGCGACCTTCGACGCCAAGCTGCTCAAGCGCGCCATCGTCTATGCCATCGAGCGCAGCCGCCTGCGCTGGGATATGGAGAATATCCTGGCCAACGCGGCGGACGCCATGCTCGTCGTCGACGGGGAGAACAAGGTGCGCTACGCCAACCCCGCCGCCGAGACGCTCTTCGGTCGCAAGCGCGCGGAGCTCATCGGTCAGCCCTTCCGCTATCCCGTCGAGGCGCAAAAAACCTCCGAGCTGAAGATCCCCTACGAGGGAGGGGAAAAGACCGCCGAGATGCGGGTCACGCGCCTGCAATGGGCGCAAACGGAGGCCTTCCTCGCCTCCATCCGCGACATTACGGCGCTTCGGCGCATCGAGCAGATCAAGGCCGAGATAAAGGAGCGCCGGCGGGTCGACCGCCTCAAGGACCAGCTCATGAGCACCGTTTCCCACGAGCTGCGCTCGCCGCTGACGGTGATCAAGGCCGCCGTGGCCAACCTGATGGAGGGTTTCGTCGGGCCGATGCCAGAACCCCAGATGAAGCTGATATCGCTGGCGCACCGCAACATCGAGCGCTTGGCGAGAATCATCAACAACCTCCTCGACCTCTCGCGCCTGGAATCCGAGCGCGTGCATATCCGGCGTGAGAAACTGGAGCTGGGCGGGCTCATCCGCGACGCCGTGCAGGGCTTCGAGTTGGCGGGAACCGAGCGCGGCATCTCCGTGGAGGTCGACGTCCCGGGCGACCTGCCCCCCGTCATGGCCGACGGGGACCTCATCATGCAGGTGCTCAACAACCTGCTCGACAACGCGCTTCGTTTCGCGCGCGGCAAGGTGCGCGTGAGCGCGTGCGCGGTCGACAGCCTGACCTCTCGGGTACCCAGGCCCGGCCAAGGGCAGGGGACGGCCGTGGCCGAGCGCAAGGGGGTGCGCGTCAGCGTGTTCGACGACGGCAAGGGAATCCCGCCCTCCGAGATCGGCGACCTTTTCAATAAATTCGTGCAGGTGGGGCGGCCCGCCGGCGGCGGGGGCTACAAGGGGACCGGGCTGGGGCTGGCCATCTGCAAGGAGATCGTGCAGCGCCACAACGGCTCCATATGGGCCGAGAGCCAGCTGGGCCAGGGCACCGCGTTCCATCTCGCGCTGCCGCAGGAGTGAGCATGCCCGACCCGAGGCCTCGACTGCTCATCATCGACGACGAAGAGGATCTCGTCGAGGCGCTCGCCGTGCGCTTCTCGGCGTCGGGATTCGAAGTCGACACGGCCGCCGACGGCGAGGCGGGGCTTCGGAAGGTTTCGGAGCGCCCTCCCGACATCGTGCTGCTTGATCTGGCCATGCCCAAGATGGACGGCTGGGAGGTCTGCCGCCGCATACGCGCGAAGGCCGAGACGGCGCGCCTTCCCATCGTGCTCATGACGGCGGCCATACTTCCCGAGGTGGAGGCCAAGGCCAAGCGCTGCGGCGCCGACGAGGTGGTGCGCAAGCCCTTCGACGACCGCCGTCTCGTCGAGACGGTTCGTTCCCGCCTTTTAACAACTTTTTAACCGCGCAATTGATACAACTCCTGCAGGCTGCGCAAGCCTTCAGGAGGAGGGATGATCCCTATTTTCGACGCGATGGACGCGGGCCGCGAATACAAGAACCAGTGGGTCGTGCTGGACTCGTCCATGAACGTGCGCGACCACGGCCCGTTCTTAGACGAGCTACAGGAGAAGTACGGCCCGAGCCAGATTTATTACTTTATCCCCGCCCTTTAGGCGTTAATTCCGGACCCCTTCGTCCTCGCCGCCGAAGAAGAAGGCGACCTGGCCGGCCAGCGCGAAATTATTGGGGATCTTCTCCGACTTTCCCTGCGACTGCAGCACGGTGGTCTTGGAGCTGACCATCCCGCCGATATCGACGACGAGGTGCAGGAAGTTGAGCCCGAAGCCCGCCGTGTAGGAGACGCCGGAATTCTGGCCCGCCGCGACGTTTTTCTGGAGGCCCGCGCGCAGGGGGATGTTGATCCAGGTCCGATTGAAAACGTTGATCTCGGTGCCGGCGCCGACGAAGCGCGACTTAAAGCCCTCGACCGGGGTAAGGTTCTCCGTCAGGTCGGCGTCGGCGGTGATATTCCAAAACTGAAGCGGGCTTAAGGCCACGCCGGTGCGCACCTGCCCTTCCAAGGAATAGCGGCTGCGGCCGCCGGCCGCCTTGGCGGCGTCGGGCTGCGCGAAGGTGGGGTTGTTGACGTTGCGCGCGACGATCCCCCAACGGGGGCGCATCGGCAGGATCGGGAAGCTTTCGCGCATGTCCCAGAGGGCGCCCAAGTCCAGGGCGGGCTGGAAGCTGGTCTTGGCCCCCTTATCGAATTTCGTGAAGGAGCCGCCTCCCGGCCGCTCCGTGAGTATCGGGAGCGCGTAGTAGCCGATCTTGCCGACGATGCCCTTGAGGTTGGCGCCGACGCTCAAGCCCGTCTTGCCGATCTCGCGGCCGTAGCCGATGCCGAACTCGGTGAAGCTGCCTCCGCGCAGCACCAGCTTCGACTGGTTGTTGGTGACGAGATTGGCCCCCGGCGGCACGTTCACGTTGACGAGATCGACTTGCGGGTTGGCCCCGATATCGGTGAAATTATGCGCGAAGAAAACCGCCCTGCCGATCTTTATCTCGACGCCGCCTCCCCCGTTGAGCAGGGCCCCGTTGCCCGCCTGCCCGAAGCGCGTGAGGGCGTTGTTGACGTTGGCCTGCGTGCAGTTGGCGTTTAAGGCGTTGCAATCGCTGATGAGCTGGTTTAAGTCGTTGGCTCCCTGTAGCACGGTGCCGGTGAACTCGCCGCGAAGGCCGAAGGGGATGGCCAGGCCGTTGGTGTTGTAGAGCTGGCCGAGTGCCCCCGGGTTCCAGTAGGAGGCCAGTGGCCCCTGGGCGAGGGCCACCGAGGCGCCCCCCATCCCCATCGCGCGCGGCCCGATGGTATGCCACGGGGCGGCCGAGGCGGAGGTGCAAAAGGCAAGCAAGGCGAGCGACAGGGTTGTTCTCATCGATCCTCCATGACGGGGCTGTGACGTCTTGAGTCAGTATAAGGTGATAAAATGCGAAGGCAAAATCAAGCGATTAAATGGCGACTTTTACGCGCTCCTGTAGCGTGACTTGCCGCGCTTCGCGCGGCAAGTTCGAGGTTCAGCGCGAGGTCTCGTCGGCATTATTTCTTTAACTTATATGAAGGGTTTCTTTCCTGGAAGTACGAGAGCGCCTCGCGGGTCACCGTGTCGGTGATCACGGTGTCCGCCAGGGAGTCGGGGCGCCGATCCCCGCATTTAGAGCAAGCCCAGCCGCCGTTCTGCGCCGACAGCGCCGCGCGGCATTTCTTGCAATGGGGAAGGCCGGGGCTGACACCCGTGATCTGCTGGGCGTCGGGGTCGACCGTCACGGTTGGGTACCAGAGCACGTCGAAGCGCTCCAGGCGGTACTCTTTCCTCGCGCAGGCTTCGCGCAGGCGCTGGGCCTTCTCCTCCAGGCCGCGCAAGGCCGACTCGAGTCGGCGCGATTTCAAATAGAGAGGCAGGGAGAACAATATCCCGATCAGTAGGCCGGAGCCAAGGCCGGCCGAGGCGGAGGGAAGGTCCATCCGCGCGATTCTAACAAATCAAGGGCTCTTTTTGCGGGAGGGCCAGCGGGATTCCAGCCAGACGCTGGCGCGCACCCCCAAGGAGGCTCCCAGCATCGGCAGCCCCATGAAGAAGCCGAATAGGGCTCCCCGGAAGCCATTGAGCAGGCATTCCCCGCGCGGCAGGCCTTCCCGCGCGGCGTCCAACGTCGCTCCGACCGCTCCTGCGGTTCCCAAAAGGCAGGCGGCGACGAGTGGAAGGCCGAAGCCGGAAAGGCCGAGCGACGCCGAGAGCGCGATCAAGGGTGCGTGTAGGGAGCCGCCCGCGAAATAGCCGAGGGCCGTGAGCGCCATCATCCGGCGCGTGCCGAAGGCGTCGATCTCGGCCGCCCTCGAGGGGGGAGGAGGGGCCATGAAGGTGAAGCGGGGTTTGCGGGCCGCGCGTGTGGGCGCCGGAACCTTCGCCGTGGCCGGGACCGCCGCCGTTTCGACGGGGCCCGAGCCGTCGAAGACCGGCCGTGCCGACTCGCTCAGGCCTTCGGGGGACTCCGCGAAGGCGCCGACGGCCAGCGCCAGCCACAAGGACGCCGCCCAGGCGCGCCTCATTCCTGATACCTCGGCGTCGTGTCGGTATTGGCGATCTCCCAGGCAAGCCCGGCGGCCAGGCGGGCCACGCGCGAGGCGTAGGTCCCGTCGATGGTCGGCGACTCGTCCTGTTCCCGGTGGTAGGGCCCGGGCCCGCCGTCGAAGAAGAACACCACGCTGGTGCGGCCGCCGTCGGGCCTGCGCTTCATGAAGAAACTGTATTGGTCGCTGCCATTGAACTCGTAATTGGTGTACTCGAACTTGAATCCCAGGCCGAGGCGGGCGTTGACGGACTCGAGCTTCTGCTTGAGGATCGGGTTCTTCCGGCGGATGAGCTCCTCGCCGCGCAGCACCGGCAGGGCCGGGCCCACGAAAACCTGCAGCAGGAGGGGCACGGTGGGCGGCAGAATCACCTTGAGCGCATCCGGCCGGTCCGGCTTGCTCCAGCCGATCATGTCAAGGTTGATGACCTGGACGATGCGGTTGCGTTCCTCGGCGCTTAAGCGCTTGACGAATTGCTTGGAGCCGACCAGGCCCACCTCCTCGGCGTCGAAAAAGGCGAGCACGATGCTGCGTTTGGGGCGCACCCCCTTGCGAGAGAGCTCGCCGAAGGCGTCCGCCAGCGCCATGAGCGCGGCGGTACCCGAGCCGTTGTCATCGGCCCCCGGGAATATCTTCTTGGGGCCCGGCAAGGGCAGCCAACGGCCCGTCATGATGTCGATGCCGAAGTCCCTGAAGAGAAGCTGCAGGACCACTACGTTCAAGCTGAGCAGTCCCCCGACGCCGATATGGCCCAAGGGCTTTAGCAGCGGACTGACGAGATCGATGCCCGTGGTCATGGCCAGGAAGATCGGGACCCCGAGCCAGCGGAACAGGTCGCGCGTCGGGACCAGGTGGTCGAAATGGGCGCAGATGACGATGACGTCCTTGCTCAGCTCGGGGTCGGAGCCTTCGATGCGGGCGATCACGTTCTTGGAATGCGCCGGACGCACCATGCTCTCAAGCCGGCGCCCGCCGAAGGGAAAGTCCGTGAAGGGTAGCACGGTGAACGGCTGCGTCTTCGCGGGGACTCCGGCCTTATCTAGGTGCTTGAGCAGGTACTCGATAAACTCGGCGCTTTTCTTCGTCCCCGCCCCACGGCCCTCGTAGTAGGGGTCGGCGACGCGCGCCACGTATTCCTGGAGCCTCTCGGCACTCAACGCCGCCTCCATGGCCCTGCGAAATTCCGGATCGAGGACTTCGGTGGCCGCGGCGATGGGAGGCGGAGGAGCGGCGCAAGCGCCGGCGCGTTCGCCTCCGGCGTGTTTTCGGTCCGCGGACGCGGCCGAGTCCATTGCCGTCTGCTGCGTTCCGCCCTCGGCGAGCTCTTGGAGGCGTTTATACGCTTCGGAGCCGCGCAGGGCTTCCTCGAGGCGCTTGGGGTTGTCTTGCGAGAACGTGGGCGCGGGCCAGCTGGTGGCCAAGAGGGCCGACGTGAGGGCCGAGGCCGTGCACCGCTGAAAGACGCTTGCGTGCCGCATGAATCAAGCGTAGTCGCCCATCGGCTCCGAGTCCAAGGGTATAAGGCCCATATTTTCCTAGGCCCAAAGGCCTATTGCGAAATCTGCTACAATCCTCGTCCATCAATGCTCAAAAGGGTCCTGGAGGCGCAATGGCTGCAGCGCCTGGCCGACCGATTCGGACTGCGCTGGTGGGAGCGGTTTTTGCTGCTTCGGCACGACATCTCCACCTGGGATAAGGCGCGCCGCATTTTCAGCCGCAGGAGCGATCCCTTCCATTACAAGGACTCGGCCTATGAGCGCGAGCGTTTCGACCGGATGGAGGCGCTGTTGGCGGGCCGGAGCTTTTCTAAGTGCTTGGAGATAGGCTGCGCCGAGGGCGCCTTCACGCGGAGGCTGCTGCCGTACTGCGGGAAGATCGTAGCCATGGACATCTCGAGGCGCGCCCTTGAGCGAGCGAGCCGGGAAGTCGCCTCCGAAAAAGTCGAATGGGTCCGCGCCAACGCTCGCCATTGGCGTGATGAGAACGCCTTCGACCTGATCGTCGCGGGCGATTTCATGTATTACCTGGGCGACCCGCGCAAGGGGCCCGCGTTCTCGAAGGCGCTCGACGAGTTCAACGCGCGTCTGGCCGCGGGCCTGCGGCCAGGCGGGCTTTTGCTCATGGCCAACGGCTACGGAAACGAGACGGACCGGCTCCGCAATGTCGAATACGCGCGTCGGCTAACGGGCTTGGGGCTGCTGCGTCTGGCCTCGGAGGAGTCGGGGCGCGCGGCGCACGACAAGCAGGGCATGCGCTGCTCCATCGAGCTGCTGCAGAAGCCTGCTGGACCACCTGCATGCGCGGATCGTTGCGACTAAAAGAAGGCGCGTAGACCCGCGCCGAGATAGCGCGGATAGCCGAGGAAGCGATTGACGGCGCTCAGTTGCCAGGCGATGTAGGATCGATCCAGCAGGTTCTCCCCGATCAGGTAGACCTCGAAGTTCTTGTGGACCCTTCTCGATAGCAAGAGGTCGAGCACGAAATGATCATCGAGCAATTGCGTGTTGGCGTCGTCGTTCCATCGCCGGCTTAGGTAGCGGCCCCGCACGCTGGCGTTTATGACGGAGGGTGCTTGGTACGCGATTTCGAATCCGATCTGGTGACGCGGGGTTTCCGGCGGCATCTTCCCTTCAATCGAGGTGTTGGCGGGATTTCTTGTGACGATCGAATCCACAAAGGTGTAGGAGAGGCTCGCGTCGAGTTTATCGAGCGGCCGGACGGAACTTTCGGCCACGAAGCCGCGGTTGCGGATATTGCCGAGATTTTGGGTCTGGAATCGAGTGGGGGTCGAGAACACGCGAACGAGCGCGTCCGAGATCTCGTTCCAGAATCCGGTCCAATGCAATCCGAACGGGGATGGTTTCCAATCGAAACCGATTTCGCCGCCGATATTGAGCTTTTCGGGGCCGAGTTTGGGGTTCGGCTCCCAGAAAATACCGGCCGGCCGTGCCGTGCGCCAGAGCTGCTCGGGATTGGGCGCCACGAAGGCACGGTAGGCAGCTCCCCGCACGGCCATTTCCTCGGTGGCTTGATAGCGGGCGCCGAAGCGAGGGCTCAAAAATACGAATTGCTTTCCGGGAAGGCCCGAGACGGATCCATCGACCGCCGCTTGAAACGCGTTGAAAGTCTCCCAATAATCGATCCGGACGCTCGGATCGAGCGTCCATGCCTCGGTCGGACTCAGGCTCCATGCGTTGAAGGCCCCCAGATTGATCTGTTTTCCTCCCTGGCTGACGCTGCCGGTATTCAGGCCTCCGGCGAACTGGTCCTCGTTGTTGCGGTAATTAATGTGCCGTGTATCGACGCCGAACACGTACGTGGATTGGGTCCCAGGGAGCTCGCCGCTGAACTGAAGATTACCGCCGGCATCCAAATAGGGAATATAGTTGTGGATGGAAACGGATTGAGAGGTTCGGCTCGCGTTGACGGCGGCGTTGGTGCTGTCGAGATCATATTTTCCGAGAAAGGCGGTGCCGTGGAGCCGGCCGCCGCCGAGAGGGCGCTCGAGCCCTCCCGCCAGCTCCAAGTGATCGCGGGAGTCGAACCACTGGTCCAGGCCGTGGTTTCTATTGTCATGGAATAGGTTGCCGCGCAAAAACCAATCCGTGTCGGCCCGCTCCGCGGAGTTTAACTTGAGGTTCAGATTCCAGTTCTTGGCCCAGGCATTCTTGTCGACCGGCCCTCGAACCTCCGACGGAAGCCACTGGTAGCCGCCCGTCTCGTAATAGTGATAGCCCAGGCCCACTCCCAGCAAGTCCTTGAAGGTATCGCTGACGTACCCATGGAGCCTTTTCGTGTGCTGCGAGGCGTAAGAAACGTCGACTTCGGCCGAGCGTTTGGCGGGGGAGCGCGTGATCACGTTGATGACGCCTCCCATGGCCCCGGAGCCGTAGAGGCTCGAGTTGCCCCCGCGGATCACCTCTACCCGTTCGATCATATTAGGCGGGACCTTGCTCCAAGTGATATGCCCGCCCGATCCGTCGCTCAGGGGCACTCCGTCCCAAAGCACCAAGGTCTGCCGCGCGCCGAAGCCCATCAGGGAGACGGTCTGGAGCACCGGATTGACGACGTTGCTGGCGGTCCCTTTCATGTTGATCCCGGGGACCTGCCGCAGCAAGTCGTCGGTGGCATGGGCCGGCGTCAGGCGCACCGCCTCCGAGGAGATCACGATCGCCCGCGCCGAAACGGCGCTTAGCGGCTGGAGGATGCGCGTGGCGGTGATCACCATGGGTTCCAAGCGGTCCTGGGCGGCGGCCGGGGTTTGCGTTAAAAACACCGCGGCCCAAGCAAGCGGCCAACGCGCGAGCAGCTGGAGAGGCATACGGCGGATTAAATCAATCTGGACGTGAACGATCCATGACGGGGATTGTCATGGAAACATGACGGCCGTCAGGCGGGGGGCAGGCCGCCCAGTTGGGCCTTGAGGCCCTTTAAATCCGTGAGCACCACTTGCCCTCGATGCCCTTCCAAAAGGCCTTTCTGGGAGAACCGCTTGAGCAGACGCATGGTGGTTTCAGGAGTGGTTCCGGCCATTTGGCCGATCTCGGCGCGAGTCAGGGGTAAGCTGAAGCCGAATTTATGGTAGAGGTAGAGCAGGGCGGCGGCCAGGCGCTTTTCCACCTTCTCACGCGACAGGTAGAGCAGTGTCTCGATGTAATGGATGCGCTGTCCATAAGCGTAGAGGATCTCGCGGGCCAGAATCGGATATTTTTCGATCGCCTGCACGAACCTATCGCGGCCGATCGCCAACAAGAGGGTAGGCCGCGTGGCCACGACCTCTCCGGGATAAGTTCGGCAGGCGACCGCCGCTAATCCCGAGACATCGCCCGGAACCATCACTTCGATGCTTAAGCCGTTTCCCTGCCAGCCGCATTGATTGACGCATAGGCGGCCCTCGTAGACGATCCAAATCTCGCGCGCGGGGTCTCCGGTTTGGCATACATGTTGACCCCGGGCGTAGCGCCGAGCGACGGCTGCTTTCGCCAGCTCAAGCAGCGCCGGTTCGGGCACCCGCCGGAACAAGGGAACCTTTTTCTTGAAGAACGCCGCGACGCCGACGGAGGAGGAAGCTCCCCGGAACGGCCTTAAATCCGGATAAAGATCCGACCGTATCGTTGGCATGCGGCCATTGTATCACATCGGCCGGCGCGCGCTCTTATTTGCTGTAATATTCGGGAAAATGCGCTTGTTCGCCTTGGCCGTGACGATCTGCGTGGTAAGAGCCTCCCCGCAAGCCGCCGAGACGACGAAACTAATTTACGCTCTGCCCGCCTCGGTTCCCGCCGCCGTCGCTTACGTCGCCATCGACCGTGAGTTTTTTAAGCAGGAGGGCCTCGAGGTCGAGCCCAAAATGTTCTCCTCCGGCCGGCAAGCCCTGCAGGCCTTGTTGGCCGGGCAGGCGCAGATACAATCCGTATCGGAAACGCCCGTCGTTCACGCCATCGTCCAAGGAAACAAGCTCGCGACCATCGCGACGATCGCGCGGCATGGGGAGGCCAAGCTTATCGCCCGCAAGGATCGCGGCATCTTCAAGCCCGGGGATTTGCGCGGAAGGAAGATCGCGACGCTGCCCGGCACCAACTCCGATTACTTCATGTACCGCCTCCTGAAAAGACATGGGATCAAGCCGGAGGAGGTCAAGATCGCGAACATGTCCCCGCCGGAAATGGTGGTCGCCTATGCGAAGGGGGACATCGACGGCTATTTCGCCTGGGAACCCCATATTTATTACGGCCGTCGATATCACGGCGAGCGTTCCACGGTTTTTCCCCCGGCAGGATTATACGAGGGCAGAGTGACCGTCAATATGGCCCCGGACTTCCTGGCCGCGCGCCCCGAGGCGGCGCGCCGGGTGATCCGCGCCCTTTTAAAAGCGCGGGACTTCATGGGCAGACATCCTGATGAGGCGGCCCGAATCGTCGCTTCGCGTCTCGCGATGGATGCGAAGGTCCTGCGCGATCTCATGAGAGAGAACGTTTATGCCGTGGAGCTAGACGGCGGCTTACCGAGGCTCATGACCGAAGTCGGGGCGTGGGTCCTGGAGCAAAACAGGAGTGATAAGCCGATGCCCGATTTCCGCCGCTACATCGATGCGACGGCTCTAATGAAAGAGAGGCCTTCCGCGGTTAGCCTTGAGTAGGTTAAAATCCCCGTCATCATGAGCGGCGATAAACTGCCCGCTTGGGCCGGTCCGAGCGCGACCGCCGCCCTATTCGCTTTGTCTTGGGAATGCTTGGGCCGCTGGCAAACGTATCCGGCCCATCTTTTCCCACCGCCCTCTGAGGCCGCCCGCGCGCTCGCCGACATGTGGGCGTCGGGGGAACTCCTCCGAGACGCCGCCGCGAGCGGCAGGCGTTGGTTCTCGGGCCTGCTGCTCGGCAACCTCCTGGGACTGGCACTGGGCGTATTGACCGGCTCGATCCCGTGGGCGCGACGCAGCGTGGGCCTGCTCTTGAATTTTCTGCGTACGATCCCATTCTTGCTATTGGTTCCCTTCGCGATGCTCTGGTTCGGCCTGGGAGAGCTGGAAAAGATCGCCATTACCGCTTGGGGCGCGGCTTTTCCCGTATGGCTTAACGTTCAAACCGGCATTGTGGGCGTGGAGCAGGAGTATGTCTGGGCCGCGCGTTGCCTGGGCGCCAGCGGGCTCCGGCTGGTTTGGGAAGTCCATTTGAAGCGGTGCCTGGCTTATCTGGTGGCGGGCACTCGCCTTTCCATCGCCACGGGCACGTTCGCCTTGGTGGCGGCCGAGATGTCGGGAGCATTTGAAGGCCTGGGGTTTCGCGTGTTCTATTCGTACCAGATGTTTCAAACGGATCGGATGATGGCCGGCGTGCTCCTTATCGCCTTCTTGGGATTGACGTTCGACCGCGTCTTCGTCGAATCGGTGCGTCGCCTCTTGCCGTGGTCGCGGAAAGTGGCTGATGAGCTCTAGCCCTTCCGCCCTCGCCTTCCAAGGGGTCGGCCACGACTATGGAGAAGGGCCGCGCCTCGTGCGCGCGCTCGATCGAGTCGATTTTGAGGTGCATCATAGGGAGTTTCTTTGTTTGCTCGGGCCCTCCGGCTGCGGAAAGTCGACATTGCTGCATTTGGCGGCGGGATTCCTCCTTCCGCGACGCGGCGCCGTGCTCGTCGACGGGGCCGAGGTCTTGGGTCCTGGAGTGGACCGCGGGGTCGTTTTTCAGCAACACAGCCTCTTCCCTTGGGAGACGGTGGCGGGAAACATAGGCTTCGGCCCGAGGCTCAAGGGATTCTCCCGCAAGGAACGCGAGGCGATAGTCGAGCGCTACCTCGCCGAGATCGGTCTGCGCGAGTTTGCCGCCCGGTATCCCTCGGAACTGAGCTTCGGGATGCGGCAGAGGGTCGGCCTCGCCCGGGCGTTCGCCAATGACCCGGAGATACTCTTAATGGACGAACCCTTCGCCTCGCTGGACGCGCTGACGCGCCTTCAAATGCAGGAACTGCTGATGTCGGTATGGGAGCGGCATACGAAGACCGTGATGTTCGTTACGCACGACGTCGAAGAGGCGTTGCTTCTTGCCGATAGGATACTGATCCTCTCGGCGCGTCCAGGCCGCGTCCTGAGCGAATTCCGGATCACCCTGCCCCGTCCGCGGAGCCGGTTCCAGCTGGCCGATCGCCATCTCACGGAGCTCAAGGGAGAAATCCTGTCGGCCCTTACCAGTACCCTACGTCGCGAAGCTTCCTGAGCAGGGCGGGCGACGGCTTTATTTTCCGCTCTTCCGGCGTGGGATCCGGCGTTCCGCGCATGTGGTGGAATAATTTTTGGGTCAGCTCGAGGGCCATCGCGGGGTTTTTGGGGGATAAGTCCTTGGTTTCGGAGGGATCCTTTAGCAGGTCGTAAAGGCGGGATTTCCCCGTGGTCTCATCGTAAATGAGTTTCCACCGGACGTCGCGTATCGAAAACATTGGAATGCGTTCGGCCGGCGCCACCAAGCTGGAGGCGCTGAAGGCGTAGGGCCTGGTGCCCTGCATCAGGCTCAAGCCTTGGAATTCCTTCGGCGGCGGGATGCCGACGAGTTCCAATAGGGTAGGGGCGATGTCGACAAGTTCCGCGAGCCCGTCGATCTTCGCGGGCGGGAGATCGGGATGCCGCAGGATCAGGGGCACATGAGTGATCGTCTCCCAAAGGGCCAAATGGTAGCCCGTTCCCAGCAGGCCTTTCTCACCGAGTTCCATGCCGTGATCGGAGGTCAAGACGACGATGGTGTTGTCGAGCAGCCCAGACTCTTCCAGCGCCTGCCATATCTGGCCGACGTAGCGATCCACGGCGGCGACCTGGCCGTCGTGGTGAGCGACGATATGCCTCAGGTCGCGGGGGTTCTTGCGGATCGCCTCGATCTTATCCAAGTACGCTGGATCTGGGCTCGGCTCGGCGGGCGACAACGGTAAGCGATTAAACACCCGGACGAAGTAGTAATCCAGTTGCATGGCATCCACCGGGCCTTTATAGCCGCCGTCAAAACGATGCGTCACCGCCTCATCGGCGTCGGGCAGATCGAAGGGCGGGTGTATGTCGTTGCCATGGATGAAAAGGAAGAAACGGTCCTTGCGATGCCGTTTGAGCCATTGTAGCGCCTGCGGCGTCGTCTCACGGAAAGAGCGGGAACCTCCGGAGCGGTAGAGGTCAAAACCCTTTGAAAATCCATACTGGGGCTCCAGAAAGGGTCCCCCGACGAAACCCGCGGTACGGTAGCCGTGTCTCTTGAGCAGTTCGGTCAAGAGAGGCTCACCGCCGCCCAGTTTGGCGCCCATGTGGAATGCCCCGTGCCGTTGGGGGTATTGCGAGCTGAATATCGAGGCGAAGCTGGGGAGAGTCCAGCTCTCCGGTGCCACGGCGCGCGTGAATTGGAGGCTTCGTCCGGCCAACAGGTCTATGTTGGGGCTCGTCGGGCGCTTGTAACCATAACAGCCTAAATGGTCCGCCCGCAGTCCGTCGATCGCGATGAAGACGATATTATAAGGCCTCGGTTCAACGGAGAGCCCAAGGCAGGCCGGCGAAAATAAAGAAAGAAGAAAAATAAATAATGTCATCGACCGTTGATGATATGAAAAACGTCGGTGTTTTCCAAAAAACCGCGAAGGGCTTCGCTGCCGGGGCCGATGCCGAAGCAAGGCACCGGGGAGCTGGTGTGCGTGCCCGTATTCCAGGCGACTAGGTAGTAGGGCTCGAGTATCTTCGCGATCGCATGTGAGGCGGGACTATAGGCGAAGGGTGATCTTTTGGGGCCTAGGGATAACGCGTCGATGACCGCCCGGGCGTCCTGCTCTCGTATGGGCACATCCCGAGGGAAGTAGGACCTCAATACGCCCTGCACCAGTGGAGCGTCTAGGGCTTTGCCTCGTTCGCTTTTGCGCCAGATCTCGCCCAAGATCCAGTGCAACGAGGCCCGCTGGCCGGCGATGCGCGCCAATTCGGTCGGGCCGCCCCACCGAGCGGGATTGGCCTGATAGACCATGCCCATGCCCCCGGTGTCATGATTGGAGACGACCAGGAGCAGCGTATCCGGATGGTCCTCGAGGAAACGAAGTCCCGCGGCGACGGCCTGATCCGCCTGCCGCATCTCCACTAGCACGCCCGCGGCATCATGGTAATGGGAAGCCTCGTCGATCAGGCGTGCATCGACGACCAACACGAAACCGTCGGGATCCCGGCTTAACCGGGCGATCGCCGTTCGCGTCATTTCTTCAAGGCTGGGCACTTGCTCTTTCACGCGGCCTCGGTCTAAGGCAAAGGGAAAAGTCCGCTCCGCGAAGAGCCCTAAGAGCTTGGTCCCGGGCGCGGCGTCGAGCCGTTCGAAAGCGCGCACAACCCGATATCCCTCGCTTTCCGCTCTGTTCAAGAGGCTCGTGGGGAAGTATCGTCGGCCTCCCCCTAGGAGGATGTCGACGCCGGAGGAGACGACACGTTCGGCTATCTCATATTCGTTGTCGCGTTGAGGCATGTGCACCAGGAACGCGGCCGGGCTGGCGTGGGTCAGTCGAGCGGTCGTCACTAGACCGGTCGCCTTGCCTTCCTTCTTGGCTAGCTCGAAGATGTTTTCTAGCCTTTTTCCACCGGACAATTGGGCGAGGCTGCGATTGGACACCTTGTGTCCAGTCGCGAACGCCGACGCGCTGGCTCCGGACTCGGGCACCAGGGCGCCGCGGGGAGAGACGCCGCAGTAAGCTGTATTTCCTTGTTTTGAGACGAGGCCCATCGCCGTCGTTTCTCCCCGGCTTTCGGCCGCATCGAACAGGAGCTGGAGCTGGCCCCAGCCCATCCCGTCGATCATGTATACGATGACGCTCTTGGGGCGCGTCGTGGCCATCGCGGGTTGCCAGGAAAGGAGTCCAGCGTATATAACGGCGGGGAAAATCATGCAACAGGATTCTATTATTTTGTACCGTCTCACGGATGCGTTATTTCGCGGTCGTTTTGTTGTTCGTTTTCGCCTTTGCCCGTCCGGCCGGCGCCGAGGATAACGCCGTTTTTCTTTCGGCGCTTCGTGAGGTGTTGCAGGACGATCATGCCGATTTAAGGGACGCCTCCTGGATACTCGAGACATCGGGGCTCGGCGTCGACGAGATTGTCGCGCAGCTGGCCAATGCGTTGGGGGACGCGCGGCGGCTCGTGGTCTTGGAGGCTGCGGGCATCCTTGGCGATCTGGGCCCGCGGGCTGGCGCGGCAAAGCCAGCCTTGAGCCGGCTTCTGACGCGCGCTTCGGATGGCGATACCCGTTGCGCTGCTGCGGTTGCATTAAGCCGTATCGGGCCCGAGGCTAACGGCACGCCCTACGCGCCCAAGGACTGCCGTTTCTGATGCTTTTCATTCGATGTAGGATCCAGTCCCAGAACATAGACCTGCGGGTCCATGAGCAGTCGGTGTTCGTCCCGAACCTCGTTTCTCTCTTGACAGCCGCCGAGTTGAGCATCGAGCCCGGTGAGGTGGTCTGCGATCTTGGCTGCGGCTCGGGCTTACTCTCCGTCCTGGCGGCAAAAATGGGCGCCAAGCAAGTTCTCGGAATCGATTTAAATCCCGACGCACTCAGAGACGCCGAAGCCAACGCCCGCGCTAACGGCGTCGCGGACCGGTGCCAGTTCTTATTGGGCAGTCTTTTAGAGCCCGCGAATGGCCAAAAGTTCAACGCCATTATCTGCACGTTGCCGAACGTTCGGAGCCAGGACGCGCCAAGATATTGGGGGAACTCGGCGCTGTCGCTGATGCGATCGATCGATGGGGGAGTGGATGGCGAGGACTTGAAAGTGGCCTTGATCCGTCGGGCGCGCCAGGTCCTGGAGCCGGACGGCCGGCTTTATCTAAGCAATGTCGATTGGTGCAACCCCGCGCGCTCGCTTGAGGCATTGGCCGAGTGCGGCTTCGGCACGAGCGAGCTGGCGAAGGCCTGTATACCGGCTTGGGGACGGGGAAGCAACACCGCCTTGTGGCTCAAGGAGAACCCTGGCCGCCACCGAATCGATTTTCAATTCGCGCAAGAAGACGGCTCCTTGGCCGTTATCCTCGAGGCGACGGCCGGCTCGGCTAAGGGCGGCCGAAAGGATCCCACGATGGAGCTGGACTGTTCGGCCTGATCTAGGAAAACAGCTCTTCGCGTAGGCTCGTCGTCTGCCACCAGGTCCCGTCCAGGCGTAATTCCGAGGGGTGCGGCTCCGATCGCACCGGCAAGACCTGGAGCTTCCAGCGCTCGCGGATCCAGGCTTGGATCAACTCCTCGGTGAACACGCCGCCTCGGCGCAGGAAGTCCTGGTCGTCCTCCAGCGCAGTCAAGGCCTCCTCGAGCGAGTGCGGCAGGCGCGGCCCATCCGGCGGCAGCTCGTCGATCGCGGGCTCGAGGCGATTCTCCACCCCGTCCAAGCCGGCCATGAGCATCGCCGCGAAGGCCAGGTAGGGGTTGGCGGAGGAATCCGAGCAGGCGAACTTGACGCGCCGGGTCTCGGGCGCCGCCGAGCGGGCCGGGATGCGGCAGGCCGCCGAGCTCCGGTTTCGCGAGAGCACGAGATCGGTCGGCGCACCCGATCCCGGCAATAGGCGGCGGTAGGAGTTCATGGTGGGCGCGCAGAAGGCCGCAAGGGCGGGCGCGTGCTTGAGCAGCCCCGCCGCGAATTGCCGGCACAGCTCGCTCGTCATCGCCCAGCCGTCGGGATCGTGGAAGAGGTTTTGGCCGCCGCGCCAGAAGGTATGGTGGACGAGGAAATTGGCGGCGCCCTCTCCGGCGAGAGGCTTGGGCAGGAAGGAGGCGGTCCTGCCTCCCCGCTTGGCGAGGTTGCGCGCTATGTTCTTGTAGAGGATCACGTGGTCGGCGGTGCGCAGGGCGGGCGCGGCGCGCATCTGCACGCGCCCCTGCCCGACGCGGGGCCCGGTGCGGAACCAATCGACGGGTATCCCCGCCTCCCCCAGGGCGACGGCCATCGCGCGCAGCAGCTCCCAGACGGACTCCTCGGAGGCCGCGTGGCCGTGGTTCTCGAGGAGGAAGAACTCTGGCTCGGCCCCGACGCTCCAGCGCTCGGCGGCCGAAACGCCTCGGAGATGCTCCTCGGCCCGCTTGAGCGCCTGCCGCGGATCCAGGGAATAGGTTTTCCGGGAGCCGGCGTCGGCGACGTCGCAGAGCACCGAGAGGGTGGGGACGGAGGCGACGGGGTCGATGTAGGCGGCCGAGGCGTCGGGAAGGATCAAGATGAGCCCTTCCCAGGAGCCGCCGATGGACCTGCCGTCGACGGCCACGCCCGAGGAGAAGAGGCGCTCGTCGAGGCTCGCCGCGGACATCGAAATGCGCCAAGGGCGGCCCGACATCTCCGTGAACCAGAAATCGACGACCCGGATGCCGCGGTCATGGATGCGCTTGAGCACGCTGCGGACCACCTCCTCGCGGTGGGGGCCGCCGCTCATCTCGGCCTCGTAGGCCGAGTCGCTCCCGTTCTTCCCGTCGGTCGGGATCTTCAGTCCATCGGAATCGGTTTTCATCAGTTCCTCCTGTTCCGTTTACTTAAGAGCGCTGGATTGTATTCGAGACGGGGCGTCGGGTCCATTGCGGCCGGGGAAATTCCGTGTGGCATTTTTGTGCCGCGCCCGGCGCGCCGCCGTTACTGCGATTTCAAAAAAACTTGACTGGCGTAGCGTTCGGCGCCGGGCGTAGAATGCCTAGGGTGGAGAAGAAATCGAGGATCCGGGTCGCGGCTGTCGGGGACCTCCATTGCTCGCGGGCCTCGCGGGGAAGCCTGGCCGCGCTTTTCGCCGCGGTCGCGGAAAGCGCCGATCTGCTGCTGCTCTGTGGGGACCTGACCGACTACGGCCTGCCGGAGGAGGCGCATCTGCTCGCCCAAGAGCTCAAGCCGGTCTCCCGCATGCCCATGGCCGCGGTGCTTGGAAACCACGACTTCGAGTCCGGCAAGGAGCGGGAGCTCAAGGCGATACTCGGCCAGGCGGGGCTTCGCCTTCTCGACGGCGACTCCTGCGAGCTATTGGGAGTCGGCGTGGCCGGGGTGAAGGGTTACATCGGGGGCTTCGGCAAGCGGGTGCTGCAGTCTTGGGGCGAGCCGAGCCTCAAGCGCCTGGTTCACGAGGCCTCGGAGGAGGCGCTCAAGCTCGACGCGGCCCTGGCGCGCTTGAGGACGGCGCACCGCATCGTGATCCTGCATTACGCCCCGATCCCGGCGACGGTCGAGGGGGAGCCGCTGGAACTCTATCCGTTCCTCGGCTCCGGCCGGCTCGAGGAGCCCCTCAACCGCCATCCGGTCACGGCGGTGTTCCACGGCCACGCGCATTACGGGCGCGCCGAGGGCCGCACCGCCTCCGGCGTGCCGGTTTTCAACGTCGCCCTTCCTTTATTAAAGCGGCTCAAGCCCCAGGGTCCTCTCTTCGGGCTACTCGAGCTCTCCGCGGATGCCCGTTAACGGCCCCGCGGCTCCCCCGCGCTTCTACCGCGACGCCCTCGACCTGCTCAAGCGCTCGCGGATCCCCTTTTTGATCGGAGGCTCCTCCGCGTTATGCTTGTACACCGGCATCTCGCGGGATACCAAGGACCTCGACGTTTTCCTGCGCCGCCGCGATTGCGAGCCCGTGCTCCGGCTGTTCTCCGAGAAGGGCTACAAGACCGCCTGGAAGGCGAGGCATTGGCTGGCCAAGATATGGCGCGGGAGCCGCTTCGTCGACCTTATCTTCAGCTCGGGCAATGGGCTTTGCGAGGTCGACGACGCGTGGTTCGAGTTCAGCGAGCCGGGGCGGTTGTTCGGGGTGCGGGCGCGCTTCGTGCCGGTGGAGGAGATGATCTGGACCAAGGCCTTCATCATGGAGCGCGGCCGCTACGACGGCGCCGACATCGCGCACCTGCTCAAGGCGCGCGCCGACCGCCTCGATTGGGGGCGCCTGCTGGGCCGCTTCGGCGAGCGCGGCGCCGTGCTGCTCAGCCACCTGATCCTGTTCCGATTCATCTTCCCCCGGCGCGGCGGCAACGTCCCCCCCTGGGTGCTTTCCCGCCTGTTTTCCAAGTCGCTGGAGCCCGCCTCGCAGAGAGCAAGGCGCCTCTGCCGCGGGACGCTTCTCTCCTTCGGGGAGTATCTCGACGACATCGAGGCGGGGGAGCGCGACGCCAGGCTTTATCCCGAGGGGAAGCTCTCTCCCGACGAAGTCTTCTGCTGGACGCTCGTCGACAAGGAGGATCCGCCCGCCGGCAAGATCGACGCGTTAGGGGGCCGCGTCACCCGAGGGTAAAAACAAATTGACAGCGCCTCTATGGCCGGCACCTCGAGGCGCGCCTATACTGTCGGCTCTTTGGCATGCCAAAGGGGGAGGAAACCATGGCCAGAATAATGAGCGAAGTACGGAGCATCGGGGCGACCGAGATGCTGCGCGAGCAGCACCGGAGCATCAAGGACCTTTTCCGGCGTTTCGAGAACGCCGAGGAAGTCTCGGAGCTGCGTTCCATCGGCAACGAGATCCTTCGGGAGCTCGAGGAGCACACGGCGCTCGAGGAGAAGCTGTTTTACCCAGAGGCGAGGCGGGTGGTCGAGGAGCCGTCGCTCGTCGCCGAGGCCCTCGAGGCGCATCATGTCGTCAAAGGGCTCAGCCAAGAGCTGAAATGGCTTCCCATCGGCGAGGAGCGCTATCGGGCCAAATTCAAGCACCTCATCAAGGACGTTCTCGAGCACATCGACGAGGAGGAGACCAAGCTCTTCCCGCAGGTCGAGCGCTCCGACGTCGACTTGGACCGCCTGGGCGAGCGGATGTCGCGCTTCGAGCGCTCGCCGATGGCCCGGCTGGTCATGAGACCGCCCTTGCTGGGTTCGGCCGCCGTGCTAGGCGGGGTCCTGCTTGTCGGGGGGCTGGTCTACGCCCTTTGGGACCGGTTGACCGGCTCCAGGCGGCGCCGCTCCACGCTGGGTTTTTGATAGGCCGCGTCCCGGGAAACGGCGATGGACGGCGGGAGGCGGGTCTTCGCGCTGGGGGCGTTGGCCGTCGCGGCGATCGGGATATACGCCTCGGCTCCCGTCATACCGCTGGAGCGCCGTTCTAAGGTCGAGCTGCACGAGAAGATGGCCGAGCTGCACCAGCGGGCGGCGGCCTGCCTGCGCCAGGGCTCCGCCGTCGAGGACTGCCATCGGGAGTCGCGCAAGGACTGCCCGCTGGCCGCGACCCCGCGATGCCCGTTCGTCGACGAGCCGGATATCCCTAAGCCCGATGGGGCCCCGCCTCCTCCATAGAGCGCGTCAAGGTTTCTAAACCCGCGCGTTCTATACTGGATACGGCTTCGCAAGAAGCCGGAGGCTATATGACCAAGATACATCGTTGGGCGATGTTCCTTGCGGCCATTCTCCTCCCCTCGGGAGTGTTCTCTCAGGGGGGCGGGGGCGTCAATCCCGAGACGGCTCCCGGCGGCGGGCCCCAGCCGCAAGGGCCTGTGAACCCAGCGCCCGGGACGCCGGCCAATCCCTCGGGCGCGCCCGGCGTCGGGGACACCGCTCCGGGGACCAACCCCAGCGGCGGCACCCAGGCCCCCGCGAGCACCGGAGGGACCTCGACCGGGTCGCCGAGCATCCCTCAGACGGACACGCGCGACGCGGTTTCCGGGCAAGAACGCCGTACGGGAGAGCAGCGCAAGGATCGCAAGGAGCGCAAGCGCCGCGGCCGCCCGGCTCGCCAGGCGCCCGTTACGCCGCAGGACACCGGCGAGGGCAATGTCAACCGGATGACGGACCCGAGGGCCCCGTAATTGTTAGTATGAGCGGGTGAAAAACCCCGCGCCCGCGCCGCCGCCCGGCCACGCCGGCCCCCAGCCTTGGGTCCGGCTGCGCTCGGCGGCGGCCGGCCCCCAGGCCTTCCGACGCATGATCGATTCGGTCGATCCCCGAGCCAAGGCCGGCGATCTCGTGGCGGTCTACGACAAGGCGGGAGCGCCTTACGGAGTCGCCCTCTACAACCCCAAAAGCCTGATCACCCTGCGCCTGTTGACCCGCGACGCGGCGGGTTTCGACGAGGAGAAATTTTTCGCCGAACGCCTGCGGCGCGCCGTGGAGTGGCGCCGCGATTCGCTGGGGCTCGACCGCCAGGCGCAAGCCTACCGGCTCGTCCATGACCATGGCGACGGCCTTCCCGGGCTCGTCGTGGACCGTTACGCGGACTACCTGGTGCTTGAATTCTATTCCTTGGGCATGTTCCGGCAGGCCGAGCGCATCGAGAGGCTCTTGCGCGCCCATTACCCGCAGGCTCAATTCATCCGCCGGGCCAGCGAGTACACCGAGTCGATGGAGGGATTTCGCATCGGCAAGGCCAAGCCCGCCAAGACCCGCATCCAGGAAAACGGGGTCGCCTTCGAGGTGGAGCCGTCGGGAGGGTATAAGACGGGCTTCTTCTGCGACCAGCGCGACAACCGCCTGGCGGCCGCCAATTTTGCCGCCGGAAGGAAGGTGCTCGACCTCTTCAGCTACACGGGAGGCTTCGCCCTTTACGCCAAGAAGCTGGGGCAGGCCGAGGAGGTGAGCGCCGTCGAGCTCGACCCGGAGGTCCATGCCGCGCTCAAGCGCAACGCGAATATCAACGGCTTAAGGATCAACGCGGTCTGCGCCGACGCCTTCCCCTATTTGAGGCAGATGGCGGCCAACAAGGAGCGATACGGTTTGGTGATCCTCGATCCGTACAAGCTGATCGCTTCGCGGGAGGGGATCAAGCTGGGCAAGCAGAAGTACATGGATTTAAACCGCCTGGCGATGGGCGTGCTCGATGAGGGCGGCATATTCGTGACCTGCTCCTGCTCGGGCCTCTTGCCCTGGGAGGAATTCCAGCAGATCGTGCGGGGCGCCGCCGGCTCGGTCGGGCGGCGGCTGCAGATATTCAGGAAAAGCGGCGCGGGCGCCGACCACCCCTTCGCCGCCGATTACCCGGAGGGGGAATACCTGAAAGTCCTTTGGTGTCGGGCGCTTTAAGGACGAATCGAGATCCGTTCCTGCACGGAAAGCCCGCCGATTACGCCTTCGATGCGTGCCGTGCCGGGGCCTGCTGAGCGTATCGTTAACGAGATGGGCTGGCTTCCGAAATTGCCTCGGATCGCTACGGAACCGTCGGAGGCCTTTTCGCTTTTCAAACTGAAGGCAATTCCACCTATCTCGCCCTTCTGTTCGAACATTTCTCCCAAAAGGTGATTGTCCGCTGAAACGGCCATGCCGTCCATCTTGCCGACCGCGCGGTTGTTCTGGCCGCCGTCATGAAGCGTTAACTTCATAGAGACTTCGCTCGGCGGCTGTATCCTATCGGCGTGGAGACTTTTCCATTCTCCGAACGTTCCGATGTCGGGCGAATGGTCGCCGAATTGAGATTCCCCGGCAACCCATCGGCCGGCAAAACGACCAAGTATGAACCATTTGGCCCCTCCTTCATCGAGCGTAATCGAATAATCCGTGCTCATTTTATCGATGGCACCTTGGATGTGCAGGGAATTGCCGCTCGAAGGACAGCCATTTTGACACGCGACCCCGGCCGCGATCATGAGTGTTTGGAAATTTAAAGGGAAAAGATCAAGGAGCATGGCCGGTTTTAAAGGGCCGATTCCAGCGGAGGCGAAGCTCGCTAGCAGGGATATTACGACAATGCTGAGAAGAGAACGGGTTTTCATAGCCGTATTTTATTGCGATATGTAAATGAGTACATGGAGCAAAGGGCCCAATGATAACTGGTTTTTTAGTCCTATTCAAATTACCCGGAGGACCTATAAAATCCACCCCAATGTCTCGTCACGCGTTTGCTTAAAAAGGCTTTCGTTTAAATGATTTTTTATAACATATCCGCGCTGGCGCGGAAGTTATCCACAGTTAGAAAGAAAATCTGAAAGTGGATAACTGGCACCGCCGTCTTGAAATTGTCAAAATGGCGGGGTGGTGGATTCGCGGCGGCTCGAGTCGCTTTTTGAAAATAGCTTCGGGGAACCGGTAAAGAGCGTCTCTCCTTTAAAGGGCGACGGCTCGGACAGGAAATTGTTCCGGCTGGAGGGCGCGGCGAGGAGCGCCATCGGCGCGATCAATTCGGATCGGCGTGAGAACGAGGCCTTCCTGGCCTTCTCCCGCCATTTCCGGCAAGAGGGGCTCAAGGTCCCCGAGATATACGCCGAGGACCTGGAGGCGGGCGTCTATTTGGAGGAGGATCTCGGGGACACTACCCTGTTCCAGTTCCTCTCGAGGCACCGCGACGGGGCCGAGATCGAGCCGCAGGCCCTCGAGCTCTACCGCGCCGCGATCCGCCAGCTCCCGCGCTTTCAGATCGCCGCCGGCAAGACACTCGATTACGGCGTCTGCTACCCGAGGCGGAGCTTCGACAAGCAATCGATGCTCTGGGACCTCAATTATTTCAAGTACTACTTCCTCCGCCTGGCGGGCGTGGCCTTCAACGAGCAGGAGCTCGAGGAGGACTTCGGGCGCTTCTCCGATTTCCTTCTGGAGGCCGATCGCGATTTTTTCCTGTACCGCGACTTCCAGTCCCGCAACATCATGGTGAAAGGGGGCGAGCCTCATTTCATCGACTATCAAGGGGGGCGTAAGGGCGCGCTCCAATACGACGTCGCCTCGCTTCTCTTCGACGCCAAGGCCGATCTCCCCTGGGCGACGCGGGAGCGGCTGCTGGAGGAGTACTTGGACGCGGCCTCCGCCTTGGCGAGCGTCGACCGCGCGCGGTTCATGAAACACTTCCCGGGCTACGTCGTCATCCGCATCCTGCAGGCGATGGGCGCCTACGGCCTGCGCGGGTTCTACGAGCGCAAGAGCCAGTTCCTGCAGAGCATCCCGTACGCGATCGCCAACCTGGAGGCGGTGCTGCTGCGCCACGAGCTCCCCGTAAAGCTGCCGGCGCTCCAGCAGGTCTTCCGCGCCCTCGTCGCCTCCTCCCGGCTGAGGCAGTTCGGCGGCGCCAAGCTCAATCTGACCGTCCGCATCGAGAGCTTCTCCTTCCACAACGGCGGCATGCCTGTTGACGAGAAAGGCCATGGCGGAGGCTATGTCTTCGATTGCCGTGGGCTGCCGAATCCGGGGCGGGAGCCGCGCTTCGCCGCTCGGACAGGCCAGGATTCCGACGTCGTCGTCTTCCTCGAAAGGGACCCGGCGGTGCGGCAATTCCTGGGTTATGTCTACGGACTTGTCGAGCAGACCGTCGAGAATTACCGCAGCCGCAACTTCACCGACCTACTCGTCTCCTTTGGGTGCACCGGCGGCCGCCACCGCTCCGTCTATTGCGCCGAGGCCTTGGCCAAGCATCTGCGCGAAACCTACGGCCTTCGCGTTGAGCTGCGCCACCATGCACTGACCCAAGCCCCATGAAGGCGATGGTGCTCGCGGCCGGCGAAGGCCGCCGGCTCAGGCCCCTGACGGACAGCCGCCCGAAGGCCTTAATCGAGATCGAGGGCGTTCCCATGCTCGAGATCGTCCTGCGCCGGCTCATCGCCGCCGGGGTCGACGCCGCCGTTGTCAACGTTTTTCACCTGGCTGAGCAAATCATCGAGTTTCTCGAAACCCGCGATTATGGGATCCGGATCGCGATCTCCCGCGAATCCGAATTGCTCGACACCGGGGGCGGGCTTAAGAAGGTCGCCGACTTTTTCGATCGGGAGCCCTTCTTCGTCCACAACGTCGACGTGCTGAGCAATCTGGATCTTGCGGCGCTATACCGAAAGCACCAGGGCAGCGGCGCGCTCGCGACCCTGGCCGTCCGTGAGCGACCGAGCACCCGCTGCCTCCTATTCGATGCGAACGACCGTTTGGTCGGCCGGAGCACGCCGGCCGGAGACGAGTGGGCGCGGGGACCGGTACCGGAATGCCGGCGCCTGCCCTTCGACGGGGTGCAGGTGCTCTCGCCCGAGCTGTTGCCTCAGATGACGGAGGCCGGCGCCTTCTCGATCTTGAAGACCTATCTGCGGCTCGCGGCGGAAGGGGCCGACATACGCGCCTATCGCTCCGACGCCTTCTATTGGCAGGATATCGGCACGGCCCAAAAGCTCGAGGAGGCCAGGCGCCGCGCGCGCGAGTTAGGGCTGGTTTGAGGTCGGCCGGGCCCCGTAATAATAAACCGGTATTCCCAGCAGCACGATGCCGATGCCGGGCCAGGTAAAGCGCGGCTTGAAGATCAGCAGGTCGACGGCGATCGCGGTCGCGGTCGCGATGTAGAGGGCCGGCACCACGGGATAGCCCCAGGCCTTGTAGGGCCTCGGCGCGTCGGGGCGCTTTCGCCGCAGCAGGAACAGCCCGCCGACGGTGAGGATGTAGAAGATGAGGACCGCGAATATCACGTAGTCGAGAAGGTCGCCGTAGGTCCCCGACAGGCAGAGCAGCGCGGCCCAAACCCCCTGCCAGAGCAGCGCCCGCGCCGGCACGGCGTTGGCGTTGAGCTCCCCGGCCTTCTTAAAGAATACGCCGTCCTGGGCCATCGCGTAATACACCCGCGCCCCCGCCAAGATCAGCCCGTTGCAGCAGCCGAAGGTCGAGACCATGATGAGAAGCGCCATCAGCCATGCGGCGGGATTGCCGAAGATCATCTGCGCCGCGGCCGAGGCGACGCGGTCGTTGGCGGCGAATTGTATGCCCCGGCCGAAGGCGTCCTCCGCCTCGGGCGATCCGGCCAGGGGCAGCACCGAAAGGTAGGCGACATTGGCGAGCAGATAGAGCAGGATGACCGAGCCGGTCCCAAGGATCAAGCTCAACGGGATATTGCGCTGGGGTTCCGAGACCTCCCCGGCCGTGAAGGTGATGTTATTCCACGCGTCGGCCGAGAAAAGAGAGCCGACCATCGAGACGCCGATCGCGGCCCAGAGCAGGAGGCCGCTCAAGGGTCGCGCCGACAGGGCGCCGTCGGCCGGCAGCAGCCAGCTCGCGTTCCACATATTGGCGAGATTGGAGGCGACGGCTTCGGGATTGCGGCCGATGCCGATGCCCAGCACGATCAGGGCGGCCAAGGCGGCGGTCTTGGCGAGGGTGAAGACGTTCTGGATGAGCTTGCCCTCGCGGATCCCTCGGAGATTGACGCAGGTCAGAATGGCGATGACGGCGATGGCCAAAAACTGCGCCGCGGATATTTTAAGGCCCGCGAGAGAGATCAGTATATGCCGTTCGCTAAACCACGGCAGCAGCACCGCGGTGTACTTGGCGAAGGCCACGGCCACCGCGGCGATGGTGCCCGTCTGTATCACCAGAAACAGGGTCCAGCCGTAGAGGAAACCAACTAGCGGGTTGTAGGCCTCGCGCAGGTAGACGTATTGCCCGCCGGCGTGGGGCATCATGGCGGCCAGCTCGCCATAGCTGAGTGCCGCGGCCACCGTGATGAGGCCCGTGATGACCCAGACCAGCAACAGCCACCCCGAGGAGCCGACCGTGCGCGCGATGTCGGCGCTGACGATGAAGATGCCGGAGCCTATCATCGACCCGACCACGATCATGGTCGAGTCGAGCAGGCCCAGCTCGCGCTTGAAGCCCGGCACGCTAGCGGGAGGAGGTCCTAAGGCGCGCCAAGACGCTGTGGTGGCGCCCGTAGAGGAAGTAGATGGCGAACCCCAGCCCGAGCCAGATGAAAAGTCGCCACCAGTTCTCGGCGGGCAGGGAGAACATGAGCATCAGGCAGAAGCCGATGCCCAAGAGTGGCACGAGCGGGACCAGGGGGCAGCGGAAGGGCCTGGGGGCGTCGGGATTGGTGCGGCGCATGATGAGCACCGCCGCGCAGACGATGACGAAGGCCAGAAGCGTGCCGATGTTGACGAGCTCGGCCAGGATGCGTAGCGGGATCAAGGCCGACATGGCCGCGACCAAGAGGCCGGTCAGTATCGTCGACTTGTACGGGGTGCGGAATTTCTCGTGCACGGCCCCGAAGAAGCTCTCGGGCACCAGGCCGTCTCGGGCCATGGCCAAGAACACCCGCGGCTGGCTGAGCATGAGTACCAGGAGCACGGAGGTGATGCCCGTCAAGGCGCCCAGGGAGATGAGGAACTGCGCCCAAGGGAGCCCGACCTGCTTGAACGCGTCGGAGACCGGCGCATCGATGTTGATCTGGTTGTAGGGCACCATCCCCGTCAACACCGCCGAGACGAGAATGTAGAGCACGGTGCAGAGGACCAAGGAGAGGATGATGCCGATGGGGACGTCCTTTTGAGGTTCCTTGGCCTCCTCGGCGTGCGTGGAGACCGAGTCGAAGCCGATGTAGGCGAAAAAGATCATCGCGGCGCCGGCGAGCACCCCGAGCGGCTCGCCTCCCGCCCCCGTTTGCCCCATGAGGGTCTTGCCGAAAAAGCTCAAGCCGGTGTAGCCGTACGGCGCGAAGGGGAACCAGTTCTTGGGGTCCACGTAGAACGCGCCGATGACAATGACGAGCAGGACGATGGCCACCTTGACGGTGACCATCGCGGTGTTGAAGTTGGCGCTTTCCTTGATGCCGATGACGAGCACCGCGGTGACGAGCGCGGTGATGAGGATGGCGGGCAGGTCGAAGTAATTGCCGGTCGCCAGGATGCGCCCTATTTCCGGGTTGAAATCAAAGGGGGCGTTGCCGATGGCCTTCGGCCAATGGAGGCCGAAGATGCCGATGAAGTCCTGGAAGTAATGCGACCAGCCGTGGGCCACCGCCGCGGAGGCGACGGTGTACTCGAGGATTAGGTCCCAGCCGATGATCCAGGCGAAAAGCTCGCCGAGGGTGGCGTAGGCGTAGGTATAGGCCGAACCCGCGACGGGGACCATCGACGCGAATTCCGCGTAGCAGAGGGCCGCGAAGATGCAGGCGATGCCGGCGACGATGAAGGAGAGGATCAGCGCGGGGCCGGTCTTGTCGTGGGCCGCCACCCCCGTGAGCACGAAGATGCCGGTCCCGATGATGGCGCCGACGCCCAGGCTGGTGAGGTGGGCCGGCCCCAGGACTCGGCGGAGGCGGTTTTCGCCCGCCATCTCGTCCATCAGCATGCGCAACGGTTTGGTCGCGAAAATATGTTTGATCATGGACGCTGATTATACCTAATAAGCGTACGCCTGCGCGGGGGATTTGGATTAAAAACGACAGCGTTTACGCGCCTTGGGCGCGTGACTCGTCGCGCTTGACGTTTTCACGGTGCCAGGGATTGACTTTCGCTTAGGCGAAAGTCAATCCCTGGCACCATCTTCGCGAGTATTCCGAGCTCGGCGCGGTCGTTTGCGCCGAGCCCACGCGCTCAGAGCGCGTAAAAGTCGCCGTTTTCTTAGGTTTACCATCTCACGGCGCCGCCAAGGGAAGGGTGACGTAAAAAGTGCTTCCCTCCCCAGGCTTGCTGCGTACGCGGATCTCGCCGCCGTGCCGGCTAATGATCCGTTTGCAGATGGCTAGTCCCATGCCGGTGCCCTCGTATTGGGCGGGGTTGTGCAGGCGTTGGAAGGGGTGGAAGAGGCGGCCGGCGTTTCCCTCATCGAAGCCGATGCCATTGTCCTGCACGGATACCTCCAGCATCCCGTCGACGCACCTCTCGGCCTTTATATGGACAAGCGGCGGCTGATCCTGCTTTCGAAACTTGAGCGCGTTCCCGATGAGGTTCTGGAACAGCCTCTCCATCTGCAGGGGATCCGCCTTCACCTGGCCGAGGGTGTCGACCCGCACGCGGCCGCCGGAGCGGCGCAGCGGTCCTTCCAGGTCGGAGAGCACGTTGCCCAGCACGGCGTTGAGGTCGACCGTCTCGAAGCGCGCGGCGGCCGCCCCGATCCTGGAGAACTGGAGCAGGTCCTGGATCCTTTTCGAGAGGCGCACGGCGGCTTTCTGCATGCGCTCGAGGTATTGCTCGCCTTCCGGCCCCAACGCGGTCCCATAGCGGGTTTTGAGTAGGTCCCCGAAAACGGCAATCTTGCGCAGCGGTTCCTCCAGGTCGTGGGAAGCGGCGGAGGCGAACAGCTCGAGCTCGGCGTTGGAGCGCTTGAGGTCTTCGGCATGCGCGCGCAGCGCTGCGATCGCGTCCACGTAGCCCTGATGGGCGATCTCGAAGGCCGAGAGGCTTTCCATAAGGAAGCTGTTGGCGCGGCGCGAGAGCTCCGCATGGTCCCGGAAGGTTTTAGCGCCCAAGAGCGCCTCCTGCAGTACCTCGTTGTAGGAGGCGATGAGCTCCAAGAGGCTCACTTTCTGCTCCAGAGCCTTCCGGCCGCAGTCGTAGGCCTCCTTGAGCGCCGCCTCCTTGGGGCTGTCCAGGAACTTTTTGAAAGCCAGCCCGTACTCGTGCGCGACCCCGTTCGCGAGCCTATTCATGGGCCTAGGTAGCGCGCGACGAGGACGAGGGCGTCGTCGTTGGCCACATGGTGGCGCGCGAGGATGTCGTCGGCGATCGCCTGCGGGGGCAAGGCGATCTTCACCTTGTCCCGGAAACGGCCATGGATGCCGTCCGTGGCGAGGATAAGAGTGTCTCCCTTCATGAGGGGAGTGGTCAGCGCGCGCAGCGGAGGAAGCTGGAAGCCGACCACACCGCCGCGGGAGGGGATGTCCTCGACAACGGGCGTGACGGAGGGGTCGGCCCTAAAGAGTATGCCATCGACGTTGCCGACCCCGACGCAGGTGAGCGTCTTGAGGGTAAAATTGAACGAGGCGACGGTCAGGACGGCGCCTCGCGTCCGGCGTATCCCCTCATGGCAGCGCTGCACGAGCTGGATCACCGGGTCGTGCGCGTACGCCTCCAGCCAGACCACCGCCCGCCGAGCCGCCTCAGCCGCCTGGGCGCCGTGCCCCAGCCCGTCTATGGCGGCGAGCATCATGCCGTTGGAGAAGGATTTGACGGCATGGAGATCCCCGGAGACCAGCTCCCCCCGCATGGGGGCCGCCGCCACCGCCCAGTCGACGGTCAGCGCTAATGGAGCCATTTCCTGGCCATGACCGTCGTCCCTTTGCCAGGCTCCGAGCGGATCTCGAAGTCGTCGACGAGGCGGCGCGTGCCGGGAAGGCCCATCCCGAGTCCATAGCTGCTCGAATATCCCTCCTGCAGGGCCTTTTCGATGTCGGGGATGCCGGGGCCGGCGTCGGTCGCCACGATGCAGATGCCCTTGCTGCGGTCCTTTTGGGCGAAGTCCACCGTGATCTCGCCGCGCTGGGCGTACAAGAGAATGTTCCTTGCCAGCTCCGAGATGGCCGTGGCGATCATGGTCTGCTCGACGTCCGAGAATCCGAGTCTGGCGGCGAGGGCCCTCCCGGTCTGACGGGCCGCGACCACGTCGAGATCCGAGCGGATCGGTATCCTCTCAGGACCTTCTGACATAGTCCCCCCGGGTATGCGCGTCCAGGAACGCGAGGCCTTCCTCGAGGTCCAAGGCCGTCGATACCTCCTCGAGCGTCATGCCGAGCTGCACCATGGCGAAGGCCACTTCCGGCGGGATGCCGACGACGACGGTCACCGCGCCGCGCAATTTGAGCATGTGCACGATCCCGCGCAGGGTGCGCGCCGCGAAGGAGTCGAGCACGTCCAGGAGGGTGACGTCGATGATCACGCCACGCGAGCGGTAGCGCCCGGCTTGGGCGGCCAGGTCATCTCGAAGCTTGAGAAGGTCCGTATCGGTCAGCGCGGCCTGGATTGAGGCGATGAGGTATTCCCTTTGCTTAAGTACAGGGACTTGCATCGCCCTATTGGACCGGTTTGGCCATGATCACCGGCTTGGTGGGCTCCTCCCCTTCCAGGATCACCTTGTATCCCAGCCGGCGCTCGGCCTCCTCGAGGCCTCCTTGCAGGTCGCCTACGGCATTGATCTTGGTCAGGTCGACGCCGATGGTCACCAAGGTCTGCGCGATCTCGGCCGACAGGCCGGTCACGATTACGGTCGCTCCCATCAGTCGCGAGGCGTCGACGGTCTGCACGAGATGGTTGGCCACCTTCGAGTCGACCGAGGGCACGCCCGTGATGTCCATCACGACGACCTTGGCGCGATTGCTGCGTATGCCGCGCAAGAGCTGCTCGGTGAGCTGCCGGGCCCTTTGGGCGTCGACGACGCCGATGATGGGAAGGATCAGCAGCCGCTCGCGCACCTGCAGCACGGGGGTGGAGAGCTCGCGGATGGCCTCCTGCTGTTGGCGGATGATGCGCTCGCGCTCCTGCACGAAACCGACGGCCACGGTGTTGGCGATGCGGTTGGCGGCCGGCTCGTAGGCGTCGAGCACCCGGTTGAGCAGGGCGAAATCGGTCTGGTACTTGCTAAAGAGCGAGCGGGCGAGCACGTCGCGCAGGAGCAGCACGATGCCTACGACCTCGTGGGTCTCCACCCCCCGGGGGATGATCCTCTCCGAGAGGCTCCGGGCGTAAGCCTGCAGTGCCTCCACGCTGCCGGTTTCGAGCACCTCTACGTAATTGTCGTAGACGGAGGTGGCCTCGGCGAATATCTCCTCCTTGGTCATCGCCGTGAGCAGCTTCGACTCCGTGATGCGCCGCGCCCATTCCTCGCGCAGCTCCGTGCGCTTCTGGCGCAGGTGGTCGACGAGCTCGCGCAGCAGCGCCGCCGTCGATTCAGCGGCCGCGGGGCCGCCGTGCTCCTTATGGTTTCCCTTATGCGCTCGGGTTGTCATGGCACTCTCCTCGGGGTTTAGAAAGAGTATAGGAGAGGCGAGGGGGAGAGTGTATAGCCGCGGGGTAAAAAGTTTTTTAAGAGGGAGGGACGCCGGCGGCTATGGGTCGGCTTCCTGGCGCTCGGATTCGCTCAATTCGTCCGGGAACAGGGCGAAGTCCATCGTGACCGGCCCCTTCTTCCGGTTGCCGCGGCAGGTGGGGTTTACCGTTTCCTCGGAGGCGCTGCCTAGGCCCATGCGCAGCCGCTCCGCGCGGGGCAGGGAGAGGGCGTTGCCGTTAAAGACGCGCTCCCGGTACAGGGAATGGCTCAGGCGCAGCGCGTAGCCGAATTTCCAGCGGATGGGAAGGGTGATCCCGTAGCGTCCCTCATCATCGGTGACATCCTCGTAGGCGCGGTTGTCCTCGAAATCGAGGAAGCTGATCCTCGCTCCCTTGATGGGGCTGGCGCGGAGCAGGTCCGACACCTGCCCCTCGAAGCGCCAGTGCCCGCGCGGGATGCGGTCGGAGTCCGAGACGCTGCGGGAAAAGAGCAGGATATGGGATTTTTCCTCTGGGTCTCCCCAGCGGTCGAAGGCCCATACGGCGGCCGTTAGGATCAGGAGGGGAATCCATAGCGTCAGGCTCAGGGTGGAGTCGCGTTCCGGGGCCGCGGCCGCTTGGGGGGGAGACCCGGAGGGTTTTGCGGCGTAGACGGAAGGCGCGCGCCATTTGGCGAAGACGAGCCCGCAGCGCGGGCACTCGGCCGCGGCGTCCTCTTGGCTCGAACGGCAGTTAGGGCATTGCATCTTCTCATCCGCTATTCGCGCGGGACGAGGATGATCTCGATGCGCCGATTGAGCGCCCGACTCTCGGCCGTGTCGTTGGGGGCCACGGGGCGGTATTCGCCGTAGCCGGCGGCCACCAGCCGCCGCGCGTCGACGCCGGCGTGCTCCTGCAGGTGGCGCGCCACCGCGGTGGCGCGTGCGGTCGATAATTCCCAGTTGCTGGGGTAGCGGGCCTTGAGATCGCCGCTGATGGGCTTGTTGTCGGTGTGTCCCTCGATTCGGATGTTCTTATCCTGGACGTTGTTGAGCAGCTGCCCCACCTTCTCGAGCACCTTGCGCCCGTCCCGCTTGACCTCGGCCTGCCCCGAATCGAAGAGGATGCGGTCGACTAAGTTCACCGTGAGCTTGCCCTTGAGCTCGGTGATCTGGATCTCACCGGCGGCGATCTCCGACTTGAGTCCCGCCGTCAGCTCGTCGTAGCTTTTCTTGACCTGGGCCAGCTCCGCCGCCTTCGCGGCCTCGGCGTCGGCCAGCTTTTTGCGGAGATCCGCGAGCTCGGCCTCCTTCTCGTCGTTTCTTTGGATCAGGCCGTCGCGCTCCCGGATCAGCTCGGCCACCTTCTTGGAGAGCTCGCCCTTCTTGGCCTCCAGCGACTCCTGCAGCTCCTTGTTGGATTTCTGCAGCGCCGCCGCCTGTGCCCTGAGTTCCTGCTCGGTCTTTTGCGCGGCCTCTCCGGCCGACTTGAGGGCCGATTCGAGCTCTTCCGCCCGCTTCTTCTGGGAAAGCGCCTCCGCCTCCTGCGCCTTGAAGCGCCCCGTCGTGACGCAGCCGGCAAGCGGCAGGAGCGCGAGAATCAAAAAAATTTTTTTCATCGGGGGCTGCCTCCTGGAATTTTTCAAATGTAACAGATTGGTCTCCTTTAAGTCAAAACAGGCGCGGGTGGCGTCGACGACAGAGTATCTTGTTGAGGTGCATCAGGATAATAGATACAATTTGCTGCCTGCGATGAGCGGACCAGCGAAGACGCCGGTGATCCTGATCGTCGACGACGAGGAGGATTTCCGGGCCATCCTCAAGGTGGTCTTGGAGCGCGCCGGCTATACGGTGTTTCAGGCCCCTAACGGCACCGAGGGCCTCAAGCAGTTTTCTTCCATACGCCCCGACCTCCTGATCGTCGACCTCTCCATGCCGGACATGGACGGCATCGAGGTGACGCGCCGGATACGGACCCAGGGAAGCGGCGTCCCGATACTCATGCTGACGGTGCGCTCCCAGATACTCACGGTTTCCGAGGGCCTGGCGGCGGGCGTCACCGACTACGTGCTCAAGCCCTTCGACAAGGACGACCTCCTCAAGCGGGTCGAGCGCGGACTGAAAAGTGCCTAGAGGCCATCGTAGGTTTTGAAATGACCTCTAGCCCTGCCAGCGTAGCGGTACTCGACGACGACCCCGAGTTCTGCGAGTTCTTAAACCAATTGCTTTCCAGCCAGGGGTACAAGGTCACCTCCTACGCTTCGGCAGGGAAACTTCTCGACGGCATCGTCAAGAGCAAGCCGTCCCTCGTGGTCCTCGACGTCAACCTCCCCGGCATGAACGGCTTGGAGCTTTTGCGCGTGATCAAGCGCAACCCCGAGACCAGCCGCGTGCCCGTGGTTGTCGTCTCGGGGTCGGTGACCCAGACTCCCAGCGTGGTCGAGGGGCTCAACGACGGCGCCGATGAGTACATGACCAAACCGCTCGAGGGCGAGCTGTTCCTGGCGCGGGTGCAGACGCTGCTGCGGCGCGGCGGCGAGCTCCTCTCCAGCGAGCCCGAGCTGCTCGTCGTCGGCCCCCTTACCCTGAATTTGAGCGAGCGCTCGGTGACGCTCAAGCCGAATTCACGGGTGCAGCTCACCAAGCTGGAGTTCGATCTGTTGGAATACCTCATCCGTCATCCCAACCGCATCATTACCCGCGGGATACTGCTCCAGGAGGTGTGGCGACAGCCGCCCGACATCTCGTCTCGGACGATCGACAAGCACGTGCAAAACCTGCGGCACAAGCTGGGCGCATTCGGCGAGGCGATCGAGACGGTGGTCAAGGTCGGCTATATCTTCAGGCCCAAAACTGCTAAATAAAACCTATGGAAAACTTATCGGTGCTGGGTTTCGTTCTGGCGGCGATCTTGGGCGGTTGGACGATCAACAGCATGGGCTTGGGCGGGGTCTTCTTCAACACCCACGGCCTCGTCGTGGTCCTGGGGGGCGTGTTCTGCGCGGCCCTCGTCAATTACCCCGTTTCCCAGTTCGTGCGGGCGGCCGCGGTGCTGCGCGGCCTGCTGCTGCCGGTGGCCCTGCCCTCCCTACAGGAAGTGAGCGCGGAGATCATGCGTTTGGCGCAAGTGGCCAAAACCCAGGGGGGGATACTCGCGCTGCAGAACGAGGGGCGCGAGTTCGCCGGGGGCTTCCTCAACCGCGCCTTGATCGTCGCCATCGCGGCGCATGACCAAGTCAAGGCCCGCGAGATCCTCGAGTCCGAGATACGCCAGACGCGCATCGTCGCCCAGGAGGACGCCAATTTCTTCCGCACCCTGGGGACCTTGGCCCCCATGTTCGGCCTGCTGGGGACGCTGCTTGGCATCATCCTCGTGTTGCGCAACATGACCGACCCCATCAAGGTGGGTCCCTCGATGGCCTTGGCGATCACGGCCTCGCTCTACGGCATCGCCTTCTCGAACCTCTTCTGCATCCCCATCGCCGGCCAGATCCGGACCCGGGCCGTGCAGGAGACGCGCGTTCAGGAGGCGATCGTCGTCGGGGTGCTGGAGCTGATGCAGCCGGAGTCTCTCTACCTCCTGGAGCTGCAGTTGGGCTCCTATTCCCAGCAGACGACCCCGCAGCTGGCCGCGCCGGGAGCCGCCAACACTTGAGCCGCTGGATCGAGAGGGAAGAGGACCTCGAGGACCAACTCAACCGCGGCGCCATCTGGGCAGTGACCTACGGCGACGTGATGAGCTACCTCATGATCTTCTTCCTGCTGCTCTTCGCCTTTACCGTCTCCAAGAGCGTGCAGGGGCAATTCAGCGCGACCGCCATGGAGAATCAATTCGGCAAGCCCGGCGAGGCGGTCGAGGAGATCTTCTCCAAGAAGGGTATCCAGCAGATCGCCAAGATGAGCGTCACCGACGAGCGCATCCGGCTCTCCTTCTTGGAGCCGGTGCTCTTCGACGAGGGGCGCGCCAACATCAAGCCGCAGGCCGTGTCGCACCTTAAGCGCTTAAGCGAGGCGCTCAAGGAGATACCGAACCCGGTGCAGATCGAGGGCCACACCGATAACGTGCCCCTCGGCCCCCGCATACCCTTCAAGAGCAATTGGGAGCTCTCGGCCGCTCGCGCCTTCTCGGTGCTGGAGTTCCTCGTCAAGTCCGGGCTTCCCCCGGAGCGTTTGTCGGCCCTCGGCTACGGCGAGTTCCAGCCCGTGGCCCCTAACGCCACCGCCGAGGGGCGCTCGGCCAACCGGCGCATCGAGGTCAACATCCTACGCAGGAAAACTGGGACATGAGCGCGGAGCAACGTTGCCTTTCTCCATGGAAGGGCGCGCTGGCTGGAGGAAGCGTCGTTTTCGCCATCAGCGCCGTATCGTGGATGGCGCTGCCGTTCCATAACAAGACCATCCAGGCCTTCGCCGACCCCGCCCCCGTCGTCTCCGCGGTCGAGGCGACGGCCCCCCGCTCGGGGATCTACGTCCTCCCCAACGATCCCGAGGGCCAAAGGGCGCCGACCGATCCATTCCTGTTCGTCTCCTACCACAAGCCGGGCTGGGGGCCGATGGGGCGCTCGATGGCCATGGGCCTGCTGCTCCAGATGATCGGCGCCTTCCTGTGGACCTGGATACTCGGCAAGATCCCGGGGCTGACCCTCCGGCAGGCGGCCCTCTACGGCTTCTTCTTCGGGACCTGCGTGGGCGTGCTCGGGGCCGGGCCCAACTGGGTGTGGTGGAAGTTCCCGGCGGGATTCACCCTGCTCTACGTCCTCGACGCCATGCTCGCCTGGACCGTGGCGAGCCTCGCCATCTCGCGCTGCTTCGCTTCCGCCTGTCCGGTCCGCTAGGCGCGCTTGAGCAGCTCGCTCTTTAAGAACGCGGCCAACTCGCGGCCGATGAGATCGTTGGCGGCTGGCAAGGGATGGCAATGGTCGAAGAAGAGCCGCGCGGCGCGGTGGCGGCGAAAGAGCGGGAGCAGATCGAGGTAGGGAATCCCCCTTTTAGCCAAGCGGCGGCCCAGTTCCCTTTGCGGCTCGTCTTCGAGGAACTCGGCATAGACCTGGAAATAGACCGGGAAGGCCGCGAAGGCCAGGCGGAAGCCGTGTTGTTTGGAAAGGCGCTCGAGCCGGTCGAGCCCCCTCTCGACGGCGTCCCAAGACTCCCCCTGCCAGGCGGCTCCCCAGTCGTAGCGCGCGAGCGCCGCCAATTGGCGGAAGTCCTCGCGGTCCCGGCGCCAATCGAGGCGGCCGTCCCAGTGGATCCACTCGAAACGGTCCTTGCCTTGAGCGCCCAGCCAGCGAGCGAAGGCCGCCCGGCGCCATAGCTGGTCGGCGAGCACGCTGCGGCGGCGCAGCCATCCCGGGGCGCCCAGCTCCGAAGGGAACCCCCAGGGCGGGCGGCTGTCGTTGAGGTAGAAGGCCACCAGCACCGCGTCGGGTCGGACGGCGTCCACCGTCTCCTCGAGGATGTCGATCTCCTCCTGCAGCCCCGCGTCCGAGATGCCGGCGTTAATCAGCCGGACCTCGCCTCCGCGCCCCGCGAGCAGGGCCTGCGCCCGCTTGAGGAACACCTCCTCGGCGGGCATCGAGTCGCCGAGCGTGATCGAGTCGCCCAGGACCAGGATGCGGATCTCTCCGGGTTTTTTGTCGGCGGGGAGTTCCTCGTCGCGCAGCCCCAACGAGTTCGTTCGCAGCAGAACGTCGCGGTGGGACCAGTGCTGGTTGCGCACGAGCACGCGGGCGTTGGGGACCAGGCGCTTGCCGCGGCGCGTGTCGCGCACCAAGAGCCCGGAGTCGCTCTCGACTGCCGCCGGCCGCCGCGCCAGCCAGGCCGCCTCGTGGACCACCTGGGGAACGGTCCGCCGAAGGTATAGCTCGGCGGCCAAGAGCGCGGTGAGCACGGATAAGAAGGCCGCCCAAACAAAACGGCAGGACTTATTTAACACGGGCGCACGGCTAACGCCCGGCGCGCAGGCTGAAGGTGAGTCGGTCGTCCTCCCGGACTTCCAGGGGGGACATCTGGACTATCCTCCGTAGGGATTCGGAGACCTGCGAGAAGGACTTCTTCCTGGGGCGCAGAGCCTTGCGGAGGAGCAGGTCCAGCAGGCCCCCGACGCCGAAGGTCGAGAGGATGATCATGTATTGGAGCAGGAAGCGGCGGACGGGCAACGGGAAGCACATGTACAACAGCGCGTAGCGGTAGCGGGGGGCCTTGCGGTGGCGCAGGGTGTTCCATATGCCGTGCTTGCGCATGTAGGCGACGACGATCTCCAGCAGCACGTAGCGGCGCCAGAAGGCGACCTCCTCCTTCTCGTAATCGGTGAAATTTAGGTAATGGCGTATGTCGCTGGCGTCGACGTCGTAGAGTCCCTCGAGGTAGCGCTCCTCGTCGTCGAGCGTCGGGCCGATGAGCCCGACCTTGCGGGCGTATTCGTAGCCGGGGGTGCCCGCGATGGCCTGGAAGTAGTTGATTGACATGTCGAAGGGCATGCGGACGTCGTCCGGCAGGGCCTTGGAGAGGTTGCGTATCGTCTCGTCGACCGTTTCCTGGGTCTCACCGGGCATGCCGAGCAGCACCAGCACCCCCGTGGCCAGGTTGTGCTTGTAGCACCAGCGCAGGGCGTTGAGGTTCTGCTCGACGGTGGTCTTCTTTTCCATCACGTCGAGCATCTTCTGGCTCCCGGTCTCGATGCCGAAGCCGATGGAGATGCAGCCGGCCTCCTTCCATTCCCCGATGATCGCGTCGCTGATCGTGCTGACCCTCGTGGCCCCAGCCACCCAATTGAGCTTGCGCGACTTGAGATAGGCGACGATCTGCTTGGTGGCCTGCTTGTCGGAGGCGAAGTTCTCCTCCCAGAAATTCACGGTGCCGATGTCGTATCTCTCGATGAGGTGCTCGATGTAGGCGATGATCGACTCGGGGTCGGCGGCCGTGTAGCCCTTGTAGAATCGGTGGCAGAAGGTGCACTTGGCCACGCAGCCGATGCTTGCCGATACCTGGGCGATGCGCTTGGAGAGGTTCTGGGGGTGGAACTGTTCGTAGAAATTCTCCATCTCCGTCTTGTTATACCCCCGCCGGAAGCGCTGCCCGGTGGTCGGCTCGAGGTAATGGTCCAGCTTCGTAAAGCGCTCGACGATGCCATAATTGATCTGCAATACCTCGCGCTTGCCGGGGGCGTATCCCGTGAAATAGGAGGCCCCATTATAGAGGAAGACCAGGCCCGGAATATCCTTGAAGGCCTCGCGGCGGCTCGTGTCGAAGCGCAGCTCCTTGAGCTTGCGCAGCAGCAGGCTGAAGCTGGGCTCGGATTCCCCGGTCACGCAGAAGTCCACCGCCGTGCGGCGGACCACGATGTTGGCGATGGAGGCCATCTCCCCGCCGAGCACCTGGACTACGTGGGGGAAATGCTCCTTGAGGTGCAGCGACATCTTCTTGACGTAGCTGTAGTTATGCGTCAGGATCGCGCTGATGCCAATGACGTCAGGCTTCTCGAGGGCGACGCGCTCGCGGATCTGCTCCAAGCTGGGGCGCTGCAGGTAGGCGTCGTAGAAGGAGGTCTCGCACTCGAGCGAGGGGTCGAGATTATCCATGACGCGGGTGATGGCCACGGGCGCGTCGGTGGTCGGGTAGGACCCCAACGGGACGTTCAATAGGAGCAATTTCACGGGATCTCTTTAGTATAATGCCGCATATCGGCCGTGTCAACGCCACGCGCCACGCCGCCCTTGCCTGCCCGGCGCGCGCTCGGCCCCCTGGTCCGGGCCCTCGAGTCGCGCAGCCGAAGCCTGGGCTTCATGTACCGCCAGCGCCCGGGCCGCCCGCCGATCCCCCACCCCCTAGCCCTGACGCCCTTCGTGCTTCCCCACGGAGCCGCCCGCGAGGCGGCGGCCTTGGCTCGTGTCGTGCTGCGCCTGCACCTGGCCGTCCCCAGGCTCTACCGTGAGGGCGTCCCGGAGCTCATCATGGCCTGCGGGCTGGAGCCTAGGTCCCGGCAGTGGCTCGACGCCCTGCCGCGGGAGACCCCCGCGGCCCGCATGCTGCTGCGCATCGACGTGGGCTTCGAACGGGACTGGACCCCCGTTCTTTTCGAGACGAACGCGACGGGCGTGGCCGGGTTCCATTACCATGATTGTGCCGTGAGCCTCTTCCGCGAACTCGTCGCCCCGGTCGTCGGCGGAGGGGGGCTCGAGGGGCTCGCGGACTCGCCCGGGCTCGTGGATTTCTTCCACCGCTGGCTGCGAGACTCCTGCGGAGGGGCGCGGCGCATCGGCTTCGTCGAGGCGCCGCCCTTCGGGCCGGGGGACACGGAGATGCCTCGCCTGGCGGAGGCCTTGGGCCGACGCGGGCTGCTTGGCGTCTGGGGGAGGCCGGAGGAGCTGCGCGCGCGCGGCGGCGGCTTCACGCTGCGCGGAGAGCGCATCGAGCGGCTCTTTAGGGACATCAGCCTCAAGGAGCTGCCGCCTCCCGGCAGCCGTTCGATCGCCGCTTTCGAGTCCATGGCCCGGCGCGGCCTCGTCGTCCCGGGGCCGGCGGCGGAGTTCGACCACAAGGGGATGCTCGAATGCCTGAGCTCGAGCCGCTTCGAGAGGCTCTTTTCCCGTTCGGAGTCCCGGCTGCTTAAGCGTTGCGTGCCATGGACCCGCGCCGTCTACGAGCGGCGCACGGAGGGGCCGCATGGGGGCAAGGTCGACCTGCTGCCGTTTTTAAGGCGCGACCCCTCCCGCTGGGTGCTTAAACCCAACCGGAGCTGCGGCGGGGAGGGCGTGCATCTAGGCGGCGCGAACATCTCCCGGTGGGAGCGGTTGCTGGGCGAGGCGTGCCGACGGCCGGGATCCTGGGTCGTGCAGGAGCGCCGCGAGACCTCCCGCATGACGGCGTCCGTCGTGCGCCGCGGGCGCGTCTATTCGGGTAAGTTCTACCGTTCGCTGGGAGTGTTCTGCGGCGGCAGCCGGATCGGTTTCTACGGGCGCGTCAATCCCGGGCCGATCGTTAATGTCGCGCGCGGCGGGGCGCTCGCCCCCGTCTTCATCGAGCGGGGGCGGCGCCCGCGTCCCTGAGCGGGCGCAGCAGCCGGTAGAGGGCCAGGCCGACGAGCAGTGTCCAGAAGGCGCGCGCGTAGGCCTCCCGGGAGGCCTGCGAGAGCAGCAGCAGGCATACCGCGATGCCCGCGTAAGGCGTCCAGCGCGGCGCCTGGAACACCCCCGGTCCGGCGGGCTCCGATCCCCGGATGCGGATGAGGCTCGCGTGCGCGGCCAGGAATGCCACCATGAGCAGCAGGGCGGTGGTCCTCGCCAGCGTCGCCACCCCTTTCTCTCCCGCTGTCAGGACCAAGGCCATCGTGATCCCCATCGCCGCGAGCACCGCCACCCAAGGGGTGCGTCGCGTCGCGTGCACCCGCGCCAGGGCTCGGGGAGCCAAGCCCTGGTCGGCCATTCCGTAGAGAAGGCGCGAGGCCATGATGAAGTTGGCCAAGCCGGTGTTGCAGACGGCAAACAACGCGATACCGGCGAAGGTCCAGTCCGGCAGGGGAAAGCCGGCGATCTTGGCCACGTCCAAGAGCGGGCGGGGCGAGGCGGCTGCTTGGGCGGGAGTCATGGTCCACAGCACGACGAAGACGACGGCGAGGTACAAGCTCGTCGACACGGCCACCGCGACCAGGATCGCCCGCGGGATGTCGCGCACCGGGTCCTTGGCCTCCTCGGAGAGGTTGGCTAAGTCCTCGAAGCCGATGAAGCTGTAGAAGGCCAGGGCTGCCCCCGAGAGCACGGCCAAGGGGCCCGCGTCCGGGATCACGCGCTCGAGCAGCTCGGCGGCGGGGCGCTGGAAGGCGTAGCCGAGCCCCAGCGAGGCGACGAGCAGAAGCCCCGAGACCTCGAAGAGGGTCAAGGCATTGCTCGCGTTGACCGACTCGCGTATGCCGAGAAAGGCCAAGAGGCCCATCAGCGCGATAAGGCCCATCGCCGCGGGCAGCTGCGGCATCTCCAGGAAGACCCGCAGGTAGCCGTAGAAGGCCAACGACACCGTCGCCGTGGAGGTGACGCCGCTCATGAGCACGAAGAACCCTACGAGATGGGCAAGGAGCGGGTTGGGGAAGGCCCGGGCGCAAAAAGCGGCGGCGCCGGCGCTCGTCGGCACGCGGGAGCTTAGCTCCGCGTAGGCCAGGCCCGTGACGGCCGCAAGCGCGGCGGAAGCGAGAAAGGACAGCCACGCCGCGGTGCCGGCCTCCTGCGCCACCTTTCCGACCAGGGCGTAGATGCCGGCGCCGAGTATGTCGCCGACGCCGTAGAAGATCAGCGCGGCCAGCCCCAGCCGGCGGGCGAGCTTCGGCGGCGTCAAGGAACGGGAGTTAGAGTTTTTTTACGTTGACGGCCCGCGGCCCCTTGTCGGAGTCCTGGATCTCGAACTCGACGGCCTGATTTTCCGCGAGGCTCTTGAATCCCTCGCCGAGGATGGACGAATGGTGGACGAAAAGATCCTTCGATCCGTCGTCCGGCGTGATGAAGCCATAACCCTTCTGGTCGTTGAACCACTTCACTTTCCCTTTAGGCATGTACCGGTGCCCTCCTATGCGTCGACGCCTGGCTGCAAGGCGATATTCTACCATGGTTTGGAGATAGAATATAGGTAGGAGGTGTTTTATGAGACGACATGAGATCGCCAAGAGGGAAGGGGAGGTGGGTCGTTACGAGCCCTTCGGCGGGTTTAAGGGCCTGTCGGGGGTCTCCGAGCTTTTCGACGAATTCTTCGCGGGCTGGCCCATGCTCCGCTTTTCGCCGCGTGCCTGGACCCCGCGCGTCGACGTACAGGAGACCGACAAGGAGTACGTGATCAGCGCGGCCCTGCCTGGGGTCAAGAGGGAGGACGTGCGGGTCTGCCTGGAGGGCGGGATGCTGACTATCGCCGGGGAATGTCGCCAGGAGCGCGAGGAGAAGGACAAGTCCTACCTGCGCCGGGAGTTGAGCTCCGGCCGCTTCGAACGCAGCTTCTCGCTGCCGGGCGGCGTGCATCCGGAACAGATCAAGGCCAAGTATTCCGATGGCATATTGACCCTCAACGTCCCGAAGCCGGCCGAGCAGAAGAGCCGCGGAGTCGACATCAAGGTCGAATAAGGGACGCGAAAGAATTGCGAAGCCTTCGTTCCAAGCGCCCCGCCCGCCAAGTCACAATACGGCGATGGCGGGCGGGGAGATCAGCATCATCCCGGCCTAGCTCCCCTGGTCCTCGAATGCCTTCACGTGCAGGGCCAGTTCCGCGGCCGCCTCGCGCTCCTCCCAATCGTCGCATTGCAGGCAGACCACGCCCTCCTCGCGCCACATGTCGACGACCCGCTTGCGGTCATCGACTGCGAATAGGATCCTCTCCTTCCCAAATTGCCGGAGCCACTCCCGCTTGAGCTCGGTGTCCTTGACCAGGTTGCCGTGAGCCCGCAGCAGCACCAGGTTCATGCCCGAGAGATCCCCGCCGAAGACCCGCTCCAGCCAGCGCTTCGTCAGTTCCTCGACGGCCTGCGAACGCCCCGAGACCAGCTCGATGGCGATGCCCGAGGCCCGCAGCGCGTTGACGAGCCGCACGCACCAGGCGTTAGGCGGGTCGTCGATGCAGGCCTCATGGAATGCCTTCCAATTCCTTTTTTTGGCCTTGATGAAGTGGCGCCGGTGCTCGATGTTCGCCAAGGTGCCGTCGAGGTCGACGACGACGTGGGTTTTCCCTTGGCGGGACCTTGCGCTTACCATTCTTTTACGTTTCTCCTCCCCAGGACGAAGGTATGGAATTCTACCAAGAAAGGCGCTATCGTTGTCCCATGGCTTGGGAAATCGACTGGCCCTCGCTCTATGGCAGGGCCTGGCACCGGAGGAACGCCTTCCATTTGCGGGAACATCTATTCCCCGCGCCCGGGCTCGACGCCTGCCTCGCGCTCTATTACATCGGCGAGATCGGGATACATAAGGAGGTCGGCTACCTGGCGGTGTTCAAGGAGGCCGCCAGGCCGCGGCTCGTGCACAAGTCCGGCTGGACGCTTTTCTGGTATAACGGCGACCAGTCGCTGCGCTGGGACGAGAGAGGGAAGCTCGCCTTCGTCGGCGAGTGCGTTTCCGAGAAGCCGTGGTGGGCCAGCGAGATCCGGCGCTTCGACGACCGCCCCTGCGTTTTCGACCTGCCCAACGAGCGCTGGTGCCGCCTGGCCCCCGGCGCGGATTTCCACCCCCTGGACCGGTGGGCGCTTCCCTGGAAGGCATTTAGGGCCCGCCGCTGGATATTTTAGTAGTCGAAAAATTTACACCTTGAGGGCGTTTCGGTGCGTCACCGGCCGCCGGAAGCCGTTCAACCCGAATCGGCTGAGTGGGCGTCGCGGCGCGGGCTTCCGCCGCGATCTCGTTGCGGCTCGCGAGGCTGGGGCCTCCTCCGCCTGGCGCCGGAGCTCTCTTGCCGACTCCTCGAGGATGGCGGCCAGGCGCCGGCGTAGGGCGCGGTCGGAGGCGCTCCACTTCTCGGAGCCGGCGCGCTTATGCGCCAGCTTGTACTTGAGGCCGGTCATGGCCGTGCTGTAAGTGTTCGCGTCCAGCTTGCGGACGTTCTGGTGCGCGAGGATGTACCAGTGGTATTCCGTGCCCACGGGCACGCCCGAGCCCTCCGGGGCGCGCCCGGCCCGGCGCTTGGCCACCGCGTAGTTGAACTCCCAGCGATCGGGCGAGACCTTCTTCTCCTTCCACTCCCCCTGGTCGTAATGCCACTTGTGGCGGCCGCCGACCTTCATCCCGGTGTAGCGGCGGCCCTCGAAATTCTTGAACTCGTCGTAGGTTTTGGCCAGGTCCTTCTCCGGCTCGCCGTGATTCCTTCGATTATTTCGCATCGGAGCCTCTTCTTTATTATACCGCCCCTAATGGATGAGCGCGCTCCAGAGGCGGTCCGAGGAATAGCTCATGAGCAGGGCCCAGGGCGCCATGCCCGCCAGGGTTCCCAGGGCGAAGTCGCGAAAGGCCAGGCCCGACATGCCCGAGGCGACTTGGACCAGTCCGGCGGGGGGAAAGCCCAGCAGTCGTATGAGCGCCACGCGCCAGATCCCGCGGCGGCCCACCCTTTCCACCATCCATTCGACGCCCGGCCCCATGTCCGGCGCCGCGCGCGAGCGCCGGCGCCACCTAGCCCCGAGCCAGAAGCCGGCCCAGGCGCCGAGGTTGACGGAGGCCACGGTCACCGAGAGACCGCCCCAGAAGCCGAAGAGCATCGCCGCCGTGATCGGGATGAGCGCGGTCGGCTTGACGATCGCCAATGCGGAGGCGGCCGTTGCGAAGACCGCCAGGGAGCCGGGCGCGCCGCGCAGCCGCTCGACCGCTTCGGCCGCCCGCGGCACCGTCACGACGCGGCGGGACGCCAGGATCAGGCCGGCCATGATCAATAGCGGCAGCAGGGCCGCGAGGATGTGCTTGGGCATGCGTTCGATTTTAATACGGGGGCATGGGGTTTCGTCTTGGAAATCGTGACGGTCCCGTGGCGGCCGATGGGACTAAAGAGCGCCACGGTTCTAATGTTCCGGTGAGGCCGCCAAAAAGGTAGACTTGCTATCAGTGGAGGCTCATGATCCCTAGGCATTTCTCAGGGGGCTGCGCTTGCGGGGCGGTCCGTTACGAAATTTCCGCCCGGCCGATCGCGATGCTCAACTGCCATTGCAGGGCCTGCCAGCAGATCTCGGGCGGTCCCTATGCCCCCGTCATCGTGGTCCTGGCTAAAGCGTTTAAACTGACGCAGGGGGCGCTGCGGTACCATTTCGCCAAGAACGTGAAGGGCGGTGTCCACAAGCGCGGCTTCTGCCCCGACTGCGGCTCTCGCATCACGGGAGGCGAATCGGATCAGCCGTCCCGTTGGCTGGGCATCACGGCTTCAAGCCTCGACGACCCGAGCTGGTTTAAGCCCAAGTACGACCTATTCGCGTCCCACGCGCAGCCGTGGGACATCATGGACCCCAAGCTGCCGAAGCACGATCAGTACCCAGCCGACTGAAAGGGACGGAGCCAGCTAGCGGCCTGGCTAACTGAGGATGTTTCGGAAGAATAAGAGCTCAACGTCTCGACAGCGTCTCTCTAGCATTTGTCGATGCTGCGGAAAAGTAATAAAATTTTGAAGGAAATATGGTGCTTGTGGATTTTCCTAAAGCGGCGGTAGGTCCGTCTAAACCGGCCTCGACCCATTTTCCCATCCCCGTGTTGGTCTACCATCGCGTGGGGGTTCCTCCGCCAAGCGCTGGCCATCCTGATACATATATTTCCCCGCGCATGTTCAGCCGCCAGCTCGCGTTGCTTAAGGCTTTCGGATATCAAACGGTGACGGCGGAGGAGTACGCGAAGGCAAAGCTGGGTTTGCCATGCCATCTTCCCGCCAAGCCCTTTCTCTTGACCTTTGACGATGGCTCCTCCACCGTCTTTTCCGAGGCCCTGCCGATCCTCAAACGTCACGGCTTCTGCGCGGTCCTGTTCATGGTCTCCTCCCGAATGGGGCAAACCGCTCTGTGGGACGGAGAGGGTTCCGACTCAGGCCACCGCCAACTCACCAGCGAAGAGCTGCGCGCCTTGTCGCAAGAAGGCTGGGGGATCGGCTCGCACGGCGCCACCCATGCTCGCCTGACCGCCATGGATCAGCAGGCGCTTAAGCGGGAGCTCGAGGAATCGAAAAGAACCCTTGAATCGGTGTTGGAGCGATCGGTCGATTGGTTCGCGTATCCGTATGGGGTTTTCGACCAAGGCGTGCGGCAGGCTGCCGCGCGCGCGGGTTACCGCCTTGCCTTCGCGACCGAGATGGGAGACGGCTTCCCCCTTTCCATTCCCCGACGCGTGATCAAGGGACGCGCCGGGATGTTCAATTTTCTGCGACGCCTAATGCAGGCGAGGAGACTGGCTCGACAATGACTCAAAACAACGATTTTAGCTCTGGAAGTCGCGCGGGGGTGGCATGAATATCGGCATGCTTTTGGAGACCCTCTCGCTCAATAGCGGTGTAGCGCGGGCGAACCTGGCCCTTGCCGAGGAATTCGTCAAGCGCGGCCATGAGGTCCATATTTACGCCTCTACGAACCGCCTGCCCGAGGGCGGCAGGAAGCTGTTTCCAAACCCGAAGATCAATTTCCACTGGCTGCCTAGCCTGCGCGGCTCTTGGCGTACCTGGTCGCTGCCGATAGGCGCGATGTTGCCGGTTTGGGCCATCCCGTTGCTGCCTCGGACGCCTGGCAGATTTGCCGCAAGGCGCCACGATATCGTCATAAGCCACGCGTTGACGATCCATCAAGATGTGATCGACGTGCATAATGATCCGCAGCAGGTGGAGGCGGAGAAGCTCGGCTCGGTTCCGTTCAGCATCGATCCTCCCGTCCTGGATACGACCCGAAGGAAGGTCCGCTCGGCGATCGAGCGCCTGCGTTTCACCCCCGGGAACTATCGAAGCGTTCTGGTGCACTCCCGACGTTCGGGGCAGGAGGTGCGCGCTGCTTTCGGCGTTCCCGAGGACCGCATCGACGTCATCGCGCACGGCGTCGACAGCACCTATTTCTCACCGGCCATCGAGGCGGGGCGGAGGATCGGGTTGCGGGAGCGGCTCGGCATAGCTCTCAACGATGTCGTCTTCCTCTATCTCGGCGATTCCTGGAAAGGCCTAGAATTCGCCATCCGAGGACTCGCCCTGCTGCCCAAACGCGCGCCGCTTTCCTTGCTTGCGGCTGGACCATTCCCTAAAAAAATATTCGCCCGCTTCGCTCACGAGCAAGGCATTCGTTTCTTATACCAGGAGTCGTGGGATGATGTGCGCTCGCTCTATAGCATGGCGGACGTGCTCATCAATCCCACTCCGCTGGACACGTTTTTCCTCATCGGGCTTGAGGCGATGGCGATGCGCCTGCCCCTGGTCACGACGCAGTACGCGGGCATCAGCGAGCTGTTGAGCAACGGTGAAAACGCATTCATCTTGAAGAGCCCCTCGGACCCGCTCCCCATCGCGGAGGCTTGCTTAAGGCTTCTCGAGCCCGACGTGAGATTACGCATGGCTGAAAAAGCCCGGCGCTTCGCGGAGTCGCGTACTTGGGAGGAGGTGGCATTGGCGCATCTCCGCCACTATGCCGGCGCTCGCGTGGGGTCGGCCGGCGGCTTGCGGAGAACCCGGACCCTGGCATGAGGCTGATCCATGGGCTCACGCGCGGCGTCCTCAAAGTACTGACGGCGCGAAAGATGGACCGTTTCTTCGCGGAGCGCGAAGACCCCTATCGCTTTCGCACCTCCCCGTTTAATGCGGCGCGCTTTAATGCCATGGAGGCCGCCTTGGGCCACCGGCGTTATGCGCACGTTCTCGAGGTCGGGGCCTCGCAAGGAGACTTCACCGAGAGGCTGGCCTCCAGGGCGGATCGCGTGATCGCCGTGGAGGTATCGGCCGTGGCGTGCCGCCGGGCGCAGGACCGACTGGCCGGCTCGGGTCACGTGCAGTGGGTCTGCGACGACATCCGAAGCTGGGAGCCGCCGCGCGCGGAGTTCGACCTGATCGTCCTGGCCGACGTGCTCTACTACCTGGAGAAGCCTTTCGCCAGGGTGGAGTTCGAGAGGCAGTTCCCGAGAGTCGCGGGCTGGCTGGGCACGTCCGGACGGCTGCTCTTGGTCAACGGTTTCCTGGGGCCGCAAGAGCGGATGAGGCGGCTAGGTTATAGAGAGCGCTTTGAGCGGTTGGGGTTGAAGCTTGTGTCCGAAGAAGTCGTAGCGATCGACCCGGCCCAGGAGCCCGTGCAATGCTTGGTTTCATCGCTCGAAAGAACCTCGCGATAGGCGGGCTACTAGCCTTCGGTCTGGTTCTCGCGCCCTGTGGCGCCGAGGAGATCCTCTCCGGCCTCGAATTGTCCGGGACTCAGACGCGAGCGCTGACCGGCGCGGACTTCACGATCCGGGGTGCTGTCACGCTCAGGGACCGCTCCCGTCTGACTCTCGAGCGCTGCGCGATCCTGTTTGAAGCGGTCGAAAGCGGGGAAGATGCCGCCAACATCCGCGTGGAAGACCAGGCCGAGCTCATCATCACGGGTTGCCGGCTCGGCTGGACGCAGCGCGCGCAGGCCGAGGAAGCGGCGGCCGCGGCTGAGAACATGTTGGTCGCCCGCGGCTCCTCGGTCATCCGCTTCGAGGGCGACAACGAGGTGGCGGGCAAGATCCTGCTGCATGACGACGCGCGGATGACGGTTCGCGATGGGCGCTTCGACCGGCGCCAGGTCGCGGGCGGCGGATCATCGAATATGATCCTGTCCGGGCGGGCGTCTCTCCGTCTGGAACGAGTCCACTCTCCGCTAGAGGAGCCGGAGCTCCACAGCGACCTGACGGCGACCGAGGATAGCTCCATCGACTGCGTGCGGTCCACCAACGCGGTCGGGGCCTTCTTCCTCGAGGGCAACGCGCGCGTGACGGCGCGGGACTTCTCCATCTCGCAGCTCCTTCTCGGCGACAAGACATCCTTTCGCGGAACGGACGTGCGCATCACCGACGACCTGCAGCTTCAGCTCGACGAGGGCGACTGGGGCGCCTTCGCCTATCCCGGCCCCTTGCTTAGGGATTTTAAAGCGGGACGCGCCGGGAAGTTCGATCTGCGGCTCGACGGCCAAAGCCGCGTGGCGATCTGGGTCTTCATCCTCCGCAACGGCGCCAAGGCCACCCTTTCCGGCTACCCGGCGCTCTCTCCCTTCTTGAGGCTGGATACCGAGGAGGGAGAGGCCGTCAACCTCGGCCGCCTTCCGACCGGCAAGATCGAGGACTCCGATACGATGAGCGACTTCGGGCTGGGGGACGGCTCGGCCTACGGGATACGCCTTCGAGTCCTCAAGTCGGAGATCGTAGATTGGAGCGTCTATCTGTCCGGAGACGGGGCTGTCTCCCTCAAGGGCGACCTGTTGGGCGAGACCGAGACCTACGACAAGGTCCAGGCCACGTTCACTGATTCGACGCTCCAGGCGGATTTCCTGTCAGCCGCCGGGGAAAGCCGCTTCGCGATCCGGCGCTCCAAGATCGCGCCGAACATTTCCAGCCAGATCCGGGCGGTGGAGCACGGCAGGCTCGTGATCGAGGACTCGGAGATTAACCAGGCGCGGATATTCGCGGGCGATGAGGGGCGCGTCACGCTGCGGCGCTGCATCGGCGTCGATCCTCGCAGGATCGAGAAAGCAGCGCAGGGACGCGTGGATGTCCTTCGCTGAAGGGCGCAGCATGATCCTTTGCTAGACTTCAAAGGGCAAATGACTGGTTTCATTGTTCGAAGGAATCTTGCGGCAAGGAATCTGAGGGCCTACTGCATAGGGCTCCTCATTGCAACCGTTCCCGCTGCCCCCGTTGTGCCGGCCGTCGCTGAGAAGCGCCAGCCGCAGGCTACCGTCGTATTTCGGGTCGCTGGGGTTTTGTCCAAGAAAAGCGGCAAAGGCAAGAATGCCAAGCGCATCCCGCTGCCCGCATTTGCCCGGACGACGCTCAAGGCGGGGGATCAGGTTCGCACTCGCGCCCGCTCGCGGGCCGAGATTCGCTTAGGCGATGGGGTCTTAGTCCGGCTCAAGGAGAATACGACTTTCAAGCTTGAGCGGATCAAGTCCAAGAAAGAAGCGCTCCACGTTTCATTGCGGCTTCTTAAAGGAAAGATACTTCTCAAGGTGGGCAGGCTGGGCGGAGGCTCGCGCGTCAGAGTTAGAACCCCGACGGCAGTCGCTGCGGTTCGCGGAACAACCTTCGTCGTGGACGCCCAGGCCGCCAAGACGGAGATCAAGGTCTTGGAAGGAACCGTCAGGGCCGCCGCAGTGAGCGACCCTGCGACTGAGATCGAGGAGTCTGTCGGTCGCGACGTCCAGGCGGGCCAGGAGGTCGCGGCCGCGCAAGGGGAGCCGCTCTCCGAGCCGGAGCCCATTCCGGCGCAGGAGCTGGCTCAAGAGACGAGTTGGGTTCAAGAGCCGGAGATGGCGATCGCGGAGATCCCGAGCGGGGAGGAGCCCCTGGGCGCTTCCGAAACCGAGTTTTTGTCAACGCCCGAGGCGGGAGATGTCAGGAACGAATTAAAAGTGGACAGTTTTTGATGAATTTACGATTTAAAAGTGGACACCCTGTTTTAAAGGTTTTCAGCCCGCCGCAGGCGGGATGAAAACCCCGGCGCCGACACTCC
>JBGFSC010000054.1:0-54589 GCA_041694815.1 Elusimicrobiota bacterium | reverse complement strand
AGTTGATGCAGGACTGTGTTATAATGAGGCATAGGCGTCCTCCGTCGGTAGATTGCTTCCTCGCAGAAACATTCTACCAATGACGAAGGGCGCCTACGCTATTTTAACCGGACAGGAGTGGTCCTGGAAAGGAGATGAAAGCAACCTCGAAAAACTCAAGGAGCATTTCGGCGATGTGTCCCTCGCGAATATTCAACCGCAGGCTGTCGAACTCTACAAAGCAAAACGGCTGAAATTCGTCAAAGAAGCCACGATCAACCGGGAATTGGCTCTGCTCAAGGTCATCTTCAGCAAAGCGGTGCGCTGGGGCTACACGGCCCGCAACCCCGTAAAAGAGATCAGTCTTTTCAAAGAGGAAAAAACGCCGATCCGAATCCTGACACCGGAAGAGCGCCGGAAACTCTTGGAGGCAAGCCCCGATTATCTGAAGCCCATCGTTACGATGGCGCTAAAGACCGGCATGCGCCAGGGAGAGATACTCAACCTGCAATGGAAAGACGTTGACCTCGCTCACGACCTCATCAATGTCAGGCATACAAAGGCCAAGAAACTCCGGCAGATTCCAATCCATCCTGAACTAAAAAAGGCGCTGGATGGCCTTCCCAGGAAATCGGATTACGTCTTCTGCAACTCGGCGGGCGACAAGTACCACCGCAACGGCATCGTGCGCGAGGTCTTTGAAAAAGTACGGGAGAAAATCGGCATTCCCGAGCTTACCTTCCACATGCTCAGGCACAACTTCGCCTCCGAGCTGATCGCCAAGGGCGCCGATATCCGAACGGTCCAGGAGTACATGGGCCACAGCTCCTTGCGGATGCTCCAGCGCTACGCCCACATCAATAAAGGGATATGGCGTTCGACCATCCAACTGCTGGGCCGCGACGCTGCCGCCGAGGAAGCGGTTCGATGAAGATCGCCAAGGCTCTGCTACAGCGGCCTGGGAAGGCCGCTGACCATACCGCAGATAAATTGCTTCATGACCTTCGTGCTCTTATTGACACCGCAAGGAACCAAGTGGCGCAGACCGTTAACGCGGGCCTCGCTACGCTGTATTGGAACGTCGGCCGGCGCGTCGGCCAGGAGGTGTTGGGCGGCGAACGCGCAGACTATGGAGAACGAATTGTCTCCGCAGTGGGGAGACAATTGGCGAGGGAGTACGGTCGGGGCTTCTCGGAAAAGAGCCTTCGCCACATGATCCGGTTTGCTCAGGTGTTTCCCGATGAAAAGATTGTCTCCGCGCTGCGGAGACAATTGACTTGGACTCACTTCAAGAGCCTGATTTACCTCGACGATCCACTGAAGCGCGAGTTCTATGCTGAAATGTGCCGCCTTGAGGGGTGGAACACGCGAACCCTCGAAAAGAAGATCGGCGGAATGCTTTTCGAGCGCACCGCCCTATCCAAGAAACCATCCAAGCTCGCCGCATTGGAACTTAAGAAACTCAAAGAAGAAGATCGCTTAACTCCCGATTTGGTGTTTCGAGACCCGTATTTCCTGGACTTCCTCGGCCTGAAGGGCGCTTACCAAGAGAAAGACGTGGAAGCGGCCATCCTACGGGAGATGGAAGCCTTCATCCTAGAATTGGGGGCCGGCTTTACGTTCATGTCTCGCCAGAAGAGAATCCAAATCGGCGAGAAGGATTATTATCTCGATCTCCTGTTCTACCATCGAAAACTTAAGCGCCTGGTAGCCATCGAGCTTAAGCTCGATAAGTTTAAACCAGAATATAAGGGGCAGATGGAACTTTACCTGCGTTGGCTCGAGAAATACGAACAACAAGCCGGCGAAGGCGTCCCCATCGGCCTTATTCTATGCGCCGGAGGCGGTCACGAAGAAATAGAACTACTCCAGCTCGACAAAAGCGGAATTCGCGTAGCCGAATACATGACGGAGCTGCCGCCACGCAAGGTACTGGAGCAGAAACTGCATGACGCGATCCGGCTCGCGCGCGAACGGATAGCTTCGGCGGATCCTCAACTCGGACGAGATGAGAAATGACGCTCCCTAGCACTACGTTACCACTACGCTACAATTCGACTCATTTTCCTGGAACCAGAAAATATATTATTTTAATTAACTAAAACTAATTTGGAAGGGTGCGTGAGCGGTTGAAACGGCACGACTGGAAATCGTGTAGGGGTCACACCCTCGGGGGTTCGAATCCCCCCCCTTCCGCCAGATTATCCCTGTCCACCACCTGCTCCTAAAAAAGGGAAACCGAAGGGCATTAGCCAAAAAAAGTTCAGGATCGCGGCCGCGCTGAGAAACGGTCCGAAGGGGATCGGGTCCTCGCGGCGCAGCGAGCCTCGAAGCAGCAGGGCGCCGCCGTACACCGATCCCAGAAGCGACGCCACGACCAGGCAGTCGAAGGCCCCCAAGGCCCCGCTCCACGCGCCGACTCCAGCCAGGAGCTTGATGTCCCCTCCCCCCATCGCCTCTTTCTTGAACGCCGCCTCCCCTAATTCCGCGGTGCCCCAGCACAGGGCAAATCCGAGCGCCGCCCCGGCCGCCGACTGGCCCAGGCGCCACCACGGCCCCTCGCCCAACAGCGGATTGATCGGCGAGAGCAACAGGCCAGAGGCCAGCAGCCCGTAGGACAGAATGTCGGGAATCAGGAAGGTGTCCCAATCGATGAAGGCCACCGCGATGAGTATTCCGGCGGCCAACCAACTCGCCAGCGCCCATTCGGGCCGGCCCTGCCAGCGCCAATAAAGAAGCGAGAACAACGCGGCGGTCAATAGTTCGACGGCCGGATAGCGCGCCGAAATCCTCGAGCCGCAATGGCGACAGCGCCCTCCAAGCCACAGGAAGCTAAGAACGGGGATATTGTCGTAGAAAGCGACAGGATGGCCGCATTTAGGGCAATGGGAGCCCGGCCGCCACAGGGATTGCTCCTGAGGCAAGCGGTGGATGCAGACGTTGAGGAAGGAGCCTAGGATAAGCCCCAGAAGCGGCGCCAACAACCCGAGTATCTCCATGGCAAAAAGCGCAGGCCCTCCGGAAACCCGGAGGGCCTGCGGTCCGAAAACAAACGGCCTAGTACGTGGACCAGGTGGTCGACTTCGTGTCCGTGTGGGAACAATTGACCCACAAGGTCCCGAAGTTCGCGTCCGAGGCCCCGTTCGAGTACGCCCAGCCGCCCGCGTCGGTGATCGCCGTCGTGCCGGTGTTCTGCACGGCCCCAGACGAGTCCGCGTGATAACCGGGCGTCTTGGCGATCGGCATCACCGTCAGGTACTTTCCAGCGGTGGTCAGCGAGTTCACGTCGGTGGGGTATACCCCCTCCATGTCCCCGTAGTAGATGCTCAGGGCGCTGCGGACAGCCCCGAGATTTCCCTTGCTCTGACCCTCGTTGGACTTGCGGATTAGGTTCGCGAACTTAGGTATGGCGATGGCCGCCAATATACCAATGATTGCGACCACGATCATCAGCTCGATGAGCGTGAATCCCAGGCTCGCGAAGCCCTTGCTGCCCTTGTTTGCTTTCATCTCTTTCGCACCCTCCTTTGGACCGGCATCAATGAAAAGGAGTAAATATGCGCATCCGGTCCGCATGGTGCCAACGTTGCCCTAGTTTAGCTCCTTGTGACATTTCTGTCAATATAGACTTCGGTCACAGTCCCTGATTATCCCCATAGCAAAAAGCGCAGGCCCTCCGGAAACCCGGAGGGCCTGCGGTCCGAAAACAAACGGCCTAGTACGTGGACCAGGTGGTCGACTTCGTGTCCGTGTGGGAACAATTGACCCACAAGGTCCCGAAGTTCGCGTCCGAGGCCCCGTTCGAGTACGCCCAGCCGCCCGCGTCGGTGATCGCCGTCGTGCCGGTGTTCTGCACGGCCCCAGACGAGTCCGCGTGATAACCGGGCGTCTTGGCGATCGGCATCACCGTCAGGTACTTTCCAGCGGTGGTCAGCGAGTTCACGTCGGTGGGGTATACCCCCTCCATGTCCCCGTAGTAGATGCTCAGGGCGCTGCGGACAGCCCCGAGATTTCCCTTGCTCTGACCCTCGTTGGACTTGCGGATTAGGTTCGCGAACTTAGGTATGGCGATGGCCGCCAATATACCAATGATTGCGACCACGATCATCAGCTCGATGAGCGTGAATCCCAGGCTCGCGAAGCCCTTGCTGCCCTTGTTTGCTTTCATCTCTTTCGCACCCTCCTTTGGACCGGCATCAATGAAAAGGAGTAAATATGCGCATCCGGTCCGCATGGTGCCAACGTTGCCCTAGTTTAGCTCCTTGTGACATTTCTGTCAATATAGACTTCGGTCACAGTCCCTGGGTCTCCCGGACGATGAAATTAGGCCGCTGCTTGACCTCCTCGTAGATCAGGCCCACATATTGGCTCAGTATCCCCAAGAGGGTAAACAGGACGCCGAACATGAACAGCATCACCGCCATGATGGTGCCGAACCCAGGAAACGGCACGCCCCACCAGAGCACACGGACGACGATGCCCGCCAAGAGCAACAGCGAAAAGGCCGACACGGAGAGGCCGGCGATGGGAATGATGTTGAGCGGTATATGCGAAAAACCCAGCATGCCCTTGAGCGCCAGCTCGAGCACCCCCAGCGAATACGACTTCGCCTCGCCGGCGAATCGGGGCGAGCGCTCATGCTCGACTCCGATGGCGCGGAAACCCGCCCATACGAACAGGCCCCGCATGAAGCGGTTGCGCTCCTCCATCCGATTGATGGTCTCGTAAACCTTCCGGTCAACCAGCCTGAAATCGCTGGCATTGCGGGGAAAAAGCCCATTGGTCAGCCGACTGGCCAGCAAATAAAACAGCTGGGAATTGATGCGGCGGAGAATGCCGGTGCCTCGCCGCTTGGTGACGATTCCGTAGACGTTCTCGTAACCCTCCTCCCACTTTTCCAAGAAGCGCGAGATCATCTCGGGTGGATCCTGAAGATCGGCCGTCATCAAGACGGCCGCATGCCCGGAGGCATACTTGAGTCCCGCCGTAAGACCGCCGTCCATCCGGAAATTCCTGGAAAGGCGGAGTATCTTAAAGCGTGGATCCCCTCGCCGTATTTCCATCATTTTATCGTAGCTCGAATCGGTCGAGCCGTTTTCGACGAGAACGACCTCGAAGTCGTATTTGGGATTTTGGGCGAAGACCGCCTGCAGGCGCCGGGCCAGCTCGCCCAGCACCGCCTCCTCGTTATAGGCCGGAATGACCACCGAGACGAGCTTCCGCTGGCTCATTTATCCACCGCCAGCGCCGCCGGCCGTATGCGGTCGAGATGCTCGCGGTACCACCGGTGCAGCGCGGCGATCGCCTCGCGCATCGGAGTCCAACGAAGTTCGCCCAGCTCGGCCTTAAGCCGCGCGTTATCGCCTGAAAACTCGGGCCCCATCCCGGGCTCCGATACCAGGACGTCCACCCGCGTTCCGACCGCCTCCAAGACCATCTCGGCGAGGGCGACAAGCTCCACGGGGGACCCGGAACAGACGTTGTAGGCCTTCTGGCGCGGCTCGTTCTCGATGAAATGCCCGACTACCCGCGGCAGGTCCTCCACAAAGACGTAATCGAACCTGCGGTTTTGCTTGATCGTGATCGGCCGGCCGAAAATCGCCTTGCAGAGGGCGTTGGAGATGAAGCGAATCTCGTAGTCCTCGTATTTTCCGAACACTCCGAAAGGCCTGAGCACGACGATCCGCTCCCATCTCTCCGCCATCCGCGAGATGAGGTATTTCGAGAATCCCCCCTCGTCGGCGGGGACATGCGCGCCGAAGAAAGACTCGGTCACTCGTGGAGGGCAGCGCCTGATATCGTATTCGGCCCCGGAGCCGAAATAGATCAAGCGCCCCCAACGGCCCTCCTCGCGGAGGAGGTTGGCGAACATCCGCAGATTCTTGAAGGCGACGGAGTCGGGTGGCGCGTTACGATGTCCCGGCGTGGTGGCGCAATGGACCACCGCGTCGACTATTCGACGCCGGAAATACCGCGCGACGGCGTCGTCATCGAGCAAATCGAGCTCGCCGCGCGGCGGAGCCAGGATCTCGTAATCGGAAGCCATTCGCTCGCGCAGGTTGCGGCCAATGAAACCGGTGGATCCGGTCAGGAGAACACGCTTCACCGCGGCAATTTCAAGTGGCCATTCTGCGAGATCTCGTCCGGGGCCTCGGGAGACAGGCCTCGGTTATCTATCTTTTCCCGCAAAGATGGGATCCGGGAATAGGGGGTGTCGAACATATCGACGAGGATCGGCGCGTCCGCCCGAGCCGGCTTGATGAGCGCCTCTCCGGCGATGAGCTCCCGGCAGGACATCTGTCCCTTAAGCAACGGAACGGCCAGATAGACGTCCGCTTCGGTCAAGACATGCCCGGCGGGAAGGTCCCGCTTGGCGTAAATGCCGCGGACAAGCGCGTCGAGATATTGGACTTCCCGCTTGGGCGGGACCCGTTTCTGCGTGCCAGGGGCTCCGCACATTTCCTTCGCCTTATGGTACGCTTTGAACCAGACATCGCATTGCTCGGGGAGAGTGCAATACGGCGAGACCGGGATTCCGTCGGCCTCGATGTCGATATGGCGCTCGAAGGTCCTGGCTCCCTTCGCGTAGGCCAGCAGAATCGAGGACGTCCAGTCGTGATACTCATGGGTCGAAAGGCCCACGGTGAGATCGGGATAGCGCTTACGCAAGAAGTCGATTTGGTTGAGCTCCAGCTCTCCATCCTCGCAGGGGTAGAGCGCGACGCAGTGATTGATCGCCAAAGGGATCCCCCGGTTGCGAAAAAAGGTAACCAGGTCGTCGAGGTCCTTGAGCGAGGAGCCTCCTGTTGAGGCGATCACCGGTTTTCGAGTTTTGGCGATCTTCTCAATGAGTATCCAATCGTTTATATCGGAGCTAGCGATCTTTATGATTTCGATGCCTAGCTCCACGCACAAATCCACGGATCTCTCATCGAAGGGCGTGGCCATCGGGATGCAGCCTCCCTTGCGAATCGCCGCGACCATGACGGCGAAGTCCTCGCGCGATAGCTGCGTGTCGAGGGTTTTGCGGATATAGCGGATATCCTTACGCTCCCGGAAGTTCTTATGAATGAAGCTGTCGACGTCCCTGAATTGCAGCTTAATGGCCGCTCGGACGTTGTTGTAGCGGACGACCTTGGCGTAGTCGCGGATGATCCGAAGCCCCCGCTCGAGCCGGCCCCAATGATTGTTCGCCAGCTCAAGGACGAAGAGTTCGTTAAATAAGTCGCGATTCATGCATTCCTCCTAGAAGCCGCGGAACGTTTCTGTAATGAGGCGGCGGCTCCACGCAACGATCGGGCCTTCCCGACCGAAAAAAGGGAGACAGCCAGCAGCCCGGAAAGAACGTCCTCCGATGATCCGGAAACCCGGCAAGGGGTTCGAAGGCGCTCGGTGATCAAGCGTCGCAGAATGGGAGAGCGCAAGGCGAGCCCGCCCGAAAAAACGATCCTGTCCCAGTGATGGAACGGCGAGAGGCTTTGCGCCGCATCGCAATAGTTTTCGGCCATTCGGTCGAACGCGGCCCGGAAAAGGGACCCAGCGGAGAGGTTTTCCTCCGAAATCCCCTCGATGGCTCCGCTGCCCGAGAAGGAGAGATCGACGCGCAGGCCGGCCGGCGAAACGGCGGTCGCCTCACGCTCGATGATGGGCCACGGATCGTCTAAAGGGAAACCCAGCGCGCGGGCGATATCCTCCATCATGCGCACGAGCACGTTCAAGGCACGCCCGGCGGGCAGATGCGTCACGGCGCGCAAAAAGCTGCCGTCAACGTACGGCGAGGCTTCCGCCTCACCCCTGCGCCAATCGTCGGACACCAGGCTCGCCTGGGATCCGGTCGCGATGTTAATGGACAGCTCTCGTTCTTCGAGTCCCACACCCAGCATGGCGCAGGGATGATCCCCTAGACCAGCATAACAGGGAATCCTCCTTCCGTCGACCCTCCAGACTCCGATTGTTTCGCCGGGTTCGGCCAGTTTCGGCCATAAAAGCCCGGCAAGGCCGACCCGCTCGAGCGCCGCGTGATGCCACCCGCCGCTCGCGAGCGAAAATCCGCCCAGGCCGGAGGCCAGCGTCGGCGCGGTCGCGACGGGAGAGCCGGTCAGCTGGGAAAGAACGAGCTCCGGAAGTGAGGCCGGGATGGCGCGCGGGGGCAGGCGCCCGTTTTCCTTAAGCCAAAGAAGCGAAGACAGGGGCAGGCCCGGCCTAATCCTCCGCCCCAACTCCCGCTGCTCCTTGGGGTTAAGGCGGGACGAGAGGAAATCCAAATAGCTGCCGGCAGCCGATGGGTGAGGCCTCAAGCCACGCTGGTCCTGCCAGGAAATGAAATTGGAGACAGGATGGCCGCTCTCATCGAGGAGCAGCACACCGAACATCTGGCTCGAAAAAACAAGCCCCGCGGCGTCCGGAGCCGCAGCCAGCAGGCGGTCGAGTTCCTCCCGCGTTCGGCGAAGGATTTGGGCGCAGTCGACCTCGCGGAATCCCGCCGGCAATCCAGCCAGGAACGGAGGAAAGGGCGTCCGCCTGAATTCCCGTATTTCCCCGCCGTCGAGGTCGAGTACCGCCCCTTTTATGAACGAGGCGCCCAGGTCAATTCCGATAAAGCGCATATTGGGTGAGATAGGCTTCCAACGGCTCCTCAAGAGAGTCCAAGGTGGCCTCGACGATATTAAGCCGGCCAGGCCGCTCGAGCAAGACTAGATGGACGCGCCCGCCGGAAGCCTTCTTGTCCCGACCGGCGGCTGCCAGCAGCTCCGCCGCGCTTATCCGTCTAGGCAGGCGAGCGGGAAGATGGGCGGCCACGAATTCGTGGATTGCCTCGAACCACGCCTTTTGCAGCAGCCCTCGCTGGAAAGCGATGAAGTTGATCAAATCCAAACCCCAGGCCACGGCAAGTCCGTGCGGAATTTCATAGCGAGTCACCGACTCCAAGGCGTGTCCGAACGTATGCCCGTAATTGAGGATGCGCCGGCGATCGAGCTCGTATTCGTCCTGCTCAATGACACCCTTCTTGATCTCAAGGCTGCGCAGGATTAGGGTCTCGAGGCCAGGGGCGCGCATCCCCGACTCGACGGCAGCCTTGATCCTCGAAAAATCCTCTTCGGACCCGGTCAGCATGAGCTTGAGCATCTCTCCATAGCCCGAGGCGACGTCCGATTCAGCCAAGGTAGAGAGGAATTCCGGAGCCACGATCACTGCGGCGGGAGAGTGAAATACGCCAAGCTGGTTCTTGAAATTCCTGAAATTAATACCGCATTTGGCGCCGATACAGCTGTCGGCCATGCCGAGCAGCGTTGTCGGGACGTATACCCAGGAAAGCCCGCGATGATAGACGTGGGATGAAAAAGTCGCGATGTCTTGGATGACACCTCCCCCCAGCGCGACCACCGTGGCTTTCTTGTCCGCGCCGGCGCCTTGCAGCCATTCGAGCACCCGGCTGACGCCCTCGAGCGTCTTGGCCTCTTCGTTAGCCTCCAGTAATAGCGGCGAAGCGCCCGCCCACAGCCTCGACAAACTATTCCCATAGAGTTCGGCCACGCGCCGGTCCACGATATAGAGAGGGCGAGGAACCGAAAGCAGGCGAGGCGGAAGATCCTCGATCCTTTTGGCCAGCTCGACGGAATAATCGCCCTGGCCGGAACGGATTCTCAAGGCCGCGCCGGCGGTCATTGGATGCTGAATCCGCCGTCGACAATGAGGGCCTGTCCGGTGACGTAGGAGTTCCGTTCCGAGCCGAGGAAGAACACCGCCTCGGCGACCTCCTCGGGACGCGCCAGACGCTTGAGGGCCGTTTGAAGGGCCAGCCGGCGGATTATTGCCGGCGGATTATTGCGGCGGGTCATATCCGTCATCACGAAGCCCGGGCAGACCGCGTTAACGAGCACATTACGGCCGCCGTACTCGAGGGCGGCGGTGCGGGTCAGTGCCTCCAAACCGGATTTCGAGGCGCTGTAGGCGGCGCGCCCTGGCCGGGCCAAAAAGGAATAGCAGGAGCTTAAATTGACGATGCGCCCCCAGCCTCGACGGGCCATCGCGGGCGCCGTGCCTTGGATCAGCAGGAAGGCGGAACTCAAATTCGTCGTCAAGATCCGCTGCCAATCGGCGATGGGCATCCTCTCGACGGCGCTGATCTTGTTCTCCGCCGCGTTGTTGATGAGGACGTCGATCCGCCGCTTGGCGGAGGAACGGAGGAAACGCTTTATAGAGTCGAGATCGGAAAGATCCATTTCTCTTCGGGAAGGCGCCAGGACATGGTAGCCTTCCCGGGCGAAGCGCTCCGCAATGGCCGCTCCGATGCCCCGGGAAGCCCCGGTAACCAGCGCCGTCTTGGAGCCCAGGCCGCTCATCCCTGATTTTCCAGAGGTATCAGCATATTGCTCGCCAATTCCTCGCGGTCCAAAAAGGGGGCCAGATCCTCAAGGGGCGAAGAGACCATCCGTCCATCGGGAAGCCGCCGCGAGCTCAGCTTCGGAGCGAATGGCTGCTCGAGATCCAGCAGCACCTCGCAGAGCTGGGGCCCATCGGACTCGAGCGTCTCGCGGACGCCCTCCTGCAATCCACCGTGCCCCTCGATGCGGCGGTAAGGCAGGCCGTAGGCTTCGGCGAGCTTGCCGAAGTCGGGGAAGGAAAGGCCCGAATCCGGCCCGCAGCCGACGATGTTGTCCGGGAAAAAATTTCGCTGCGTCTGCCGGATCGAATGGTAGCCCTCGTTGTTGAGCACGAATATCTTGATCGGCAGGCGATGCCCCGCGATGGTCGCCAGCTCCTGGACGTTCATCTGCAGGCTGCCATCTCCGGCGACGCAGACCACGCGGGAGCCTCCGGAGGCGAAGCAGGCGCCGACGGCGGCCGGCAAGTCGTAGCCCATCGCCGCGCAGCCGGAATTGGTGTAGAGGCGCTGGCCCGGCTTGAGATAGGCGGCCTGCAGGGTGGTGACGCAGGCCGTCCCGTCCCCGGTGACGACGCGCTCGCCTTCCGGCAGCTCCCGGAAAAGGGCTTCGACGAAGCAATACGGATTGACCCGCCCCTCCTTCTTCCAATACTCGGGCAGCACCACCGGATAGCGCCGCTTGCGCTCCCGGCACCAGCGCAGGTACTCGCGATGCTCCGGGGCCGGGGCATCGGCCGCCAACTCCAAGAGCTGCCGCATCGCGGCGGCGAGATCCGCGTGGATGGGCAGGTCGATCTTGAGCGTCGGCTTCTTGAGCTCGGCCGCGTCCACGTCGACCATGACCTTGTAGGCGGCCCGTGCGAAAGCGCCCCAATTGTAGCTGATCTGCCGGATATTGAGGCGGCAGCCCAAGACCAGGAGGAAATCGGAGTTCTGCACAGCGAAATTCCCGGCACGATCCCCCACGCTGCCGGGACGGCCCACGTAGCACGGGTGCTCGTCCCAAACGGCGTCGTGCGCGTTCCACGCGGTGACGACGGGGATGCCCAGGCGCTCGGCCAGGCGGAGAAAATCCTCGTGCGCTCCCGAAAGGCGGACCCCGGAGCCGGCCAGGAGCACCGGGCGCTTGGCCTCTCTCAGGCGGGCCAAGGCCCGGCCGCAGGCCTCCTTCAAATCCGCCGTCTCGAAACGAACTCGATCCTCCGCGGGATCATAACCGGGCAAGGACGAAGGTTCGATGAGCGCCCCCTGCACGTTCATGGGGATGTCGAGCCATACCGGCCCGGGCCGGCCGCTGGCCGCCAGATGCAGCGCGCGTTCGATGTGGTAGCGGATCGACCGGGGGTCGGTGACCATCACCGCGTATTTGGTGATCGGCGCGGCCACGCGAGCGATGTCGAGCTCCTGGTCTCCCAATTGGCGCAGGGGAAGATCGGTGCTCCGGACCACCGTCTCCCACTTCACCTGCCCGGACACGACGATCATCCCGATGGAGTCGACCCAAGCGCCGAAGACGCCCGTGAGGGCGTTGGTCCCCCCGGGTCCGGAGGTGACGTTGACGGCGGCCAGCCGCCCGCTCAAACGAAAATAGCTCTCGGCGGCCATCGCGCAGGCCTGCTCATGGTGGCAGGCGACATAGCGGATTTTATCGGAGCGGCCGAAGGCGTCGTTGAGGTGCATCGCGCCTCCGCCAGTGACCAGAAAAACGTGGCGGATGCCGTGCTCGGCGAGGTGTTGGACCAGGTAATCGGAAAGCCGGACCATCGGTGCCAGGCATCCACTTTCTACACTTTGTTGAAATTCTGGTCTTATAGTTTGGAGAAAGTTGAGAAAGTGTAGGAAGTGGATACCTGGCACCGTAAGATAGCATATCTTGCGACGATCAAATGATAAAATGTCGTTTCCCGCATGAGGCTTTCACGACGGTCCATCGCCGCCACCCTCCTGCTCGGATTCGCCGCCGCGGCGCTGTTCTGGGGGCTGGGCCGCGACTGCCTTTGGGACGACGAGGCCGAAACCGCCTTGCTAGCCCAGCGGGTACTCTCGCACGGCCTGCCCTACGCCGCCCTGCCCGGCGAATTGACCATATCGCAGCTGCTGCAGCAAGAGCTGGGCTTCGACGGGCTCTGGACCTGGACCCCCTGGGCCCAGATCTACGCCGCGGCCATTTCGCTGAAGGTCTTCGGGCATTCGGCGGGCGGGGCCCGCGCCCTATTCGCGCTCATCGGCCTCGCTTGCCTGGCGTTGTTTTATCGCTTCGCCTCCGAATTCTTCGACGACGAAGACGCCGGCTTTTGGGCCCTGGGACTGCTCGCCGGCAACGTCTCCTTGCTGCTTCATTTCCGGCAATGCCGCTGGTTCTCCTTGGGCGTGCTCGAAATTGTCCTGCTTCTATGGGGCTATGAGCGCCTGCTCCGCCGTCGGCGCTTCGGCGGCCTTTTGTTCTTTCTGGGATTGGCGGGACTGTTCCATACGCAGCAGCTCGCGTTTCTCTCGGCTTTCTCGGCTCTCGCCGCCGCGCATCTGCTCTTTTTCCGGAGCTCCTCCGCCCTCTTCGTCCGGCCCCTGATCGCCTCGGCGTTCGCCTGCGCCCCCTGGCTGCTGCTGCAAAACCGCTTCGGGATGCCGCGGAGCTTCCCGGTGAGCTTTTGGGGCAAGTCCATTTATTATTGGGCTGAGATCAACGCGCATCATATGCCGCTGCTCCTGCTGCTTGGATGGCTGCTCTGGCTCGCCTTGGTCCGGGGCCGCGCAAGCGCTCGCCGGCCGCAAATCGGATTTCTTCTCGTCTTCATCGGGATATACCTGTTGATGATCGCCCAAGGGCCGTTTTTGCCTTTCTATCGCTACCTGGTCCCATTGTTCCCCTTGCTCGCCTTGCTGCAAGCGGCCTTTTGGATGGACTTAAGCGCCGCCCTACCCTCCCGCCCGCTGCGCGCGACGCTTTTCGTCCTGCTCGCCGGCACGAACGCGGCGTCCTTCCTGTTCTCCTGGAGGAGCGCGGACGCCCCGGCCGGGCATCGCCGGCCGCGCTTTCTCTGGGCCGAATACGCCGGCGAGCTTATCCGCCCGCATACGGGCCCGATTGGCGCCGTCGTCAAGCTGCTTCAAGAACGCGCGCGGCCGGGCGACGTGGTCTGGGCGACCTACGGCGACCTGCCACTCCGGTTTCATACGGGCCTGCGGGTATACGGCGGGCTCGGGGTCGGCGGCATCCCGCGCCTGCCCCGCCCCGATTGGGTGCTGGTCCGGGCCTGGATCACGCCCGATTCCCGCGCGGGGGACCGGCGCCTCTACGAACACATCCGACGCACCCTGCGCCAAGAAGACTATAAGCGCTGGATATTGGACGTTCCCGATACGCCTTGGGAAAACCGCCCAGAGCTCGACGAGCATCATTTTAGGATCCCGGAAGGATATCCTCCCATAACGATCCATCAACGGATATGAGGGGCAAACCCTGGGCGGCCGCGCTGATGGCCGCCGCGCTGCTGCTGCTCTACTTCGCGAGCACCGGCGCGGCCGTTTCCCTTTCCGATTGGCTCGAGTCCTTTTCCTGGGCCCCCGCCTCCCGGCCTTTCCGCGCATCGGCTTTCGCCGCCGTCCTCGCCGACTCGGCGTGGGCCTCGCTCCTCTACGCCGCTTGGATGGCCTCGGCGTTCTGTTTGGGGATTCTTATTCGTAAAGCCGTACAACTTGAGATAAAAGAACGGTTGCCCGACGCCCTGATCACGACCGGCCTGGGGATGGGGTCGCTCTCCCTGCTGGGCTTGCTGCTGGGGCTTCTGGGCCTCTACCGCGTCGAGGCCGCCTTTTTCCTCATGGGACTTCCTCTCGCGGCGGCGCTGCGCCGCGCGGAATGCAAGCCGCGAATACCAGGCCTTGCGGATCCTTTTTTGGCGTTGGGCGCCGCGCTCGGACTCGCGGTCGCGCTCTTTCACCTGATCGGGGCGCTGCTGCCTCCGGCGTCCTTCGACGAGATGAATTATCAGCTCGCCCTCCCCAAGCTCTACGCGCTCAACGGGGGCATAGTCTCGACCCCCTACAACCATCTCTCGTTTTTGCCGAGGAACATGAACATGCTCTTCGTCCTGGGCCTTTTGACCGGCGGCCCGCTCGTCGCGAAGCTCTTTTCCTTCGGCGCCGGCGTCCTGGCCTGCCTGGCCCTATACGCGCTCGGCCGGCGCCATCTGGGGGAGCGGGCGGCCGGATGGGGAACGTTGATTTTCTTTATGATGCCCGTGATCGGCAATCAATTCCGCATGGCCGGCGCCGACCTAGGGATGGCCTTCTACGAGCTGCTGGCCCTCACCCTGCTCCTGGAATGGTCGCAGCGCCGCCAGACCCGCCTGCTCCTGCTTAGCTCCGCCTTCTGGGGTCTTGCCGCCGGCTGCAAATACACCGCGCTCATGGGTACGGCCGCCTCGGCGCTCGCCGTTTTATGGCTTTCGCGGCGAGAGGCGGCCCGGCGGCGATGCCTGGAGCTCGGGGCGCTGCTGGGGCCGTGCCTCCTTATCCTCTCCCCGTGGCTGATCAAGAATTGGCTCGACACCGGCAATCCCGTCACACCGATATGGAGCACGCTTATCCCTAGCAGGAATTTCTTCTTCGCCGGCCGGAACATCCCGCTGGTCGATTACAGCGTCGGGCTCGGGATCCCGAACTACTTCCCCCTGAAGCATTGGAAGGACGTGCTGCTGCTTCCCTGGAATCTCACGATCAAGCGCGATTTCAGCCATGATTTGGGCCCTATTTTCCTCATGGGTGCGGCGCTCTCCGCCGGCCTCGCCTGGCGGCGGCCCCGAGGTCCCGTCGCGGTCTTGGCGGCGCTAAGCGCCCTGTACTGGGCCGGCTGGCTGCAGAACAGCGTGCGCATCGGGCATTACTTCGTAGTCGGCCTGGCCCTGACCTCTCTTTGGGTGGGGTTGCTGATGGATAAAGCCCAAGCCCAGTGGCCCAGGGCGGCCGGCGCCGCGGCGCTCTCGATGGTTCTCATCGCGCTGATCCAGCAGGGCCTGGGCATGACCCGGATCCAGAATACGCTCAAGAAGCCGTGGGGCTATCTCGCGGGGCGCTGCTCCCTGGAGGAATACTTGGGCGCCCTCTTCATCGAATCCCCGATCGGCGCCTACCGCTTCGTCAATTCCCGACTGCCGCGCGAGGCGACCGTGCTTCTCATCGGCGAGTTCCGTACTTTTTATCTCGACCGGAATTTCATCGCCAGCACCCCGTGGGATCACGACTACTGGCACGAGTGGACCCGCCTGAGCTCCTCGCCGCAGGAAATGCTCGAGTGGCTCAAGCGACGCGGCGTCAGCCACGTACTCGTCAACGAGGCGTACGTGCTCAGGCAAACCGGCCATCCGATCGTCCATCCGGAACTTTGGACGCCGGAGGACCGGACGAAGGCACGGCGTTTCCTTCGGGCCTGCGTACGCCCGATTTTTAGGGACGGCTCGGTATGGGTCGGCGAGGTGCTGCGGGCACTTTCTTCGCCCAGGCCATCAGGCGTAGGTGCTCGAGGCGATAGACCGGCTCCTCGCGCCTTGGGCGCGCCTCGACAGCCCTCCCCCTCGAAAACAAAAAACGGAAAAGGCGCTGGTCCCAGACGTAATTAGCCCGGGTGACATCGTTCGGGGCGAAGCCCGCCGGCTCTTGGATTTCCAGACGCGCCGGTGGATTTCCCACGACCCATACCCGTCCCCCTCTTTTCCACGCCTCCCGGATCTCGGCGAGCGTCCCTTCCATCGCCCCGGAGTCCTTCATCAGCTCACCGACGATGTTGTGGCGGTAATACGGAAGCACCTCCATCTTGGGGGAGGTGATCCAGCGGGCCTGGCCGCGGTAATAGCGCTCGAAGCTCGGAAAAAAATACCAGCGCGCCAGTACGATCAGGTCCTTTTTGTCGGCGGCGCGATGAAGCTCCGCGGCGATGGCGTCGATGTTGGTCCGCTTCTCCGCCGCCCGGCTCCAGGTCGCCCCGGCACCGGCGAGAGACAACAGCAGCGCGACCGCCGCCGCTAGGCGCGGGGGGGCCCGCGTCGGCCACGCCAGACCGATGCCGGCCGCGCATAAAGCCAGGGGAACGACAAAATATCGCTCGTAGGGGTAAAACACGGCGCTCCGAATGAAGAAGAATTGAAGCGCCAGCGCTAAGCCCGCCGAGCCGAGTCCATAGATCAGCCGATCCGTTCCTTCTCGGCCCGGCCGACGCCGGAAGGCGCCGTATAGCAGCGCCGCGCTCAGCAGCGGCCACAGCATCCACGAAGCAGCCGGACCAAAACTGAATGCGTGCGACAGCACTCCCCATAAGACTCGAAAGCCAAAAGGCTGCAGCAGCGAGGATCTCCATTCACCGTAGCTCCGCACCGCATGGATGTACGGCGTCAACGCCGCGGCGGCCAGAAGTCCCACGCCCGCCAAGGGGTAAAGGTGCCGGCGCCGGCCATGCCGGGCGGCCACTCCGGCGGCGGCCAGCAGCATCGACGCCAAAAACAGCGCGTTGGAATACATCGATTTCACGCTGGCGAGGCTAAGCCCCGCCGCGATGAGAAACGATCCGAGCGAGGGACGGTTCGTGAGCTTCCAAATCGCGAAGAAAGCGCCGACCGTAAAGGCCATGCCAAGGCCGTATGCCTTGAGCGCGTCGGCCTCGGGCACGACAAAAGGGCTAAATACGAAAAGGGCGGTCGCGACCGGCGCGCCGCCAGCATTGACGGAGGCAAGGGAGGTGGCCACAAGAAGCAGGGTCGAAAGCCCGATCAGCAAGCCCGCGGCGCGAAGGGAACGGTCCGAGCTGCCGAAGGTTCCGGCCCAAAGCCGGAAAAACAGGGGAGGCAGCAATGGGCTCGGCCCGAACCGCGCCGATTGGCGCACGTCGGCCCACAAGGGCAGCAGCGCCGTGCGGATCTGCTCCGCCTCGTCGCGCCAGAGACCGCCGGCATGGGCGAAGAAGCGGAGATGGACGGCCGCGCCGAAAAGCAGCAGCGCCGCGAGCAGCCATTTCATCAGCGGCAGTTTAACAAATCCGATTCGGTGCCAGGCATTGACTTTCTTAACTTTCGCTAAAGCGAAAGTTAAGAAAGTCAATGCCTGGCACCGTTTTTGCTAAACTTTCCTTGATGGCGCCGACGCCGGCCGTTTCGGTCATCCTGCCCGCCTACAACGAGTGCTTTACGATCCGCGAGATCCTCCGGCGCGTCTTCGCGCGTCCCGAGGTGTCGGAGGTCGTCGTCATCGACGATGGCTCCACGGACGGTACCCGCGAGATACTCGAAGGCCTCCGCGCCCGATACGCCTCCCATGCCGCCGCGTTCCGGCTCATCGCGCACGACAAGAACGAGGGGAAGGGGTCGGCCCTTGCCGACGGGTTCAAGGCGGCCACCGGGGAGATACTCATCATCCAGGACGCCGACCTCGAATATAACCCCGAGGATTATCCCCGCCTGATCGCGCCGATCGTCCAGGGGAAGGCGGACGCGGTCTACGGCTCCCGTTTCCTGCCCTCCGAAAAGCGCGCCCTCTTATTCTGGCACCAGGTCGCCAACACCCTGCTCACGCTGGCCTGCAACGTGTTCACGAACCTCAACCTCACCGATGTCTGGACGGGGTACAAGGCCTTCCGGGCGGATGTCGTCAAAAAAATCCCCTTCTCGGCACGGCATTTCGAGTTCGAGCCGGAGATGACCATCAAGATGGCCCGCCTCGGCTGCAGCATTTACGAGGTGCCGATACGCTACAGCGGCCGCACCTACGCCGAGGGGAAAAAAATAACCTTCAAGGACGCCTTGAGCGGCGCCTGGATGATGCTCAAGGCCTACTGCAGCGACGATCTCTGCGTCGAGGGCTGCGCCCCGCCCCTTCGGGGTCGGCCCATCGCCAGCCGGCACAGCGCGTACGTGGCCGAGCAATACCGCCCGTATTTGGGTGCTACGGTAATCGAAATCGGGGCCGGCAGCGGGAACAGCTCGCGCTTTCTTTTAGACCGGGAGCGGCTCACGCTTACGGACGCCGACCCGGCGCCTCTGCGCCGACTCTCGGCCCTTTACGGGGACTGGGGCTACGTCGAGGTCGCCCCTTTGGACATCCTCGAACCCGGCCCGGCCTTGGGCGAGCGTAGCGAACGCTACGACAGCGTGGTTTGCTCTCAAGTGCTCGAATTCATCGACGACGATGTCCGGGCGCTGTCGCATATGCGCCGGCTGCTCCGCCCGCAAGGCACGCTCGTCCTCAGCGTAGCGGCCCATTCGGCCCTCTACGGGCCGCTCGACCGGAAGCTAGGACATCTGCGCCGCTACGACGCGAAAGGGCTCGAAGAGAAGTTAAAGAAGGCCGGATTCGAGCCGGTCCAGTCTCGATTCCTCGATCCGATCTCGGCTTTGGGTTGGTGGTTCAACGGGAAGCTGCTGCGCAGAAAAAGCGTGCCCGAATTTCAGATCGCGCTCATCGACCGCCTCTTGCCCTTGGTGCGTAGGACTTCCGGCCTCCTGCCGTTCGGCATATTCCTTTTAACCGTCGCCAAGCGGCGGTAGACCGTAATCAGGGACCCGCGCTCCACCGGCGCGTATTCCTCGCGGACCGCGTTGAATAATTTCTTGAGCTCCCCTAGCCTCTGGACCCGAAGGACCGACTCTAGCCGCCCACCGGAGCGCACCGGCAGCGAGTTTTCGATGATTTCCCCGTTAAAGCTGCGGTCGATATCGGTGTCGACGAACAAGTGCTCCGGGCGCGCCTCACGGATCGAATCGACGCAGCGCCTTGTCTCCCTATGAGTCAACAGGAACCACGAGACATCGAGAAAGGGCATGCGGCTGTAGCGCTCGGCCAGGAAGGTCAAGAAACTGTCGTACTTCGAAAGGATGAAGATGCCCTGCTCGCCCTCGGAGTATTTCCGGATCAGCCCGACGGAGTCCTCGAAATATCTCGGATCCATCGTCGACTTAAAGCGGGCGCGCGGCAAGCTCCAGGAGTATACCTTGTGGTCCGAGAAAATCCGCTCGTAGCGAAGCCTGGAGCTGCCGTAGACGTACAGTGAAGGAACGTAGAGGCACAGCAGGGCCGCCAAGGCCAGCGAACGCAGCATCAGGGTCTCGTAGCGCGGCGCTCGGGCCGATAATACCTGTTTGAGAAGTGCTAGAGCCGCGAGCGCGATGACGGGCACCAGCTTGAGCGCATGGGCGTTGGTTTTGCCCCAGACGTAATAGAACATGATGAATTGGGCATAGAGGACAAAATATAAGGCGACGAATTTAAATGGATCCCTTTCGCCCCAATGCGTCAACAGCGCGAAGTAGCAGGTACTGACTACAGCCACGATGGCGAAGAACTCCTTCTGGGTCATGGGAAAGCTCGCGAAGCCCTTAAAATAATACTGGGACATGTAATCGTCGCCGAACATGCCCTTGAGCGCCGCCATCAGCGCGGCGACGGCCAGGCCACCGGCGAATATCGCCAGTAGCCCCTTATTCCGTTCGGCGCGGCCGCGCTCGAGCGCCGAAACCCCGAGCGCCACGGCGGCCGCCCCGAAAGCGAAAAGCCCGAATTGGACGTTATTGAACACCGCCAGCAGCGACAAGAGGAGTGCGGCGCCCAGCCAACGCGCCTTGCCCCCCTTCGCGTACAGGAACAAGGCCACGGCGATCGGGATGTCGAAAAAATGCCGGATGGGATTGAGCCCGGGGCCCAGGAATAAGAACTCGAAATCTAGGAATTGAATGGAGCCGAAGCTCAACAAGGCGAAGAGGATGACGTAGCTGGCCTGTCCAAAAAGGAACCAAACGCCGGCCAAGGCCAAGGCGAAATACAGCGGCCAATAGGAGTACCAGACTCGGAAATAGCTGGGATAATCGATGGCCCCGATGCGCTCCATCAGGAATTTGGTCAACAGCAGGTTCCCGATGCCGTACTGGACGCTCAATTCCTTAAGCGGCCTGCCCAGGGCCCAGGCGCTGATCGGCCCGAGGACGAAGTTGTGATGATGGATCACCCAGCGGTTCAATATCTGCCAATGTAGCTCGAACGCATTCTTCTCTAGGAAATCCTTCTGCTCGGATGTAAAGCTTGGATTTTTGCGCTCCCCGGAAATGCTCTGAATCGAATAGAAGAGCCGGTCCACCCAGCCTCGCTGCGCCGGTTCCTTGGTGAGCGCGTGCAGTTCGTAGCGCTCCATTGGCGTCATATTCCGGGCGACGAGAATACCGCGGGCGTCGTCGTAATAGAACGAATCCTCCCGATCCCTAAGGAACTCGCCGAGCGCCTCGCTCTTGGGAAACGGGATATAGGTCCCGGGCCGCGGGGCGGGGGCGTTTCCGCGATCGACGTCCGGATGGTATTTGCGCAGGCCCCCGATATCGTGCTGATTGATATAGGCGGCGTTATCGACATAGCCCGAGGCCATGCGGGTCTGCTCCGGGATGTCGAGGTACTCATTGATCATCTGCGGCCGCCCATTGAGGAAGGGCCACAAGGACAAGAGAAACTGGATGAAGAGCAGGCCCGCCAATGCCGCTTCAAAGGAGGGCTGCGGCATGCCCACCTGTTCCCGAAGCCGTTCCCGCCGCCGCCAGGCCTCGAAATAAAGCGGGGAGAGCAGTGCGTTTGCCCAGATCAGCAGGCCTGCGGCGCACGCCGCGAAGCTCCAGGAACCGGACAAGGGGCTGCGTGACAACAGGGCCAGGAGATCCCCTCCGAAAATGGCGGCGAAGTACGCCCAGCGCCGGGCAGGCGATTCGCCGAGCCAGTCGAAAAACGCGCCACCGGACCCCTTTCTTTCTAGCGCGAAAAGGGCGGAGTAATACGCGAGCAAGCCCAAGATGACGAGAACATAGGCCACCATCATCGGCGGCTTAGCGACGTAATAGAACGGAGACGCCCACTCGTTGAAGCCGGACAAGGGCGCCGAGAAGAGCGCGCGAGCCAGGGGCCTCGATAGGATGAAAAGAACGACGACCCATCCGGGGCTGCAAAGGAAAAAGTGCAGCGACAAGCGGAGATCGCGTCGCGTATCGCTCATGCTCCTTCCCGAGGAGCCACCGTCACGGCTCCTGAATCCACCCGAATCTCATGGCATTCGGTCAGGCAGCGCGACCCCGGCTGGCGCAGGTCCAGAGTCCCCAAGGGACGCAGCAGGCGCCCGTGCCAGGGGCAGCGGAGCGTTCGCTCGCAAGCGCGCTGCCCGTCGAGGCTCGCCCCTTCATGGGGACAGAGGCGCGGGAAAATTAGGAGGGCGTTGCCCTCGCGCACTAGGCGAAGGCCCACATGGTCGTCTCGTCCGACGAGGAATTCTCCGTCCGCCAGCTCCCGGTCCAGCCTAAGCCGGAGGGATGGGGACCTAAGGCCCGCCGGGGCTACGACGTTCGAAACGGAGATGTCCATCGTATCCTCGAAGCTGTGGAGCACGCCCCTTTTTTTGAAGGAGTAGCCCCAATCCCTCAACTGCCCCCGGCGCTCACGCATCGGGAGGTCGTCGGCCATCAAGGCGCGGTAATTGCGCATCAGCACCCAGCGGATCAAGGGGAAGCACCACCCCCAGCCCCGGGGAGCGCCGAGATGATATGTCGTGCGCACCCGAGTCCGGTTCGGGCCGAGGGCCTCGTAGGCGCTCTCGATGATCAGCACGAACACCAGCCAGGTCGTGTAGTAGGTCTGCGCGTTCGGGGCCGACTGGTAATTGAATAACGCGAGAGGGAACCTCACCCCCAGCACCTTCTGCACGTTGATCGTGGCGATCTCCGAGTCGCCGACGGAGGCGATGATGGACTCGACTAAGGCGTGGATATGATGGAGATGTGGCACGTCCTTATAGTTCCAATCCGCATCCTCGACCGCGTACGCCCCCTCGTGCGTCAGGCTGAAGTTCTTGAAAAGAAACCCTTCCCGCTCCATCTCGGATATCAGCTGCGCCGTAGTGCGTTTCACGCGCTCCTCGCGGGCCGGGCAATGGTGGCGATATTGCCCAGCCTGAGCGGCAAGGCTGGCAGGGGGATGCGAAATTCGGGCAGGCGGCCCGCGCCGAGCGCCCAAAACAGCTGGCGCAGCAGGAATTCGGCGGGGAAATCGTTGACGGAACGGTCGATTCGGACGACCTCGTAGCCGCTACCCGACAGCAGCGCCGAGAGCGTGCGCGGGTTGAACAGCTGCGGGTGTTGGAGGCAGTAGGGTACCCAACGCCTGCCGAGCAGCCGGGCGAGCCACGAGGATTCGTCATGCGTCACGAGCAGCAAAGTCGCCTCGGGGGCCAGACGGGTCCGCAACGCGGACAACAAGCCCTTCGGGTCCAAGACATGGTCGAGGACATGGATCATCGCGGCCGCCGTGATCCGCGGCCCCGGGATGCGCTCCGGCTCGAACATCGCCGGGAATACCTCGCTCGGCACTTTCCCGACGCGGGAACGGAGCTCGCCGTGCACGGCGGAGTTTGGCTCGAACAGCCATAGCCTGCTGAAGCTCCCCTCACGCGCGCAGAGCTCGGTGAACAGCCCGACGTCCGGCCCCAGCTCCAGGTACTCCCCCGAGAGCCTTGCGTGCCCGCGGAAGAGCTCGAAATAGCGCCTCTGAGTCCTGCGCAACAGCTCCTGGGGAACTTCCGCCATATTGTCCGGCATGTCCCGGTAGAGCGAGCGCATCTGCTCCTCGTTGAAGAATCTCGGGCAGAAGAGAAGGCCGCACCCCCCGCAGCGATGGTAAGAGAAGAAAACACGATCCTTGAAGAAGCCCCGCCAGTAGGACTGCAGCCCCTCGAATTCAAGCGATTCCGCCCGGGGTTCGGAGTGGATCTGTGGGTCCCGCGGCGCCGCCCTGCCGCAGCCCGGACAGGCCAGCTCGAGGTAGCCCGCTTCGCGAGTGAGCATGGCAAGTGCTGCGATTGTATCAATTCGTCAATAAACTGTCATCGCTCAACGACCCGATAGACGAAGCTTCCCTCCTCCTCGTTGCGGTAGAGAAGCTTAAAGGCGGGATCCGCCAGGGCGTTGCGTAGCCGTCGGGCACGATCGTACGCGTAGAATCGGCTCCCCTGGGAAGAACCGACATCGCCGGGCTCCTGCCAGAGAATCATCGAGATGCGATGGCGCTCAAGCTCCCGTCGCAGTTGCTCCGCCGAATCGGCGGCCGGCAGCGGCGCGAAGGGCCGCGGGGCGTATAGCGCATCGCGCATGTAGAAAAAGCTGGAAAAGACCTGCCGTTCGTCCGTATTGGCGCGGATCCACTCGTAGGTTTTTTGCAACTCGGGACGGGAGGCCTCGTCGCTTCTGGAGATCCAAAACACTCCTTGCGTGAGGAAGATCGCCGCGAGCCAGCCAGCGCAGAACCATCGCATCCGATGGTGCCAGGGATTGACTTTCGCTTGGGCGAAAGTCAATCCCTGGCACCATTCCCATAGCGATCTCAATCCCTCGCCGCAGCTCCAAATTAAGAAAGGCAGGAAGGGCAATAGATAGCGTTCGTAGCGCCAGGGCCAGAAAAGATGCATCAAGCCGCCGAAAAAAATCCATGCCAAGGGCGGAGAAATCCCTTCGCGGCGATATATCCTTACCACTCCATAAACGACCAGCAGCGCGAGCAAGGCGCCCCAAAATAGCTCCAATAAGTCGTTGCGGGGCGATCGAGGCAAGCAGATCGCCCCCCACAGATGTGCGTAATAAACGGCGTTCTCCTGAAACGCCGCGATCACTTCCGACCATCTCCCGTAAGAACGCGCAAGCTCCTCGGATTCCGGAACCCTGGCTCCCACTGAATGAAGCCATAGCGTCCATCCGACAACAATCACAGCCGAGGGGATCATGGACCAGGCGAGCTCGCGCCAGCGCCGGCGCAGGGCGTAAAAACTCCAAACCGCCGGCATAAGCGCCACGCTCGCCTGCCGAACAAGCCAAAGGAAAGCCAAAGAAATTCCCGAGGCCCATGCCGGCCAGCTAGGCCGCTCCAAGGCGAGAAAAAGGGCCAAGATGAGGGCGAGGGCCGGCAACTCGTTCATCACAGCGCCGGCGCGGGAGAGCACCAGCGGGCAAAGGCCGAAGAAGGCGGTTCCCAAGACGGCGGCCGGGGCCTCCCAACGCCTACGCAACCATAACCACACGAGAACGTCGCAGGCCAGAAGCCAAAGCCAGGCGTAAATCGAGTAGGCTTGCCAACGCTCGCCGAAAACCAGCGCGGCTGGAACGAGCAGCAGCGGATAGCCGGGAGTGGCGATGGTCAGCGGCGGGTCGCCGGGGCTGATGCCCAGGCTGTAACGCCCCTCGAGCAACCCGTGCGCGGCCAGTACGAATTGGGCGTCGTCGTGCTCCTGGCCCAGGTAGCGGCCGGGCAAGGCTAGAAGCTGAAGGGATGCCAAAAAGCAAAAGGCTAGTGCTATCGGGAGATTAAGCTTGGGAATGGACATTTACGCGACCGACACTCCGGTCGGCGCCGTGTCCATTGCGGGCCTTTTGGATGAACGACAACTTTTACGCGCCTCGGGCGCGTGGCTCGGCGTGCTACGCATGCCGAGCGCGGAATACTCGCGAGAAACCTCGGACTTCGTCGCGCGAAGCGCGACGAAGTCCGGCGCCGACACTCCGGTCGGCGCCGTGTCCGTTGTTTGCTGGCCACGGCTGACATAGTGGCCCCGGAGCCGAAAATCTGTCAGATAGAACACGAAAAATGGGCAAGGGGGGACTTGAACCCCCAAGGCCTTGCGGCCACACGGTCCTGAGCCGTGCGCGTCTGCCAATTCCGCCACCTGCCCTTAAAGCGGGGATTTGCTAGAATTCCATTTTATTTCTTTTGACACCGCATGGGCAAGTCGACCGAGAAAGAAGACGGCAAATGGATCGTCGCCTCCAACCGAAAAGCCCGGCATCAGTACGAGATCCTAGAGGTCTTCGAGGCCGGGCTTCATCTGCTCGGTCCCGAGGTGAAATCCCTCCGTCAAGGGAAGGCGGTGCTCGAGGGCAGCTTCGCCCGGATGGACGATGCGGAGCTTTTCCTCTATAACATGCATATACAGCCCTACGCTTTCGCCAAGACCGAAATCCCGGACCCCACCCGCACCCGCAAATTGCTGCTCAAGCGCCGCGAGATCGAGAGGCTCGAGGGAAAGCTCAAGACCAAGGGGCTCAGCCTCGTCCCCTTGGAGCTCTATTTTAAGCGGGGCTGGGCCAAGGTCGCGTTGGCCCTGGGCAAGGGGCGCCGCGGGCCGGACAAGCGCGACTCGATCCGCAAAAAAGAAGAACGGCGCTCCATGGACCGTTCTTTTAAGGGCAGATTTAAAGCTTAGCTTCAGGGTTCCCTTTACGGTATTCCGTTTTTGTCACTTTCTACGCGGTGCCATTTCGGCACCGCGTAGAAAAGATGCTTTTTCAAGGAACTAAACCCCCGGCCGTTCGTATAAGTAGGAGAATGGTAAAGCATGAGTTTTTTGGATGCCAATTTCGTTCTTTTAAAGGCCTGGCTGTCATTTGGGACCATGAGCTGGCTCGACTCTATGGCGTGAAAACCAGGCACTTAAATAGGCAATTTTTGCGGAATCGGATACGATTCCCGTTAGATTTTGCCTTTCAACTTGACGATGAAGAAGCCCTGTTCATGAGGCCGCGGCATCCCGGAAAAGGTGGGCGACGACATAAGCCGTGGGCTTACACCGAACAAGGCGCGGTTATGTTGGCCAACATACTTAATACGCCCCAAGCCTATCGCATCAGCATCTCGGTGATCAGGACTTACGTGGGACTTCGAAACATCCGGTAAAATTCTTGCCGGGCTAAGGCTTAGAATCAGGTCTCTTTTTGTAGGTCGCGCGCTTAAGGCGTGTAAAAGCCGCTCTTTACGGCCGCTTAAAAACGAATACCGAACCCCGTATCGAAACCCGGTTGTCCATGGGCCAGGGTGAAGGCCCCTTGCACATAGACGAAGGGATAAGGACGAACGGACACGCCGGCGGTAAAATGGGACTCCAAGGTGGAGGTGACCGCGCCCACCAGGGAAGGGTCGGTGTCGGCGGCCCGCACGACCACGCGGGTGCGGTCGAGGCCCAATCCGATATAGGGCGTCGCCATCGGGACGCCCACGGAGGCGACCAGGCTGGCCCCGATATGACTGGCGGAGAAATCCTTGTGGGCTACGGAGTGCGCCACGGTGGAGAGCAGCAATTGCGGGGTCAACGGCCGGTCGGATACCTTGAGAAGCCCGTAGCGCAGCCCCCCACCGGCGATGGTCAGGCCCTGGAAGCTGATGCCGCGGATAAGCCCGTCGAAACGAAAGGGCATGCCGATCTCGGCCTGCACCCAGGGCAGGCCGAAGGCCCCCACCCCCGAGCGGCGCAGTATCTCGTTGCCCCGCTCGGGCCGCAGCTGGATGCCGCCGTGGACCCCTATGTCGAAGCCGGAGAAGCCCAGGCTGCGTCCGTTATGGAAGGCGGCCGAGCCGAGTATTCCGCCCAAATCGCGTGTGAACGGCTTTAAAGAGGCTTGCGTAACGTATTGCTTAAAAAGGCCAAATTGATCTCCACCCGCAAAAGACCGGGGCGGAACAGCTAAAATAACAATAAAATATATAAATTTTAAGCACTTTTTATATAAATGGGCTAAGTTATCCACAGACTTATCCCCCTCATGCACAATTTGATCATGCCCTAACCGATAAAGCCTCATGCGCCAAGCGCAATCCCTGAAGCGTCAATTCCGGGATGTAAGAATCAACGCCTTTGAGTTCCTTATAAAACAGCCCGGCCAATCCCCCGGTGGCGATAATGCGTATGCGCTTTTTCGAGGTGGCCCGCATCTCCTTGAGCGTTAGCTCCAGCACGCGCTGCAGCATGCCCAAATACCCATGATAAAGCCCGGCTTGAATGCAGGAAACGGTGTTTTTACCTATCACTCGGGCGGGCCGGGCCAGCTCGACTTCCGGAAGCTTCGCCGTATAGAGGGCCAGCGCGGCCGAGGCCAGCTTTGGGCCGATTAAAATGGCGCCGCCGATGTATTCCCCCCGAGCCGAAACGCAGTCGAAGGTGGTGGCCGTGCCGAAATCGATGACGATGCAGGGCGCGCCCGCCGATTCCACGGCGGCCAGCGCGTTAAGCGCGCGGTCGACGCCCACCTCCTCCGGATGGTCGACGCGCAGCTTGAGGGGGAGCGACACGGCGGAGGCGATGGCCAAGGGCTCGACCGCCAGGTACTTTTTGATCGCGGCGCGCAGCGCCGGATTGACGGCGTCGACGACGCTGCCGAAGACGGCCTCCGTCACCGCGCCGCCGCCCGCATGGAGGGTCAAGGAGGCCAGCAAGCTCCCATACTCGTCGGCCGTCTTCTTGACGTCGGTGGCCAGGCGCCACAGGCGAAGGAGCCTTGAGCCCTCGAAGGCGCCGACGGTGATGTTGGTGTTTCCAACGTCCAAGGCCAACAGCATTATTTGAGGGCGGCGGAGAGCTCGCGGACGGCGGAGGCGGATTTTTGCAGCTCGATGCGCTCTTCGACGGCGAGGTTGAGCTGCACCACCTCGACGAGCCCGCGGCTCCCCAGCTTCGCCGGCACCCCCACGAACACCCCGTCGATGCCGTATTCCCCCTCTAGGTACACCGCGCAGGGCAGTATCTTGTTCTTGTCCTTGAGAATGGCCTCCACCATCTCGGCGGCCGAAGCCGAGGGGGCGTAATACGCCGAGCCGGTCTTGAGCAGCTTGACGATCTCGGCCCCGCCGTCGCGCGTGCGCTGGTTGATCGCGGCGATCTTCTCCTTCGGCAATAGCTCGGTGATGGGGATGCCAGCGACGGTCGAAAAACGGGGCAGGGGAACCATGGTGTCGCCGTGCCCCCCCAGCACCATCGCATGCACGTTCTCCGCCGAGACGTTCAAGGCCTCGGCGATGAAAGTCCTCATGCGGGCCGAGTCGAGCACGCCGGCCATGCCGAGCACACGATGCTTTGGGAACTTCGAGGTCCTCAGGGCGACCAGGCACATGGCGTCCAAGGGGTTGGAGACCACGATCAAGATCGCGTTGGGAGAATAACGGACCACGGATTCGGTCACGTTCTTGACTATCCCGGCGTTGGTGTTGAGCAGGTCGTCGCGGCTCATGCCGGGCTTGCGGGGAATCCCGGCCGTGATCACCACCACGTCGGAATTGGAGGTCGGCTCATAGGAGGTCGTGCCCGTAACGACGCTGTCGTAGCCGTAAATCGGCGCCGCCTCGAGGATGTCCAAGGCCTTGCCGGCCGGCATTCCCTCCGTCTGCGGGATATCGACGAGCACGATGTCTGCCAACTCCATCTCCGCCAGGCGCTGGGCCAGGGTGGAGCCCACGAACCCGGCCCCGATCACCGTCACTTTCTTGCGTGCCATAAACCCTCCCTTCATAAGGGTATATTCCCGTGCTTTTTCTTCGGCGAGTCCACCCGCTTGTTCTTCAGGAACCCGAACGCCGTGATTAGCTTCGGGCGTGTCCGGGCGGCCGGAATCACCTCGTCGATGTATCCCCTTTGGGCGGCGAGATAGGGATTGGCGAAATTCCTGGTATACTCCTCGATAAGCTCGGCCCGGCGCTTGGCCGGGTCGGCCGCCTTGCGGATCTCCTTGCCGAAAAGGATGTCGACGGCGCCCTGCGGTCCCATGACGGCGATCTCGGCGCAGGGCCAGGCGAAATTCATGTCGCCGCGGATATGCTTGGAGCTCATCACGTCGTAAGCTCCCCCGTACGCCTTGCGTAGGACGACGGTGACCTTGGGTACCGTGGCCTCGCTGTAGGCGTAGAGGAGTTTGGCTCCCTTGCGGATGATCCCGCCGTGCTCCTGCTCCACCCCGGGCCAATACCCGGGCACGTCGACCAAGGTCAAAAGCGGTATGTTGAACGCGTCGCAAAAGCGGACGAAACGCGCCCCCTTCTCGGAGGCCGAGATGTCCAAGGCGCCGGAGAGATGCCGCGGGTTGTTCGCCACCACGCCCACCGGCTGGCCAGCGAGCCGGATAAAGCCGACGACGATGTTCGGGGCAAAATGGCGATGCACCTCGAAGAAGGAATGGTGGTCGGCGAGCTCCCAGATCACGTCGTGGATCGAATAGGGCTTCTTGGCGTCCATCTCCGCGATCTTGCCCAAAAGGGCGCTTTCGCGCCCTGGATCGTCGTCGGAAATCCCCGGCTTGGGCGAGTCGAAGCAGTTCTGCGGGAGGTATTCCATCAGCTCGCGGATCTGCCGGAAGCAGTCCTGCTCGGAGCCGGCGGTGAAATGGCAGACCCCGGAGCGCAAGGCGTGCGTGCGCGCGCCGCCCAAATCCTCGAAATTGGTGAGCTCGCCCGTGGCGGCCTTGACCACCTCGGGCCCCGTGATGAACATGTGGCTAGTGCCCTCCACCATGAACACGAAATCGGTGATGGCCGGCGAATAGACCGCCCCGCCGGCGCAGGGGCCCAATATGGCCGAGATCTGGGGAATCCGGCCCGAGGCCTGCACGTTCCGGTAGAAGATCTCCGCGTAGCCGCCGAGGGACTCGACCCCCTCCTGTATGCGTGCCCCTCCCGAATCGCAAAGGCCGATCACGGGGACGCCGCTCTCCACGGCCAGATCCAAGACATTGCATATCTTCTTGGCATGGGCGAGGCCGAGCGACCCTCCCATCACGGTGAAGTCCTGCGAGAAGACGCAGACGCTGCGGCCGTTGATGCGTCCCGTTCCGGTGACTACCCCGTCGGCGGCGAGGTAGCGCTCGCCCAGACCGAACTCCTTGGAGCGCTTCTCGACGAGCAGGCCTAGCTCCTCGAAGCTGTCATCGTCGAGCAGCAGGTCGATGCGCTCGCGCGCCGTCAGCTTGCCTTGGGCCTTCTGGACGGCGACGCGCTGCGGGCCTCCGCCCGCCCGGGCCCTGGCGACGCGCTCTAAAAGCTCCGTCGTTTTCGAGGGAGCCGGCGCTTTCTCCTTTTTGGCCTTAGGCATGGGCCACGAGCTCCACGAGAACTCCGTGAGCGGACTTAGGGTGCAGGAAGCACACCCGATGGCCGCGCGAGCCGGGGCGGGGCTCGGATTCGATCGGAGGGCTTCCCGCCTCGCGCAAGCGGCGCATGTCGGAGCGGATGTCGGAGGAATGGAAGGCGATATGGTGAAGGCCGGGGCCGCGCTTATCGATGAAGCGCGACACCGCCCCCTCGGCGAGAGGCTCGAGCAATTCGACCTGGCAGGCACCCGGCAAGGCGGACGGCGGGGCGAGGAAGGCGACGCGCACGCCCTGGGCCACGACGGTCTCTTCGTGCGTCAGGCGAAGGCCCAATTGGTCCTGATAGAAGGGAAGCGCCGATCGGATGCTGGAGACCGCCACCCCCACATGGTCGAGACCCCGGCCCCCCGACACCAATTGCTCGCCCAAGGTCCACGGATCGGAGGTCTTCTCCAGCATCGCCTCCAGATCGCGGTCCGAGACCTGGCTTAGGATATTCTGATGCAGGCGCCGCGATACGAGCCAGAATAGCTCCATACGGAGCTGGTCCTTGGCCCGACGCCTGCCCTCCTCCGAGTCGGACAAATAGGCGCGGTGCTCCGCGATCAAGCGAAGCAGCTCCTCGATTCCCTCCCCCGAGGCTGCCGAAGTCGCGGCGATGCGCATCTTCCAGCCGGCGCTTTCCCTTTCGGCCAGGCTGAAGGCCTCGCGGAGGGCCGCCAAGGCCCTGTCCTTGCCCGCCAGATCGGCCTTATTGAGCACCACGATGTCCGCGGCCTCCATGGCTCCCGCTTTCATTGCCTGTATTTCGTCGCCCAAGGAGGGCGCCGTCAAGTAGAGTACCGTGTCGGCGACGTGGGAAATTTCGACCTCGTCCTGCCCCGTGCCTACCGTCTCAAGCAGTATCCGCTGGCAGCCGTAGGCCTCCAGCACGTGGATGGCGCCGAAGATGGTCGCGGTCAGTCCGCCCACGGTCCCTCGGGACCCGAGGCTGCGGAAGAAAACGCCTGGATCCATCGCGTGCTCCTGGACTCGAAGGCGGTCCCCCAGGAAGGCGCCGCCCGTCCAGGGGCTGGTGGGGTCGACGGCCAGCACGCCCACCTTCTCGCCGGCCTTGCGGAACTGGGCGAGCAAACGGTTGATGAGGGTGGACTTGCCGCAGCCGGGCGGCCCGCAAACGCCGATCTTGTGCGCGCGGCCCGAATAGGCGAAGAAGCTGCGGCCCAGGGCCTCGAAGCCCTCGGATTCGTTGACCACGACGCTCAACGCGCGGCCGGCGGCCGCCTGATCTCCAGCGACCACGCGCGACGCCAAGCCGTTATTTCCCTTGCTGGCCTTCAAAACGTTTCCTTAAATAGTCCGCGATATCGGAGGTCGGCGTCCCGGGGCCAAAGATTTCATCGACGCCCTTCTTCTTGAGCGCCGGGATATCCTCGTTGGGGATGATGCCCCCGCCGAAAACGAGCACGTCCTTGAGACCCTTGGCCCGCAGCATCTCAACGACCTTCGGGAACAGCGTCATGTGCGCCCCGGACAAAAGCGAAAGGCCGACGGCGTCGACATCCTCCTGGACGGCGGCCTGCGCGATCATCTCGGGCGTCTGCCGAATCCCCGTATAGATGACCTCGAAACCGGCGTCCCGCAGCGCGCGCACGATGACCTTGGCGCCGCGATCGTGCCCGTCTAAGCCCGGCTTGGCGATGAGGACCCGTACCGTCTTCACCAATTGCCGTCCCCCGCCTCGAGCACCTGCACCGCCGCCTCCACGACGCGCGGGTCGAAGCGCGTTCCGGAACCCGCCTTGGCCTCCTCGACGGCCCTGGATATCAGTTCCGGGCCCCGCAGGCCCATCATGCGGATCTCCTCGAGGCTCTCGACCAGGCAGAGGATGCGCGCGCCGAGCGGGATCGCATCCCCCTTGAGCTTGCCCGGGAAGCCCGAGCCGTCGAAATATTCATGATGGTGGCGGATAAAGGGAATCGCGCCCTCGAGCATGGTGATCCCCTCGAGCATTTTCGCGGACAGGGCCGGGTGATGCTCCTCGGCGGCGCTGGCCAGCCCGAGCCCCGCGAGCACGCGCGGATTGCGGAAAGCCACGTAGCCGATATCGTGCAGGATGCCGGCGTAGTAAAGCATGCGGTAATCGTAGTCATCGACCTCCAGCACCTTGCCTATTGAACACGCCAGCCTCGCCGCGCGCGGGGGATGGTCCTCCATGCGCGGCTTGGCCGTCTCGATGACTCCCGTCAAGAGCTCGAGTATGTGCGAGAAGAAGTTTTTTTGGTCCTGGATGAGCTTGGTGTTGGTGATCGCGACGGAGGCGAGGTTGGCGAGGCTCGAGAGCAGCCCGATATGCTCCTGGGTGTAGGGGCCCGTGCGCTTGTTGAGCACCTCGGCCACGCCGACGAGTTCCCCGCGGAAAAGCATGGGAACGCACAGAAGCGACCGCGTGATGAAGCCGGAGGCCTTATCGAATTGCCCGGCGAAGCGGGGATCGGAGCGCGTGTCGTTGACGAGCTCGGGCTTCCTCGTCTGGGCTACCCACCCGGCGATGCCCTTGCCGATGGGAAGCGTCATCGTCTTCAACGCCGAGCCGGAGGAGCCCGAGGCGACGCGGAAGTACAGGCTTTTCTTGTCCTCGGTCACGAGCATGATCGAGCTGGCTTCCGAATCCAGTAACCGCTCGGCCGCCAGGCCGATCTTTTGCAAGAGAAAGTCCAAGTCCAACGTGGAATTAAGGGAACCCGCGATGGAGAAAAGATCGAGGGCCGCCGTCTCGCCGACGCCGTCGCCGGAAATTTTTTCGGCCGCCATCAGCCCTCCGTGCCGCCCAGCACTTCGCGCACGGTGGTCATGCCCATCTTCACCTTTTCCAGGCCGTCCTGCACGATGAGGCGCATTCCTTCCTTCACGGCGACATTGCGCACGTTATCGGCGGCGACATCCTTGAGGCAGTAGGCCCTCAAGGAGTCCGTCAGGACCATGAGCTCGTGCATGCCGACGCGTCCCTTGTAGCCGGCTCCCTTGCAGGAATCGCAGCCCTCCCCCTTGTAGATCTTGGTTCCCGCCGGGAGGTCGACCTTGTTGGCCTTGAACACCTCGATCTCCTCGGGGGTCGGGTCGTGGGGCTTCTTGCAGTCCGGGCAAAGCCTTCGGCTCAGGCGTTGGGCCATGACGGCCTTCATCGTCGTGGCCACCATGAAGGCGGGAAGCCCCATGTCCGTCAAGCGGCTGATGGCCGAAGGCGCGTCGTTGGTGTGGATGGTGGAGAAGACCAGGTGGCCGGTCATGGCGGCCTCCATGGCGATATGCGCGGTTTCCTCATCGCGGATCTCGCCGACCATGATCACGTCGGGGTCCAAGCGCAGGAAGGAGCGCAGGGCCGAGGCGAAATTGAACACCTTGTCGCCGCCGAGCTTTAAGTCCGGGTTGACCGGCACCTGGATGATGCCGTCGAGGTTGTATTCGACAGGATTCTCCGCGGTCAGGATCTTGATGTCGGGCCGGTTGACGTGGTTGAGCGCTGCGTAGAGGGTCGTGGATTTTCCGGAACCCGTCGGGCCGCAGATGAGGATCAGCCCGAAGTTCTTCTTGCCCCCGATGCCCTTGAGCATTCCCAGGAATTTATCCAAGGTGTCAGGCAGAAAGCCCATCTTATTGATGTCGACCTGCACCGATTTTCGGTCGAGGATACGCATGACGCACGATTCACCGTAGGCCGTAGGCACCATCTCGACGCGGAACTCCACCGGGTTGCCGCCGGCCAACAGCTGTATGCGGCCCGATTGCGGGATGCGCCGCTCGGTGATGTTCATCGAGTTCGTCATGATCTTGATTTTCGCGATCACCGCGGAGCGGTAGGCCCAAGGGACCGTGAACTGCCCGGGACGCAGCATGCCGTCGACGCGGTAGCGCAGCAGGATCTTGGAATCCTTGCCCGTGGCATCCTCCTGCGGCTCGATGTGGATGTCGGAGGCCTTCATCGTCAGGGCCGAGAGGATGATGGCATTGACGAATTTCTCGACTTCGGGGGCCGTGGCGTCGACCTCGGCAATGTCGGTCTTGGGCTGGTCCTTGGCCAGCTCCATGCCGGCCTGGTCCGGGGGCAGGCCGTCCTCGGGCTTTCTCTGGATGGCCTCCACCAGCTTGCTGACCGCCGCCCCGGTCCCCTTGCCGTAGGCCATATCCAGGGCGTTGACAACGTCCATCGGCATCGCCAGGTATGCCTGCACCTCGAGGCCCGTGCGCAGGTGTATGTCCTCGGAGACGAAGAAATCACGGGGGTCCGCCATGGCGATGAAGAGAACTGATTCCTCCTTGGCGAAGGGCACGGCGAAATGGCGCCGCGCGACGGCCTCCGGAATGATGGACACGATGTCCTTATCGATGTCCATCTGGCTCAGGTCGACGGCCTTGACCCGCCATTCCTCCGACAAGGCCTTAAGCAACGGCGGCTTGGTCATGAAGCCCAGCTCGATGATCGATTGCTGGACCGAACGGCCATTTTTCTTTGCGTCGTCGTCGGCGGCCTTGAGCTGCTCGGCGGTTAGCAGGCCGCGCTCCGCGAGCACCTCGAGTACCGTCTTGCGGCGCTGAAGGCCTTTAGGCGGCGGCATTGTATTCTCCGAAGGCTCCCTTGAGGGATTGGCAGATCTCACCCAAGGTGGCTTGGCCGCAGACGGCGTCGAGGATTCGCTCGAAGCAGTTCTCCGAGGCGGAGCCCGCCGCGCGGCCCAGCTCCGCGAGGGAGCGTCGGCAGCGGGCGTCGTCGCGGTGCTTGCGGAAGGACTTGAGCCTCTTGGCCTGCTTGGCCTCTAATGACGGCGAGACCTTGAGCAGGTTCCTCCGCCGCGATTTCTCCTCGTGCGTGTAGCAATTGACCCCCACCACCTTGCGCGAGCCCGATTCGACTTCCTTTTGGTAGCGGTACGCCGACTCTTGTATCTCCGTCTGCGGAAAGCCGCTATCTATGGCCCGAAGCATGCCGCCGCGCTCCCGGATCTTCCCCATCAGCTCGAGGACGCGTTTTTCGATCTCGTCGGTCAAAGCCTCCACGGCGTAGGAGCCGGCCAGGGGATCGACGCTATCGACGACTCCCGTCTCGTAGGCCAGTATCTGCTGGGTCCGCAGGGCGACCTGAGCGGCCTCCTCCGATGGAAGGGCCAGGGCCTCGTCATAGGCGTTGGTGTGCAGCGATTGGGTCCCCCCCAGCACGGCGGCCATCGCCTGCAGGGCGACGCGGACCACGTTGTTGGCCGGCTGCCGCCCCGTCAGGGTCGAACCGCAGGTCTGCACATGGAAGCGCAGCGAGAGGGTCTTGGGGTCCTTGGCGCCGTAGCCTTCCTTCATCAGCCGGTACCATATCCTCCTGGCCGCGCGGAACTTGGCGATCTCCTCCAGGAAGTGATTATGACAGCCGAAGAAGAAAGCGAGCCTCGGCCCGAACTCGTCGACACCCAGGCCGCGGTCCATGAGGGTCTGGACGTAGACTTCCGCGTTGGCGAAGGTGAAGGCGAGCTCTTGGACGGCGTTGGCGCCCGCCTCGCGGATGTGGTAGCCGGAGATGGAAATCGGGTGCCAGAGGGGCATATGCCTCACCGCGTATTCGATCGTATCGGCGGCCAGGCGCAGGCTCGCCGCCGGCGGGAAGATATAGGTCCCCCGCGCGATGTATTCCTTGAGGATGTCGTTTTGCAGTGTGCCGCGTAGTGTCTCGGGGCCCACCCCGCGCTTGCGGGCCAGCGCCACGTAGAACGCCAGGAGCACGGGGGCGGTCGCATTGATCGTCAAGGAGGTGGAGACCTTCTCCTGGGGGATCTCGCGGAAGAGCTCTTCCATATCGTCGAGCGTGCCGACATGCACCCCCACGCGCCCGACCTCGCCCTTGGCCCGCGGGTGGTCGGCGTCGAGTCCCATCTGCGTCGGCAGGTCGAAAGCGGTGGAGAGGCCCGTCTGTCCCTGGGAAAGCAGCCAGCGGAAGCGTTCGTTGGTCTCGGAGGCGGTGCCGAAGCCGGCGTATTGGCGCATCGTCCAAAGCCGGCCGCGGTACATCGTTTTCTGGATGCCGCGGGTAAACGGTGGCTGGCCGGCACTGCCCAAACGGGAGGACTCGAAAGCGGCGTCGGCCGTCTCGATGCGGCCGCCTTCCGGGGCCGAGGGCCCGTAAAAACGCTGCATTTCGATGCCCGAGCTGGTCGTGAAGTTCTTTTCTTCGCTCACTTTATTTCCAGCTGATCGCCCGGCTCCACCGTCTGCTGCGAACTTCCCGCGGCCAGCTCCAGGACGCTGCTAGCACCCCGGACCCATGGCGAGACCCTCCAGGGGGCCATGCCCCGCAGAACGCGGACGGCGCGCAAACCGCCGTCCAAAAATACCGCGTCGATCGCAAAGCGCATGAAGAAGGTATGGATCATGGCGCAAGGCTCGATCCACAGCCCTTCACCGGGGCCGAGGCCCTCCCTTCCAAGCAGCCCCCGCGCCCGCGAGAACGCGGAATCCGCCCGCTCGACGCTCGCGGCCACCGCTTTCCGCTTTGTCCTGTTAAACGCTATCAAAAATTCTCTTTTCCTTCAACGAATCACGGCGACCCTTCCCGTGGCGTTGCCGGCGTCGGAAGAGACCAGGAAGACGTAGGTGCCTGTCGCCACCGGGTTGCCGCTCTCGTTCTTGCCGTCCCAGGTGAGACCCTTGAGCGTGCGGACCAGCGATCCCGTCAAGGTGAATATCTTGATCGTCGCGTTGGAGCCCTGCAGGTTAGGCGGGACGGCGAAGGAGACACGGATATCCGACGACACCCGGAAGGGGTTCGGGAAGGCGATCGGCTTCTTCATCCCGTCGAAGGCCAAGGCGCCGGTCTGCGCCAGGCGCATGGCGTTGTAGGCGTTCGCGCGCCCCGCGCCTTGCAGGTTCGAGGCCAAGCCGATGTTGTTGGCAGATCCCCTCAGTATGCTCTGGACCTCCGCGGGGGTCTTGCCTGGCTGCGCCGAGACGATCAAGGCGGCCAAGCCCGCTACGAGGGGAGAGGAAAACGAGGTGCCGGAAGCCGTCGTGTACCCCCCGCCCGCATTCGTGGTGAACAGTGACACCCCGGGCGCGACCAAGCCGTTGGAGGCGAGCTCCGCCCCGCGCGAGGAGAAGGCCGCCAAATTATTGCTCGCGTCCGTCGCGCCCACGGGGATGACCCCGGTGCAATTGCCAGGCGCGTTGACGGAGCTGCCGTCGTTTCCGGCCGCGGCGACTACGACAACCCCCTTGTTGACCGCGTTCGTCACCGAGGCTTGCACGTTGACCCCGCTCGGAACCCCAGTTGGGCAGGGGGTGCCGCCGGCCCCCACGCTTAGGTTAACGATGACGCGTCCCGCCAGCGCTGAATTCTGCAGCGTATTGGCGGCGTAATCGAGAGCGGCTTTGAGCGCGTCGTCGGAGGTGAGGCACTGCTGGGCCTGCGAGACATCGCTGCAATCCGGGTTGCAGCCGGTCGTGGTGAATACGCGCAAGGAAACCAGCTGCGCGCCCCAGGAGATCCCCGCAATGCCGATACCGTTGTTGCTGGAGGCCGCGGCAACCCCGGCCACGTTGGTGCCGTGTTGGCAGGCCGATACCGGCAGCGTTCCGGTCCCTCCCTCGGGCGCGCAAGCGCCCGTCGAACAGTTTTGGTGCTGGGCGATGAATTTCGCCGTCAAATCGGGATGGGTCGGGTCCATTCCCGTGTCGATGACGGCGACGGTGACACGGCTCGAGGAGCCGGTCTCGTATTCCCAAGCGGCGAAGGCGTCGATCATCGTGAAATGGTACTGGCTGCCGAGGGAGGGATCGTTGGGCTGCTTGAGCGCGCGGTAGGCATGATTCGGGGAGGAGGCAAGCACCCCCGGGACCGCCCGCAAGGCGGCAAGTCCCGCGGGGACCGACATGCCCGAGGGAAGCGCCACGTGCACACTGCCGTCGCCGTACTCGCGCAGGAGCTTCGCCCCAACGGCCTCGAGCCTGGCGACGCGCGCTCCGGAGGGCAGCGCGGGATCGAAGCGTACGAATGCCTCCTCGGCGATCACCTCCATCGAACGGCCGCCGCCGGCCGGAGACGGCAGTTTTTCGACGCGCCGAGCGGAGGCATTGGCGGCGAAGGCGAAGATTAGAGCGAAGGCATATTTCATCGGCGCGCCTCCTGGTTCGCTTCCTCGACGATCTTGACCAGATCCCATACGTCGGAGAGCTCGTAGTCGGCTCCGGATTCTTTCGTATCGAAGGTGTCGCCGTACTTAGCCCACGCCGTCCGGATGCCCACCTTCTTGGCCCCGGCAATGTCGCGTTCGGCCCAGTCGCCCACCATCAGCGTTTCCTCCGGCCTGGTCCCGAGCAACTCCAGGGCCCTGCGGAAGGGCTCCGGAGAGGGCTTAAGCGCCCCCACATCCTCGGAGGTCAGGATCGGGTCGAAATAGTGGTGCAGGCCCAGCCCCACGATGCGCAGCCAGACGGCAAGTTTGGGAGCGTCCGAGATCACCGCGCGGCGTATGCCACGCTGCATAAGCTCGATTAAGGTCATCGTCACGTGCGGGTAGAGCGTCATCGTGCCTTCCTTGGCCCTCCGGTAGCCAATGATGCCGGCGGCCAGGACCTTGTAGTCGACCTTCCCGAACTCCTTGGTGAGCACCTTGTCGAATATCTTCTGGTCCTCGACGCCCTCCTTCCAGTAGACCTCGAAAATCTTGTCGACCATTTCCTTCTTCTCGACCCGCAGGCCGGCGTCGATCATGGCCTCCACGGCGGAATCCACCGCCGCGCGCTTCATGCGCATGAAATCGGTCAGCGTGTTGTCGATGTCGAAGATGACCGCCTTAATCACTCGCCTCCCCCACGGGGAGGCGAGTAGCCGAGGGGGCTCGCCCTTCTACGCCCGTTCAACATATTCCGCTGTGCGCGTATCCACCTTGATCTTTTCCCCTTCCTTAATGAACAGCGGGACATTGATCTCGATGCCGGTCTCCAGCGTCGCCGGCTTGACCATGTTGCTGACCGAGTCCCCCTTGATCCCCGGCACGGTGGAGGTGACCGTCAGGATGACCCAGGGAGGCAGGTCGATGGCGAAGAGTTTGTCGTCGACGTAGACACCGAGCACCTCCATATTCTCGGTCAAAAATTGCACCTGGTCGCCGAGTTTCGACTTGGGGAAGGCCACCTGCTCGTAATTCTCGTTGTCCATGAATACGCATTTGTCGCCTTCGGTGTAGAGGTAGGTCTTTTCCCGCTTGCGCACCTCGATACCGCGGAACTTCTCGCCGCTGGGATAGGACTTCTCCAGCACGGCCCCCGTTTCCAGGTTGCGGATCTTGGCGCGGACCACCGCCTTGGACTGGGACATGCGGTGGTGCTGGTACTTGATGAGCTCCACGATCTGCCCGTTGTCCTCGTAGATGAGGCCCTCGTGAAAATCCGTTGTGCTGATCATGACGCCTCCTTGACCCCACCATTATAGCGTTCTTTTGGTACCATGTCTCGAATGGACCGCTCCAAGCTCAACGAGGCGCGCCGCATCGCGCTGCTGTGGATCGGCCGTCTGGGGGATTTCATCGTCTCGACTGCGGCGCTCGCCTCCATCCGCCGCCGCTTCCCCCAGGCGCGCATCGCGCTGGTCGTAGGAGAGAAGGGCGAGGAGATCGCCGCCCTCTGCCCCGATGTCGACGAAGTGCTCGTGCTGCGCCCGGCGCATCGTTTGGCGGAAAATCTCCGCCTGCTGCTGCGCGTCCGTGGGCCCTGGGATCTCCTCATCGACCTCAACACCTCCTTTTCCCGGAGCTCCGCCGCACTGGCCTGGCTGGCTCGCTCCGCCGTGAAGCTAGCCTTCGACAAGGGACGCGCCTCCTGCATCTATACCCGCCTCTTGGAGCCGGCCGCCGAGGCCGAGCACATGCTCGACCGCTACGCCCGCCTGGCGCGCGCCCTAGACGCCCCCTACGAGCCCAAGACCGGCCTGCGCATCCCGCCCGCGGCGCTCCAGGAGGCGCGGCGGCGACTCGACTCCCTGGGCCTGCCCCCGGGCGGCATTATCGCCGTCCATCCCGGCAATTTCAAGAAATTCGACAATCGCTGGCCCGAGGAAAAATTCGTCGAGCTGAGCGATCGTTTGGCCGACGCCGGTCTGAACCTCCTCTACATGGCCGGGCCGGGAGAGGAGAATGAGGTCAAGGATTTGGTCGCAAGGCTCAAGCGCCCCGTTCCCGTCCTGCCCCCCCTACCCGTGGCGCAGACGGCGGCGCTATTGTCCCTGCTCGACCTGCTCGTCGTCAATGCGACCGGGACGGCCCATCTGGCCGCGGCGGTCGGCGCTCCGACCTTCAGTTTTTTGAGCGGCTACACCAAGACGGTCTGGATGCCGCGGGAAGGCCCTCATTTCTCCGTCGTGTCGAGCTCCTGGCATTCCTGCCGGGACATACCGGTCGAGGCGGCCTTCCGCGCCTTAAGCGAGGCTCTTCGGTCGCTGGGCGGAACCCGGGCTCAACAAAGCCCGGTATAGCCCATCGGTTTTCTCCCACATCCGCTCGCGCGAAAACTTTTCGCGGACGAGGCGGCGCCCCGACTCCGCCATGGCCCTGGCGGCGCCGAGATTCCCCAATACTTGCTCTAAGGCCTCGGCCAAGGCCCCGCCGTCTCCGGCCGGGACGAGCCTCCCCGTCACGCCGTCCTGCACGAGCTCGCCGTTGCCTCCGGCGTCGCTGGCGACTACGGGAATACCCATCGCCAAGGACTCGCGCAGCGCGCCGGAAAGCCCTTCCCCGGAGCTAGCGGCGTTAACGCTGACATCCAACAGGGAAAGGACGCGGGGCACATCGTCTCGAAAACCGAGAAAGCGCAGCTCGGCCGCGGGAATCCCGCGAGCCTGGGCCTTCGCCTTGAGCCGCGGGTCCTGCGTATCGCGCCCGGCGAAGAGAAACACGGCCTTTCGGCCCCGCTCTCGCAAACGCCCGGCCGCTTCGAGCACGATGTCCTGCCCCTTCCACGAGCCGTAATTGGCGATGACGCCGATGACGGCAGCCCCTGGGGGCAGCTCCAATTCGCGGGCCAGAATTTCATCCTTCGGCCGGGGAGAGAAAATTTGCAGGTCCACGCCGCTGGGGATCGTCACCACCTTCGAGGGATCGACGCCGGCATCGATGAGCCCCTCGCGAATGGAATCGGCGACCGCGATAAATCGGTCGATGCGCGAGCTTCGGTATTTGAAACGGCTGAAGGGGTTGCGTTTGATGGAGAAGGAGACTCGGCGGCTGACGATGAAGCGAAAAGGCCGGCGGCAGAGATAGGAGGCGATCAGGCCCACGGCGTGCGCGCGCGGGTGATGGGCGTGGACGATGTCGACGGCGCGCTCCGAAACTAAGTGCGCCAGCCGGAAAGCGGAGATGATGTCGTAATCCTCGCGGGGATGGATGTCGATGGTCTCGATGCCCAACGGGCCCGCCCGCCGGTACGCTTCCCCGTCGGCCGGGCATGCCAAGAGCATGCCCCAACCGTAGCCTTTAAGGCCCTGGGCGAGGTCTAAGAGCTGCTTGGCGCCGCCCGACCAGCCCTGAGTTTCGCTGAAAAAAAGGACCTTGCCCGGAGCTCGCATTCGTGGCGAGCATTGTATCAAAACGCCTAAAGGGCAGATGGTTCGCGTCAGTCGGGCACCGCGATGGGGAAGCCGAAGGGACGGAGCAACTCCTTTTAACGACTTTTCTTAAAGGCAACATTTTGTGACCTTTAAGCGGGACTGCCTTTGGCCAATATGACATCCCACCCGATGTATGGCCGACGGACGGCCGGCCCGCTTCAGCCTGGGGGTTTATCTGGGGACCAAGGTCCTCTTATATTTGCCGTCTTCGATCTGGACGACCTGTATGTGGAAATGGCGCGGCGTCCTTGGAGGGCGATCGGCATCCTCTAGCGTGACAGAAGCCGTCAGGCCGGACTCGCCCGTCCCGTACGCGATGCACTCGATGATCTTCATTTGAGGGTCCAATCGGCCGTCGCTTCTTAATTCATCGATGATTTTTCGAGCCGCATCGGCTTCGGGTTGGGTACACTGATGCGGCTTGTCGTAGCTTGGCATCGCCGCAGCCTCCAAGGCCAGCGACCCGAGCAGCAGAGCATAAAACACATTTGCCATTTCGATCTACTCCGTTAACGATTAGTTTGGAGGACTTTAATAAGCCTCTCTGTATTTTCCATCATCTCCGCTAGCGCTGCCTCTAGTTGCTGATGGTTCACGTTACGCAATATTGCCAAGAGTTCGTTTGGTATACCTCCAGACTCCGTCTTCGTTTGCAGGTATTCCTTAAACTGCTCTACGGTCATGCCCTTGATCTCATCTCGGAACTGAAGCGCACGTTCTAGCATTATCTTCTTCTGTTCAGGCGACATGTTCTTGACCGCCGCCGTAATCACCGCGAGTTGCGCCTCTTCATAGGCCTGGTCATGGACATGCGCGTAGACGGGCACGCTGAACGAGAGTGCTGCCAACAGGCTCCACATCGCTTTCTTCATAAGAACCCCCTTGGTACTGAATAAAAAGTAGTTACCAGACTTGTCGTCCGCACGCAGGGAGCAAAAGGCCTAATCTAAAAAAATCTTTTGGTCCAAGACCAATAGGTCCTAGGGCCTATTAGCCGCAACGCAAGTGGGTGGTTACAGTGAAACTGGCTGTAAGGGAGCGGACTTAAGCTTAAGGGTGAGGCCAAAGGGAAACTCGGGACGGGGAATAACGCAGCGCTGAAGCGGGTCCACGATAAGATCGAGCCCTTCGAGCACGATCTGCCCCAACAATGCCTCGCAGCCGGGAGGGCCGACCAGGCAATCCGTGTGCATCGTCCGACCGGCGACCGTAAGAGTCAAGGTGCCGGCTCTGGGCATGGTAATTTTCTGCTCGTCCGCCAATCGGACAGTCACGCTGTCAACCGTCTTTAAGCCGAGGGTTTCGGCCAGATCCCGCGGAATAAGATTCATCACGGCTCCTGTATCGACGATCATTTCGATCTCTTGGACGCGGATATCCTTTTCGGCCATGTGGCCGGCCTCGAATAACACCCTATCACGATAGTTTTCCAGCCGTACCTGGCTTCTGACTTCCCCCATATCACTCATGTACGATCGACCCCCCTAAAAAGTTCCACCGAATACCTGGAAATTGTATCAAATGCCCGATGCGGACGATTTCCTCCATCGATATCCACGGCGCGGGGGTCTGTCCGCTTCAAAAGTTACGATCTCCAATGCAGGGATATCGATTTCGTCGCTTATCTTCTCTAACTGGAAGGAACCGTCTTTGTAATTTAATAGTTTAAATCCCTGGATCGCATTGAACCATTCAACCAGCTCAATCTCGCGACGTGAATTAAAAATTCGCGTGCTCTGCAATCCTGAAATGTAAACCCTGCCCCCTTTCTTTAAAATTCGACCGTATTTCTTTAGGATAAGGTCTAATCGGGGAGAATAGGCGGCGGCTCCCCAGGAATCAGTAATTATATCGGCGATCGGCGTGGAATCGGGAAAAATCTCGATTTGCATCTCTAAGTATTGAAACGAATCGGGCCATTTCCACAATGCCTCCTTCAAACGAGGCGCATATTCCGGTTTCCTTACCGAAAGCGCGATAAGCCGTGCTGGATCCTTCTTTTTAGAAACGAAACGAGAAGAAGAAGCACCCAAACAGTCGTATAAATAATCAATTTGGGCATTCGCTTCGCCTGCCCCGACATCGATCCATACCTGGGGTCCCCTGAGACTCGACAAATGCTGGATAAATTCCCTGCCCCAACCATTGTTCGGATGGTAGGCGTATTCTCCAAGGCCGCGATCCGTCGTGAAGCTGTTCGTTAAAATTAGATCACGATTTTTGGTAAATTCACTTCGGTTGTCCTCAAGATTAAGCTGCTGCTTATGCCTCGCGAGTGATGCCGCTAATTCCTTTTTAAGTGCGGATTTAAGTTCGGATAATACTGCCTCGTTAAATCCCGAAGTGCTCAGGGGAGCCTTGACGGCTTCTTCGGCTCCAGCCGGCGCCAGCAGCCATAAAAATACGACAAGCAGCCGTATTTTCATGCCATCAGTTTAAAGGAATAATCCCGCACGATCGAGGAAAGATGTCGGAAGTAAAATAATGATTATAATACAATCATTATTTTAAAAATAAAGCGGGCTCTTGAATCAAGCTTGATGGATGTGTGAAAGCGATTGCACGAGGCGGAAAAAACCATCTAAGGATATCCGTTCGGCTCGCATCTCGGGATCAAGCCCGGCTTGACGCATGGCCGACACCAAAAGCCCGCGCTCGAGGCGAAGCGCGCCGGCCAAGGAATTGGCCGCCATCTTGCGGCGCTGCGAGAAGGCGGCGCGTACAACCTTGAAAAAGAATTCCTCGGAAAGCCCTTCCGGCAGGCGGCTGCGGCTCAACCGCCTGAGCCCAAGGACGGAGGAGTCCACCTTGGGCGGCGGACGGAAGGAGCGCGGCGGGACGTCGAAGAGCCGCTCGGCCTCGGCGAACAGGGCGACCGAAATACTCAATACCCCGTAGTCGCCCCCTCCCGGACGCGCGCATACCCGCTCGGCCACTTCCTTCTGGAACATCAATACGGCCGAGCCCCAACCATGCCAGGGCAGCAGCCTCTGCAGGATCGAGGTCGCCATCGAATAGGGGAGATTGGAGACGATCTTGCAAGGCGAGGGCAGCGAAGCGGGATCGAGCTTCAGGAAATCGGAGCGAAGCAAATTGAAATTCGGATCGGCGCCGAAGAGGCCCTCGAGTTTCGCGGCCAGCCGCTCGTCTATCTCCACCGCCGTCAGTCGCGCGCCCGAGCCCAAAATCCGCCGGGTCAGCACTCCCTCGCCGGGGCCTATCTCGACGATGTCCTCTCCGGGCTTTATCTCGGCCGCGGAAACGATGCGATCGGCCGCCGACTCGTCGACGAGGAAATGCTGGTCGAGCTTGGCCCGCATCAAACAGGGGACAAGACCCCGTCCTTGACGCGGCGCAGCAGGTCCTCACCAATCTTCCAGACGTCCCCGGCACCCACCGTCACGACCACGTCCCCGGCCCTGAGCTCGCGCGCGACGTCCACCGCGCGGGTCCATGGCCGCGCGTCCACTCCGCGGCGTTCAAGCGAGCGAAGGATCAGGGCGGAACTGACTCCGGGGATCGGCTTCTCTCCTGCGGGATAGATATCGGTGACGTACACGCGATCGGCACGCTCGAAGGCCGGCCCGAACTCCTCCTGCAGGAGCTTGGTGCGGCTGTAGCGATGCGGTTGGAAAAGCGCGATCACCCGCTTGCCTCCCCAGAGCCGGGAGACCGCCTCCAGCGTGGCGCGTATTTCCGTCGGGTGATGCCCGTAATCGTCGATGAAGGATATCCCCTTGGCCTCGCCCAAGCGTTCGAGACGGCGGCCCACCCCATCGAATTCCCCAAGTCCCTTGAGAAGTCCCTTGAGCGGAAAACCCAGGAAGTCGCCGGCAGCTATCGCCGCGAGCGCGTTGAGTACGTTATGCCTACCGGCCACCCTCAAGCGCGCCTGTCCCCGGCGGCGCCCCCGATGGAATAAGTCGAAGCAGGAGCCTTCGGCCGACAAGCGCAGATGCCTCGCCTGCCAATCAGCGCGGGAGCGGATCCCGTAGCTCACAACCCGGCGATCCGCCCGCGCGGCCACGGCGTTTAAGAAAGGATCGTCGGCGCACAAGACCGCCGCCCCGTAGAACGGCACCTGTTCCAGATGGGAATGGAAGGCTACCTTTAAGTTCTCGAAGGTCTTATAGAAATCCAAGTGATCATTGTCGACGTTGGTGACGACCGCCACCAGCGGGGATAGGCGCAGGAAGGAGCCGTCCGACTCATCCGCCTCGGCGACGAGGTAATCGCCCAGGCCCAGCCTCGCGTTGGAGCCGATATTCTTGAGTTGTCCGCCGATGATCATCGTCGGGTCCGCACCCGCGCCGCGCAAAGCCATCGACACCATCGAGGTGGTCGTGGTCTTACCATGCGAACCTGAAACGGTGACGGTTTTCTTGAGTCGGGCGAGCTCGGCGAGCATCTGGGCGCGCGCGATGACGGGGATCCTGCGGCGGCGGGCGAAGGCGAGCTCGGGATTGTCCCGGCCGACCGCCGAGCTCACGACCAGCACGTCGGCGCCCGCGGCATGGGAGGCGCGGTGCCCCGCGAAAATCCTGGCGCCGGCCGACGCCAGACGGCGCGTCAATTCGCTGGCCTTCAAATCCGAACCCGACACCCGGTAGCCCAGATTGACGAGCAGCTCCGCGACGGCGCTCATCCCCACTCCCCCGATGCCGACGAAATGGACGCGCCGCACCATCCCGTCCATAGCCGCCCTCATCGTGCGGGCCTCATGAGCCATTTGAGCCCGTCGCGCGCCGAGCGGCTTTTCGGGTTGATCTCCAAGGCCTTGCGATAGGCCGCCACCGCTTCCTCCTCCCTTCCGCTTTCGACCATCGCAACCCCGCGGCCCAGCCAGGCCAGCTCGTCGCGGGGGTTGAGCTCGATGGCGCGGTTGAAGGCGGCGAGCGCGGAGGCCCCATTGCCTAGCGCGGCCTCGCCGAGCCCTGTCGACACCCACCAGTCGGCCTCGTCGGGGTGCTGCGGCTTCTCGCCGGGGCCGGGGAGCTCCTCCTCGACTAATGCCATCCAGCCCGTACCCATCACCCAGAGGCCCATGTCATTGCCGACCTGCCGCGGCTGATAGGATACCTTGGGCCGTTCCTCGGAATTCGCGCGGGAGGCCGCACCCTCCTGCGGCTTGACGTAGCGCAGGTTCATGCCGAGGCGGACGTCCGTGTCGGGCGGCGCCTGGCGCATGAGCTCGCGCAGCTCCTTGACGATCTTGCGGACCTGGGCGTCATGGCCCGCCGCATCGGAAGCCTTGAGTACGAATTGCCTGTCGACGCCCATCGCCGACGGACGGGCCCGTCCGGCCTCGGCCAAGGCCTTCTTGAGCGAGGAAGGCGTCTCGTCCACCTTCGCTCGGGTCAGCTTGGGCTTAGGGACGAAGGCCATCTCCACTTGCAGCTGGGCTTCTTGGTCAAGGGGTATTCTCTCGAGATTGCGCGCGAGCACCTCCAGCGGATCCGTCGTGTTCTGCGGGTATTCCGGCTGCTGCGTCCGGAAATCCGGCGGCGGCTTCCCGTCCCGGCCGGGCTTGGGAGGCGCCGGCGCGCCTCCGTAAGAAACGGAGAGAGCCAATCCTCCTTGATTGTCCTCGGGGGTGAGGTGGAAAGCATCGGCGAACACCGCCCGCGCCCGCCTGCGGTCCTTGCCCAAGAGATACGCCCTCCCGAGACGGAAACGGGCCACGGCGTCGCGGGCCTTGAGCTTGACGGCCTTCTCGAACATCTCCAGCGCCTCGGCGTTCTGACCCGAGCGCTCCAGGGCCGCGCCCAGCTCCAGCAGGGCATCCTCGAATTGAGGGAAATATTTCAAAGCCAGCCGCAGCGACTCGATCGCGTCCGAATCCCTTCCCAGGCGGCGGTAGAGCATGCCCATCTGGAAATGGTAGAGCGGGTTCTGCGGCTCCAGGAGCACCGCCTTGCGGAAATGGGACATTGCCTTCGCGTACTGCCCGAAGGTCTCCTCCATCGAGCCGAGGTTCATCTGGATGTCGGCGCGCTCGGGGTCTAGCGCGGCGGCCCGCTGGAACGCCTCATAGGCCGGCTCTCCCTCCCCCCTCCAGGCATGGACGATCCCCATGAGCAAATGCCCCTGGGCGCTCTTAGGATCGAGTCGCAGCGCCTCTCGGAATTCCGCCTCCGCCATGGGAATCTGCCCCGCCCAATAGTAAGCGGAGCCGAGCATCAGGTGGCCGAGAGGCTCGCTAGGGTTGGAGACGACGGCCTTAGCGAACTCCTTAATCGCCGCGTCGTAGCGGCGCCTGTGCATATGCTCGTAGCCGCGGCGCAGGTCGCGCGTCGACTGCGCGGCCATGATCTGGTCCCAAACCGTCTGCTGCCCCGGCTCCGGCGTCGCCTTGGCCTCCGACAGGGACCTAAATGCCATTAGCATCAATACGGCCGCCAAGCGGTGGATCATCAGTCGCTGCAATCGATTTGATAGCCGCAGCCAGGGCAGAGCTCGCGGCAATGCCATGGGTCCATGGCCAGCCCGCAGCGCGGGCATTGCGATGAATGGCGCCCGTTTTTTCCTTCATCGCCCGCGGCCAGGCGTTCCAGATGCGGACGCATCCGGCCCAAAGCCAGCGCCCGATGGCTCAGGCGGTTTTTCTCCTCGGGCGATAGCTCGGCCAGCGTCTTGCCGAGACTGGGGAGCAGAAAAAGTGGGTCGTAGCCGAAGCCACTACGGCCGCGGGGAGCCGCCGCAATGACGCCTTCGATCGACCCCTGCTCCATGACCACTTGGCCCGCGGGCGAAGCTAGTGCGATGACGCAACGAAAGCGCGCGCTTCTCTCCCGCGTCCCCTCGAGCGCCGACAGAAGCTTGCTGTTGTTGGCCTCATAATCCGCTCCAGGCCCGGCGTAGCGTGCCGAGCGGACTCCGGGAGCGCCGGCAAGCGCATCGACCTCCAGGCCGGTATCGTCGGCCATGGCCCAGAGACCAGACTCGCGGGCCGGCAGCAGCGCCTTCTTGGCGGCATTTTCCTCCAGGGTACTGCCATCTTCCTCGACTTCCTCAATTTCAGGAAAGTCCCGCAATGATTTCCACTGGAAGTCCAATCCCTTCACCATCGCCGCTATTTCGGCGGCCTTATGCGCGTTGCGGGTGGCCAACAGGATCGGGGTCGGCATGGCGAGGGGACCAGGGAAATTGTACAATCTCTCCGATTTGACCACAATGAAGCAGCCGTTGCGTCTTTTAGCCGTCTCGTTGCTGGCGATCTTAGCGGCCTGCGCCGGCGCCGTCTCGCACGAGGATACCAGCGACCCGGCCATCCGCGCGCGACTCATCCACGCCCTCAAGGCCGACGGGACCTTGGACCTGCGGACCGTAGACATCGACGTGCATGTCGGAGTCGTCACGCTCTCGGGCATCGTCCGTTCGGAGGCCGACAAGCGCGCGATGGCACGCATCGCCCGCAAAGTCCCCGGCGTCGAGCAGGTCGTAGCCAACCTTTTGGTCAGCCCATGACCGCGCCGGTCCCACTCGGCATCCGGCACGTCGCGATTCGGGTGCGGGACCTCAAGAAAAGCGAGGATTTCTACGTAGGGCTCCTGGGCTACCGCGTCGAATGGAGGCCGGACGCCGACAACGTCTACTTGACGCTCGGCTCCGACAACCTGGCCCTGCACCGCGAGGAAAAGGTACTAAGGCCCGGGGCCCTGGATCATTTCGGCCTCTGCCTGAGAAAACCCGAGGACGTGGATGCCTGGGCCGCGCGACTTAGGGCCGCCGGAGTCACCCTAGCCAAGGAGCCCAAGACGCATCGAGACGGCTCCCGTTCCTTCTACGCCGAGGATCCGGAGGGCAACCTGATCCAATTCATCCACCACCCTCCCCTGGCGGCAGCGCCGTGAAACGGCGCATTCTCTCGGGGATACAGCCGACGGGCCCGCTGCATCTCGGCAATTATCTCGGGGCTGTCCGGCAATGGGCCGCGCTGCAGCAAGAGCCGCAGACGGAATGCCTCTATTCCATCGTCGACTACCACGCCATCACGGCGGAGCAGGATAACGCCACTCTCGCCGCGCGCTCGCTGGAGCTCGCGGCCGACCTGCTCGCCTGCGGTGTAGGCGGCGAGGGCCGCCTCTTCCTCCAATCGCAATTGCCGCAGCACACCGAGCTCGCCTGGATCCTGTCCTCGGTGACGGCCTACGGCGACCTGACCCGGATGACTCAGTTCAAGGAGAAGTCCGACTCGCGGGAATTCGTCAGCGCGGCCCTCTTCACCTACCCCACCCTGATGGCGGCCGACATACTGCTCTATAAGGCCACTCATGTCCCCGTCGGGGAGGACCAACTGCAGCACCTGGAGCTCTCGCGCAGCATCGCCCGCCGCTTCAACCAGCGCTTCGGCGAGACCTTCCCCGAGCCGGCGCCCTTGACCACCCGCACGCCGCGGGTCATGTCGTTGGCCGACCCCTCAAGGAAGATGTCGAAGTCCGCCGGGGAAAAGCATGTCGTGGGCGTATTCGAGGCCGAGGATTCGATCCGGCAAAAGATACGCTCGGCCGTGACAGCCACCTCCGCCGGCGAGGACATCGCCCCTGGAGTACGCAATCTCCTGCTCCTGCTTGAGGAAACCGACCCTCGAACGGCCACCCAGCTCCTGGCCGAGCAGAAGGAAGGGACCCTCAAGTACGTCGACCTCAAGGACGCTGTGGCGCGGGCGCTGCTCGCCTATCTCAAGCCGATGCGCCAGCGGCGCGCCGAGATCGGGCCCGAGCAGATCCGGCGGGAGCTCTCCCTGGGCGCCGAGCGCGCCCGCGAGATCGCGCAACCCACGCTCGAGTTCGCCAAGGAAAAGATCGGCCTTCTGCTGCCGCGGGCATGACCCTGCAGCGGGCCCTGCTCCGCTGGTACGATAAGAACCGGCGCCGCCTGCCCTGGCGCGAAAAGCCGACGCCTTACCGCGTCTGGATCTCCGAGATCATGCTGCAGCAGACGCAGGTGAGCACGGTGCTGCCGTATTACGATCGCTTCCTCAGGCGCTTCCCGACCCTCCGGGCCCTGGCCCGCGCGCCCGAGCGAACGGTTCTGAAAGCCTGGGCCGGATTGGGCTATTATTCACGGGCCCGGAACCTGCGCCGAGCCGCCCGCGAGCTGCTCGAGCGCCACGGCGGGCGCTTCCCGGAAGATTTCGACTCCGTCCTGGCCTTGCCGGGCATCGGCCGCTATACCGCCGGGGCGATTTTGTCGATCGCCTTCGGAAAGCCGTATCCCGTTGTCGACGGCAATGTCGCCAGGGTATTCTCCCGGCTATTCGGGCTCAAAAGGAACGTCAAATCCCCTTCCGCGCAAAAGGAGCTTTGGGAAAGGGCGCGGATGCTGCTGGACGCCAAACGCCCCGGGGACTGGAACCAGGCGTTGATGGAATTGGGGGCGCTGATCTGCCTGCCCGAGTCGCCCCGATGCGGCGATTGCCCCCTCCTTCGTCGCTGCGCGGCGAGAGCCGATGGCCTCGAGGATGTTCTTCCTAACATGGGCCCTCGCAAGGCTCCCGTTCGCCTGTCTTGGAAAAGCCTTTGGATCGAGCAGGACGGCAAGGTGCTGCTCTGGAGGCGCTCGGCCAAGGAGCGCTTTTTGCCGGGACACTGGGGCCTGCCGGAGGCCCGGCAGCTCGCAGGCGCGGCGCGGGTGGGGCCGCGGATAAAAACGGTGCGGCATTCCATCACGCATCATCGGATCGCGCTCGAGCTTCGCAGAGGCCTGCTGCGCGGCCTTGCCCCCTCGCCAGCCGCATGGGCGCCGAAGGCGCGGCTTAAGGATTACCTGATATCCTCTTTATGGAGAAAGGCGCTCCCTGAGGACAGTAATGTCAAAAAATATCCCCTCGTCGTCCATCCAGGTCACGCCGTCGATGACCGGCCTCAACGCTAGCCGGAATACGCCGGGCCGAGCGCCCTTTACCGGAAAGATGAAGGTCCCGTTTTCGCCCGGCTCCACCCGCTCTTCGTATTGTGCCGCCGGCCGATTGGGCAGCGCCCATCCCTCGGCCATGCCGAGGTCGGCGAACTCCAAGCTGTCGCCGACGACGCCCAGCCTCGCCTCGGACGGGCCCCCGAGCACCCACGCCTCGCGACCCGTATTCTTCAATTGGACCCACATCCCGGCCGTCTCGCCGACGGCGAGCGTCGGGGAGACGCTCTGGGACTGCCATCGGCAACGGTAGGCTCCGGCCTCCGGACGCGCGTAATACTCACTGGCGTCGACAAGCGATTCGAAGGTCCCCCAGCCGGCGTCTCCTTGATGCAGCTCCAGATGGAGGTGGCAGGCGTGATTCGGCGTGTTGCCGCTCAGGCCGATGATGGTGTCCGCCGACACCTGTGCGCCGGCGCCGGCCAAGACCTTGCGCAGATGCGCGAACATCGCGTGCACCCCGTCCTCGTAGCGGATCAAACTGAAGACCCCGGTGGGGTCTCCGCGGCCCGCCCAGCCCGCCCTCACCACGGTGCCGCGGCGCAGGGCCGCCACGGGGGTGCCGCAGGGCATCGAGAAATCATAGCCGGAATGCGCTCCCAAGGTCCCCGCCACCCAGCTCCTGGAGGAGCCCGGCCTGTCGGCGATCGGGTAGTTGAAGGGATCGGCCTCGGCGGGGATTTCGCTCCGGGCGAATCCCGCCGCATTGAGAAATACCAGCGCCGACAGTAGAATCCAATGCGGCATAGGCTTTCCATTAAATTAACCCCGGAACATGCGGGCGTCAAGGGCCCTAGAACAGGGATAACTGGTCGGTGGGACGCCTGAAGGCGTCTGCGGAAAGCATGGGGCCGCGCTCCGAGTAGCCGTGCTTGCGGCAGGCGGTCGAAAAAAGCGCCGCCAGATGGTCGGCGAATATCCCCTGGCCTTCCATGCGCGACCCGAACCTCGGGTCGTTGAGCCTTCCGCCCCGCATCGCGCGAATCTGGTTCAGTATCTTCTTCTTCTTCGCGGGCTCGTGCCTCTGGAGCCATTTCTCGAATAGCTCGGCGACTCCGTACGGCAGGCGCACGGGCACATATCCCGCAAAGCGCGCCCCGGAGGCCGCGGCCGCCGCGAGGATAGAGGGCATCTCATGGTCGTTTAAGCCGATGATAATGGGCGCGACCATCACGCCGACCGGCACCCCGGCCTTGGCCAGAGCCTCGATCGCCTTCAGGCGCAAGGCCGGGGCCGAGGCCCGCGGCTCCATGACCCGGGCCAGCTCGGCGTCGAGCGTCGTGACCGACAAAAACACCGCCGCGGCCTCATGCGAGGCGAGCGAGGACAGAATATCCGCGTCGCGCGCCACCAAGCGGTTCTTGGTGACGATCGCGGCAGGGTTGCGGAACTCGGCGAGCACCGCCAGGCAGCGCCGGGTCAGCTCGGTCCGGCGCTCGATCGGCTGGTAGGGATCAGTCACCCCAGAAATCGAGATCGTCTGGGGCTGCCAGCGCTCGCAAGAGAGTTCGCGCCGCAGAAGCTCGGGGGCCTTTTCCTTCACGAAGATGCGCGTCTCGAAATCGAGTCCCGCCGAAAGGCCCAGGTATTCGTGGGTCGGGCGGGCGTAGCAATAGATGCAGCCGTGTTCGCAGCCGCGATAGGGATTGAGGCTGTAGGTGAAGGGGATATCCGGGCTGTCGTTCTTGGCCAGCGCGCTGCGCGTGCTGTCTAGGAAGAACTGGGTCCGCGGCGAGGGGCGCTCGTCCTCGGCGGCGTCCGGCTCCGGCGCGTATTCGATGCGCTCGAAACGGTTAGGCGGGTTTTCGGCCGAGCCTCGGCCGCGGTGGGGCGGCACGATTAGAAATCGTCTTTCGAAGCCGGGCCCTTCGGCTTGAGCGAGATCAAATAATCGGCCAGGGCGTCGATCTCGGAGTCCTGGAGCACCTGCCCCCAGGACGGCATGTGGATCATCGGGTCCGGGCCCCGCGGGTCTTCCTTGTCGGGCTTCGGGACCCCGTTCTTGATCTTGGTCTTGAGCTCGTCCTTGGAATATCCGTCCGCCACCAAAGTCAGCGCGGGGATTTTCCCGCCCGCCACGTTGTTGTTGGGATAGCCTCCGACTCCGGCCTTCCCGTGGCAGCCCACGCAGCCGACGGAGTTGAAGATCGCCTCGCCGCGCTTGACCGAATCCTGCGCGAGCTCCGCCTTCGCCCAGGGCGGCGAGCCGCGGTAGCTCTCACCCTTAAGCGTGCCGAGATAGGCCACCAACGCGCCCCGGACGGAATCGTTCAAATGGAGGTTCGGCATGACCGTATCCTGCTTCCAGCCATGCGGGTCCTTGAGCCAAGCGTCGAGCCATTGCGGGGTCTTGCGGAAGCCGATATAGGTCAGATCGGGCCCGTACTGGCCTCCCGAGCCCGCGACCGTATGGCATTTAACGCAGCCGAAACCGGCGAAATAGGCCTTGCCTAGATCAGCCTGAGATTGGCCGGCCTGGCTCGCGCATGCGCCCAATACCCCAGCGGCAAGGATCGGCAACCAGTTCGTCACAACTCGCATCGGCGCGGGCATTATATCAAATCGACATTGGTCTTCAAGTTACTCGCGAGTATTCCGAGCTCGGCGCCGCAGGCGCCGAGCCGACGCGCCCAAAGCGCGTAAAAATGGCCGTTCATCCAGCGGACCAACAACGGACACGGCGCCGACCGGAGTGTCGGCGCCGGACTTCGTCGCGCTTCGCGCGACGAAGTTCGAGGTTCCTCGCGAGAATTCCCGCGCTCGGCGCGGCCGTTC
>JBGFSC010000016.1:0-57238 GCA_041694815.1 Elusimicrobiota bacterium | reverse complement strand
CGCTCATCGATCTTTTGGGACTTAATGAGCGCAGGCTTGGCCGCATTCGCGACGACAATTTACAAAAATTACAGCTAGATTTTGCCTTCTAGAAAAAACTTTCTTGGGACAGCTGTGGGCCAAGGGTCCTAGCTTCTTCTAGGCCTTCAGGCCCCTGTTTTTGCGCATAACTCGGGGCAAACTGACGGCATGATCGGGAGATTGCCCAAAGCGATGTTTGGGCTGCTTTTGACAAGCGTTTTGTGGAGCAACCCCGTCTATGCCGAGGCCACGGATAAGCCTCCCAGCAAGGTGGGCTCGGCGCTGACCGAGTTATCGGCACGCCTCGAGCAGGCCAGCTCCGATGAGAATACGTCTGAGACTTTAAACGAGTTCTATTCGGGCCAGGGAAGTAGCGCGGAAACCGTAAACTCGTCCCTTCCGTCTTTCGCAAGCCCCTCGCGAACAGAGAAGGAGCAAAGGTTTAGGAGCAAGGTCGACCGTTTTCTGCCTCGTTTCGAGCCCGATGGCGGCAAGCAATCGCCGCTCGAGCAGAGATTCCACCACAAGATGGTCGTGGCTTGGACTGGATTTTGGGCGATCGCTCTTCCTGTCTATATCGTGGCCTACATTCTGCGGGCTCACGAAATGCTCAATTGGTTCACGTTGCACCACTCGAATTTCTTTCACGGCCTCGGGATCATGGGAATCGTTCATCATTTCGCCGCGAGTTTTGCCCCGAGACATGCCAACAAGATTTTTTACGCCACCTTGTCTCTGATAGCCTTAGGCAACGCCATGGTCGAGCTTAGCCCCTCGCCCTTACGGACGGCCCCCTCGGACTTCAGCGATTTTTACTCAGGCATCGCCGCCGTGGCCGTCTACGCCGTATTGAGCAAGGTCATCCAAAAGTATTTCCGCGCCCCTCAACCCTAGAGCAATCAGCGACGCCTTCAGGCAAAGGGCGGTTTCTTGGTGGGAACGGGAACACCGAGACCGGAAACGGAGGCGCTTGGAAGCGCGGGAGGGGCCTCGGGAGCGATCAACTTGGGCGGCTTCCCGAATTCCTGGAAGATCGCGGCGATCTCGTCGTAGTCGAGCTCGTCTCTCTGCAACAGCTCGTTGGCGAAGCGCTCGACGATGGGCCACTCGGCCTTGAGCGTCGACTCCACCTCGACCAGCGCGGTCTTGAGCAGGCCCTGCGTCTCGGCGTTGAGCTTGTCCTTGAGCGTCTCGGAGAGCTGCTCCTTCGGGATCACGGTGAAATCGCCAATGAAGCCGTTGCCGCCCATGCCGAAGCGCCAGACCATCGTGTGGGCGTATTCCATGGCGTGCTTGAAGTCCGCGCTGACCCCGTCGGTGGTGACCCCGTACTGGAAGCGCTCGGCGACGTAGCCGGCCAGGGAGACCTTGATATGGGCCAGCAAGGTATTGCGGTCGGAGGAGTACATCTCCTCGCGCGGGATCGAGTGGACCACTCCGAGCACGCCGCCGCGCTGGATGATGGAGGCCTTGAACACGTCGTTGGTCGGGTGCGTCAGGTAGAGCACGACGAGATGGCCCGCCTCGTGATAGGCCGTCATCTCGCGCTCGCGGGGCGTCATGTTGAGGCGATGGGCGACGCCCAGCTCGATGCGCTCGATGGCCTCCGATATTTCCTTATAGGTCACCGAGTCGCGGCCATTGCGCGTCGCAATCAGCGCCGATTCCTTGAGTATGTTCTCGATCTCGGCCGGGGTCTTGTACACCGCCTTGCGCGCCAGGCGGCCGAAATCGACCGAGGGATCGATCTGGATCTTCTTGGCGTAGTATTCGAAGATCTGCTGCCGCTCTACGAGGTTGGGCCTTCCGATCGTGATCTTGCGGTCGAAGCGGCCGGGGCGCAGCAGCGCCGGGTCGAGCACGTCCTCGGCGGCGTTCATGGCGCCGATGACGAGCACATGGGCGTCGGAGTCGACGATGCCGTCCATCTCGACTAAAAGCTGGTTTAAGGTGCTATTGCCCTCCGAGGATCCGCCGAAGGCGTCGAGGAACACGCGCGTGCGGCCGAGCACCTCGAGCTCGTCGATGAAGATGATGCAGCCGCCGTAAGCCTCGGCGTATTGGCGGGCCTGCTTGAATAGCTTGCGCACCCGCGCGGCGCCGACCCCCACGAACACCTCGACGAACTCGGAGCCGGCGACCGACAAGAAGGGTATGCCGGCCTCGGTGGCGATGGCCTTGGCCAGCATGGTCTTGCCGCAGCCGGGAGGGCCCATCATCAGGATGCCGCGCAGTATCTTGCCGCCGATCTTCTTTAAGCTCGAGCGGTCCTTAATGAGCTGCACGACCTCCCAGGCCTCGCGCTTGGCCTCGGTAAGCCCAATCACGTCGGAGAATTTGACCGCGACCTTGCCGGCGTCGATGCGGCCCTTCTTAAAGCGGGCGAAACCGCCGCCGTATTGCAGGATATAGAGGAAACCGACGAAGACCAGGGTCTGCAGTATCCCCCAGGGAAGCGAGGCGACATTGATGCCGACGATGTAGCGCCGAACGCTTTCCTCCATTCCCGCGAGGTACCAGATCGGAACCAGGACCGAAAAGGTGATGAGCAGCGCGATGGCGACCCAGAGCCAATAGCGTTGGAAGAATAGCTTGAATTTAGCCCAGAGCATATTTAAGGTGAAGGCGACCCACCGCTACCTCGGCCCCCTGCGCTTACGCCGGATTTGTCCGCCTTCTTATCCTCCGCTCCGGGCAGCACGAAGGCGATGGGGCGATCGCGATTCGGCACGTATTTGACTACCTGGAAGGTGAATCCCCTCGACTTGAGCAGCGGGGTATTAAACGGCCGAGTTACCACCTTAAGCGTCACGATGTTCCAGACCTGCTTGCGTTGGATGTCGAGATCGGCCCGCCGCCCTTCGAGGTTCAGATAGGCGGCGTTGCGGGTGCCGTAGCCCAGGTATTCGCTCACCTTGTTTTGTATATCCTGGCGCAGCGTGCTCGAATCCCATCCCTCGAACACCACGTTCCGGTGGCTCTCCAATTGCCAGCGCCGGGCCGCATAGTAGGAGGCGATCTCCATCTTCTGCACCAAGACCAGCATCGCAAATATTTTCGCGAAAGCAAAGAGAAAGAACATGAAAAGGGGCAGCAGGAGAACGACCTCCGTCGTGGCCTGGCCCCGGGACGCCCTCATGGGAATAGCCGGGTTTGGAATTTTGGCGTCGGCTGCGGCCAAACCCTCCCCCCTTCGGCCGAGCCGCTGACCCCGTATTGGTTGGTCAGCGCGATCGTCGCGTGCACGCAGGCGCCCCGGGGGCCCGGCAGGTCGCAAGACCGGTCGAAATTTATCTTGAAATAATTCGACGGCACCTGCCAATGCTGGATGATCTCGTAGCCTGGCCAGCTCGAATTGCCGCTACGCGTATACATCGCGCGAAGGTCCATGGGGCTTACCACGGCCAATTGGAAAAGGCCGGTGCAGCCGTAGCGGCTGAGCTCCGGCGTGGCGTATTGGCTCAACTTGATGGGCTTGCCGTCCTTGTCGCCGCCCTTGAATGGCCTGGTGGGCTGGAAGGGATCGTCGGTCAATTTATTGGCGGTGAACGTGATCTCCTCGATGCATTTGACTTGAGGGCGGAAGGTATGCCTCCCTCCCCCCGAGGGCCCGGGGAACCAGCTGGCCCCCTCGGCTCCGGCGTTCTCGAAACGGTCGCCGGTATTGAGCCAATAGGATTTCTTGAAAAAAGTATGATCCCTGGTTAGGCGCTCAAATACGGATAATTGCGCGCCCTCGACCTGGCCCAACAGGCTATAGACCTGCACGTAAAGCTTGTAGATGTCCTGGGCGTCCTCCCAGCTCAAATAATAGTTCTGCGCGTCCTGCTCCGTGAACAGCTCGAAGAGGGGATTGATCTCCGGGTTGGGCTGATTGCGCCCGGCGCCGCCGTTTTCCCGCGATTCATGGTACTGGATTTCCCAAGTGGAACGGGTGTCGAGCGATTGCTGGGGGTCCTGACCGGTGGCGGGGAAGGCGGCATTCTTGAAGAGGATGTTATAAAGCGTATCGCCCCCTTGCCCGTCCTTACGGTCGATATGCGGCCCGCTGTAGAAGCCCTCTCCGAAGATGCGCATGGGAAACGCCCCGTTGACATAGGCCGAGCGGTTGAGAAAATCGGCATAGTTGGTCATTTCCACGAAGGCGGCCGAGTCGACCGCGAATTGGTGGCGGATCTTTTCGCGCGAGAGCTTGGCCGTTTCGTAGAGTAAAAATACGAAAAGGAATAAGGAAGGAATGACGAAAAGGGACGGAATAACGACCTGTCCACGGCAATTGCGGGGCGGGCGAAGCATCTTCCTATATATACCCCCCGCCTGTGTCAAATTCAAGGCCTTAAAAACGGGAGCTTTAGGCAATATTTACTGTAAATGTCACATATTTTTAAGACATCCGATTAGGCCTTTTGGCCCTAAGTTTGGACCGAAGGGCCCTCGCGGGACCATTTTTTCACCCTAATACTAAACTGATGGACCGCCTTTCTTTTTTATTGCTCAGAACCCTTTTGTTCTTTGCCGCCTCTGGCGGCATAGCCTCGGAAATCGATACCGACGCCCTTTTCGATGGGCGAAAGCCGATCTCCGACCGATTTTTAATGGAGGAACCGGTCAAAAAAGAGGTCGTGCGGATATTAAACGGCCATTCCGATACCGTGTTCACCGTAGCCTATAGCAACGACGGAAGCAAGATCGTGACTGGGGCTGGAGATGCGTTGACCCTCATATGGGACGCGGCCTCCGGAAAGGTCGTGCGCGAGCTGGAGGACATGACGGCGTGGATTCTAGGAGAAAGCGGAAAAGTATTCAAAGCCGCGCTGAGCCCTGACGGCAAGACCTTGGTGACGTCCCCTCCGGGAAAGTCGGTGATATGGGACATCGCCAGCGGCAAGCGCCTCGGAATGGTTCGAGTCGATCGGGGCCGGACCCCGCACATCTCATTCAACGCGGATGGAAGCCAATTCGCGGCCGTCGACCATTACGTCCGTTGGGCACGTATCATCGAAACGCGGTCGGGAAAGGAAATAAAACGATTCCACCTAGGAACAACCGGCGCTCCGGCGGCTTTTTTTAGCCGGGATGGGAAATCCCTCATCACACTAAACACGAACGCAAAGGCCATGCAATGGGATCTGGAGTCGCCTTGGCCCTTCGGCGGGCGTCAGCTCGCCGAATTCGCTAAAGACGCGGAAATTAATCATGCCTTCGTCAATCCATCTCGATCACGAGCCCTAATCAGCTTCACCGCAAAGAAAAATCATCAACTTTGGACAGAATTATGGGATATAGAATCGTGGACTAGAATTGACACATTAAAGCCGACCCTCGAGCTCGTACAAAACGCTGCTTTTAGCCCGAATGGATTGGATATCGCGGTAAGAACGGTACGTGGGATTTCGGTGCTAGACGCCAATACCGGCGTCGAGCGATATTTCCTGACCTCCGATGAGATTGTCGACGACGGCCTGGCCTACAGCCCTGATGGCGCTTATCTAGCCGCCGGTTCGCGCAATCAGGTTCTCATCTGGAAGGTCGACCGAACGGCCGCTGAAAAGGCGGAGTATGAATCTCGCCGCGCCGCGCAGCTGTCGGATTTTCTCTCAAAGCCCGCTTCGGAAGAAATAGACGAGAAGCAGGACGGCGAAAAGGCCCAGGAGCGCTTCCGGCTGCCTTAGCTAACTCGCGACTTCCGAATCCTCGGCGGAGATGAGGCCGATCTCGATTCCCTTGACGACGGCCTCGGTGCGGTTGGCGACCTCCAGCTTCTGGAAGATGCTGTTTAAATGGTTCTTGACCGTTTTGACGCTGCAGGCCAATTGGTTGGCGATCTCCTTGTTCGATTGGCCGCGCCCCAGCAGGGCGAGCACGCGGATCTCGGTCTTGGTCAGCGCCACGAGCGAGGCCTCCGTCGAGGTATTGGACATCTGGCGCAGTCCCTGGATCAGCTTCCCCATCACCGGCTGCGGGATCATCACGCCCTCGTTGGCGAAGGTCTTTAAAGCGTTGACAAGCTCGGAGGCCGGCAGCATCTTGGAGAGGTAGCCGTTGGCGCCCGCCTGGATGGCCTCCATCACGTGGGCCTCGTCCTCGAAGGAAGAAAGGATCAAGACATTGGTGTCGGGGCAGTCCTTGCGGATCTGACGCGTCGCCGATACGCCGTCGAGATGGGGCAGTTTGATGTCCATAAGGATCACGTTGGGCTTGAGTTTCTTGGCCATGCGCAACACTTCGGAGCCGTCGGCCGCCTCGCCGATCACTTCGATAGCCTTCTCGTTCTCAAGCAGGTCCTTGATGCCCTCTCGAAACAGGGTTTGATCGTCCGCGATAAGGACCGTGACCTTCTTTTTAGCGGCCATGGCGAGCCTCCCAAGGATGTGTCATGGGTACGACCGAAATATAACAGGAAGCCCTTTCATTGTCAAGGTTTTTTAGGAATTGTAAAAAAGAAGGTCGCCCCCTTGCCCTTGCCCTCCGATTCGACCCAGATCCTGCCCCCATGGATGGATACTATTTCGCGCGCGATCGAGAGGCCCAGCCCCAATCGGCCCCCGCCCGCCGCGCCGCCCCCGTTGCCCTGATAAAAGCTCTCGAATATCTTCTCCAATTCGGCCGGAGCGATGCCTTCTCCGGTGTCACGCACCGCCACGCGCAACTCTCCTGAAGCGGGGATCTCGGAGGCGAGCACCGTCACCGTCCCGCCGCGCAGGGTATGCCGGATGGCATTCTCGAGAAGGTTGTGCAGCACCTGCGATATCCGCTTCGGGTCGGCGAAGACTTGCGGCAGGCCCCGCGCGATCTCGGTACTCACGGTGATCCCCCGCTGCTGCGCGCGCCCCTGCGGACCCACGACCGCCTCCTCGATAAGGCGGCCCAGCGGAAACTCGGATTTCTCCAGGCGCAATTTGCCCTGCTCGATGGCCGCCCAATCGACCAAATCCTCGATGAGTCGGGATATCTGCGAGATGCCTGAGGAGATAAACTGCATGCGCTTGGCCTGCTCCTCGCTGGGATGCAGTGTGGCCGAAAGCATCTCGTAGGAGACCTGCAGCGTCATCAGGGCGTTGGCGAGGTCGTGCGAGGACATCGACATGAATTTCGACTTGAGGTTGGAGAGGTTGAGCAGCTTGGCGTTCGCCCGGCGCAGCTCCTCGACGAGCCGCTTGTTCTCCTGCTCCAGGCGCAGCTTTTCGATAGCCTTGCCGATCACGCGCTTTAAATGCGCCAAATCCACAGGCTTGATCAGGAAATCGTAGACCGACTCCTGGATCGCCTTGATCGCGGTGTCGAGCGAGGCGTGCGCCGTCATCATGAGGATCTGGCTTTCGGCGTTCACCTTGCGGATATTGCGGATGGCATCGATGCCCGTGCCGTCGGTCAAGTTGAAGTCCATGAGGATGACGTCGTAAAAGGCAGCCTCGATCTTCTTGAGCGCCTCCGCGCCCGAGCCGGCCTCCTCCACGCGGTAGGCGTCGAGCTCCAGGTTGTCCCGCAGGGTCTCCCGGAGATGGGCGTCGTCGTCGACGAGCAGGATGCTCCCCGATGGGCCCGGCGCGCTCACGCCGCCTTCTCGTTCGGCGCAGGGGCGGCGGGCAGTTTGGCCGAGAGGGGCAGATAGAGCTTGAAGGTCGTCCCCCGCCCCACCGCGCTTTCCACCTCGACACGGCCCTGGTGGCGATCGATCACCTTGCGCACGACGGCCAGCCCCAGCCCCGTGCCACGGGCCTTGGTGGTGAAGAAAGGGGCGAATATCTTGTCGAGCACCTCCGGCGGGATCCCGGTGCCGCTGTCGGCCACGGAGACGCGCACCCAGCTCTGCTCGACGAGCTCGGTGGAAACCTTCAGCGTGCCGCCGTTGGGCATGACCTCGACGGCGTTGCCCACCAGGTTGCGGACGGCCTGCCGCATCTCGTCGAGGTCGATGGAGACGATCGGGTTGGCGGGGTCGAGGCTCTTGACCAGATGGACATGCGAGGGGAATGGATGAACGGAGAGTAGTTCTTCCAAGAACTGGTTGATGGAGGTCACTTCGGGCTTGAGGGCCCGCTGGCGCGAGAAGGTCAATATCTCGTTGATGATGCCGTTGGCCTGCTTGATCTCGGATTCGATGATCGAGATGTGCTTGGCGATCTTAGGGTCGACGCCGGCCGCGCCCCCGACGCCCAGCTTGGTTTTGATGAAATAGGTCGAGTTGTTGATGACGGCGAGCGGATTGCGTATCTCGTGCCCCACCACGGAGGCCATCTGCCCGATGGCCGCCAACCGCTCCTTCTTGATGAGCTCGTCCTGCGCGGCGCGCAGCTCGCGAGTCCTGGCCTCCACGCGGTTTTCCAGGAGTCTCGCGAACTTCTCCACCTCCTCCTTCGCCCGCAGGAGCTCCCCCGTCTTGTCCTTGAGCGACTCGCTCATGTTGCGGAATGTCTGCGCCAGATCGCCGATCTCGTCGTTGGTCATCATCATGTCGGGCAGCTCCTCGAAGCGGCCCTGCCCCAGCTTGTCGGCCGCCTGGCGCAGCAGGCGGATCGGCTCGGTGATGTGGCCGGACACGGCGTAGGCCAGGCCCAAGGTGACGATGATGACCCAGATGAGAACCCGGAGAATCGCCTCCTTCATGTCCTTGGCCACGGCGTAGGCCGACTCGATGGGCTGCTGCACGTATACCACCCACGCGAGAGTGGGCACCAGGGCGAAGGCTCCGAGCATCGTCTTGCCGCTAGAGAGCGGTATCTCCCCGCCCCCCTTGTCGGCGCTTTGCGTCAAGATGACATCCGTGATCTCCTTGGGCAGGCGCGCCTCGGGCTTGAATATCATCTGAGGATTCGAGTGGGCGACCAGGAACCCGTCGATGCCCACGACCGCGGCCTCGGACTTGCCGCCCTCGGGAAACTGCTGCGCCAACATCTGGGAAAGGCCGTTGAGGCTGATTTTACCCAGGAGTACCCCGGCGGGGCGCGGGGGCGTCACGCGCGGGTCCATGACGGCGACGGCGAGGGTCAGCGTCGGGTAAAGCCCCTGGAAGCGCTCGAGCGACCCGATGAACTCCTGCTTCTGAAGCGCGACCTGGAAGGGCGTTTCCTGGTAGAAATTGCGCATCGGGGGGGCTGGCCCCAGGAAACGGCCCATGCGCAAGGTCTCCTGGCCCGCGAGGTCGAAGACCGACAGCTCCAGGAACGCGGCGTGCAGCTGCATGATGCGGTTTAAATACTGCTGTTGGCGCGCGGCGTCCATGCGCCCGTTGCTGGAGGAGGCGAATTCCTCGACGTGCGAGGCCTCGACCAGGATATTTTTATAGGTGTTTACGTAATTCCATACCGTGTCCGCGAACCCGCTGGCGTGCTGCTCCTGCACCCGCAGGGACTCGCGCTGGAGCGAGGACTGCGAGAGGCGGACCAGATGATAGCCCACCACGCACATGGGTAGCAGGGAGACGAGCAGGAACCAGAAGAGGATGCGGTAGGCCAGCTTTCCGCGCGTCGCCTTCGCCATGAAACCCGCGGTCTACTTCGCGGCGCCCCGGGACATGAGCTGCCGAATCCGGATAGAAAGCTCCGAGAGGTCGAAGGGCTTGGTGATGTACTCATCGGCCCCCAGCTCGAAGCCCTGGGTCTTTTCCTCGGCCGATAGGAAACGGCCGGTCATCATGATCAGGATGGTCTCTCGAGACGCCTTGCGCAGCGTGGAACAGATCTGAAAACCGCTGGAGTCCGGCAACTGGATGTCCATGATCACGACCCGCGGGCCGACCTTCTTGGCCGCCTCGATGCCGTCCTTGGCCGTGCCGGCCTGATGGCACTCGAAGCCGTCGAGCTCGAGCACCTCGGCGAGGCTGTCGCGCAGGTGGGCGTCGTCGTCGATGATCAGAAGCTTGGTTGCGCTTTTATCCGCCATGGTTATCTCCTCATCTCCGCGCCCGGAGGGATCAATTTGTAGCCCACGCAGGGAATGGTGTGGATCAAGCTCGCGGCCTTGCCCAGCTTCTCCCGCAAGCGGCGGACATGCACGTCGACGGTCCTGGGCGAGCCGAAGTAATTGTACCCCCAGACGCGCTCGATCAGGTAGGGACGGCTGAGCACCCGGTTGGGCGAGCTCAGCAACACGTAGAGCAGGTCGAGCTCCTTGGACGTCAGGGGCACCTCCTTGCCGCTCACGTGCAGCGTATAGCTCGTCAGGTTGAGCTCCACGGGCCCCATCTTGAGCACTTCCTCGGAGGGGTTGGACATCGTGCGGCGCAGGACCGCCTTGAGCCTGGCCAGGCTTTCGGCGACGTCCTGATTGAACGTGAGGCATTCGTCGGCGCCCGCCTGGAAGAACGCGAGCCGGGTGGAAACCTTGTTGGGGGCGGCGGCGGCAGCACTCGACGCCGCGCCGGAGAAGGCGCTGCGGATTTGCCCGGCGGCCGTGCCGAACCCCGGGACCGCGGCGCCGCTCGCGGGGGCCTCGTGCTCGACCAAGGCGATGATCGGCAGCTGCCGCGTGGGTCCCCGGGAACGCAGCGACTTGACCAAGGACAGGCCGTCCTCATCAGCCAACTGGGATCCCACGATCAATAGGTCGCAGCTGCGCTGCCCCAGGAGACCCAGCACCTCCTTGCTCCTCTGCGCGACGGTCACGGAATAGCCGTTGCGGGAGATGGCCTCCAAAAAGGCGTTGGCCCGGTTCGGATCGCGGGCGGCGTAGACGATATTGATCCTCATCGGTTCAAGCGCCCTCGGAGGGACCTTCCTCGAATTCGAGGGCCAATCCAGGCAGGGCCGTTGAGTAAAGATTATAAAGGAGGGCGATCGTCAGGACCAGCGCGTCCATGCAGACCATATACGCCAGGCCGAACAGCACGGCCGCGACGGCCTTCATGAGGAGGGAAGCCCCGGCCATCTGCACGTTGGGCCAGAGGATGAAGGTGGCCACCCCCCCCAGCAGCCCCAGAGTCCCCAGCACCGCGGAAACGACGAGCTTGGTGGCGAAAACGACGGAGGCGGCGGCCAGCAAGAGCCCCGCCGAGGTCAAGGCCCATTGCTGGGATTGGTAGCCCACGACGCCTATCGCCGCGCCGACGACGACGAGAACCGGTACGACGGGATGGGCATGCCAATAAGGGTCTATCCGGCGGACCTGATAGCTCATGGTCTCCCCCTCGTGCGCGCAGTCACCGGCCAGCGACTTTCCTGTCGCACTACTGCAATAAATAGCAATAATCGCCCACTAACGCAAGCTGGCGGTTTTCCGCGGCTCGAAGAGAATCAGGGTCCGCCGCAGCTCGCCCTCCTCCTCGAGATGGACGGCCCGCACATGGCAGGCCTGCTGGCGGAAGAAAGTGTCGGTCTCGACCACCTGGTTGGGACGATCCAGGGCGACGCCGACCAAACGGAGCACGTCCTGCTGCTGGTTGTCGACCACGTCTAGCAGGTGCAGCTTGGCCGCGGGGTCGGCCAGGGTCGGCACGGGGAAATTGGTGTAGAGGACGGTGTTGTCCTCGTCGACGACGATCGCGTGGTGTTGGGGCGAGACCACGGCCTGCAGGATGGACTGCCACCAACGCTGCTCGGCCGCCCCGCGTTGCTTTTCCTTCACCTGGACGTTGGCCAGCTCCATCTTGACCTTGCGGAGGAATATTTCCAATACGCCGGCGACCTCGCCGATCTCGTCCTGGCGCGCCTGGAATTTGAGCTCCAGGTTCTTGAAGGAGATGGCCTCGATGGCGTCGCGCAAGTGCAGCAAGGGGTTGACGATGAAATGGTGCATAAAGATGTACAAGGGAATCCCTATTAGGAAGAGCACGCCGATGGCGCCAAAGGCGTATTTCATCATCGCCTGGCTGATCAGGCGCCCGGCATCCTGCCTAGATACCTGCATGTCGACGATGCCCAGCACCTCGCCGCGCACCGCCAAGGGTATGGCGACCTCGTAGAAAGGCTGGTTCGGCACCGCGCGCACCTTGGGGGCCTTTCCCTCGTGAGCCCGCTCGATGGCGTCCGTCGGCACCGGCTGACGCTTGAGGAACTCGTCGAAGGGCTTGCCGATGAGCTCCGGATCCTTGAACCAGCGCACCTCCCCGAAACGGTTCAAATAGACGAGCCAGGCGACCCGCTCATCGGCCGCGATGCCCTTGGTGAGGATGTCGTACTCCTCGAAGCTGATCACCTGCTGGCTCTTGTAGAGGCCCTTAATGAGCGTGGGCGCGTAGACCCGGACCATGTCGATGGACTCCTGCTTGAGCTTCTCGTCGAAGGTCCACTTGAACAGGTTGTAATAGAAGAGGGCCCCCAGCAGCATCACGTACACGCCGATGCCGATATACCACAAGAACCACTTCGCCTCGAGCCTCATGGCCCGCCGTATTGTTGATCGATCCGCTTGAGCCCCGTATCGCAGTCGACGTTGGTGGGGTCGAGCTGCCGGCACAGCGTCCACTCGTCGCGTGCCTTCTCGTAATCGCCCTTCGAGAAATAGATCATCCCGTTATTCCAATGCGTCACGGCGCTGCGCTTGCCTTGTTCGGTGACGGTGCCGCCCAACGACGCCCCGGCACCCGCCGCGCCCGGGGTTTCCATTGCCTTCTTGGCCTCCTCCTCCGCCTTGCGGCGGTCCTCCTCCTGCCGGCGCGCTTCCTCCTCCTGGCGCCGCTTGGCCTCCTCGGCTCGCTGTTTCGCCAACTCCTCCGCCAACCGTTTGGCCTCCGCCTCGCGGCGCATCTGCTCCCTCGCCCGGCCGATCAATTGGTCGGCCGAGCGGGAATCATAGCCGTAGGTCACGGCCTTCTTCCACTGCGCGATGGCGTCCAGATACTTGCGCGCCAGGTAGAGCTTGCGGCCCTCGGCGATGTGCCCGTTGGCTATCTCCAAGCGGATCTCGGCGATGAGCTTCTGCGCGCGGGCGTCACCCGGGGACAGCTCCAAGACCTCCCCCAGCGCCTTGAGGCACTCCTCGCTGCGCCCCTGCGAGTAGAGGGCGAGGGCCGCCTGCAATTTCTCGTTTCCTTCGGCCTCCCGCAGCTCGGACTCCGCCTTCGCGATGGCGCCGACGAGCCGGGGATAGCGGGGGTTGAGCAGGAGGGCGGCGTACCACTGGTCCAGGGCGTCGCGCAGGCGGCGCTGCCGGTAGGCCTTCTGGCCCCTTCGGAAATGCTCGTCGGCGATCTCGTTACGGGCCTTCTTAAGCCAATAACGCGCGCGGAGGTTGGCAGGGGCCAGCTTCGTGGCTTCCTCCCAGCGCTGCGCGGCCTCGACGACCCGGCCTTGGCGGTAGAGCGCCATGCCTTCCTGGAGCTTGTCGTCGACGAGCTTGCGCTCGGAGAACACGCGGTGCTTAGAACCCTTGAGCTCGGCTGAGGCGCGCTGCAGCATCGCCGCGTCCTGGAACGCCGGGTCGATGGACAGTATCTTGCCGGTCAATTCCTTGGTCCCCTCGTAATCGCCGTCCTTGTAGAGGTCGTAGGCGTTGTCGTAGACCGCCCGCAGCGTCTTGCGGGTGATGCGCGCCTTCTCCAATTGTATGGTCTTAAGGTACTGCCTTTTCTCCTCTTCGGTCCGCAGCCGGCCCAGGTTGATCTTGGACATGTCCAAGAAGAGGGACTCCGTGTCCACGCGGGGGTTCGGGACGGCCCACGCGGACCCCGCCAGCGCTAGCAGCACTCCAAATCCCCTCGACACCATCAGAATCCCAGGCCTCCTTGGAATAGGTTCATCATCATCGGCGCCAGCATCAGGATGAATACGGTCGGGAAGATGAACAGGAATATCGGGATCAGCATCTTGGTGGCCGCCTGGGCCGCCAGCTTCTCGGCGCGGTTCATGCGCCTAAAGCGCATGTCCTGGCCGAAGCTTCGCAGGAGGTCGACGAGGCTCGTTCCCAGCTCGTCGGACTGGATGATGAGCCCCACGAAGGACCGTATCTCCTGGAGGCCGGTGCGCATCGCCATGCGCCGCAAGGCGTCGCGGCGGGAATAGCCGAGCTGCACCTCGGAGATCGTCTTCTCGAACTCGATCTCGAGCTCGCTCTTCTTCTTGGCCGACTTGATGATGCGATCGAAGGCGTTCATGTAATCGAGCCCGGACTCGATGGTCAGGGCCGCCAGGTCCACGAGCGCGGGAAAATTGCGGAGGATATTCTGCTGCCGCTCCTGGATCTTGCCCTTGAAGTACATGTCGGGCATCATGAAACAGACGGGCGACAGCGCCAGGGCCCAGGGAGTCTCCGCCAGGTACCATACGAACAGCGGGATCACGGCCCCGCAAAGCTCTTTCATGTGCAGGATGTTCAAGGGCGAGGGTGCGGCCGGCGCCCCCAGCAGCATGTGCAGCTCGGAAAGCTTGCGGTCGAAGCCGAGGTTGTGGACGAAGAAGAAGTCGACGCGCTCTATGAGCGTTCCCGAGGGATTGATCCTGTCGAAGGCCGACACGGCCCCGGGCTGCTTGGCGGTGAGCTGTGCCAAGGCCGATGCTTCCCCGGCCGGGCCGACTAGGAGCCGCTGGATGGCCGTGAAGGCGGCCATCGATCCCAATATCGCGAGGGCCAACAGCGCGTAATGAGCCATCATACGCGCACGTCCGCCAGCTTGCGGACGACCCCCATGCCGATGGACATCCAGATGACGCAGAAAACGATCGTCAAAAGGCCAAGGGGAGAGAAATAATATTTGGCCATGGTATCCGGCTGGAATATCGACATCAGGATGACCATGCCCCAAGGCATGATGCCGACGACCACCGATTGGATGCGCTGCTGGGCGGTCAAGGTCTGCATCTTCTCCTCTAGCTTTCCCTCTTCCCGTATGTTCTCCACGATGCGGTCGAAGATCTTGGTCAGATTTCCTCCGACCGTGCGTTGGATGATGATGGCCTTGATCATGTAGGACAGCAGGCGGCTGGCCACGCGCTCCTCCATGCCCTCCAACGCGCGCTCGAACGTCGTGCCCAAGCCGTAATTCTTCACCACGAGGCCGAATTCCTCGGAGATCGGCGGCACCAGGTCCCGGGAGACCAGTTCGAAGCCCTGCTCGATGGCCAGTCCCGATTTAAGCGAGTTGGACAGCAGGATCATCGCGTCCATGAGCTGCGCCTCCACCCGCTTGCCCCGGCGCTGCCGCACGAAGTTGAGCGCCCAATTGGGGAACTGGAGGCCGATATAAATCCCCACCGAGCTAAGGATGACGAATCCGAACGGGTCCAAGGTCAAGGCGCCCATCAGTACGCCCAGCACCACCGGCCCGAACACCAGGTACTGCACCTTCACTTGCAAGAATTGGCGGTTGAATTCCTGCGCCCAATGGCGGCTGCGCTGCCAGTACTCGTCGATCCCTTTGGATATCTTGTCCGCGTTGATCGCGCCGAGAGCCCAGAAGGCGGCGAAGGCGAGCAGCATTCCTCCGATCTTGAGCAGCATCGGGGCCGCGTTTCCCTTGGGGCTCGTGGGCTCCGGGGGGGCATAGCCGCGGGGCGAGGAGTGAAGTATCTGGTAGGCGCTCTCGGTCAAGCGCCCGATGGCCATGACGCATTCGATATACGTCTTGCCGTCCTGGTTGGCCAGGGCGTCGAGCAGGGCGTCCATCTGCTTGAGCGTCAAATCGAAGGTCGCGATGAGGGAGCGCCCCCTGCCGCCCAATGAGTCGCCAAGTCGGGCCCGGTAGAGCCGGTCTAAGGCCATCTGAAAGCGGGTCCGGGCGTCCTCGTAATCGGCGATAAGATGCGCCGGCTGGGCGTAGACCCCGCCGAACTCGGGAGGGTAGGTTTTGCGCGTATGCTGGAAGAACTCGTAGAGCACGGCGGCCGGGGCCTGCCAGAGCTGCGCCTCGTTAAGCACGCCCTCCTCGGGGTCCTGCCAGACCGCGTGCTGGGTCATCGCGCCCAAGACCTCGTCGATCCAGGGGGGAGGCTTCAGGTTGGGGTCGCGGTCCCGCTTGAAATAGTGGTAGAAGTACTGGGAGCGCGCCTCGGCGCCGTTCTGCTGGTCGGCGAGGAGCTTGATCTGCTCGCGGGTGAAAGCCGCCTCGCCCGCGGCCGCGGAAAGCAGCAGGAACACGACGAGCGGCCAGGCTCTCATCGGCTCGTCGAACGCCCCTCCTTCTGCTCCTTGGTCCAAAAGGTCTCAAGGGCGACGTTCAAGCCCTTATGCTTGAACTCCTCGTAGAATTTAGGCGGCACGCCGCAGGCCGTGAAGTACCCTATGGTCCGGCCGCTTTCGTCGGTGGAGGTCTGCACGAAACGGAAGATATCCTGGGTCAAGATCGTATTCTCGTCTTTGCCCGTCACCTCCGTGACGTAGGTTACCTTGCGCGTGCCGTCCGCAAATCGCGTGATCTGCACGAAGAGGTGGACCGCCGAGGAGATCATCTCGCGCAGGACGTGCATCGGGAGCTCCGTGCCTGCCATCAAGCACATCGCCGAGAGCCTCGAGAGGGCGTCGCGGGGGGTGTTGGCGTGGATCGTGGCCAGGGAACCCTCGTGGCCGGTGTTCATGGCCTGAAGCATGTCCAAGGCCTCGGCCCCGCGGCACTCGCCCACGACGATGCGGTCCGGCCTCATCCGGAGGCAGTTCTTGACCAGATCGCGGATCGTGATCTCCCCCTTTCCCTCGATATTGGGCGGGCGGCTCTCCAATCGCACCCAATGCTCCTGCTGGAGCTTGAGCTCCGCCGTATCCTCGACGGTGATGATACGCTCGTCCTCGGGAATGTAGTTGGAAAGCATGTTCAAGAACGTCGTCTTGCCCGTGCCGGTGCCTCCCGAGATGATGATGTTCTTGCGCAGCTTGACGCAGTTCTGCAGGAACTCGATGATCTCGGGGGTGATGGTCCCCTTGGCGATGAGGTCCTTGGGGCCGAAGGGCTTGGCGGAAAAGCGACGGACGGTGAGCGTCGGACCCGAGACGGCCAGCGGGGCAATGATCGCGTTGACCCTAGATCCGTCCTTGAGCCGCGCGTCGACCAAGGGTACCGACTCGTCGATGCGCCGGCCGATCGGCGCGACGATGCGCTTGATGACGTTGATGATCTGCTCGTCATCCCTAAAACGCAGGGGGGTCAGCACCAGCTTTCCGGCCCGCTCGATGTAAACCTTGTCCGGCGCGTTGACCATGATCTCGTTGACGGTCGGGTCGCGCATGAGCTCCTCCAGCGGACCCAGCCCCAATATCTCGTCGACGAGCTCGCCGACGAACTGGCCCCTCTGGTCCCGCGAGAGCTGCAGGCTGCCCTCTTTCTGGAGCAGGTTCTCGACGATCTGGCCGACCTTGACCCTCAGGTCGCGGTTCGCCTCCGGGGATTCGTTGATCCGAATATGCTCCGTCTCCATCGCGGCGACCACGTTCTTGTGTATTTTTCCCTTGAGTTCATCCCAAAAAGGAACCTGCGAGGCGCCGGGCTTGGGCATCACCCGTATCGCGGATTGGCTCGGCGCGCCGGACTCCCGCGGGCGCCACAGCATGTCGGCGGCGCCGGCGAACTCCGCCGCGCCCACCACGGGCGTCGACCAGGTCTTGGGGACGAGCTTGAGGTCGCGGACGCAGGCGAGTAAGGGCTTAAGGGCCTTGGCCCACTCGGCGTGCGGCTGCTCGGCCACCAGCACCCGGCCCGTATTCGCGTACTCCGGCAGCAGGTCCTCCCAGGGCATCTGGGCCAGGACCTTCTTATCGAGCTTCCCGAAGAACTTCTCCACCTCGGCGTAGGCCAGGGCACCTGGAAGGTTGGCGCAATTGACCACGACCTCGAAACGCTCGAGTGGGAAATGGAGCTCCTTCAAATCCTGGAACAGGTGGAAGGTCGCCTCGAAATGGGAACGCTGGGGCAGGGTCATCCAAAAGACCAAATCGGCGAGGTCGAAGGCGAATATCTGCATCGGGAAAAAGGGGTCCACGTCCAGGAATAGGTCGTAGGACTGCGACAGGGCCGAGAGGATCGAGGCCACCACGTCCGGAGCGACCCCCAGCGCGGAGGAGCGCTTGTCCCCCAAGGGCAGCACGCCCACCCCCCAGGGCGATATCGGGATGCGGCCCTTGAGCAGCTTGGCGCGCACGGCCGCCTCTTCCTTGCCCACGATCTCGGACAAGGATGCCAAGGACGGCGGCTGGACGCCGAGCAGGTAGCTGATATCCTGCCGGCACATCGGGTCCAGATGGACGATGAGCACGTTGCGGCTTTGGGCGCCGGCCCAGGCCAGGGCGAGATTGACGCAGGCGGTGGTCTTGCCGACCCCTTCCTTGGGGCCCGAAAACACGACGACCCGTCCCGACGGGCGATGGGTCGTCGGCGTCTGGAGGCGGGCGGCCGGGACCGGCGCCTTGCCCGCGTCGACTACCGCCTTGGCGACCTTGATCGGCGCGATTCCAGGGCCGTCGCCAAAGGAATGCGTCTCGGGCGTGTCTGCCATAAAAACCTAACGCACGATCTCGAACGTCAAGAACAGGAACAGGGACTTTTGCTCCTCGATTACGCTCGACTGCGTGAACAGCATGCCCAGCAAGGGAATACGGCCGAGAACGGGGACGCGCGATTTGGAGATGCTCTTGGAGCTCGACTTGAGGCCGCCGATGACCAAGGTCTCCCCGCTCTTCATTTCCACCTCGGTGAGCACCTGCCGGGTATTGAGGGCCGGCACCGAGGTATTGCCCACGACGACCGGCTTCGAAAAGTCCGGGTTCGACACCTCCAGCTTCACTTGCGCGTCGATCGAATCCTTCTTGTTGGGATTGACCGCGGGCAGAATATCAAGGCTCACGCCGTACTTTTTAAATTCCACGCCGACGCCCTGGACATTCGTCACCGGGTACGGCTGGTCGCCACCGACCAGGAAATTGGCCTGCGTCCCCGACTTGGTGATCACCTTGGGATTCGACAAGAGCTGCGCCTTGCCTTCCGTTTCCAGCATCTTGAGCGTCGTCTGCAGAGCCGTCATACGGTCGAAGTCCCCGAGCTTGATGATCCCGGGGATCGCCTTTTCCGCGAATTGGATCCCCGTCGTGAACGGCCCCCAGTTGAACCCGGCGTCCTTCTGGTTGGAGCCGCTGATCTCGACGATATCGGCGCTGACGGCGATCATCTCGTTGGAATCGCTCACCGGCGCGCCGCCGCCACCGCCCCCTCCCGGGGGCTGGAAAGGCCCCGGCGGGCCGAACTGCCCTAGGGCGGGCCAGGGCAGCCAAAGAAGCAGCGCCGCTATTTTAATCATCAGCGGAATAATCTCCTAAAGCTGGCCATTTCCATCGGGTGCATCTCGACATCGCCCAACCCGCGCATGACCACCGTCGTTTCGCCCTGCTTCTGCGCCAAGGCCAGATACTGGGCCTCGTTGGGATTTAAGGCCAGGCTGAGAAGCCCCTTCTCGGAGAAGGCGGCCGCCTGCTGCTCGGCGCCCAGCTTGTCCTTGAGCTGCTTGGCCGTGAGCCCCTGCCCCAGGTTGCTCCCGACGCCCAAGACCAGGACGTTCTGGAGGATCGTCGCGGTGACTTTCTCCTTGCTACCGTCCTGCATCCGCGCGTCGAAGGTGACCAGTATGTCGACGCGGTCCCCCGGCTTGACGAGCTTCTGCATGTCGCTGTCGATGGGCAATATCGTTCCTCGGTAGCCGGGCGGGATCTTCACGCTGAGCCCGGCCTCGGGCGACAGCGACACGAGCGAGGACTGGGTGATCTGGTTGCCCCTCGGTATACGAACCCGCGTCACCAGATTGGCCACGAGCTTGATATCGGAGGGCGTCTTCACCTCGAAACCGTCTTGGGCCATGTATTTGCGCGGGATGGAGACCGGTTCGACCAGCTCTTCCTTGAGGGCGGTCCTTTCAGGGATATCTACTTTGGCGACGAGCACGTTGGCCGGCTCATAGGCCTTATTCAACGCGTTCTCCCGGCTGGTGAGCACCAGCATGTACAATGTCGCGGCCCCGAGGGCCAGAAGCATGGGGATCAAGGCGCCTTTCTTTTCCATGTTATTTGAACAGCGGCCTCTCGATCGGCATCGGCACCGTGGCGACCAACGTGCGGCCGCGCGCCCCGCGATCAGCCAAGAAAAGGCCGGTCAACGGGAAGATCATCGGCACCGATTGCCTTAGGGTTACTTTGAGGTCGAAATTTTGGCAGCCGCTTTGGGGGTCGGTCCCGTACGCGACTTGGACCATCTCCACGTCCATCCGAACGGTGGGCAATATGCGCGTGGCCAGCCGACGCATCTCGGCCTCCCGCGGCCGGGGTCGGGAGCAGCCGAGATCGGCTTTTGCCTCGCTGGTCAGGGACCCAAAGCGGGCCACCTCATAGGCGGCGTGATGGAGGAGGATCGCCCGAAAGGCGAGGTGGCCGATTTCCATGATGGTGAAGACGATCATCAAGAAAACAGGGAGGATTAATAGGACCTCCACGACCACCTGGCCCCGCGAGCGCATGCGCCATGTCGGCTTTAGTTGCCCGAGGCCACGCCCTGAGCGGCTCCGGAAACCATGCCCATGATCTGGTTGAATACGTTGCTGATCTGCGGCTTGAAAAGCTTGCCGACGACCAAGATGACGCCCACGATCACCGCCAACATCATGAGGTATTCCACGGTGTTCTGTCCCCGACGGTTGCCCGTCCACTTCCTGACTCGCTGCAGCATGCTTCCTCCTTATGTGCGTCAGTAATATGGCCGCAGGATCGCCATCCCAGCCGGCCGAAACATCCGTTCCTTGACCTGCCCCATCAAGACCCGGTAGAGTCCCGTGAACAAGAACAAGAGCATCAACGTCATCAGCAGGTACTCGACCAACGCCTGCCCTCGACTCAAACGCCATCTCATGGGGCCTCCGAAGTGTAACAGGAGAATTCCAAGGAAGCAAGGCGCGGGGATCCATCAGAATTTCACCTTCACGGAGAGCTGATCCGAGGTACCCAAGGCGCCGAAGGGCACCATCGTGTAATCCAAGCCGATCCCGTAGCCGAAGGCCTGCGAGGTGAACAGGCCGATGCCGAAAGCGATGCCCTGCGCGCCGACCAACGGGAACAGGAAGCTGCGATCCTGCTTCAAGATGATGCCCTGGTCGTCGGTTCCGTAATACCCGGCGCGAAGCTGTATTTGGCCGACTTCCAGGAGCTCCTCGGGCAGGGTGAATTCGGCGCCCAGGCCCAATCGGGCCGAATTGTCGCTGGCCTTGCTGACTTCCACCGCCACGGTCAGGAGATCGACGGGGCGCAGCCCCGCCCCGACGCGGGTGATCCTGGCGACCCGGCGGGGGTCGGAGCCCATGTTCTGCACCGCGAACCCCAGCGAGAACAGGGAGCTGGGCTTGAGGATGGCGCCGAAATCCCCCACCAGGCTGTTGCGCCTGGCCCCGGCGTTGTTCTCCTCGATCACCTTCATCGCGATGCCCAAGAACAGTTTCTCGTACCAAAAGGAGCGGGCCAGGCTGAAGGTGGCAAAGCCGTTGCGCACCTGGATCGCGGTGTTGTCGGAGGGACGGCCATCATCCTGGCGCGCCTCGAAGCCGTCGACGCTTATGTAGGCGAGGTTGAGCCCGAACACGGTGCGCCCCATGGGATGGGCGTAGGCCATATACAACGGCGCGTCCACTTCTTGGATGTAGCGCATATACGCGTAGGACAACTCGCGTTGCTGCGTCTGGGCCAGCCCCGCGGGGTTCCAGGTCAGGGCCTCGGTGCCTTCGGCGACCGCCACGTACGCGCGTCCCATCGCCGTCGCGCGCGGGCTGCCGAAGCCCATTTTCATGAAGGAAGCCCCGCCCGTTCCCGCGGCCGAGTCGATGGCCCCCGCCGGGGCGGCCGATGCCAAAAGCAGCAGCGACAAAAGCGAAGGTCTCATTTGAGCAACATCTTCTTTACGACCTGGAAGACGTTCTTGGCTCCGGCTGTTTCCTCTTCACGCACCAGCACGAAATAGACGCCCGGAGCCACCGTCCGGCCGGCCTGATTGACCCGATTCCACTTGAAGCTGCCGCCGTTGACGTAGGTATCGGCCGGCAATTCGCCAAAGTCGTTCTGGTAGACCAATTCCCCGGCCAGGTTATAGATCTTCATGGTGACCCGCGATTGGAGCGGCACGTAGATCACGAAGGTCGTGCCCGAGGCGCCGACGGGGTTGGGGTACATGAAGGTGTTGGCCTTGAAATCGGCCTGCGGGTCTGCCAGCACGCCCCGCACCACGGGCACCTCGCTGATGGGGATGTCATTGGCCAAGGAGGCTCCGGGAGCCACGTTGCCCGTGACCGTATCGATGGCGGAGATATCGGTCGAAGCCACTATCTTGAAAATGTAGTTGCCATCCGGCATTTGGCTGAGCTTGATGTCGCGGCCGTCCCAAGTCTCCTCGATTTTTGCTCGCGCTGGACGGACGCCGACGATGCGGCGCACGAGCGAAATGGCCTCGGGAGGGCTGGGATTCGCGCTTGCGTCGAATGTCGTGCCGGGCCTGTAAATCTTGATGGCCGTCTTCATCGACTCGGAGACCTGGTACGAGATGAGCGCCGACGGGTCGTCGCGGCTCAAGGGGCTGACCGCCACATCGTAGATGCGCAACGGATCCACGGCCAGGGTCTGCTGGAAGGTCGTGCCCGATGATAATTGCGAGGCCAGGTCGCTGGCGATGGCCTGCACCGTATAGAAGCCACGGGGAACGAAATTACCGAAATTGTCGCGCCCGTCCCAGAATTCCTTATGGAGAAGGTTAGCGTCGCGCATCTCCCCCGATAGGATCGAACGGATAATGCGCGGATTGGCATCGTTGGTCAGGATGCGTATCGTCATCGACGACTGCCGGGTAATGCTATAAGCGAACTCGTAGGGGGGCAGGGCGATCGTGGCGCTGGAGTTGAACAGGTTGGGGATCGTCGGGGTGACGGTGAAGACGGGAAAGACGATGGAGCCGCGGCTAACCGTCAAGACCCCGAAGACCTTGTCGGAGGCGAAATAGGCGGGAGAAGTCGTCGACTGGGCCACCAAGGTAAATACGTAGGAGCCGTCGGGGACGTAGAGGCCGTTGGTATCGCGGCCGTCCCAGAACTCGGTGATGCGCAGCCGGCCCGGCCGCAGGCCGCTGATCGTCAAGAATGGCTTCGTCGGCTGACCCGAGCCGTTGGTGGTCTGGGCGCAGGTCCCCGCGTTGAGTTGTCCGCAAGGCGGCCATGTGGCACTATTGATGATGGTCCCGGGACTATAGAGGTTCCAAGCGACGCGCATGGTCTGCGAGAGCTGATAACTCAATTGGACGTTTTCCGTCGTCCCGGACTGAAGCGGCGTCGTCACGACATCGGTGATCCGAAACATGTTGACCTGAAACAACGCGGTCGTCGTAGCCACCTTCACCGGGAAGAAGGGATCGGCCGCAGTCAACTCGGCCAGGTAGCTGCCCGAAGACAGCATCAAACCAGCGTCCGTCATGCCGTCATTCCAAAATTCCCGATTAAGGAAATTCGCGGGACGTATCTCGCGGTTGACCAGGGTGCGCTTGAGGTTGAGTCCGCTGGAATCGTAGATTTTGAGGGAGACAATGGCGTCCCGCGACAAGGAGTAGGAGAAAACGAAGGGGTTGAGCCCGGCGATCGATGGGGTCGATCCGATCACGGTGGTGGCGGGCGAGACCTGGCTAATGCCCACGAGCCCACGGCTCACCGCGATGAAACCGCTTTTTGCCGTCGAGGACCAAATCCTTTTGTCACCCGCGTTTCCGGCGAAGGCGAAGCCGTTCTGCGAGGGGAGGGAGGCGTAAAGCACGAACACGTAATCGCCGTCCGGCATCACCTGCCCCGTGGAGTCCCTCCCATCCCAAAAGCTCACCACCGATTTGCGGAAATCCTTCTGTTCCACGATCCGGCGCACGGGGGTCAGGACCCCGCCGGCCGGACAGCCTCCGAGCGAAGCGCCGAACACCTTGGGGGGGTTGTTGCCGTTGGCGTCGTCGGGAATGGCCGCCGTGTCGTTGAGATTATTGAGCCCGTTGCAGAACTGGGTGCCCGGGGGATAGATGTCGATGTAGGTCGTCGCGGGCTCGGTAAGGGTGTAGGTCAACACCGCTAGGGAAGTAGCCAGATTAAGCAGCGGCTGGACCTGAATGTCGGTGATCTGCAGGGGGTCAAGCGAAATCTGGCGGGTTACCGGAGCGCTCAGGTCGGTGCCGAACTGATCCCGCGCGCGGGCCTGCAGCGTCACGAGGAAGACGCCGGGGGGCATCAGGCCGCCGTTGTTATGACGGCCGTTCCAGGAGTCGCCGTTCTGTAGAGTGCCGTCCGGGATGCCCTCGCCGATGCGAGGCAGGCCGTCGACGAGATTGCGCAGCACCGGAGTCCCCCCGGTGCCGTTGGCGACGGTGATGTAGGTGGTGGCATCCTTGCTCAGGCGGTAGGTGATGTTGATGGGCTCGGCGAGCACCCCCACCTGCGAGCCCACCACCGTGGCCGAGGAGCGGACCTGATGGACGTCAACGACATCCACCGTGATGGGTTGCTGATTGACCGTCCCCGGGAGCCCCGCGGCGCCGCAAGAGGCGAAGGTCGGGGTGCTGGGGCAGGAGCAGTCTTCCGTCGTGCCCGCCGGATAGGCTCGCGGCGCCGGCGAGATATTGATCGAGCCCCCGACGCCATTGGGCACGTTGACGGTTACCCCGACTCGAAAGCCGTATTGCCCGTTGGATTTGCCGAACTCCCCGTTGATATTGATGGCGCCGTCCCAGAGCACGCAATAGCCGCACCCGGTCGGGGTCGTGAGGCTATCGGGACAAATGGAGTTCGTGTTCGTTATATTCGGAGTCCCCGGCGGCGCGGGTAAGGTATTGATGTAATTGGCGGGCACATCCCCCGGGGCATCAATCGTAAACGTCCTCAGCGGCGGCGCGGAGGCGGGGTCCGTGGGATTGATGCCGGGGAGGAACTTAAACACCTGGAACTCTACGTTTTGAAGCGAGAAGGAACTCGAACCAACCTGCGAGTTATTGACCCCGATATTCGTGCAGAGATAGATCTGACTGTTGCAGATATTGTTCCGATCCGAACCGCTCGGCAAGGTGGAGGCGCTGCATTCGGCAGCGGCCTGGCTGGAGGGGTCCAGGAATTGCCCGAACTCGATGTGTGGGTTATTCGAAATGTTGCCGCCGCCGCGAAAAGACGGGCAGGTCCCGCCCGGGATTCCCCCTTGGCCGGCGTTCGGCCCGACGCAATAAAATTTTCCGTTCGTAGAAACGCAATTGGCCTTCGTGGCACCCGCGGTGGAGGTTGACCGGCTGACCCACACGCTGTTGATATAAACATCCTGCGCGACTGCGCTCGTGCCGAGAAACGAGAGGAAGGCGCTCGCAAAAAATCCTACGCCGCCACGGCGGAATCTGGCCACGACCGGAGTTTGATGGCAAATAGTTTCGGAACTATTAAGTGTGCGTTAAAAAGATGTTTCCGGAGGTTTCTTAAGGAAGGATTTTGAATCTCTTGAGGAAGTAGCCGGCGGTGCCAGAAGAGGACCCAGCTATCGCCCACAGGGTCTTGAAGCGGCCGCCGGCCGCGCGGCTCGAGGAAACATGGATCGAAAGGATCGTGGGATCGCAGGGCGTGCTGCCCTCCACTCTAAACGATTTTCCAGAAAGCTTGAGGCGCAGCAGGCGCTTGGCCTTCAAGTCATGCAGCCAAAGCTCCTCGCCCAGCCACTGCATCGAGCTCGGCACGATGTCGAGCTCCAGTCCGAACGCCTCGGTCCCCTCCAAGGGACCCTCGCCGCGGTGCCGATAGAACGCGCGATTGACGGCGTCGTAGGACCATAGGGAGCGCCCATCATGCGTCAGGGCAAGCGGCGCGGGGCCCGGCGAAGGCCATGAGAGCTGGGGCAGGCTGGGGTCGGAGGGAGTATGCTTAAAGATGCGCCCCTGCGCCGAATCGAGGGACCAAAGGGCCCCGCCTCCCAAGGCGATGGAGACGGGATGGTAGGCCGCCTGCGCGTTGACCATGTAGCGCGCCAGCAGGTTCGCCGGGTCCGAGGGATCGAGGGAAGCCAGCCGCCCCAACCATTCGGAAACCCATAATTGGGACCCGTCGAAGGCGACGGCGGTCGGGGAGTCCAAAGCGATCGGGATCGAAGCGATCGGCTCGAGCCGGACGCGGTGGAGGTGCTTCCAAAGTGGGTAGAGGGCCAAAGCGGCCAGGGCGGCGAAGGCGGCGGACGCCCCCCACCCCCTCGCCCTCTGGGCGAGATTAGGGAAAAATCGAATCCCCGAGAAATCCTTCAAATGCGCCACGCGCGCGCCGATCTCCGCGGCCTCGCGCAGCAGACCCGTCATCTGGTCGGCGAAGCGGAGCTCCTGCTCCTCCTTGGCCTTGAGCTCCGCGTGCCAGGTTTCCCGTTCCTTGCGCAGGCGCTCCTCCCAGGAGCTCAAGTCCTGGCGCTGCGCCTGCCACCCGGAGCGCTCGCGCTCCCAAAGCTCCTGCCATTGCTTGCGCTCCTCCTCCCAAAGCTTCTGAAGTTCCCGGAAATGCCCCTCCACCTCGGCGACGCGCTTGAGGGCCTTGTCGCGGTCCTGGTCCGACGCCTCGCGCGCGCGCCTCTCGGTCAAAAGCTCCCCCAGCGTCGCCTCGATGGCTCCCTTGGCCTGCCTCATGTCGTCAGAGAGGAGTCGGACCTTCTCCTCGTGCTTGCCCGCCTCCTCCTGAGCGCGCGCCAGCAAGGCCTGGGCTTCCTTGATGTCGAGGAGATATTGCTGCTCCCGCTCCGCCCACTGGCGTTCGAGCTCGCGCCACCTGGCCGTTTCGGCGGCCAGCTGCTGCCGCGTGCGCTCGGCGATGTCGCGCAGGACGCGCTCCTCCTCCATGAAGCGACGCTCCTGGTCCTTGAGGGCCGCGTCCGCCGTTTCCAGCCGGGCGGCCAGCTCCGTCATGTCGGAGAGCGCCGCGCGCTCGCGGCGCTGCTCGTCGCGGCGCAGGGACATCAGCTCGGCTTGCGCCTTCTGCAGGCGCTCGCCGAGCTCGCGCACCGCCTGCTCCTTCATCGACAACAGTTCCTGGAGGCGCGCGACCTCCTCTTGCCGCTGCCGCTTGAGCAGGGAAAACATCTCCGTCGAGATAGCCTGGGAAGGCGAGCCCAGCGAGAGCGGGATACCGGAGGGAGGAGGAAGGATCTCGGGCTCCGCGAGGGGCGGAGGCTCGGCGCCGCCGGAGGCGCTCACGCGGGCCCAGAGACGATCGAGCTCCGCGCGCATGTCGTCTGCGTTCATCAATGCCAAGTGTAGCAGCCGGCCCCGCCAAGTCAATAACGCCGATGTTACGGACGGCGCGGCGGGCGACCGAGCCTTAGGGCCTGGATTCCGGTTTTAGCGGAACGATAAAGTAGGCGGCGAGGTAGGCTAAGCCGAAGGGAACGATTCCCGTCAAAATGAGGACGAACACGAAAGCCAGGCGCAGCAGCACCGGATCCACGTTGAAATAATCGCCCAAGCCGCCCAATATCCCTAAAACGCAGCGATTATCCCGCGAACGATAAAGGCGCTTAACGTGCTCCGTCACGCCGTTAGACTATCATAAAGGTTATTCGCATAACAAATGTGACGGTGCCAGGGATTGACTTTCGCCTAGGCGAAAGTCAATCCCTGGCACCGTAAGTATCCGGGCGATTGCGGAGCAGGCGCAGGTATTCCTGGCTGAGCTCGCTCAAGTCGGCGCCGCTGTCCTTATATTCGCGCAGAAGGATCTTCGCGCGCTCGAGCAGGACGGAGTCGGGAGCCCCGCCGAGCTTGAGCTTCTGGTAGGCCTGCCAATCCTCGCGGAAAAGGCTGCTCTTGGATTTAAGCCGGAGCGAGGCTTTCTCGGCCTCGATTTCCTGATAGCGCCTTTCGGCCTCCCGCTGCCTCTGGGCAAGCGCCTCGATCTTGGCGTGGGCGGACTGCGCGTCGGCGGATTTGTCAGCGAGCTCTTCCTTGAGCTTTTGGAGTTCGGCGCTCGCGCGCGACAATTGCTCCGATAGTTTTCTCTGCCTCGATTCGGAGGACTCCAGCGCGCGCGTGAGGTCTCGGCGATAGCGCATCTCCGAGCTCAGTATCTTCTCGTATTCCTTCTCGGCGTTCCAGGCCCCGAAGCGTACCAACAAGCTGACGGCGTTGCTCCAACGCTCGCCGTAGCCCAGGGGCAGGATCAGCGAATAATCGAGGCTCGCGCCCAGCATGCGCCACCCGGCACCGAGGCTCCATGATCTCGACGCGCTGCCCAGGTTCAAGCCGCTGCGCGCGGCGAAGGAACCGTAGCGCACGGAATGCAGCCAACGTTCGATACCGATGGCGCCGGATTGCGAGGCGCGGCGTCCTCCCGAGGGCTCGCGCAGGGCGCCGTCCAAAGCGACGATGAAATGGCCGCCGAAATCCCGCGCGTAACCGAGCTTGGCAATCACCGGGGCAATGTCGGCCACGCCGCCGATATCGGTCCGGGGGCCGTTGAGATTGAGGATCGAGGCGCCGAAGGTGTGCGCGTCGCCGACGTTGTAGAGGGCCCCAATATCCACGCCCGCCTTGGTCACGCTCCCCGGCACGGCGCGCCCCGAACGACCCAGGGCGTTAAGCGAGGCGCCGATATCGAGTAGGCCGTTGCCCACCTCCCTCCAGCCCCGCGTCGCGTAGCTGACGCCCACGTTGCGTTCCAGGGAAACTTGGCCGATGGTGGTATAGATCCCGTGCACCCCCAGCACACCGTTGAGCGGGATGAGCCGCAGGGGGGCTGCGGCGGCCCAGGCCGTCCGATCGAAATCCGCCGGACCGGCGGGCGCCAGGAAGCCGCGACGGTAGCTCAGGGCGGCCTGGGATTGGCCGATCTGCCCCAGCGCGCCGGGATTGTACCCGATCGACCATAGGTCGTCGCCGATGGCGGTGAAGGACTCCGCCATCCCAGCGGCCCGCGCCCCCAGGCCCATGTCCTCATGAGATGCCGTTGCCACCTGGGGGATCAGAAGCAGGAGTGCCGCGACCCGGTTTATATTCACGAGGATGGCTCGGCGGTGGTCCTCGAACGCGCGCAGGAGGCCACCGCGTTCTTGCCGCGGGACTTGACCCAGTAGAGGGCCTCGTCCGCCTTGGCGATTAGGTCCTCCGCCGTGCGCCCGTCCTCCGGATACGTCGCCACGCCGATGGAGGCGGTAACTGAAATCTCCTTGGCTTTTGAAAAGGGAACCGGGATGCGTATCTCGCGTATCCTCTGCGCCAGCCGCGTCATGATGGCGCAGGCGTCCTCGTCCTTGGATTGGGGAAGTAGGATCAATATCTCATCCCCCCCGTAACGGCAGGGGAAATCGATTTTCCGCAGGTGGGACGAAAGGACGCGGCCCACTTCGCGCAGCAGGTCGTCTCCCACCTGGTGGCCGTAGGTATCGTTGACCTCCTTATAATAGTCTAAGTCCAGCAGGGCCAGCGAAAGGGGTTGGGAGAATCGCTGCGCCCTGTATATCTCCTCCTGGAGCCTTTGGAAGAAATAGCGGCGCACGGGAAGGCCCGTCAAACTATCGTAGAGGGACAGGGCCTGGACCTCGTCGAAGAGGCGCGAATTGTCGACCGCCAGGGCGATCTGGCCGGCGAAGGATTTAAGCATGCCGACGTCCTCGTTGGCGATGCCCTGCTGGGACATCAGATTGTCGACGACGAGAAGGCCCACCGCGTTGCCTTGCAGCACCAGCGGCAAATGAAGCACCGTCTCGCTGTAGCGCTCGAGTAGGGGATCGCGGTTGGAGCCCAACAGCAGGTCGACGAAGCGGTGGGTGCCGGCCACCATCGGCATCTCCTCGGCGCGCAGGCTCTTGACCTGGCCGCGCATGTCCACGGAGAGTTCTCCCCTCAATTTTTGGGCGCCCGGCTGCACCAGGTAGAGCCGCACGCGGTCGAGGGCGAAATGCTGCTGCACCCCTTGAAGGATCAGCTTTAGTCCGTCTTCGACCCGCAGCGAAGACGCGAAGATGGCCGCCAGCTCCGTAAGGGCCTGGAAGCGTTTGATCTGCTCCTTGTTCCGGCGGGTCATCTCCGCCCGTTCGAGGCGTTGGGCCAACGCGGTGGCCCCGTGGCCGGCGCGCAGCCGCTCTTGGGCAGAGAACGGGCGCCCACCGGTCGCGCGCTCGAAGCGCAGCACCCCCTTGGCGGGATGGCCTTGGATGGGCGACAACGGGACGTAGAGGATCGGACGGGGAAAGCGTTGGCTGAGCGCCCGGCGCCTCCCGTCCAGGAGCTCCGCGATGGGCGAGGCGGGATGCAGGTGGATCGCCTCCTCCGTTTCCTGGCGGGCCCCATGCCAAATGCAGCCGCGCGCCTCGAGCGAAAGAGCGCGAGGATTCTCGAGGAACCCGACCGCCTTCTCGCAGGCGAGCTCCCGCGACAGCAGGCCCAGGGCGGCCAACATCAAGTCGTCGGAAAGCAGCAGTTTCCGATGGAAGCGGCAAAGCCCGCAAGGCTCCTTGCGCCGCCTCATGCGGCCGCTCCCGCCAAGGAAAGCACGTAGTCCATCTCCGCGGCCGCGTAGATCAGCTCCTGCCTAAGCACGGATTCGCAGTAGCTCCGCTGTAGGATCGTCCGGATGAGGTTTTCCATGCTCCGGTCGAAAACCTTTTCCAGGGTGCCCAGGAAAGGCACCTCCGGCAGCGCGCGCGCATGCGCCTTCGCTTCCCTAAATACTCCGCCGAGCTCCTCTCCCGCCCCCTGGAAAGAGGCCTCCTGCTGCTCTTGCCGGCAAGGAAACCCGCCCACCGAAGCGGCGTAGCGCTCCGCTTGAGATGGGCGGGTCAGGTAGCGCAGCAATTCGGACGACTCGGGCCCCAGGGCGCTGGCCCTGGGTACGGCCAAATGCCGCGCGCTGAGTGTTCCCCGCCGTCCTCCGTCCCCGCGCGGGAATACCACGGCACCTAGGGGGAATGGGCAACGGGGAGGCAGGCGGCCGTGGAATTGAAGGAAGCTGCCGCCCTCGAATAAGCTCACCGGGACCAACCCGTTTTTGCCCAGCAATGGCATCCAGCCCTGATCGAGGAGCTGCAAGTACTCATGGATGCCGTAGAAGGCCTCTTCGCGGTGGAATAGGGCGCGGGAGCCGTCCCGCGAAAAAAAATCCCCGCCGCGGGACCAAACCCATGGGGCAACGTCCTCCATCGATACGAAGTCGCGGGAGTTTCCATTGGCGATGGGAAGGCAGCGTCCCCCCACCCTCGCCAGCCTACGGCACGTTTCCATGAGACCGCCGATGCTCGCCAATGCCTCAGCCGGGTCGAGACCGTGCCTCCTCAGAAGATCCTTGCGGTAATACAGCACGCCGATCTCCGTCCACCAAGGGACCGAGGGCCCTTCCAGCATGCCCAATTGCTCGAGGGTCGAGCCCCAAGGAGCGGGGATCTCGATGAGATCCGGCGCGGGCACTTCCTGCGGCCGTTTAAGGATCAGGAACAGTTGTTTCCAAAGCGAAGAGGCGGTCTTCACCGCCACCTCCACCTTGATCTCGGGGTGCATCCGGATGAACTCGCGCAGGTGCCCTCGGGCATTGGAAGCGGTCTTCGACCCGTGGTCGGGAAGCATCCAGAAGTGCAGCGCCTTCACGGCCTCCCCCAGCTCGACATGGCCAGCGACGGATCGACTTCGAAGCGCTTGGAAAGGCGGCGCGCACGCAAGCGGTGCCAGGCGACCCGCGCGATCATCGCGCCGTTGTCCGTGCAAAGGGAGGGAGGAGGAAAGAGCACGGACGCGCCTCGCTCCGCGAAGGCCGAGCGCAAGCGGCTGTTGGCCGCCACGCCTCCGCCGATCACGATGTCCCTAGCCCTAAAGGCCCGGGCCGCCGCCAGGGTCTTCTCGACGAGCGTGTCTACGACCGCCTCTTGGAAGGAGGCGCACACGTCCTCGACGACGATCCTCCGTCCGGTGCCCGCCCGTGGGGGTTTCACGTGGTAGAGCACCGCGGTCTTAAGTCCGGAGAAGGAAAAATTCCAGCTTTCGGGAAGCAAGGGGCGAGGGAAGCGGATAGCCCGCGGATCGCCCTGTTTAGCCGCGCGGTCGATGAGCGGGCCTCCCGGGAATCCCAAGCCCAGAAGCTTGGCCACCTTGTCGAACACCTCGCCGGCCGCGTCATCGAGGGTTCTGCCGAGTACCCGGTATTCGCCGTGCCCGCGAACCAGCACCAGGTCGGTATGCCCTCCGGAAACGATCAGGGACACGAAAGGAAAGGCGGGCAGGCGCGAAAACTCCACCGCGAAGGCGTGGCCCTCCAGATGATTGACGGGAATCAAAGGCAGGCGGCCCGCCCAGGAGATCGCCTGAGCGGCGACCTTGCCGACGAGGAGCGCCCCGGCCAGTCCGGGCCCCCGCGTATAGGCGACGGCGTCGACGCATTCCGCCACGGAGGATATCCCGGCGCCGGCCACGGCGAGGCCCAGGGCCTCGTCGACCACGGCGGCGATTTTTTGCTGATGCGCGCGGCTGGCCAGCTCGGGCACGACGCCGAAATAGCGGCCATGCAGCTCCGCCTGGGAGGAAACGACGTTCGAGAGGACGCGGCCGTCCTCGATCACCGCGGCGGCGGTCTCATCGCAGGATGTCTCGATGCCGAGGATTCTCAGCGCTAACCCTCTCGAGCCTTCAAGGTGCTCAGCACGTCGCGGGCCTTGAGTATCTCAACGGCGCGCTCGAGAACCTCGTCCTTAACCAGCTCCTCCGCCTTGGCGGCCGGGCGCGGCTTCTGGCCGGGCGAATAGATCTCGTCGGCCTGCGACATCAATTTGACCTCCGTCTCGCGCGGCACGGAGACCAATATATCGGGAACGATGCCGCCAGTCCCCTTTTTCTCGTCGCGCTGGATGGAGCGTCCCGCCGGCGTGTAATAGCGCGCCACCGTCAGGCGCAGCCCCGATCCGTCCGAAAGCGGGATTACCGATTGGACGCTGGCCTTGCCGAAGGTCCGGTCGCCGATGACCACCGCGCGGTGATGGTCCTGCAGAGCCCCCGCGACGATCTCGCTGCCGGAAGCCGACCCCTTGTTCACCAAGACCACCATTGGGATATTCTCGAACGGCGCCTTCGAGTTGGCGCGGAAGTCCTGGCGGTTCTCGCTGCGGCGGCCCTGGGTATACACGATGAGTTTGTTGCCTCCCAAGAAGTCCGAAGAGACGTCGACGGCCGCCGAAAGCAGGCCTCCGGGATTGTTGCGGAGGTCGAGCACCAGGGAATTCGCGCCCTGTTTTTTCAATTCCCCCAAGGCCTCCAGCAGATCCTCCGCCGTATGGGCTGAGAATTCGATGATGCGGGCGTAGCCGATTTTGTCGGAAAGCAGCTTCGTCCGTACGCTCTCGATCTTGATGACTTCGCGCACGATCGTGAATTCATGCGTGGTCCACGCGGCCTTCGGGTCGTTCTCCGGCTCCCGCGCTATAGTGATATTGACCTTCGTGCCAGGCACGCCTCGCAGTTTCTTGACCGCGTCCGTGAGGGCCAGATCCTTGGTGCTTTCTCCCTCTATTTTGACGATGCGATCGTTGGGCAGTACGCCGAGCCGGAACGCCGGGGTCCCGGGAAGCGGGGTGATGACCGTCAACCAGCCGTCCTTGTCCAAGGAAATCCGTATTCCAAGACCGCCGAACTGCCCCTCCGTCTCCGTTTTTATGTCCTTGTGGACCTCGGGCTCCATGAATTGCGAGAAGGGATCGAGGGTCTTGACCATCCCCGCCGCCGCGCCGTAGATCAACTTGCCCGATTCGACTTCATCGACGTAATTCTCCTTGATGTAGTCGAGAATGTCGACGAGTATCTTGAGCTGCTCGTACGTTTTGTCCGCCGCCGCATAGGCCGCCGGAAGCAGTTTCGAGGCCGTAAAAGCCAGCAGGAAAGCGAATGCCGCACGGTGGACTAGTTTCTTTTTCATAGACTCTCCCGTCGAATCATGGTTGACGCATGAGCCAGTCCAGGGGATCGAGCGCATCGCCGCTTTGCCTCACTTCGAAATAAACGACCCCTTCGCCCTCCGCCTGGCCGGCCTCGGCGATCGCCTCCGCAGGGCGGACCCAATCCCCCTTCCTCTTGAGCACGGCCCCCAACTGCCCGTAAATCGTGTAGAAAGCCTGGCCATGGTCCACGATTAGGACCCGCCCATAGGAGCGGAATGGGCCGCTGAAAATGATCTTGCCGGCCTTGACCGGATGGACGGGCGCCCGAGCCGCCGTCGCAAGGCGGATCCCCTGCTGGATTACCCAGGTATTGAGCTCCTGGACGTTGCGGCGACCGAAGAACGATACCACCCTGCCCTTGGCCGGCCAAGGCAAGGAATTCTTGGGCTCAGCCAAAGGGACGGGGCCCTCCGGAGCCTTGTACGGGGATTTGCTCTCCAAAGCCCGCAGAAGCCTCGAGAGGGCCATGGCGGAATCCTGCAGCTCCCGGATGCTTTTCTCGATCTGCTCGAGCTTGGCGGCGGTCTCCTGGTATATTTCCTTCTTTTTGATATATAGGCTCTCGCGGTCGCGCTGCTCGGCCCGGGCCCCCAGTTTTTTGGCCTCAAGGTCCGCGGAAAGCCTGCGAAGCAGCGCCGCGTCGGCTTCGGTTTTGCGTTGAACGCCCCGGACCCCTTCGATATAACGGACCTTCTCGAGAATCGCCGCGCGCACGAATAGCTCGCGCCATAAGCCGCCGCGGCCGTAGAGGCCCGACTCCGCTTCGCGTCGCCGTTGGCGGCCGCGCAGCTCCTCGGTCAGCACGCCTCGCCAGCGACCCTCCGCGAGATGGAGCGCGCCGAGATGCGCCTTCAACGCGTTTTTACGGTTTTCGGATTCCCGGATCTTCGCCTGCAGCGCCTTGATCCGGCGTTCAGATTCCGAATTCAGCGTCGCCAGCTTCGATAGGTCTTGCTTCAACAAAGACTCCTGCTTGCGGAACTCCAGGATCTCCCTTTTTTTGCTCTCCAACTGCCGCTGCACCTCGATAAGCTCCTTACGCTTGACCGAAACGGCCACGGCCCCCCATGACGTCCCGTGCCAGGACGCCAGTCCAGCAGCCAGGGCCAATGCCGCGTTCATAAAAGGGCGTCCGCGCTCAAGGCCTCGAGCTCCCGCGCTTCCTCGATCGGCAAAGACGATGGAGGAGGCGGAGGTTCAGGCGGGGGTGGATCGGCCGTGGCGGGAACTAAAGGCAAAATAATTCCCCAACCGCAGCCGGCCAATACCAAGAGGAACTGGGCCCAAAGGGGCGGCCATATTTTCGGCGCGACGCTCGATAGGGGAAAAACGACCGCTAAAACAAGAAGCGCGCCCGAGGCGGCGGCCAGGCCGGCCCCGCCGGCGCGGCGCCAGAGGATCCGGCCGGGCTCCAACGCTCCTCGACGCGCCCACAAGGAAGCCGCGACGGCAGCCAGCCACAGTAGCGCGCAGCACAGGATCACCGAACGCAGGAACCATCCGTACAACTGCATGTGGGCCAAGGCACCCGCTTGCAGCCGCCTATAACGCACGTCCTCGACGCCTTCCATCGCCGCGGCCGCGGCGGCCCGCTCCGACACGCGATTGACGGCCTCGGGTCTGATCTCGACTTCGAAAGCGGCGCTCAACGGATTTTCTCCCAGCAAGGCGACCGAACGGGATAGCTCGGGGTCCTCGCGGTGCATTTCCTCTAGCGCCGCCTCGGGCGTGACGAGGCGGACTGATCGGACTCCCGAGAGCCGCAGCAAGGCATCCTCGATCTCCTTTTGTCTGCCATCACTTAAGGAAGGGCTCAGAAAAACGAGGATGCGGAAATCCTCGGCCAGGACGGAGGCGGCGCGGCGGCATTGCGCTTCAACGTGAAGCAGAGCCTCGCCGGCGATCCCGAACAGGAGGCTCAATACCACCGTCGGGAAAAAAGGGGTTAGCTTGATTTTTGGCACTCCGAAGTAACATAACCTGGAATGCCCTTTTTGTCAATACCCGCCGGCATTTTTTGGATTCTTCGCGAGACCGGTGGTGCCAGGGATTGACTTTCGCCTAGGCGAAAGTCAATCCCTGGCACCGTCATTGCCTTCGCGCGACGAAGTTCGAGGTTTCTCGCGAGTATCCCGCGCTTGGCGCCGCAGGCGCCATGGGATATAAGGCGACGATGACTTTTTTAGCGCCGTCAAAATGGCGGCGCTAAAAATCAGCAAATTCAGATACTACCGGCCAGCGGCTCGGCATGCGCGGCGAAGCCGCGGAGCTACCTTTATAAAGGCAACCGCTCCCGATACGGCTCGACCCTCAAGACGGAAGGGTCCGCCATCAGACGGTTCATCCGGCTGACCGGCGCGGTGCCGATGACGGCGAGCCGGCGCACGCCGCGGTATGACGACTGAGGCTCGAAGCCGATCGTCCGCTGCCATTGGAAGCCGGCGGCCGAAAGGCGCATCAGCGAGGAAGCCAGCGCCCTTTGCCCGTTGGCGGCCGGCAATCGAAGGAGCACCTTGATCGTCGCCCTGGCCTTGGATTTGGAGCCACCGAGCGAGCCTCGCGGCGCCTCTAGGCGCGCGACCCAGGGGGAGCGCATCGCCTCGCCGATCTTGGAAGCCGGGAGCCAGCCCCAGACCGCGATCCTGCGTCCGTCCTTGAAGGCGGGAGAGAAGCGCGAGTCAACCGAAAACCCGGCTGTCTTGGACAACTGCGCGACGGCGTCGCGGTACTGCCCGGGATTGCCGGCGACATCGAGATCCATGGCGACGAACACGTCGCTCTCCGAGCGCGAAGGCATCGGCTCGATGGCGGCCCTGGGGGGAGCGCTGGGACCCTCGGGGCGCAGAAGCTCCGTGGAATCCCGCGCCGTGTTATGGTCGTATTGCGCGTCGAGATCCTCCGCCGTTGGGGCCGGGGGTCTGCGCGCGCCCGAGGGGGAGGCGGCCGCACGCTCCTTGGCCGCCTTGAAAAAACGAGAAAGCCCTTCCATCGCCGCGGGACGCTCCGGCTTGGGAGTCTCGGAAGGGCGCGACGACGGGGCTGAGGGAGCCGCCTTGGCGCCAGCCGCCGCCCGAGGAGCCGCATGGCGGCTCGGCGTCTCGGGGCTGGGCGCCCGCTTTTCGGAGGCGCGGCCGTCGAGCCCGTAGAGGGGATAATTTTGGTGGAAGCCCTCTTGGTCCGGCGTCGGCTTCGGATATGTTTTTCCCTCGCCCATGAACAACGGGTCCAGCGTCGCTTCCCTTCGGCCGGCCCCCTCGGCCGAAGCGAACGGGCCGGCGAGAAGAAGCGCGGGCAGAAGGAAATCCAGGAGCCTCATACCGCGACTGTAGCAAAGGCCGCCCGTACGGACAAGGAGTCGGAGACCTAGCCGTGCGGCGGTCCTAAGGCCTAGGTTCTTTGGCGAGGGACGATTTCCTGGAAAAGCGCGAGGTAGCGCGCCGCGGAGCGCTCCCATGAATAATCTCCGCGCATGGCCTCGCCGACGCGATCGGCCCAGGCCTCGGGCTGCGCGTAGAGCGCCAAGGCGCGGGAGATCGCCGACCACAGCTCGGCCGTGGAGGCCTGGGCCGCGACGAAACCGTTGGCGCGGCCGTCCTCGCGCACGGTATCGGCCAACCCTCCGGTTCGAGTGACCACCGGCAGCGCGCCGTAACGCATCGCGATGAGCTGGCCAAGCCCGCAGGGCTCGAAACGCGAAGGCATGAGGAACGCGTCGCAGGCCCCGTAGACTCGATGGGCGAAGGCTTCGTCGAAACCCGGGCGGTAATAGATCTGCTCCGGGAAACGCCGCGCCAATTCCTCGAATTCACGGTGCAGCTTCGCGTCGCCGTTTCCCAGCACGACCAGCTGCGCTGCGTCCTGAAGGAGCCTCGGCGCCAATTCCAGGACCAGATCGAGGCCTTTCTGGGGGTCGAGCCTCGAGACGACCGCGAAAAGAGGCGTGCGCTTGGCGGAGGCCAGCCCGCATTCTTTCCTCAACGCCGCCTTGCAGGCGGCCTTGCCTTCCGAGGGGTTTTCGGCCGAAAAATTCTCAGGCAGAAACGAGTCGGTTTCAGGGTTCCAAACGTCGACGTCTAAGCCATTGAGTATCCCCGTCAGGTCCTTGGCCCGCTGCCGCAACACCCCTTCCAGCCCGCGGCCGAATTCGGCGGAGGACTGGATCTCGTTCGAATAGGTCGGGCTGACGGTGTTGAGCTTGTCCGCGTACACGAGTCCCGCCTTGAGGAAGCTCAAGCCCCCGTAATACTCCAGGCGATCCGGGGTGAAGTCCCCCCAGCCGAAACCGGCCAAAAATAGGGCGTCCTTCCCGAAAACTCCCTGATAGGCGGCGTTGTGCACGGTCAAGAGCGATCCCGTATTGGCGAAGAACGCGTCGATCGAATAGAGGAGCTTCAAATAAGCCGGGATGGGGGCCGCCTGCCAATCGTGGCAATGGACGACGTCCGGTTTGAAATCGATGAACTTGGCGCCTTCAAGCACGGCGCGGGAAAAAAACAGGAAGCGCTCATCGTTGTCCTCATAGTCACGCCCATTCGCGCCGTAGGCTCCCTCGCGCCCGAAATACTTCGCGTTCTCCACGAAGTAGACGGTCGCGGCCCCCCATGCCGCCGACGCCAACGAAGCCCTCTCCAGCTGGGCCCCGATGGGAATGTAATAGCCGCCGGGGATCGACTTGAGGGAGAGGGAACCGCCCTCCACGGAGCGGTATTTCGGGAGGAACAAGCTGACCCGATGCCCTTTGCGACCGAAAACCTGCGCCAGGGCCCCGACCACATCCGCCAGGCCGCCGGTCTTGTAAAAAGGGACCGACTCGCTGGCGGCCATGAGGATGTTCATGGCGCGGGGACGGGCAGCTCCTTGGCGGAAAGGACGGGAAGGGAGATCGTGAAGGTGCAGCCCCGCCCCAGTCCCGGGCTGGAGGCCTGGACGGTGCCTCCGTGCATCTCGACGATATAGCGGACGATCGCCAAGCCCAGCCCGAGGCCCCTCTGCGAGCGCGTGATCGGGTTCTCGCCTTGGCGGAAACGGTCGAAAAGGTAGGGCAGGAACTCCGGGCTGATGCCTTGCCCGGAATCCTCGACGGCAAGCTCCAGCCGGGAGCCCGCGGAGGCGAGGCGGACGCCCACGCGGCCCCTGGGCGACGTGAACTTGATCGCGTTGGAGAGGAGATTCCACACCGCCTGCTGAAGGCGGTCCGGATCCCCCATCACGAAGAGCTCCGTCGGTGCCGTCTCGACGGCGGATTGGATCGACTTCGCTTCCAGGGAAGGGCGAGCGACGTTCATCGCCTCGCGGAGCACCGAACCGAATTCGATGGGCCGCATATGCAGGTACATCTTGCCGCTCGTGATCTTGGAAACGTCTAGCAAGTCCTCGATGATCTGCGCCTGCTGCTTCATGTTCCGCTCGATGGTATCGATCGCCCGAGAATTCCCCTCGGCGTCCAGCGACCCTTCCCTCAAAAGCCAGAGCCAACCCAAGGTCGCCGTCATCGGCGTCCGTAATTCATGGGACACCAGGGCCAGGAATTCGTCCTTGGAACGAGCCGCCTGCTCGGCATCCGCCCGCGCCACCTTCTCGAACTGGAGCAGGCGCTCCCGCTCCTCCTCAACGCTTTTGCGGGCGCGGATATCGCTCACCACGCAGACGAGTCCCCCGCCCTCGATAGCCGACAGGGATATCTCCTGGGGGAAAAGGCTGCCGTCTCGCCGCTTGCCGACCGCCTCTCCCCGCCAGTGGCCCTTTTTAAAGAACTCGGGCATGATATGCGTCTCGAAACGGCTCAGCTCCTTGGGGTCGTAGAGGGTTTTCCAGCTCTTGCCGACGAGATCCTGCGGCGAGTCGTAGCCGTAGACGTGCGCGTGCGCCTCGTTGAGGTAGATGTACCTTCCTTCGGCGTCGAGCACGGCCATGCCGTCCATCGAGGCCTGCATCGCGGCCACTTGCTGCCGGAACAAATATTGCGCGCGCTCCTCGGCCTTGTGGATCTCGGTCACGTCCGTCATCGCGGCCAGGAAGGCCTGGCGCGAGCCGACCTTGAGACGATGCGCGACGATATCGACGTAGATCGTCTCCCCGCTCTTGAGCACGTGCCGCCATCGGCCCGCGCGGATGAGCCCGTGCCGCTCCTCCGCGAGATACCGCTTGAAACGCTCGACGTCCGCCGCGGGTCGTATGTCCGTCGCCCGCATCTTTAGGAACTGCTTGCGCGAGTAGCCGTATTTGGCGACCGCCGCCCCGTTGACGTCCAAGAAACGGTAGGTCTTGGCATCGATGACCCACATGGGCTCCGGGCTCGCCTTAAAGAGGAGACGATAAGAAAGGCTCGCCGCCTTGCTCACGCCTTAAGCCCCTTCTGGGTTTTGGCTCGCGAGCGAGGCCTCGGCGGGCTCGGCGGCGGGCGGCGGGTCTTGCGCGGGGGAAGGCCTGAAGGATTCGATCGGCGGCATCTCGGAAAGGCTCTTGAGCCCAAAATGGCGCAGGAACTCGGGGGTCGTCCCGTAAAGCAGCGGGCGCCCGACCGTTTCTTTCCGCCCGACCACCCGGACCAGGCGCTTTTCCAGCAGGGTCTCGAGGGCGGCGATCACCTCCACTCCCCGTATCTGCTCGATCTCCGCCCGGGTCAGGGGCTGCTTATAGGCGATGATGGAGAGGGTTTCGAGGGCGGCCGAAGAAAGCTTCAGAGTCATCTTATCGGCGTAGAGCTTGCGCACGAAGGCGGCGTGCTCCGGGCGAGTCGCCATCTGGAAGCCTTCGGCGATCTCGAGGATCTGCACCGAGGCGCTCCTGCTCGCGTAGTCGCTCTTGAGCTCGTCGATCATCGAGCCGATCCTGCCCGCGTCCGACTCGCCGAGCACCTTGCACAATTGGCCGATAGGCAGCGGCCGATCGGTGATGAACAACAGCGTCTCAAGGACGCTCTTGAGTTCCGTGTTCTCCATGGTCGATCCCCCCCTCGGCGGACGCCGGCGCCTCTTTGCGGTAGATCAATATTTCCGCGAACGGCCCGTCCTGCCGCGCGAAAACCTTCTGCAGCTTGATGAGCTCTAGCAGCGCCAGGAAACAGGTCAGGATGGCCAAACGCTTGCGCTCATCCTGGAAGATGTCCTTAAAAAAGACGTAGGGCCGCGATTCGAGCAGATGCAGTATCTTGCGCATCTTATCCTCGATCGGGAACTCCTCGCCCGCCACCTCCATCCCGCCCTCTTCGGCGCGGTCGAGCACCTCACGGAGCGTCGCAAGCAGGTCGAAGACGCCGATGGAAAGCGTCTTCTCCTCGTCCGAGAAATGGGGCGAGCCCCGGTAGAAGACGTCCTTGAAGCGCTCGGCTCGCGCCTCCAGGAACTTGGCCGCCTCCTTGTATTTCTGGTATTCGACCAACTTGGCGACGAGCTCCTCGCGCGGGTCCGGGCCCTCCTCCTCGGAGTCCTGCGAGGGGAGCAGCGTGCGCGCCTTGATTTGCATCAAGGTCGAGGCCAGTACCAGGAACTCCCCGGCCACCTCGAGATTGAGGTCCTTCATCAGGTCCAGATAGGAGAGGTATTCCTGGGTGATCTGCGAGATGGGGATGTCGTAGATGTCGAGGTCGTTCTTCTTGATGAGGAAGAGGAGAAGGTCTAGCGGGCCCTCGAACATCTCGAGGTGCACTTCGTAATCCTTGACCACGGGAGTCACCAGATCAGGCCCGCCTGGGAAAGAAGGGATAAAGCGGCCTTGGAGGGGAGCATGACCAGGGGGCCGAGCGCCCCACTCATCACCAGCGCCAAGAGGGCGTAGGCGCCGTAAGGCGCCAGGCGGGCGTATCCAGCGCGCCAGGAGCCAGGCAAGAAGCCCTCCAGGAGCCGGCCACCGCCCAAGGGATGGATCGGAACAAGGTTGAAGAAGGCGAGCAGCAGGTTAATGCTCACGCCGAAGAGCAGCGCGTCGAGCGCCGTGCGCTGAAAGCCCGGGTCGAGGAAGGAGGCCAGCGACACGGCCTTGAAAAAAATGGCCAAGGCCAGCGCCAGCGTCAGGTTCGCTGCCGGGCCGGAGGCGGCGACCCAAATCCTGTCGGAGCGGCTCTTGAAACGAGAAAAGTCTATGCGCATCGGCCTGGCCCAGCCGAACATCGGCAGGCCGAGGAAGTGGCAGAGCAGCGGAAGAAACGCCGTCCCGAAGGCGTCGACATGCGGGCCTGGGTGGAAGGTCAGGCGGCCTTCGGCTTCGGGCGTGGGATCGCCCTTGAGGTAGGCGGAACATCCATGGGCGAATTCATGAACGACGACGGAGAAGAGCAGTATCGGCCATTGGATGATCCACTCCATCGTGCTATTCTATATGTTTGTCCGACGGGGGTCAACGCTCGCGCTCGGCGCGGCCGTTAGCGCCGAGCCCACGCGCCCAAAGCGCGTAAAAATCGCCGTTCATCCAGAGGGAAACAACGGACGCGGCGCCGACCGGAGTGTCGGCGACGAAGTTCGAGGTTTCTCGCGAGAATTCCCGCGCTCGGCGCGGCCGTTAGCGCCGAGCCCACGCGCCCAAAGCGCGTAAAAATCGCCGTTCATCCAGAGGGAAACAACGGACGCGGCGCCGACCAGAGTGTCGGCGCCGGACTTCGTCGCGCTTCGCGCGACGAAGTTCGACGTTTCTCGCGAGAATTCCCGCGCTCGGCACGGCCGTTAGCGCCGAGCCCACGCGCCCAAAGCGCGTAAAGTTGCCGTACCGACTGTGCCGAAAACGCCAATTTCTGCGCCGGCAAAATGACGGCGCAGAAAAACAGTGAGGATTCAGTGACATGCCCCTCAGTTCCCCTTAAGCAGTCTCTTGGACACGTTTTTTCAACCAACGGATGCCTTCGCGTTTAGTCGAAAAAGCCCCCTTCCACTGAGCCGCCGCCGCGTGGGCCAACAATCGAGAGTATGCCGGACCCGGCCGTAGGCCCAAGCGCATCAAATCCTCACCTTTCAAAAGCAGAGGCCTGAGCTTCTTGCTGCTCCAACCGCAGGCGATGCGCAGCACTTCCTGGGCCAGGGGCGGCAGAGCTCCGCGCGGGACCTCGCGCCGCCGCAGCAACTCCAGCGCGAGCAGCAGCGCCTGCGAATCGGAGCGCTCCAGATTCAAGGAACGGATTAATTCGGCCCCATCTCTAGACCCCATGCGGCAGGCGACGATCCCAAGACGCTCCAGGGCCGTGCGTCCGCGGCCCAAATCCTCGGGCCAATCCAGGCGTGGGTGGAGGAACTGCGCCAAGCCCCATCGGCGCAGTAGCCTTAAGGCCGAGAGAGGATTCTTTTCTTCGAGTATTCTCAAGAGCTCCGCGCGCAACCGCTCCCTCGAAAGCCGCTCCGGGTACCGGCCCCGGACGGCCGCGAGCCTCAGCCGGTCCGTCTCGGGGTCCAGCCGGAAGCCGAAGCGCGCGGCCAAGCGCGCGGCGCGGAAAAGCCGCGTCGGGTCGTCCTCGAAGCTCCGAGGATGCAGCACGCGTATGCGCCGCCGCTTTAAATCCGAAAGCCCTCCCTCCGGATCCACCACGTCGCCGAAGCCGCCCGGGGTCACGGCCGCGGCCATGGCGTTGATGCTAAAATCCCGGCGGGCGAGATCCTCGCGCAGGGTCGCCGGCTCGACCAAGGGAAGCGCGGCGCTCTCGCGATAGCTTTCCTTCCTCGCGCGGGCGAAGTCGATCCTCCCTCCCCCCGGCAAGAGCAGGCGGATCGTCCCGAATTGATCAAAGCCTTCGAGCGAGCCCCCCCAGCGCTCGCGGCAGAAGCGGGCCCAGGGCTCGGGATCGGATTCGATCAACAAGTCCAGGTCCTTGGCCATCGGGCGGCCCATCAGCCAATCGCGCACGCAGCCTCCGACGGCGTATACCGGCGCGCCCTCGCGCCTCGAGCGGAGCGCCAGGGCCCGGAGGAGCCCCCCGGGAGAGTTTCTCATTGCGACATGCGCTTGAGGTATTCCCGGATCACCGCGTCGTAGGCGCGCGGCCTCCTCTCGCGCAAGGACCTCTCCAGCTCTTGGCGGAGCTCGGCCGGAGGTTGGTATTCCTTCGCCGAGGGAAGCCGGACGAAGCCGCTGTGCGCGCCTTCGCGCCCACCCGGAACGCGGACCGTTCGCCGCCCCGAGGATTTAAACGCGCCGCGGGAACCCGACTGGATCTGGGTTTGGCGCTCGACGGCGGATGAAAACTGATCGCGCCCGCGGGAAAGATACTCGAGCGCCCTTGCCTGGTGCTTTAACGCCGCGGCGGCGTCGTTCTCCGACAGCGATTTCTCGGCGGCCCCCTGCGACGCCCGAGCCGACTCGACGGACTCCCGCACGCCGAACGGCATCGTGGGAACCCGTTCCGAGAGCTCCGCAACGTTCTTGCGCAGCTCCTCCGTCCGCGCGCTCGCGCGCGCTTGGGAGTCGACCGCCGAGGCGCCCTCCGAGATCCGCTTGGCGTCCGGCGGCGGAGCCGGCGCGCCCCGGCGAAGCTGCTCGAGGATGGACTCCTCCTCCTCGGCGATGCCCCGGAGTTTCGGCGCGTCGGGCCCCGAAGCGGCGACTCTCAAACCGCGGGCGGCCGCCTCCAGCAGCTGGGGCGCCTGCGACACCGAGCGTTTGGCGAATTCCTCGAGCGCCGCGTTCATCGCAGACAATATCTCAGGGGAAACCTTCCCCGGCAGGGCCGCGGCCGCGGAGGCCACTTTCCTTTGCCTCGCTTCTAACGCCTTCAAGAGCTCCTTCTGAGCCTCGAGCAGGGACTGCACGGCCGCGTCTTCCAGCTTCTGCGTGGAGGCCATGCCGGCGGTCTGCTCGCGCACCGCCTCTTCCCAGAGCGCGGCCGTTTCCTCCATGCGCCCTTTCAAATCTTCTCCGCCCGTTCCTTCCGCCGCCGCCTGCTCGGCCGCGTCGGCGATCGCCTGCCTGGTTTTCGCCAATTGCTCGGCTAGATCGGAGGCCAACCTCGCGGCCTGCCCGTACTCTCCGGCGGCCAGGGCGCGCTGCAGCGCCTCCGTTGTCCGGCGCGCCTGAGAGAGCGGCACCACGAAGGCCTTCCGGTTCCCCGCGGTGTCGGTAGGCGGTGCGGTGGCGGAGCGCTGGATTTGCTCGGAGAGGGCCGACAACTCCTTCTCGAGCTTAGCGAGCGCCTGCTGGAGCTCCCGCGACTCCTGGGGGCTGGGGGCCCGGCCACCGGCCGCCCATTTCGAGAGCGCCGCGCCTAGTTCGGAACCGGATTGCTCGAGCCGATCGGCCTGCGTCCAAAGGTCCTGCAGCCCTTGCAGTTCGCGGCCGGCCGACAAGGACTTTCCTCCCCTCCTTGCCGCCTCCGCCAGGAGCGAGTGCCTGGCGGAGGCCTGCCGCCATTGGCCCTGCCGAGCCTCGCGTTGCGCGGCGGGCAGCTCTTGGGCGGCCGCGCGCTGCAATTCGGCAGCGGCGGCGGCCGCCTGCTCGGTAACTCCGGGGTTGCTGTAGGGATCCCGCGACATCGAGTCGGCTAGGCGCCGCATCGCCTCCACCGCGGCCGGCCACTCCGCGCCAAGCTGCTTGTCGAGCTCGGCCCACGATCCCTCCAATTCGCGCTTGCGTTCGGGCGAGGCGTCCGCCATGCGGGCCGCGAGCTCCGCCGCGCGCTCCTGCTTGAGGGCCAGATCCGAAAGGGCCTTCTCCAAACCGAGCCAATGGCGTTCGACCTCGGCGTGCGCGGCGTCGAAATCGACGACGCGAAGTGAACCGTTCTCCGAGAAGGATTCCTGCGGTGAGGGCCGGTGGTTGTCCGTCGCGCGCAAGCGGAACTCCACCTTCTCGCCCAAGGGAATCCCCGAAAGGTCCCAGGCGTATTCCGAAGACAATTCGGCCGCCTTTAAGTAGCGCTCGACGGGCAGCTCCTTCCAGGATTCGCCGCGGCCCGGGAGGCGGAATAACAAGGAAATGGCGACCAAGCCGTAATCGTCACTCGCCTGGAAAACGACGGGCAGCCTTTCCCGCGGACTCGCTTCGATCTCAAAGGCGGGAGAAAGCAGTTCTATCTCCGGGCGCTTGTCGGCGGTGGCCTTGAGGCCGTAGGACACCGGCGCGGGATCCGACGCGCCCTCCTCGGATAGGAGCTCCAGATAAAATCGCCCGTCCTCGCGCAAGGGAAACCCGCCTTCGAATCCGCCCGCGATCCGACGCAGCTCGACCGGGCCGTTAAGGAAACTCACGCGCAACGCCGCCTTAGCTATCGGCTCCTTCGTCGCTCCCGAGAACACCAGCCAGCTGCCCTGCAAAGCGGAGATCTCAGTCACCCCTTCGAGACTGAGTTCTTTGTATTTCCCCAGGGCCTCCTCGCCGGGAGGATAGATGCGCAGGCGCGGGCGCAGCAGCTGCGGGGCCGGGATCGGTTCGAGAGCGAAACGCTGGGTTCTTTGGTCCCGCCACCGGAGCTGATACTCCAGGCGTTCCACCAGCTCCGGCAGGGAATAGCCGAAGGAGCCGTCTTCCGCGCGCGACCACGGCACGCGGCTCCATGGAGAGCGTGATGAACGCATCCAGAGCTCCACGGATGCGTCCCTCCGGCCTTCGAGCCATCGGGCCTTGATCTCAACGGGCGACGCCCAAGGCAGGCGCCGCGAGCCGGGCTCGAGCGCGAGTCGGCTTTCCAGGGGACGTTCGCGCCAAGGGAACAGGATGCGGCCTATCCCGGCGCCGCTGCGGCCCAGCCACACACATGCGACGACCACCGCCAAGGCGCCAAGCGCCAGGTTCCGGCGGGAAGGCCAAGGAGGCGCATATACGCGGATGTCAGGGAATCTCCGAAGCAGGGTCTCCGTGCTCTCCAGATGCCTGTCCAAAAGCGCCGCCGATGCTCCCGGCGGGGGCGCGGCCTTGGAGAGCTCCCACGCCGGCAACAGGTACGGCGTCAACTCGGGCCGGCATCGGCCGGCGTCGCGTAGAAGCCGCTCAGGCCTGGACTCGAGCAACGGCTTGGCGATCCACGCGGTCCCGGCGGCCGCCAGGGCGGCGACGCCGGCCCAGAACAGGCCCCACCGCAACGGCAGCGCGAGCGGAAAATAGGCGTCAATGGCCAGCGCCGCGGTAAGCCCAAGGCAAACGGCCGCCGCCAGGCGCAACCCGCCGCGCACGAGCACCGCGGAGCGGAATTCGCGGCGCCAACGCTCCAGCCGGCGTTCGAGTTCTTCCATCGGGGGAACAGGCATGATTTGGTATCGGCGGGTCCCGCCGTTATTCTATCAGAAGCCTTCGGGCCGTGCCAGAAGGCAGGAGCTCGGCCAGGCGCCGCCGGCCCTCGGGGTCCGCGTTTAGGTCGTAGAGGAAGATGGAATAGCCCACTACGCTGTCAGGAACCCGCTCTCTCAACCAATCGAAAACGTGGGGATCCTGATAATAGACGCCCTGAAGATTCGTCGCGGAAACCGCCAGCAACGTCGCCTTTCCCGGCGGGGATCCTTCCGCGTTGCCCGGCCGCTCGACGAGGCTGTAAAAGCCCACAGGGATATAGCGGATGCCGTAGAACTCGGGATCGGCGGTTCCGAAATAAGACAGAAACACCGGAGGGTTGCCCCGCGACTGGATCTCCCGAGCCAGCCCTTTGAGCGCCTGTCCCCAGTCCAGATTGGAGTCGACGAGGCAGCGGTAGCCACGGGAAGGCCCCCCGACCCATTCGTTGAAATACGCGAGATAATGGGGATGGACGCGCCATACGGAGAAGGCCTGCCAGGCCAGAAGGCAGCAGCAAAAGGCCCTGGCCCAACGACCCTTCTCCCACAAATACGCGGCGCCGAGAGCCGCGGCGAGAAGCACGAAGGGAAGCACCGGCAAGACATGCCTATAGCCGATCTGCACCTTCGAGAACAGTGCCAGGCCCAGATACAGGGTTCCGGGCGCCCATACCCATAGCGCTCGAGCAGGCTCCATCCGGAATATCCGCAGAGCGCCCAGCGCCGCCAGGGCCAAGGAAGCCGCGGGCGTTTTGACCGCCAACGCCACGGGAAAATAAAGCCAGGTCCCGACGGTGGAGCGGCGCCCGAAGAAAAAGGAGGATCTGCCTTGCTCTAACCGCTCGATAGTATCGCGAAGGCCCTCCCAATATAGCGGGAGCTGGTCCAGCCGATAGATTGCGGCAAGCGACAGCGCGGCCGCGCCCAACAGCCACCCGAGGCCCCAAGGCAGGCCCGAGCGCCCCTCCATACGGCGGCTGCAGAAGACCAAGGCGAGCAGCGTCGGCGGTAGGACGAATATGTTGAATTTAGACGCCATGGCCAAACCCGTGAACACCCCAGCCGCGGACCATAGCCAGCGGCTTTCCCGCCGCGCCGCCTCCGAAGCCAGATACGCCGAGACGAACCAGCACGCGGCGGAAGCCCCGTCGGTAGTCACCAACGCGAGATTGGAAAGCAGCGCCGGAGAGAAGGCATATCCCCATGCGGCGGCGACGAGGGCGGCCGCGCCGCCGGCCGCCCTGGCCCAAAACAGCAGGGTTGCGGCCAAGGCCAGGGTCCACGTGAAAAAAGCGAAGCGGCGGGCGGCATTGAGCATCGATTCGGCGGAGAGACGATTGCGGTAGAGGAAAAAATCCGAGTAGTGGTACGGCCGCCCGCCGCGGAAATCGGGATGCTGCGAGAAGAGATGCGGCGGGTCCAACAGGAGCGGCATGGCCGCCCACATTTCCGCGAAGGGAGGGTGGTCCCGAATGTTGAGGCGGTAGAGGCCCGTCCTCAGGTACGAATAGCCGCTCGCCAGATGCACCGGCTCATCGAAGGTCGGGGCCGCCGAATCGATGAAGCGCAGTCCGAGCCACAGATGGACGGCAAGAAGGCCGAGCGCGGAAGCAACGGCGAGTTTGCTCAATACCTAATTATAGAAAATACCCCGGGTGAGATTATTTTGTAGAATGGCGAAATGATCCCTACCGTAACTTTCTGGCTTCTCCACGCCCTACTAGCGGCGGCGCTTGGCGCGTCCCGAGCCCCGCATGAATGGGGCGTACTGCTCTTAGGCCACGGAGGCAGCGCGCCATGGAACCGCGCGGTCCTAGACATTCAAAAGGCCCTGCAACCTCGGTTCCCGATCGAAGTCGCCTTCGGTATGGCCGACCCGCGCGAGATCCAGACCGGCATCGATCGGCTGTCGCGTCATAAGGTGAAGAAAGTCGTCGTGGTTCCCCTCTTCATCTCCTCCCACTCCGAAGTGATCGAGGAGACGAAATTCGTCCTGGGGATCCGCGAGCACCCTTCCCGCGAGTTCCTTGAGGCGCCACACGCTCACATGAACACCGTCACGGTCAAGCGCATTCAAACGGATAAGCCCTTGGTCATGACCAGCGCGCTCGACGACCATCCCCTGGTCGCGAAAATCCTGACCGACCGGGCGCGCCAATTGAGCCGCGACAGCGCCAAAGAGCACGTCGTGCTGGTGGGCCACGGGCCGCTCAAGGACGAGGACAACGAGCTTTGGATGAGGACTCTCGCGACGCTGGGCGAAACCGTCCGCCGCGATGGATCCTTCGCGGGCGTTTACGGCGCCACCCTGCGCGACGACGCGTCGCCCGAGGTCCGGCGGAAGGCGGATGAGGAGCTTCGCGCGCTCGTTCGGAGCCTCAGCCACAAGGGACGGGTCCTGGTGGTCCCGCACCTCATCGCCCAGGGCGGCATCGAACGGCATATCCGACGCAGCCTCGAGGGGACTTTTTACGCGTGGAGCGGAGAAACCCTGCTTCCGGACGCCCGAATCGCCGAATGGGTCGAACTCAAGGCGCGCGAGGCAGCGGGACTGCCGGATATGCGGCGCTATAAGGGCCCCTCGGGCTCTCTGCCCCCCGCCCCACGCAAGCGGGCACCCGCCCACCATACCGGAGCTCATAAAACATGAACCACGCGGTCAAGGCGGAAACGGAAATCAAGGTCCTCGACAAGGGCTTCGTGCGCCTGGTCGCGCATCTGGGAGGCGACCCCGGCGTCGTGGAAGCGGCCCGCGTGTCCTACGCGGGCACGTCGAAGGGCGAGGAGAAGGACCGCAAACTCATCTCCTATCTCTTGGAACACCAGCATATGACTCCCTTCGAGCACTCGGTCTTCAAATTCCACGTCAAGACCCCTATTTTCGTCGCGCGCCAATGGTTCAGGCACCGCTGGGCCTCCTATAACGAGATCAGCTACCGGTACACGGAGGTCCGCGACGAGTTCTACATGCCGCTGTCTTGGCGGGCCCAAGACGCCAAGAATAAGCAGGGCTCGGTCGCCGCCGCAACGTCCATCGACCAGGAGGAGGCCGGCCGGATACTTCGGGAAACCGTCGAACTCAGCCAGAAGGCCTACCACAGGCTGATCGAAATGGGCGTGGCTCGGGAGATGGCCCGTATGGCTCTCCCGGTCAACCTCTATACGGAATTCTATTGGACCGTCAACGCGCGCAGCCTCATGAATTTCCTGGTTTTGCGCGCCGACAAGCACGCTCAGCTCGAGATACAGGCCTACGCCGAGGCCCTCGCCGAGTTTTTTGCCGCCGCCATGCCGTGGACCTACGCCGCGTTCCTCACCCATGTCTGGAAAGGCGCCAACGCCAAGCTCCAGTCCGACAAGGAGCAGGCGACTCCTACCGCTCGCCTTGAAGTCCGTTAGCCTCGCTGTAGTCCTCGCCGCGTCCTCCTCGATTGCCGAGGCGCAGCGAAGCCAGGAATTGACACGGGGAGAAATTCGCGTCGTCGTGCCCGCCCAGGGCGTCGTTGTCACGGACGATTTGCTTCGGCTCAAGTCGAGTATCGAAGGCCGGGTGGAAGCCGTTTCCTCTTCGACGGGGGTGTGGGCCGGCCCCGAGGCTCCGCTCGGTGTATTACTCGACCAAGACCTGGCCGCGCTCATGGACACTCGCCAAACGACGCCCAGCGAGGTCCTGCAAGAACGCTGGCGTAAGATATATCGGCCGGCGGAAATCCGCTGCCCGGCCGATTGCTTTATCCTGCATGCTTACGCCAAGCCTAAACGATGGGTGCAGCCAGGCGCCCTGCTCTTCGAGGTCGCCAAAACTCTGCGCCTGGAGGGCGCCGTCGATCCCGGGGATCTAAGATGGCTGGAGGCCGGGCAGCTGCTGGAGTATTGGCCGGTCGGCAACCCGTCCCGACGCGAGACGGTGACCTTGGAAGCCGTTCGCCCCGCCCTGCGGGCGCCTTTAAGCCGTCGCCGCTATTTGGACCCGGGCACGCGCTGGGAGGGGCGTATCATTGCGCTCGTCAAGAAGGATGTCCTCAAGGCCCCGACCGGCGCCTTAATCCGTTATGAAGACTCGGTTTATCTGCCGCTGCGCGTCTCGACCGGCATCACCACGAAGGAATGGACCGAGATTACGTCTGGCGCCGAGCCGGGCCGCCCCCTCCTGTCCCTCGATCCGAAGGAGCTGGGAGCGGCGCGCCAGCACGCTCCGGACCCGCCGCCGCGGGCCCGCCCGGTGATCGAGGAATCGCCTTACGACCGCCCCTCGCAGGAAAGCGATGAGTGATACGCGTTTCATCCACCTGCTTTTCTTGCGCCTCGATGGGGCCTTCCACAACCTGGAATCCAACGAGCGCCTCGTCGCCAAGCAGGCATTCCTGGGAACATGGGAATCCTATCAGAACAAGATGTCCTTGCTCAGCTACTCCCTGACCGGGCTGCGCGCCGACTGCGATATCCTGATGTGGCGCGCGGCCGAATCCCTGGAGCTGCTGCAGGACATGCAATGCCGGCTTCAATCGAGCGGCTTGGGCAAATTCCTCATCCCGGCGTATTCGTACCTGCTGGTCGGCACGCCTCCGGACCCGGAAAAGAGCCTCAAGTACCTCTTCATCCGGCACGGCGCGTCACCCTCCCTAGCGAAACCGCCCCCGGGGCTGCGGCCGCATCCCGAGTACCGGCGCGGGCTCGACGAAGGCGGGCCTTTGTGGATCTGCGAGGCGCAGACCCCCGAGGAATACCTTAAGACCGTCGAATTGGAGCCCGCAAGCGAGGGCGACGGGGGCCCGCGGTTTTGCTGCCTGCTCAAGGACATCCGCGACCTCGTCGACTGCCTCGGATGATCACGCCGACACAGCGGGTGCTCGCGATCGTCCTGGCCGGAGGCAAGGGCGAGCGCCTCTACCCCTTGACGAAGGAGCGATCGAAGCCGGCCGTCCCTTTCGGAGGGAAATACCGCATCGTCGACTTCGTCTTGTCAAACCTGGTCAACTCTGGCGTGCAGTCCATCTACATCCTGGTCCAATACCTCTCGCAGAGCCTCATCGAGTACATACGCGCGAACTGGCGGACCGCAGGGCTCACGCGCGACCAGTTCATCACCATGGTCCCGCCGCAGATGCGGCTCGGCGAGATGTGGTACCGGGGGACGGCCGACGCCGTCCGCCAAAACCTCAATCTCATCCTTGATTTCGACCCCGAGGTCGTCGCCGTGTTCGGCGCCGACCACATCTACCGCATGGACGTGGGCCAGATGCTCCAATTCCACAACGAGAGCAAGGCGGACATCACCATCGCCGCCCGCCCCGTCGGCATCCGCCAGGCTTCCCATTTCGGGATCATCGAGACGGACGCCAAGCGCCGAGTCACCGGCTTCGACGAGAAGCCCCTCACCGCCAAGCCCATGCCTTCGGACCCCTCGAGGGCCTACGCCTCGATGGGCAACTATCTCTTCAACCGCGACGTACTCATCGAGTTGCTCAGCGCCAAGCCGAGCGGCGGCGAGCTGGACTTCGGCAAGACCCTACTTCCCGAGGCGTTGGGGCGCTATAAGGTCATGGCCTATGACTTTTCCACCAACGTACTCCCCGAGATCAAGGCCTACGAGGAGGCCGGCTACTGGCGCGACGTCGGGACGCTGGAGGCCTTCTACGAGGCCAACATGGACATACTGGGGGCCAAGCCGAAACTCAATCTCAATAACCGCAAGTGGTTCATCCACTCCGGCCGTTACGACGGCCCTCCAGCCAAGGTGATCGACGCGAAGCTCTCCAATTGCATCGTCGGCGACGGCTGTTTCTTGCGCCAGGCGACCATCAAGAACTCCATCCTCGGGCGAGGGGTGCACGTGCACGAGGGGGCGGTGATCGAGGACTCCATCATCATGGATTTTTGCAAGATCCGCGCCGAGGCCAGGCTAACGAAAGTTATCGTCGACCGCTTCAACGACATCCCGGTGCGCGAGAACATCGGCCAGGACCGGCAAAAGGATTCGCAGCGCTACTGGGTCGACTCCTCCGGCCTGGTCGTCGTCGCGCGGGGAAAAACGCGGGTGATCCGCTCCCCATGAGCGCGGACCGGCGGATCTGCATCCACGGCCACTTCTACCAACCCCCGCGCGAGAATCCCTGGCTCGAGGAAGTCGAGCGCGAGGAGTCCGCGGCCCCGCACCATGACTGGAACGAGCGCATTTTCCACGAATGCTACGGCGCCAACGGCGAGAGCCCGCTTCTCGGCCCCGGCGGCCAGCCCGAGGAGATCGTCGACAATTACCGCTGGATCAGCTTCAATTTCGGCCCCACCCTGCTTTCATGGATGGAGCGCCATCAGCCGAAGGCGTACGCTCGGCTGCTCGAGGCCGATCGGCTCAGCGCCGCCGAGCGCGGCCACGGCAATGCCATGGCCCAGGCTTACAACCACGTTATCATGCCACTGGCCTCACGGCGGGACCAGGCGACCCAGATACGCTGGGGAAAGGACGACTTCGAGGCCCGATTTAAGCGCGAGCCGGAGGGCCTATGGCTGCCCGAAACCGCCGTCGACGAACAGACCCTCGAAACGCTGATCGCCTTCGGTATTCGCTTCACGGTCTTGGCGCCGCATCAGGCGCGCGCCGTGCGCCCGCTCGGCGCCTCGGAGGAGGAATGGACCGAGGTCGACGCGGATACGCTCGACGCGACGAGGCCCTACCGATGGTTTTCCCGGGAAAATCCGGGGCGCTTCCTGGACCTCTTCTTCTACAACCGCTGGCTCTCCCAGGCCGTCGCCTTCGAAGGCTTGCTCGACGACGGCGAGCGCTTCGCCCGGCGCCTGCTCGATTCCCATGGCCCAGGCGGAGGCTTGACGCACATCGCCACCGACGGCGAATCCTACGGCCATCACCATCGATTCGGGAACATGGCCCTTAGCTACGCCGTCGCGCGGATCCGCCGGGAGCCGGGAGCGCGGCTCACGAATTACGGAGAAAGCCTGGCCGAATGCCCGCCCGAGTGGGAGGTCCGCATCCGGCCCGGCACTTCCTGGAGCTGCTTTCACGGCATCGGCCGCTGGAGCTACGATTGCGGCTGCAGGACGGGGGGCAAGCCCGAATGGAATCAGCGATGGAGGCGGCCTTTGCGGCAATCCCTGGACTGGCTGGCCGCCGCCATCGACGAGACCTATGAGCGACGCGCCCGCGGCCTGCTCCGGGATCCTTGGTCCGCCCGAAACGCCTATGGTCGCCGCTTTCTTCCCCTAAATGCCGCCTCCGCGCATCGCTTCCTATCTGAGGAAGGCTGCGCCCCCCTGGGCCCCGAGAGGGCTCGGGAGGCCCTGCGCCTTTGCGAGATGCAGCGCCACCGCATGCTGATGTTCACGAGCTGCGGTTGGTTTTTCAGCGAGATCTCGGGCACGGAATCGGTGCAGGTGCTCAAATACGCCGCCCGGGCCCTGGAGTTGGCCGAGGGCTTCGGGGCCCGCCTCTCGGAGGAGTTCCTCGAACGCCTGGAGCACTGCCCCTCCAACGAGGGGCGTTACGGAAACGCCGCCAATATCTTCCGGCGTTTGGTCGAGCCGCTCAAGGCGGATATGCGCCGCGCGGCCGCCCATTTCGCCATCGTCGACCATTTGGAACTCGGCCCGCAGCCTCTCTACGCCTTCGAGGCGAAGCGGCGCGGGCTCCGGCGCCTCCGTGCCGCGAGCGGAGCCCATGCGCGGGCGCTTTCCCTGATAACGCTCGAGCTTCGGCATTTCTTGACCTTCGACAGCGAAACCTTCACGGCGGCGGTACACCACCGCGGCGGCCTCGACGTCGAATGCTGGACGATGCCGGAGAGCCTCGGCGCCCCTTCCAGCAGCCTCGAGCGCCTGGCGGAGGCCTTTTCGCGCCAGCCGGAGCACGAGTTCCGATCGGTTGCGGAATCGACTTTACCGAATTATTCGACGATCGACGCCCTATTCTCCGACCAGCGGCGCCAGGCCCACCAACGGCTAGGCGCCAGCGCCGCCGCCGCGAGGTAAACTATGGTGACCAAGAAACTGCACCTTCACAATGACCAGGAGGCGTTGGCGCTGCTCGGGGAGCAGGACGCCCGCATGCGGCAGATGGAACGGGAATTCGGCGTGGAGCTCTACGTCCGCCATGACCCGCAGGCCGAGGACCTCTACCTCTCCATTCGGGGCGCGGCGCCGCGCGTCGCCAAGGCACAGCGCAAACTCAAGGAGCTTCTCGACCGCATCCGAGGAGGGGCCGGGATCCTGCCCGCCGAGACGCCGTTGTCCTTGGGGGCGGAGTTCTCCTCCCCCCCGCTGCCCAAGGATGCGGTGGCCATGACCGCCTTCGGCCAGGCCATCCGCCCGCGCACCCCCCGCCAGCGGGAGTACGTCGACGCGATACGGGCCAGGCATCTGGTATTCGGCATCGGGCCGGCCGGAACGGGCAAGACCTTCCTGGCCGTGGCCTGCGCCTTGAGCTCGCTGAAAGCCCGGGAGGTCAATCGCATCGTGTTGACCCGTCCCGTGGTGGAAGCGGGCGAGAAGCTGGGGTTTCTACCGGGCGACCTCTACGAGAAGGTGCATCCCTACCTCAAGCCGCTCTACGACGCCTTCTACAGCATGCTGGGCCCCGATAAGTTCCGCATGTGGCGCGACGACGAGATCGTCGAGATCGTGCCGCTGGCCTACATGCGGGGAAGGACGCTCGAGAACGCCTTCATCATTCTCGACGAGGCGCAGAACACGACCCCCGAGCAGATGAAGATGTTCTTAACCCGGATGGGCCAGGGCTCGCGGGTCGTGGTCACCGGCGACGTGACCCAGATCGACCTCCAGAACAAGGCCGTGTCGGGGCTCGTGCTCGCGCGCGACATACTCAAGGGCATCGAGGGGATCGATTTCCTCTATTTCGGCGCCGAGGACATCGTGCGCCACGAGCTGGTCAAGAAGATCATCAGCGCCTACGAGCGCTGGGACAAAAAATAGAGGTGAGGGTCCGCGTCTTCAATTCGACGCTTCTGCCGCGATCCGCGTACAATCCGTCCTTGCTGCGCCGCGCCTGCCGCCTCGCCCTGTCCGGACGCCGGCGCGGCGATCTGAACCTGATTTTCTTAGACCGCGGCGCGATGCGGAGGATGAACCGCCGCTACCTCCGGCACAATTACGACACGGACGTGATCGCCTTCGGCTTCGACGACCCATCGACACTGGGAGACATCTATATATCGGTGTACCAGGCCCGGAAGCAGGCGGCCGAGCTAGGGCACGGCCTGCTCGAGGAGCTGCTGACGCTCGCCGTCCACGGGACGCTGCATCTCGTTGGGTACCGGGACGCGACCCCAGCGCAGCGAAAGCGCATGTTCTCCCGGCAGGAGCGCATACTGTCTCGAACTTGCCGCGCGCAAGCGCGGCAAATCACGCGCCCAAAGCGCGTAAAAGCCGCCCTTTAACGGGTCCCAGTCCGCGAACAGTCCCTCCAGGAGCGTGATCATCACCATACACACCCCTACCAGGCCCACCGCAGCGACGAAAAGGAAACGGAGAAAAGGCGCTTCAGCGATAGCGGACCCACCCCACGACGGTGCCCACACCCTTGCCCACCGCGGCGCCGATATTGCCGCCGAACTCAAAGCCCTTGCGTATCAGCTGGACGCCGCCTACTAGGGTCACGGCGAGCGCCGCGGCGGCTAATACGATCGCCATGCCGCCCACCAGCGGGACCGAATGCAGCGAATTCCACAGGGTCACGGGCAGCACGAGATTGACTCCCACGCCCACGGCGCCCGGCAGGGCGCCGGCGAGGCTTCCCACGCCTCGTCCGTAATCCGAGGCGCGCCGAGCGGTCTCGGCCCGCTTGGCTTTCTTATCGACCGGTGGCGAGGCTGGCTTTCCCTCGGTAGGCTGGGTGCCGCCTGGCACCGGCTTACCGGGGACGTAGGATCCATCCTCGCTGCCCTCTCCCTTCGCTTGAATGCGACCCAACAGGCGCTCGAAGCTGGCGTCGTTATCCGCAGAAGCTGCCTCCGCGGAGGCGTTTGGGTCCTGGGCAGCGCGCATCTCCTGGGCGGCCTCTTCCAGAGGCGCGCCTAGTTGGGAGGAATCCTTGTCCTTCCCATCCGCGGCCCGGGCCGCAAGGCACGAGGAGATCAAGAGGATTGCGGCGACAGCGGCGGTATGGATTTTCATGTTATCCCTCGGTTGGCGGCGGCGCGCGTTAGCGCCCCGCCCCGCCGCTCAGGACACGTAACCGGGATTAGTAGTTAAAAGCG
>JBGFSC010000039.1:0-14038 GCA_041694815.1 Elusimicrobiota bacterium | reverse complement strand
CGCGCGCCTTCTCCTCGGGCGCGTTGTCGATCTCATCATAGGCCTTGGCCTTCGCCAGCCCCTTCTTCGCCAAAACGTGCGTGATCGCCGCCGTCAGCGTCGTCTTGCCGTGGTCCACGTGTCCAATCGTCCCGATGTTCACGTGCGGCTTCGTCCGGTCGAATTTCGCTTTTGCCATGAATCTATTTCTCCTTATTCTCCACTGAAGCGGCGTGCTTCTCGACGATGGCCTTCAAGACGTTGGCCGGAACTTCCTCGTAATGGCTCGGCTCCATCGTGAAGGCCGCGCGTCCCTGGGAAATCGAACGCACCGCCGTCGCGTAGCCGAACATCTCCGACAGCGGGACCGTCGCTCGCACGAACTTGATGTTCGAGCGGTCTCCCATATCCATAATCTTGGCGCGACGGCTGTTTAGGTCACCGATGACGTCGCCCATATACTGCTCGGGCGTGGTGGCTTCGAATTTCATGATCGGCTCGAGTATCGTCGGGCTGGCCTTCTTGCAGCCCGAGCGCAGGGCCATGGCGCCGGCGATCTTGAAGGCTATCTCCGAGGAGTCCACCTCGTGGAAGGAGCCGTCGATGAGGGTCACCCTGATGTCGACGATGGGGAAACCCGCCAGGGCACCGCCCTCGAGGGCCTCGCGCACGCCCTTCTCGACGGCCGGGATGAACTCCTTGGGGATGCGCCCCTGCTTGATGCCGTCGACGAATTCGAAGCCCTTGCCCATCTCCTGCGGCTCGATCTCGATCCAGACGTGGCCGTACTGCCCGCGGCCGCCGGACTGGCGGATGAACTTGCCCTCTTCCTTGACCTTCTTGCGGATCGTTTCGCGGTAGGCCACCTGCGGTCGGCCGACGTTCGCGTCGACCTTGAACTCCCGCTTCATGCGGTCGACGATGATCTCCAAGTGCAGCTCGCCCATGCCCGAGATGATGGTTTGCCCCGTCTCGGTGTCCGTGCGGATGCGGAAGGTCTGGTCCTCTTCGGCCAGAGCCGACATCGCGTGCCCCATCTTCTCCTCGTCGGCCTTCGACTTCGGCTCGATGGCCACGCTGATGACGGGCTCGGGAAACTTGATCGACTCCAGCAATATCGGCTTGTCTTCGACCGTCATCGTCACGCCCACGCGCGAGTTCTTCAAGGCGACCGTCGCGGCGATGTCGCCGGCGAACACCTCGCGTATCTCCTCGCGCTTGTTGGCGTGCATGCGCAGGATGCGCCCGATGCGCTCGGAGGCTCGGGTTCCGGGGAAGAAGACTGTGTCTCCCACCGTCAACTTTCCCGAATAGACGCGGAAGAAGGCCAGCTTGCCGACATAGGGATCCGCCTGCAGCTTGAACATCAGGGCCGAGAAGGGCTCGGCGTCTGCGGCCTTGCGCTCCAGCGGCGCCCCGGTGAACGGATCGCTCCCCTTGACCGGCGGCAGATCCGTCGGGCAGGGCAGGTAGTCGCAGACAGCGTCGAGCATCGGCTGTACGCCTTTGTTCTTATACGAGGAGCCGCAGAGAACCGGGAATATCTTGCTCTGCAGCACGCCCTTGCGCAGGGTTTGGCGGAGCTGCTCCGGCGCGAAATCGTGCTTGCCTTCGAGGTACTGCTCCATCATGGCGTCGTCGAATTCGACGATCTGTTCGATGAGCTTCTCGCGCCATTCGGCTGCCTGGTCCTTCATGTCCTCGGGAATATCGACGACATCCCATTTGGCCCCAAGCTCCTCTCCCTTCCAAATGAGGGCGTTCATCTCGATGAGATCGATGAGGCCCTGGTACTTATCCTCGGCCCCGATGGGCAGCTGGATGGCCGCGGCGTTGGCGCCGAGCTTCTCCTTAATCGAGTTGAACGACATGTAAAAATCCGCGCCTAACCGGTCCATCTTGTTGACGTAGGCGATGCGGGGCACATGGTACTTGTCGGCCTGGCGCCACACCGTCTCGGATTGGGGTTCGACGCCCTGCACGCCGTCGAAGCAGGTGACGGCCCCGTCGAGAACCCGCAAGGAGCGCTCGACCTCGGCGGTGAAGTCCACATGGCCGGGGGTATCGATAATGTTGATCTGGTATTCCACGTCGCGGCGCTTCCATTGGCAATAGGTGGCGGCCGCCGTGATGGTAATACCGCGCTCGCGCTCCTGGGGCATCCAGTCGGTGGTCGTCGAGCCTTCGTGCACCTCACCGATCTTGTGGACCCGGCCGGTATAATAGAGGATGCGCTCGGTGGTGGTGGTTTTGCCTGCGTCGATGTGCGCGATGATGCCGATGTTGCGGACCTTCTCCAACGGGACCTGCCGTCCCGAGCTCGCTTTCGACGGTAATGCTTGAGGGCTTGCCATTAATCCCCTACCACCGGTAATGGGCGAAGGCCCGGTTGGCCTCGGCCATCTTATGCGCGTCCTCTCGCTTCTTGAACGCCATCCCTTCCTTGCGGTTGGCCGCCAGGATCTCGTCGGCCAAGCGCATCGCCATGGGCTTGCCGGTCTTGTTGCGGGCCGCGTCGATAATCCAGCGCATGGCCACCGTGGTCGAGCGCAGGGGCTTGACTTCGCTGGGGACCTGGTAGGTCGCGCCGCCGACGCGCCGGGGGCGTACCTCGAGCAGCGGGCGCACGTTCTCGATGCCCCGCGTCAATACGGCCACCGGGTCCTCCTTGGCCTTGTCCTGGATGATGTCTAAGGCCTTGTAGACGATCTTCTCGGCCGCGAGCCTTTTTCCCTGGTAATTGAGCTTGTTGACGAGCCTAGAGATGAGTACGTTCTGATGTTTGTAATCGCCGGGAGGAAGGTCCCGTCGGTCCCTGGGTCTTAAACCTTTTCGTGGCATAGGCGTTAGGCCTTGGCGGCCTCTCCTCCCTTCGGTCTCTTGGCACCGTACAATGAGCGGCCCTGGCGGCGCCCCTCGACGCCCGCCGTATCGAGCACGCCGCGGATGATATGGTAGCGCACGCCCGGCAGGTCCTTGACGCGGCCGCCGCGTACCATGACGATCGAGTGCTCCTGCAGGTTATGCCCGACACCGGGAATGTACGCCGTCACTTCGATGCCCGAGGTAAGCTTCACGCGCGAGACCTTCCGGAGCGCGGAGTTGGGCTTCTTGGGCGTCGTCGTATAGACGCGCGTGCAGACCCCGCGGCGCTGCGGGCAGGACAGCAGGGCCGGCGCCTTAGTCTTCTGCTTCAAGGGGCTGCGCCCGATGCGGATGAGTTGATTGATCGTCGGCATTCTATCTCCTGGTTTGGAGGCCCGTCCCGGCCGGAATCATATGGCCGATAATGACGTTCTCCTTAAGTCCTTTCAACGTGTCGATCTTGGCCGTGGTCGCGGCCTCGGTCAAGACCCGGGTCGTTTCCTGGAAACTCGCGGCCGAGACGAAGGAATCCGAGGCCAGCGAAGCCTTGGTGATGCCCAAGAGCACCGGTTCGGCCTGCGCCTCCTTGCCTCCTTTCTCCGCGATCTCCTTATTGGCGGCCTCGTAAACGAAGCGGTTGATGATTTCCCCCTTAAGGAAGGCCGTGTCGCCGGAGTCGACGATCTTGACGTTCTCGAGCATCTGCCGCACGATACACTCAATGTGACGGTCGGAGATGGAAACGCCCTGGAGGCGGTAGACCTCCTGGATCGCGTTGACGAGGTATTCCTGAACTTCCTTGACGCCTTTAACCCGAAGAATGTCGTGCGGGTTGACCGCCCCGTCGGAGAGCGGCTCGCCCACGCCTACACGGTCGCCCTCGTAGACGACGAGGTGGCGGCCTTGCGGGATCACGTACTCATGGACCAGGTCGGTCTCGTCGTTCTTGACGGAGACGTTAATGAGGCCCTTGGGGCTTACACCCAGGCTTACCGTCCCTTCGATCTCGGAGATGATGGCGGCCGTCTTGGGTCGTCGGGCCTCGAAGAGCTCCGAGACGCGCGGCAGGCCGCCGGTGATGTCCTTGGTCTTGGACACCTCCTGAGGGATTTTGGCCAGCACGTCGCCGGGTTCCACCTCCTGGCCGTTCTCGATCGTGACGATGGTATCGATCGGCAGCGGGTAGGAGGCGACCTCCCTGCCGCCCTTCTCCACGATGATGCGCGGGTTCAAGCGCTCGGCGCGGTGTTCGATAATGCGTCGCTCGATGATACCAGTGATCTTGTTGCGTTCCTCGTGTAGGGTCACGCCCTCCTTGACGTCCATGAGGCGGATCTTGCCATCGTGCTCGGTGATGACCGGCAGGGCGTAAGGATCCCACTCGGCCAGAAGCTCGCCTTCCTCCACCTTTTGGCCGTCGGACACCTTGAGGCGGCCGCCGAAGGCGATACGGTGCTCGTCTTGCGCCTTCTTGTGCTCGTCGATGACGACGATCGAGCCGTTGCGCGAGATACAGAGGGTTTGGCCATCGCGGTTCTTGATCGTGCGCACGTTGCGCAATTGGACCTTGCCGTCGACGGAGGCCACGGCCTGGGAACGCTTGACGACGCGCGAAGCCGTTCCACCGATGTGGAAGGTCCGCAAGGTCAGCTGGGTGCCCGGTTCACCGATCGACTGCGCCGCCACGATGCCGACGGCCTCGCCGATTTCGGCCATGCGGCCGGTGGCGTTGTTCATGCCGTAGCACATCGCGCAGACGCCATGCTTGGTCTCGCAGGTCAGCACGGAGCGCACGCGCACCGACTTGACGCCGGCCTTCTTGACCTTGTCGGCCATCTCGGCGTTGACCCATTGCCCGGCCTTGACCAGGGTCTCCTCAAGCTCCTTGCCTTTCGGCCCGGTGACGGTCGCGGTGATGTCCTCGAGAACGACGCGGCCCAAGAGCCGCTCTTCGATGGATTCGATGATCTCCTCGCCGGAAGACAGGGCGCCGATGCGGATGCCGTTGATGGTGCCGCAGTCGAGCTCGGTGATGACGACGTCGTGCGCGACGTCAACGAGGCGCCGCGTCAGATAGCCGGCGTCGGCGGTCTTTAAGGCCGTGTCGGATAAGCCCTTGCGGCCCCCGTGCGTCGAGAGGAAGTATTCCAGGACGGTCAGTCCCTCGCGGAAGTTGGAGATGATGGGTGATTCGATGATCTCGCCGACGCCGCCGGTCAGCTTGGTCTGCGGCTTGGCCATGAGGCCGCGCATGCCCGCGAGCTGGCGCACCTGCTGGCGGCTGCCGCGCGCGCCCGAGTCGGCCATGAGGAACACGGAGTTAAATCGCGGCTTCTCCGGGACGTAACTGTGAAACTCCTCCTTCTTCATCTCGTCGAACATCACGTCGGAGACCTTGTCGGTCACGTGGGTCCAGATGTCGATGACCTTGTTATAGCGCTCCGACTCGGTGATGACGCCGGCCTTGGCCTGCTTTTCTATCTCGCGCACTTCGGCGCGGGCCTTGGCGATGAGCTCCTTCTTGATCGGCGGGATCTTCATGTCGGTGATCGAGATGGAAAGGCCCGCCACGGTGGCGTAGTGGTAACCGAGCTTCTTCAAGTCGTCGAGCAGCACGACCGTCCGGTAATGCCCGAGCCGTTTGTAGCAGCTCTCCACGAGCTTCTGGAGCTCCTTCTTTCCCATCGCGCCATTAGTGTTGAGGAGTTCCGCCCGGAGCTCCTCGCTGGCGGCGAAGGCGCCGCCGCGCAAGTCCGCGGGAAGCACATCGTTGAAGAGGACGCGCCCAACGGTGGTGAAATCCTTCCACTTGTCCGGGTTCTTGGCTTCCTTCTCCAGGCCCTCCTCGACGAGCTTGTTGACACCGGAAACCTTGATCTTGGCGTGCAGGTCGATCTTGCCCGCCTGGTAGGCGGCCACGACCTCGCGCACGTCCGCGAAGAACATGCCCTCGCCCTTCTCGCGGGGCTTGAGTTTGGTGAGATAATGGATCCCCAGGACCATATCATGCGACGGCGTGACAATGGGGCGTCCGGAAGCCGGAGAGAGAATATTATTGGAAGCCATCATGAGCAACTTGGCTTCGAGTTGGGCCTCCTGGGAGAGTGGCACGTGAACGGCCATTTGGTCGCCGTCAAAGTCGGCGTTGAAGGCCGCGCAGGTCAGTGGATGCAGCTGGATCGATTTGCCCTCGACGAGCACGGGCTCGAAGGCCTGGATCCCAAGGCGGTGTAGGGTCGGCGCACGGTTGAGCAAGACCGGGTGCCGCTTGGTGACCTGCTCGAGGATGTCCCAGATCTCGGGGCGCACGCGCTCGAACATCCTCTTGGCGGCCTTGAGCGTCAGGCTTTCGCGCTTCATCAGCTCGCGGATGATGAATGGCTTGAAGAGCTCCAGGGCCATCTCCTTGGGGAGCCCGCATTGGTTGAGCTTGAGGTTGGGGCCCACGACGATGACGGAACGACCGGAATAGTCCACCCGCTTGCCCAGCAGGTTTTGGCGGAAGCGGCCTTGCTTTCCCTTTAGGATGTCGGAAAGCGACTTAAGCGGCCTGTTGCCAGCGCCGATGACGACCTTGCCGCGGGCGCCGTTCTCGATCAAGGCATCAACGGCCTCCTGGAGCAGGCGCTTTTCGTTGTAGACCATGACCTCGGGAGCGCGCAGGGCCTCGATGTGCTTGAGGCGGTTGTTGCGGTTGATGATGCGTCGGTAGAGATCGTTTAAATCCGAGGTGGCGAAGCGTCCGCCCTCCAGCGGGACCAGGGGGCGCAGCTCCGGCGGAATCACCGGCAGGGCAGTCAAGATCATCCACTCGGGACGATTGCCGGATTCGACGAAGCCCTCGAGGATACGCAGGCGGCGGATGAGCCTGGAGCGCTCGGTCTCCGATTGGGCGGTGTGGATCTTTGACTTGATCTCGGTCGATTCCTTCTTCGGTTCGACCTGGCTCAGTAGCTGGTGGACGGCGCCGGCCCCGATGCCTACTTTGAGCTTGTGGTGGTATTCGGCCCGCGCCTTGCGGACCTCTTCTTCGCTCAGCAGATCGGTGGCCGAAAAGACCTTGCGCCCATTGGAATCGACAAGATCGTCGAGCACGACGTAGTTGGCGTAGTAGACCACGCGTTCAAGATCGGAAGTGCGCATGTTGAGGATGATGCCAATGCGCGAGGGGGTCTTCTTAAGGAACCAGACATGCGCCACGGGGACGGCCAACTCGATATGCCCCATGCGCTCGCGGCGGACCTTGGCCTCCGTGACCTCGACTCCACAACGGTCGCAGACGATGCCTTTGAACTTAATCCAGCGGTACTTGCCGCAGGCGCATTCGAAATCGTGTGCCGGGCCGAAGATACGCTCGCAGAAGAGGCCGTCGCGCTCGGGTTTGAGCGTCCGGTAATTGATGGTCTCGGGCTTCTTGACCTCGCCGAAAGACCAGTTGCGGACCTGTTCCGGACTGGCCAAGGAGAGCCGGATCGAGTTGAAATCGAAGAAGTTGAGCGTATCCGCTTTTTTCTTCTTCTTGGAGCCGAGCGACAACCTTCTCTCTGCGGTAGCTAGGTTACCCATTATCTCACCGCCTCCTTCTTCGACTCGGGTTTGGCTTCGTTAGGCACGATCTTGCCGTCCTTGAGCTTGAGCAGCTCCACCCGCAGACCCAGGGCCTGGAGCTCCTTGACCAGGACTTTGAACGATTCCGGCACCCCCGGCGCCGTCGGAGGCTCGCCCTTGATGATCGCCTCGTACATCTTGGTACGGCCCGTCACGTCGTCGGACTTGACGGTCAAAAACTCCTGCAGGGCGTTGGCCGCCCCATAGCCCTCGATGGCCCACACCTCCATCTCGCCGAAGCGCTGCCCGCCGAACTGGGCCTTGCCTCCCAGCGGCTGGCGCGTGATGAGGCTGTAGGGACCGGTCGAGCGGGCATGGATCTTGTCCTCGACCAAATGGATGAGCTTGAGGATGTACATATAGCCGATCTGGACCTTCTCGTGGAACGGCTCGCCGGTGCGCCCGTCATAGAGGGTGATACGGCAGTCGTCCGTCGGCAGATATTTCTCCGGTACGCCCTTGGCCCGCAGCTCCGCCTTGGCCTTCTTGATCATGTCGATGACTTCCGACTCCTTGGCGCCGTCAAAGACAGGACAGATCATTTGGGTGTCCAAGGTCTGGCCGGCCCAACCGAGCATCGTCTCCAATAATTGGCCGACATTCATGCGCGAGGGCACGCCTAGAGGGGAAAGCACCACATCGAGCGGGGTGCCGTCCGGCAGGAAGGGCATATCCTCGACGGGAAGCACCTTGGCGACGACCCCTTTGTTCCCATGCCGCCCCGCCAGCTTGTCGCCCACCTGCAGCTTGCGCTTGGAGGCGACGTAGACCTTGACCACCTTGTTGACGGTCACCGGCAGGTCGTCGCCTTGCTTGATGCGCTCCTTGTCGCGGGCCGCGTCGTCGCGCAGCTTCTTGTCCATGAGCTTAAGGAACAGGTTGAGCCGCTCCTCTTCCTCTTTCTTGCGCGATCCCTTAACATCCTCGAGTGCCTCGAGCGTCTCCTTCTTATATTGGCGTAAGGCGGCCAGGGCGGATTCGAGCCGCTCGTCGATGGCCTCCACCCGCTTCTTCTCCTCCGGCTTGGACAGTTTCTCCCGGCGCACGAACACCCGCACACCGATGACCTTGCCGCTAACGCCCGGGGGCACGCGCAGGGAGGCGTCCTGAACGTCCTCAGCCTTCTTGCCGAAGATCACCTTGAGCAGGCGTTCCTCGGGGGTGAGCTGCTGCTCGCCCTTCGGAGTGACCTTGCCGACTAGGATGTCGCCCTGGCGCACCGTCGTCGACGGGATGACGATGCCCGAGGCGTCGAGATGCTCGAGCGCGTCGACGCCGACGTTCGGGATGTCGCGCGTGATCTCCTCCGAGCCCAGCTTGGTATCGCGCGCCTCGATCTCAAACTCGGATATATGGATCGAGGTGAACACGTCCTCCTTGACCAGGCGCTCGGAGACGAGGATGGCATCCTCGAAATTGTAGCCTTCCCAAGGCATGAAGCCGACTAGCAGGTTGCGCCCAAGGGCGAGCTGTCCGTCCTTGGTGGCCGGGCCGTCGGCCAAGACGTCGCCGGCCTTGACCCGGTCGCCCGAGCGGGCGAGCGGGACTTGGTTGACGGTGGTGTCCTGGTTGGAACGGCGGTATTTCTTTAAGGTATATACGTCGACGGTCGGCTCCTTTCCGGATTCCGCGTTGACGGCGATGAGATCCCCGGTCGAGTAGAGTACTCGCCCCGAGCGCTTAGCCCGGATACAGGCGCCCGAATCCCTGGCCACGGCGCTCTCGATGCCGGTGCCGACGATAGGGGGTTCCGTGATGAGCAGGGGCACGCCCTGGCGCTGCATGTTCGATCCCATGAGGGCGCGGTTGGCGTCATCATGCTCCAGGAAGGGAATAAGGGCCGCGGAGATGGATACGACCTGCATCGGAGAGATATCCATGTAGGTTGCCTTCTCCGGCGGGACGACTGGGAAGTTCCCGCGGTGGCGGCAGGCGACGCCATCGGCGGACAGTCGCTCCTTGTCGAGCGGGGTATTGGCCTGGGCCACGGTTTGGTCGTTCTCGGCGTCGGCCGCCAGGAAGTCGACGTCGCCGGTCAGCTTGCCACGCGAGACGCGGCGGTAGGGCGACTCGATCAAGCCGAACTCGTTGACCTTGGCGTAGCAGGCCAGGGATGTGATGAGGCCGATGTTCGGGCCTTCCGGGGTCTCGATGGGGCAGATGCGGCCGTAATGGGTGAAGTGCACGTCGCGCACTTCGAAGCCGGCGCGCTTGCGGTGCAGGCCGCCCGGCCCCAAGGCGGAGAGGCGGCGTTTGTGCGTCATCTCGGCCAAGGGATTAATCTGGTCCATGAACTGCGACAGCTGCGAGGTCCCGAAGAACTTGCGCAGGATGCCCACGACAGGGGCGGTGTTGAGCAGGTTGCGAGGGGTGAGTAGCGACTTGTCCTGCACGCTCATCCGGTCGCGGATGACGCGCGACATCTGCGCCAATCCCACGCGGATCTGATTCTCGAGCAGCTCACCCACGCCGCGGACGCGGCGGTTGCCAAGGTTGTCGATGTCGTCGATGTCGTAGCGGTACTCGACGCCGTTGATCTCGTCAGAGACCTTACCATTGTTCAAGGCGATGACGTGCTGCATCGTGACGATAATGTCCTCCACCGTCAAGGTGCGACGCTTTTCGGAGGGCATCTCGAAGCGAAAATCCTTGCGTTTGACCAGGGCTTCGAGCAGGGGCTTGAGTTTCTTGAATATCTTGTAGCGACCGACGTAGGAGAGGTCGTACTTGCGCAGGTTCTTGAAGATCAGATTGTCGAGGTAGCGCTCGGCCTGGCCGGGGACGATGAACTCCTGGCCGCGGAGCTTTTTGTAGACGTCCTGTTGGGCCTCCTTGGTCGTCTTGAGGGTGTCCTTGCGCAACGTCTCGAGGATGGTCGGGTTTTCCTTGGCGGGGTTTCCGGCGAGGAGCTTGACCACCTCGACTTTTTTCTCGTTAAAGCGCTTGACCGCCTCATGCGTGACGGCGTGGCGCGCCTCGAGCAGCACCTCGCCGGAGCCCTTGTCGACGACGTCCTCGGCGCAGATGCGGCCGAGCATATGCTCGCCCTTCTCGCCGGCCGAGACCTTCACCGACTCGTAGGGGTAGAATATCTGCAGGATCTCGGCGTCCGACTCGATGCCGCAGGCCCGCAGCAGTGTGGTGGCGGGAAATTTCTTCTTGCGGTCGATGCGGACGTAGAGGGCGTTGTTGAGGTCGAACTCGAACTCGACCCAGGCGCCGCGGTAGGGGATCACGCGCGCGAAGAAAAGGTTCTTGCCCAAGGAGGAGATCTTCTTCTCCTCGTCCTCCTCGAAGATGATGCCAGGGGAACGGTGCAGCTGGCTGACGACGACGCGCTCGGCGCCGTTGATAATGAAGGAGGCCGAATCCGTCATGATGGGCACTTCGCAGAGCACGACCTCCTGCTCGACGATCTGCTTGAGCTTGCCGGAGGGCTGCCGCGAGGACAGCCGCAGCACGGCCTTGACGGGGCGCGAGAAGGTGCCATCGTGCGCCGACGCCTCCTCGGCGCTGGCGTACTTGGAGTCTCCCAGCTCATAACGGATGAAGTCCAGTACAAGGCTGCCGTCGGAGGACTCGATGGGGAAGACGTCCAGGAACGCAGCCTGGAGGCCCATGAGCTTGCGGTCCTTGGCCGGGACGTCTTCCTGCAGGAAATCCTTGAAAGATCGCTTCTGCATCTCCAACAGGTCCGGGAGTTCCAGGGCCTGCGGGATCTTCGCGAAGTTGATCTGTTTCATTTAGTTCCTCTCGCTCTCTTAGACGACACAGGCCCCGCGCCCCCAAGAGGGCGCAGGGCTGATGTGGGCGCCGGCCCGAAGGGGGCCCGCGGCGCCCGCCGGACCTATTTCAACTCGACGGTGGCGCCGGTCTCGGCCAGCTTCTTCTTCCAATCCTCGGCCTGAGCCTTCGCGACGCCTTCCTTGATCGTCTTGGGCGCGCCCTCAACGAGATCCTTGGCTTCCTTGAGGCCGAGCCCGGTCAGCTCGCGCACGACCTTGATTACCTGGATCTTCTTGTCGCCCGCGGACGCGAGGACGACGGTGAAATCCGTCTTCTCCTCTGCGGCTCCACCCGCGCCGGGAGCGGCGGCTCCGCCCGCGGCCGGGGCAGCCATCACGGCGCCCACGGCGGCGGCCTTCACGCCGAACTTCTCTTCGACCGCCTTCACTAAGTCGGCCAACTCCAGAACCGTCAAGTTCGAAATTGCCTCGACTATCTCTTCCTTGCCCAGCTTCGTCGCAGTCGTCATGTTCCTCTCCAGCTTGTTAATTGATAGCCCCTCGCGGGTTTACCCGGCGCCTTCCGCCGGACTATCGCCCCTACGCCGCAGCGGGGGCCTCGCCTTTCTTCTTCTCCAACGCCTTGAGCACGAGAACGAAATCCCGTATCGGGGCCTGCAGCACCCCCGCCCCCTGCGCCACGGCCGCGTACAGGGTGCCGGCCAGCTTGCTCAAGAGCTCCGGCTTAGTTCCGAGCGTAGAGAGCCTGGCACACTCGGCGGCGGTAAGCCACTTGTCGCCGATGAAGCCCGCGCGGACCAAGAGCCGCGGGAACTCCTTGGCGAAGGCGGCCAGCGCCTTCGCGGCGCCCACGGGGTCGCCGGAGGGCGCGATGACCAGGCCGATGGGCCCCTTGAGCAGCTTGGGGTCGGCGGACTCGATGCCCGCCTCCTTCAAGGCGTTGGCGATCAAGCTGTTCTTGATCACTCGGTACTTAGAGGAGAAGGGCTTGAGCTTCGAGCGCAATTGGGCCAGCTCGACGAACTTGAGCCCCTGGTACTGGGTGATGTATAAGTTCGGCGCCTTGCCCAACAGCTGCGCCAATTGTTTGGCCTGCTCTATCTTTTGCGCTTTCGTCAGCTTCATTTAAACCTCACTTGCAAGCCGGCGGCGTATTGATAGCCGCCGACGAACGTCGCCTCCGCGAACAACAGCTCGCGCTCGTATACCGGCAACTGCAGCCCCAGCACCGGCGTGAACGTATCGCCGATGCCCCCAACGCGCCCGCCTCCCCGCAGGTCCTTGAGCTTGGACTCCGACCGGACCCACTTGATCCCGCCGTAGGGCTCGAGGAACCATCTCGAGCCCGTAAAATCGAAACGATGCGCCGCGACCAGCGCGACCTGGTATTGGTACACGTCCAAGCGCTGCTGGACCTGCGTCGTCGGGCCCACGCCCGAGGGGCGCATTTCGCTGAAATAGTAGCGCTGCCACCCCAAGCTGCCGTCGATCGCCACGCCCGGCCCCGCCACCGTGTCGGGAATGATCACCGCCCGCACCCCTACGTTGTAGAGATAGCCGGGCAGATCCCCCGTGAGCACGTTCGTGACGGTGTTGCTCGGCACGCTCAATGAAAAGCGGCCGACACCGGCCGAGACGTAGTACTGAAGGCCTTCCCACGGCTGCGCTAGCAGCATCGCCTTCAGCGCCCCGCCGCTGCCGGTGGCGTCCACGTTACCCCCGGAACCGCAGGCGAAGCTCGGATTCAAAGAACCACCGGCGGAACACGGTCCGCCGCTTTGCAGCGTAAAGCGTAGGTCCTGGTCCTGGACGCCCTGATAATACCCAATCAGCTTCCAGGTGCCGGGAGCCAGCTGCCGGACCGATCCACCGAGAGTCTGCGCGTCCGCGCTCGCGGACAAAAGGAACACCACGACCAGGGAGCACGCTCCCTCTCTGATTCGAATCGGCATCACGCCTTTATATGACAAAAGGACGCTCTCGCGTCCCTTGAACGTGAGGAGCCAACGAGACCGGCGACGACCTACTCTCTCAACGCCGAGTTGGGCGTTAGTACCATCGGCCCTGACAGGCTTAACTGCCGTGTTCGGAATGGGAACGGGTGTTTCCCTGTCGGAAATATCACCGGTCTCGCTGGCTCCTCAACTGATTTTTACGGCATTGAGGCGGGAGTCTGGTTGGACGTGGTCCTAAAAATCCAGGACACGTACATCGTTGCGAAAAACCGCGAACGAACTCCTCTTCTGCGTTCCCAAACGTCGTCACATTATAGCAAAACGAATCCAAAAGAACAAGCTAAACAATCCGTTATTCGATCGAAGAATACGGCCAAGCCTCACGGACGATTAGTATCGGTTCGCTGAAATCCTCGCGGATCTTACACTCCCGACCTATCAACCTGGTAGTCTTCCAGGGTCCTTTAGGCGGCTTACGCCGCGGGAAACCTTATCTTGAGGCGGGTTTCACGCTTAGATGCTTTCAGCGTTTATCCCTACCGCACACCGCTACCCAGCGATGCCCTTGGCAGGACAACTGGTATACAGGAGGTGCGTCCAGCCAGGTCCTCTCGTACTGTGGCCAGCTCCTCTCAAGTTTCCTCCGCGCATGGTAGATAGAGACCGTACTGTCTCACGACGTACTGAACCCAGCTCACGTACCGCTTTAATGGGCGAACAGCCCAACCCTTCCCACCTGCTCCAGCGGGAGGATGCGATGAGCCGACATCGAGGTGCCAAACCTGGTCGTCGATGTGAACTCTTGGACCAGATCAGCCTGTTATCCCCGGGGTAGCTTTTATCCGTTGAGCGATGGCCCTCCCACGAGGTACCACCGGATCACTA
>JBGFSC010000009.1:0-62080 GCA_041694815.1 Elusimicrobiota bacterium | reverse complement strand
AAGAAACCTTGCTTGAGCGAGCCTCGCTTTTCGATCTGCTCCACCTCAACCCCAAAAGGCTCGACCGCCTCAGGCGTCAAGACCTCCAGCTATGCCTCCAACTTTAACCGGACAGGAGTGGCTTGAGCTCGCTTTCAACGAACTCGCAAATGCGCCGATGGGCTTGGCGCAGGAACTCCTTGGAATCAGAAAAAAGCAGAAAGTCGTCCATATAGCGCACATAGCCCAATACGCGGAGCTCCTGCTTGATGAAGCGATCCAACGGGCCGAGGTAAAAGTTAGCGAAATGCTGGCTCGTCAGGTTACCTATGGGGAGCCCCCTGCCTCGCGGTGAACCCGGAGCGCCATGGTCGATGATCCGGCCCGTAAGCTCCAATAGGCGCTCGTCTTTGATGATGCGCCGCAAGGCGGCCTTGAGCACATCATGATCCAAGGTCTCGAAGAATTTGCGGATATCGAGCTTCAGAAAGCGACCCAAGCGTCTCGCGAAATATTGAGCCCTCTGCACGGCCAGGTGGGAACCCTTACCTGCTCGGCAGGCGTAGCTATCCTCAATGGCCGTCCGTTCGAATAGCGGCTCCAAAATGGCGCAAAGGGCGTGATGGGCCACGCGGTCCCTGAAATCTGCGGCCGAGATCGTCCTAGGCTTGGGATCGGAAATGTAGAATGTGCGGTACTGGCGAGGGCGATAGGTCCCATCCAATATCTCGCGCTGAAGCTGAAGCACTTCGCCTTCCATGTGGAATAGAAAAGACGACGCGGACTGCGTTCCGCCCTTGCCACGCGCCGCCCGCCTGGCCGCAGCGCAAAGGGCGTGGAAATCCGCGACCTGCTCGAAAAGATGCCCGGTTCGCTTCATTTTTCTTTTCTGCTCCGTATCCAGCCGCCCAGCATGCGCCCGGCCTCGTCGATATTGCGGGCCACATGCTCAAAGCCGCGATGATCGAGATGTTTCTCCTCATGGCTGATCCGAAGAAGCACGCGAAGCTTCTCAAGATATAGGCTGGCCTGCTGGAGCGAGGCGTCCTTGTCCTTGGCGTATCTCGCCTCGACGATTTTTTCCAGGACGTCGAGCGTCAGGTTATCGATGCGCGAAGACAGGGTAAAACGAACGCGTTTGGGAAATTTTTCGGTGCGCGATAAAATGTCCTTGAGCACTTGCGTCCAATGGACGAAGAGGGGAAGCTCCACGGAGCTCATAGATTACCCCCCCCCCCCGGCTGAGCCGGGGCCGCTGCGGTTTCCACCTTGGGCGCGACAAGTTTTTCCAAGAGACCGAGCAATTCCTCGCCCCAGCGCTGCGACTTGGCCTCGCCGATGCCTTCTATCTCTTGCAGCTTGGCGAGACTGGTCGGCTTCTTCATGGCCAGTTCCGCGAGTTCCCGATTATTGAGGATGAGATACGGTGGCATGCCCTCCTGCTTGGCCCGCCGTCCGCGCCAGAGGCGCAGCTCGTCGTAAATCCGCTGGCCGGCGGGGTCCAGCTCCGCGCGCCAGTCCTTGCGCGCGGCATCAGGCGAGCGCCTGTCGTCGGGGACCTCCCGATAGCGCAACACCAAGACCAGCGTGGGGGTTTTCTCGTGAACGAGAAGGTGCTCGGACGCCTCCAGCACGTCCTTGCCTAACTGAAACTCCGACAGCCCCGCGTCATCGAAATTTCCTGTCGTCGGGTTCATGCGCAGGGTGAACACTTTGAGCTTCATGTCTACTTCCCTCTATACAGCTCGCCGAGCGCGGCTTACGCACGCGCCCGGCTCGCTTCTTCACTGCAAACAGCCGACCCAAGGGCTAAGTGTCCAAGGGTTCAAATTTCAACGTCGCGACCTCGCCAGGCGGAACCCCACATAGCTGCCGCGATAGCCGGGGCCGCTGTAGAGGCGGCTCGCCGACCGCAGGCGCCCGGCATTGCGGTACCAGGAGCCGCCACGGATGACGCGGCTCGAGCCTGTATTCGGGCCCTTAGGGTCGGTCACAGCGCCATTGCCTCTATTGCCACCTATGCCCAAGAAGCCGCCGCTTCCCGTATTGGGATAAGCTCCGAACCAATCCTGCACCCACTCCCAGACATTGCCATGCATGTCGTAAAGCCCCCAAGGATTCTGCCGCTTCATCGCAACCGCGTGCGTTCGATTGCCTGAATTGTTCGAATACCAGGCGTAATTGTCGAGTTCGCCTGTATCGTTATGACCGAACGAATAAGGAAAGCCGGGCTGGGTGCCCGCCCGCGCCGCATATTCCCATTCGGCCTCGGTTGGAAGCCTATACGTATATTGGTTTTGCATCTCGTTAAGACGCCGGATGAAGTCCTGCGCGTCTTCCCAGGAGACCATCTCGACGGGGTGCTCGGCGCAGAACCCGAGCCCGTTGACAACGCGAAAGTTATTGGGATCGCAGTTCTCCCGGTTTCGAAAGTTCGATGGATTGCGGCCGGTGACCAGGAAATACTGCATCTGCGTCACCGGCGTGGCCTGCATCTCGAAACCCTGGGTCAGGGTGACCGAGTGCTGGGTCTCGTCGTTGTCGCGGCTTGCCTCATCGCCGGGGCTTCCCATCTGGAAGGTTCCCGGCTGGATCGCGATGAACCGTGCCGCCATGCCGACGCGCTGGCCGTTTAAGGCATCGATGGCGTTCAAGGTTTCGGCTACGACCTGAGCCGCGGGTCCTGCCTCATCCGCTCTGCGTTCCTCGACCTTTTGAACGGTTTCGGCTGTTTTCTGCTTCGCCTTGAGAAAATGAGCCTCAAAGCTCTGATCCTCGGTGGGGCCGTCGGGAATCTCGTAGGCGCGAGAGCTCGAGCAGACCAAACTCAATGTCATCGTCAAGATCATCACGCGCTCTTTCATATTTGTTCTCTCAAGTTTGCTCCTATTCATGCTCCGTTCGCTCCGCCTGCGCGATCGCCCTTTACGGGCGATGCGCTCCGGCTGCGCTTTCCCTGGCTGAAAATTCCCGCCAAGGGCCGAGTGTCCAAGGGTTCAAATTTCAACGTCGCGACCTCGCCAGGCGGAACCCCACATAGCCGCTGCGACCGCCGGGGCCGCCGTAGTAGCGGAACGCCGACCGCAGGCCCCCGGCACTGTTGCCCCAGGAGCCGCCACGGATGACGCGGTACGAGCCTGTATTCGGGCCTTTAGGGTCCGTCACACTCTGGTTTGGATAGTCCCCATACCAGTCCTGCACCCATTCCCATACGTTGCCGTGCATGTCATAGAGGCCCCACGGATTGGCCCGCTTCGTCGCCACCGCGTGCGTGCGGTTATTAGAGTTCCCATAATACCAGGCATTGTCGCCCAGATCGGACTCGCTTGAGCCGAACGAATAGCTCGATAAGGTCCCGGCTCTTGTCGCGTACTCCCGTTCAGCTTCGGTGGGCAGGCGATACGTGTATTGGTTTTGGAGTTCATTCAACCGCCGGATGAATTCCTGAGCGTCCTCCCACGATACCTGCTCTACGGGATGGTCGACGCAGATTTCCGCGCCGTTGATGACCCGGAAATTATTGGCGCCTGGAGCATTGCTTTGATCGCAATTCTCGCGAGCGTGAAAGTAAGATGGGTTACGGCCCATGACCAAGAAGTACTGCATCTGGGTCACGGCGGTCGCCTGCAGCTCGAAGCCCCGGGTCAGGGTGACCGAGTGCTGGATCTCGTTGTCATAGCGCCCAGATTCATTGCTCGGGCTTCCCATCTGGAAGGTCCCAGGCTGGATCGTAATGAATCGCGCCGCCAGGCCTACCCGCTTGCCGTCCATCGCCTCGATGCCGGCCTGACCGTCAGAGATGACCGGCGTCTCGTTCTTTTGCCCGTTCGGGGCCAGGGCGGCCGCGCCCTCCGTCACCTTTTGCTTGGCGTTCAGGAAATGAGCCTCGAAGCTCTGGTCCTCCGTAGGACCGTCGGGGATCTCGTAGCCCCAGACCGGCGCATAAAGTTGCCCTATCAGTGCCGCCAAGACCATCATCCTTGTTGCCTTCATCGCGTGCATGGGAATGTTTCTCATGACTGTTTCCTCTTAGGAACGAGCAGCCAGTACGTCGAATTGCTCTTGTCCCAATAAGCGCCGAAGTAGGCGTTCGGGATCTGACCTAGGGTCCGCTTGATCTCCATGAGCTGCGCCCGGCTGCGATGGCCTTCGGCGCTCAGGCCGTCGGATTCCTTAAGGGTTTCCTCGAGCGAGCCTGGCTTTCTCGAGAAATGCGCCTCATAGCTGCCGTAGGCCTCGGCCAATTCTTGCTCGTTGAGCGGCGGGGCATCGACCCTCAAAACATGGCCGAGCGATGAATCCTGCCATTCCAAGGTGAGCTTGGAGGAGGGCACCTGCGCTGCCGCAGCGCTCTTGCCGCAGCGAAGGGCCTTGGCCGCCCAGGCCTGGATCGCCCGAAGCTCCTCATCGCCGTAGCCCTCTTTGCGCAATTTGTCCATCCAGCCGAAAAGCCCGCCGCCAGGGGCTTTCTCCGAGGTCAAAGCAGGGTCGTTCAAGTTGGCATCCATATGCTTGGCCTTGAGCTGATGGACCGTCTCGCCCTTAGGGGACGCTATCTGGAGGCCGAAATTGTCGAATTTCTGGGATTGCAGCGGCTTTTGGCCGAAGCTCTCATAAACCGCTTTCAAGGCCGACACCGTCATGTCCTGCCAGACATTGGGATCGAGGATATGCCTCAGCCAGATGCTTCCCAAACCTTCCGGCAAAGCGTTCTTGGACTCGACCTTCTTGGCCAAAGCCTCGCTTTTCACCTCGATCCTGCCCTCTTTATTTAAGTCGATCGAGATTTTCCGCGGACCTTCGGATTGGTTGAGCAGGTGTTGGGTCACCGCGTCGCGGATCTGCTCCTGCATGGCGCGGCGCATGGGACGCGCGCCGTATTCCGGGTCGAAGCCGCCATGATCGGCCACGTGGGCCAGAACGTTCTTCCCTAAATAGCCCAGCTCGTGGCCACCCTGGGCCAGGGGCTTGGCGATCTCCTCATTAGCCAGAAGCTCGCCAATGCCCAACACCTGGTCACGATTGAGCGGCGTAAAGACGATGACCTTATCTAGTCGGCCGATCAGTTCCGGCCGGAGCTGGCCCTTTAAGTCCTCCTTGACCGCCGCCTGGATTTCTTCGAACGTCTTGCCCTGCTCCTGCATGCGCTGGATCAGCCGGCTCGACAGGTTCGAGGTCATGAACACAACCGTCCTGCGGAAATCGACCGTGCGGCCCTGACCGTCGGTCAGGCGCCCGTCTTCAAGGATTTGAAGCAGCACGTTTAAGACATCGGCATGAGCCTTTTCGATCTCATCGAACAGGATCACCGAATAGGGCCGCTTGCGCACCACCTCCGTAAGCTGGCCCCCCTCGCCGTAGCCCACGTATCCCGGAGGCGAGCCGATAAGCCGGGAAACTGTGTGCTTTTCCATGTATTCGGACATGTCGAGCCGAGCCATGGCGTTCTCATCGCCGAAAAGCGAGCGAGCGAGCACGCGGGCCAATTGGGTCTTGCCGACGCCGGTAGGGCCCAGGAGCAGAAACGAGCCCAAGGGCCGCTTGTTGCTGACGAGCCCCGCCGCAGTGTTTTTCAGCACGGCACTGACGGCGTTGACCGCCTCATCCTGGCCCACGACGCCAGCGCGGACTTTCGGCACCGCCGCAAGCAGTGTTTTGCGGAAATCGTCGCTCTTTAAGATCATGGGATTGTCGTAGATTTCCGCCATGATCTCCTTGACCTGTTGCGAATCGAGCTCTACCTCGCCGGCCGCCTTAAGCCGCGCCCGCTCGGCCTCCAACTGTTTGGCCAGGGCCAGGACCTCGTTATAGTCCTTCGGGGACTGGGTCCTGCGGTACTTCGCCAGGGCGAGCGAAAGCCGGGAGAACAGATCATTGGCCGAGGCCCGCGCGGTGTTCTTGCGAGCCTCCGGCTGATTTTCCCGGAGAGCCGCCTCCATATTGTCGATGAGCTCCAATGGCTGCAGGCGGCGTAGGAACTCCTTGGAAACCCCGACCAAGTCCTCGATGGCCTCGTCCTTGATCTTGAGACCATAGGCGGACTCCCAATTGCCTTTGTTGGCCAAAAGCATCGTCATGGCGCCTTTTTCATCGGGCTCCTTGAGCTCGATCTTCTGGGCGTATTTGCGGATGAAATGATCGGCCGGCAGCGAGGCATCGTTCTCTAAAAGGAAGATGAAGCGCTGTCCCGAGCGCTCCATCGGGTTGCGCAGGCGCTCCACGAACTGGCTATTGGCGCCGGGCTGAAGCAGGCCCTCGATCCCCTTCATCACGATGATCGCCTTGTCGCGCAAGGGCGGCAAAACATCCTCGAAGAAGGCCTCAAATGGAGGTTTTTGGCCCGGCGCCGGAGCCATCTGCGAGGCCATGCCCGACAGGCGGGCCAGGTCGAGCTCCAGGAACTTGGCGTCTAAGGAAAGATTGCCTACCTTCACCTCGGAGGCCAGATGCTGGATCAAGGCGCCCTTGCCGATGCCGGATGGGCCGGTCAGAAGCACCGAACGCTTCTGGCCCTGCTTCTGGGCCAGCACGGCCAGGATGCCTCCGACCTCCTCGGCGCGGCCGGCGAAGGGACGCGCGGGAAGGGCGCTTAAGTCGGTCAAGACCGCCCGCGCCAAGGGCTGGGTTTGATTGTCGTAGTTCTCGCGCAGGAAATCCTCGAAGCTCGCCTGGGCCGAAGTGACGGCCGCCGCCTGCGCTGAAGCAGAAACGGAAATTCCAAGCGCCGGCCAGAGCAACGCGATCGCTGAAAAGAGAACGCTCATTTCCCCTCCGATCCTTCGGCGGTCTTTTCCTTTTTGGCCTTGGCTTCCTTCCTGGCTGAAACGGTTGTTTCCTGCGTGGCGCTACGCGCCTCCTCGGCCGCAGCTTCGATGCGCACGCCGGCTCTCTGCATCGCCAGGGCGTTCTCCTCACGCACTTTGACGGCCTGGGCCTGAAGATTCTCGGACACGGCGAACTCCTTCTGCCATTTCTCCGCGATCGCGGCGAAAGCCGGAGCGTTTTCGGCCACGAGCGCATCCAAGTCCTCGGAAGAGCCAAGCATGCCGTATTGCTTGAGCCACTGCGACATGTTCTCCTTTAAAGTGTTATCCCAGGCCTTGCCGGCATCCTTGCCAGGATCCTCGTGCGTCCAGCGCTGCCAGAGCAGATCCATGGTCTTGACCGTGGCGTTGATCGCCGCGTGGGTCACGAGCTCGGTGTCCACCAAAACCTTCGCCTTGCGCGCGGTGAGCTTTTTTTCCATCTCCATCGCCTGAATCCAGAATTGCTCGCGCAGGCTCTGATAGGCCTGCTGGCGGCGGCGCTCGTCTTCCAGCGCCCGCCGCGCTGCTTCCTGCTCTTCGAATTGACGCTGGGACACGCAGGGGCCGGCTATGGAGAGAGCCGCCGGGACCAATAAGGCTAAAACTCCGATCAAGAATCTCTTGGTCATGGGGTTAGTATGCCCTCCGATCCCTAACTTCGCCTGAGCAATTCGGCCCAAAAATGAGCTGGGTCTTTAGGCCCGCACTCGATAGGCCTTTTTGAACCAGGATGATTAAAATGCCTGTTGTCTGCATATATCGAAGGGTAGCCCCAAACGGCAAAAGCGACCAGGAAAGATTACATCAGCCTAAAAATGCTTTGAAATAAACGTCTTTTTTAAATCCGGAAACTGCCTTGAAAAGGCCCTTATGCCCGCATATCAACTCCAGTCAACGCGCTCAGAAAAACCGAACGACGAAGCATGCTCCTGGCTCGAAAAAGCCGGGATCGAACGGTGCCGAGCGATAGCTTAAGAACGCGCGCAACGTCTCGATGTCTTAGGAGCTTGAAATCGCAAAGGATTAAGACGGCTTTTTGTTCCGGCCCAAGGGAATTGACCGCCCTGCGAACAGCCTCGGCAGTCTCTTGGCGCTCCAATCGGCGCAAGATGTCTTCTTCGCCGGATGGCAGGTCGGCGCATGTCGTCTTCCCATCGCTGAGCGGCAAGTTTATCGACATATTGCGCTTAGCGGAATGGCGCCGGCGGCTGTCGAGGAAAGCGTGGCGCATGATCGTCATGAACCACCCTTCCAGCGGCCTCGACGGATCATAGCGATCCCATCCCTTGACGATCCGATACAGAGTCTCTTGAATAAGCTCCTCGGCCTCCTCAGGATTGCCAGCCAATCTATAGGTGGCCAAGAACGCCCGGCCGCTTGAATCTTGGATGAACCTTTCGAGGGATTTAAAGTCCGCCATCAGAGCAGCCCTCGCTCTTTGAAGCTAAAGAAGCCATCATCGCTTACGATGAGATGATCCTGAAGCGGTATGCCTAAAAGCTCCCCAGCCTTTTGGAGGCGGCGGGTTACTGCGCGGTCCTCCGCGCTCGGGGATAGCTCCCCGCTCGGATGGTTGTGGGCGCAGATGACGCTCGCCGATTTCGCCAAGATGGCCCCCAGGAAAAATTCGCGGGGGTGGACCAAGCTGGCCGCCAAGGTACCGATAGAGCACACCTCGACGGACGCAACGACATTTCTGGCATCGAGGTCTATTCGCCAGAAATATTCGCGGTCGAGCCCCTTGGCCTTTGGCCTGAGGAAGAGATAGGCCAGCGCGGGACTCGCGATCTCGATTTTCTTGGTTGAGCGGCCCTCACGGACCAGCATCACGCGAACCTTCATCGGAGACCCTCCTCGATTGTTTGCCTTGACCAGCCGGCTTCCTCTTTTCCGATCTTATTTTCAGTTTGTTTTTCCATGTCGCACCTCCGCCCACCCGGAGGGCGAAGGCGCCGAGAAAGCCGGCCTGAACGAGGAATAACTGGTGGGACCCCACCGGGGAGGCTGAAAATCCGGGGCTACGGCGGGGGTTGGGCCGGATTTTCAGCTTTCCGGAGGGGATGGACCGCTTATGCCGCAGGAAAGGCGCTTTACTCCTGGCAGCCGGAGGAGAGGTGCGACTGGATTAAACGCCGGATTGAAATCGGGAAAGACGAGGCTGGATGCGATTGCGCAGGACAATCAATGCGATCAAGACCAAGAGCGAAAGCGTTAGACCAGGAATAGAGCGCGCGGCAAGCACTTCCGTGTCATGGACGAAGAGGCGGGTCATGAACAGGTTGTAATCCTCGAAGGTGCGGATCGAGCGTGGGTCGACGGCGATATGATGTCCGCGGTATGCCAGGTAAAGCAGGGCCGGCAGCAGCCAGGAGCATCTGCGGAGCCAGCGATCCAGGAGACGGACGCCGGTCAAGGACCAGAGCGCGAAAAGGACCGCCCAGAATGCGATCGAGAAGGCGACGAGAGACCAGTAGCCGGCGCGGGGTTCGAGCATATATTCAATACGATTGATCTCGATAAATGTTTCAGCGGATCATGATGCGGCGCCTGCTGCCAGGCACGACTCCCATGCGTTCCATCGGGCTGAAGCGCCGATGAAGCAAGGCAATGTCCCGGTTGGCGAGCGCCACGTAAACCTTGACCATATCGATCGTCGAATGACCGAGGATCGCCTGGAGGCTGAAGGCGTCTCCGCCGTTGATGATGTATTGTGTCGCGAAGGTATGCCTTAAGGTATGCGGCGATAGACGGACTCCCTTGAGCCCGAGCCTGCGGTTGACACAACGCAATGCCTTCCTCATCCAGCAGCGGTCCAGCGGCTGCCCGAATTGGCTGACGAAAACAAAGTCTTGCCCCGGGATTTCCCCGCGCCGCGCGATGTAGTTCCAAAGCGCCTGCTTGGCCGTGGAGCTAAACGGAACCTGCCTCTCCTTGCCGCCCTTACCTAACACGCGCAGCGCTCCCACCTGAAAGTCCACATCGTCCATCCTGAGCCCCATGACTTCCGCGACGCGCAGGCCAGTATCGAGAATTAGGACAACCATGGTCCAAAGCCGCTGTCCTTGGAAAGGCCGCTTGTTGATGGCCGCCAGAAGCAACCGCGCCTGATCCATCGAGAGCGGCTTGATGAGCTTCTTCTCCATCCGCGGTTTGGCGACCAGGGCGAAGGGGTTCTGCGGGATCATCCGTTCGCGCGCAAGGAATCCAAAGAAGCAGCGCAGCGCACCGTAGGTGTGCGCGATCGTGCCTGACGCCAGGCCGCGCTTGCGCATGTCGTCAAAATAGGACCGGATGAGCTCCGGCGTAACCTCCTTGGCGAGGGTCACGCCTTTCGACTCGAGGTACCTATTCCAGAGGCGCAGGAGGTCGGTGTACCAAGTGATGGTCCCATTGGTAAGATTCTGCGCGTGGCATCGGAGCATGAAGGCCTCCGAGGCATTACCTATGGGGACTTGGTTGACGCTCTGCGGCGCGTATCCGATGCCATTTCCCATGCGAGATCCTCCGCTAACCTTGAGACCTTGCAGGCCTAGCGAGCAAAGAAAAACCCGGGCCTTTTGAGCCCGGGTTAGTTCAGTTTTTCGTCGAGAAACCTAGGGAAATGGTTGCGGGGGCTGGATTTGAACCAGCGACCTCAAGGTTATGAGCCTTGCGAGCTACCAGGCTGCTCTACCCCGCGGAATTAGGATATCAAAAGCGGTGCGAGAAAGCAAGTTTATCGTCGAGAAAGGCGGTTTTTGAGGCGTCGCACGAGTTCGCAAGTAGACGTCTACGAGCAACCGAAAAATTTTCACCGATGGATAGGCTCTTAATGCATAACGTACCGGAAAGTTTTAATTCCCAAAAACCCCTTGACAGAAGCAAATATTGTACTATAATGTACATATAATTGATTTATTATATGCAATATAATGTATGAATAATTACAGACTCACAAAAGAAGGCCTCTGGGCGGTCCTTGAGGGATGGGATCCCTACCTTCCGAGCAAAGTCCGCGTCGTCGCATGCGGTGGAACGGCCCTTACTCTCCAGGACCTCAAGGAATCGACTAAAGACGTCGATTTCCTTGTCCCCCATGACGACGAGTATCGAGAGCTGGTTCGAACACTCAAAAAACTTGATTACCGCCCGACGAGCGGCAGTGGATGGTCGCGGGGCGACGGCCTAGTATTCGACCTATTCGCCGGCAACACGGTATTTCAGACCGAGCTGCTCGAGTCGCCACTTGATAAAGGCAACCATATCCCCATCAAAGCCTTTAAGAAGCTCGAGGTCAGCGCTCTTAATGATTATGACTTGGTCATAACCAAAATGTTCAGGGGCACGGAAGTCGACGTCGAGGACTGCCTGAGGTTAATACGTAACCGCGGCCAGGTCTTCGACGTGGAAAAGTTAAAAGGTCGATATGAAGAGGCCGCGTTGTATGTCAACAATGAGCAGAGTGTTTTGGGAAACCTGGCGTTCTTATTAAAACGCCTGGAGGACTAAACAAATGGAATCCGACGATTCTACATCACTTGCAGCCGCGCTAAACGAGTACGGGTACCCTCTTTTGCGCCCGAACGCCGATCCGAACGATCTTCTCGCCTCCCTTGTCGAGAGCGAGAATACGCGGATGCTCGAAGGCTTTCCTGTCGTTCTGGCCAACGCATTGAGCCGCGAAGACTCCGGGGTGGATCTGGCGAAAGCAGAAGCTCAACTTGGAAATCTTGAAGAGCGCAAAAAACTAAGGGCGCTCGTTCAGGTCTCACTCTTCCTGTTCGAGCTGTATGGCCTTGAGGATTTGCGCAACAAGGCAAAAAAGCTCGGCCTAAAGGATGAGCCAGAATTCAAGAAACAGCTCGCCGGAAGTCATGCGGCAAAACTGGCGGGCGGCAAAGAATTGGACTTGGATCGCCTCAAGACAACGTTTCTCAATTACGTCGTCCGGCAAAAGGAGCATGATGCTTCCTCCGGAAAAGAAAAACTCCGGGAGGAGTTTCGGAATGCCTTTCTTCTCTCGCTAGTTTTTTCACCCAAACAAAAGGATCTCCTCAAGAAGAGGCTCCGGCACGAGCCCATGAATAAAACAGAAAGAGAGTATTTCTCGCGTGTCGTCAAAAAGAAACTTCAAGCTCTTGCTGATCCAGATCTGCATCGGATGGCACAAAGAGCTCTACAAAAATAAAGTTTTTCTTTGGCGAGTTCTACTTGGCAGTTTGTTTCGGCAAGTGAGCACGTAAGGCTTGGGGGTCCCCGCTTTTTACCAACCGGTTGGCCGAGGCGAAATAAAAAAGCGCCGGGATTCGTCAGCGCTTTTTGGAGCAGGTCAGGCGGTCGCCAGTCGATCGTAGCCCCTTTTGAGCCGCCAATTGACCGCGATGAGTCCCGCGATGAGCAGCACGTTAATGGCCCCCAAGGACATGATCGGCAGATAGCGCAGCGCCGGCAGCACCAGGGCCGCCCCCGCCATCTCGCTGACGCGGTAGCCGAACATGTCGATGACCGCCTTGGCCTTATATTTCTCTTCTTTAGAAGTAGGGATGTAGAGTAGCTCCTTGGTGGCGCGGTTGATGGAGTAATTGAGGCCCTTGTCGGCGAATTTAAGCCCGAACATCGTCCATTGCGCCGGGTAGAGGATCGAGGCGGCCAGCCAGGCCAGATTCGTCACCGGCAGCGCCATCAGCGACGGCAACAGGCCGAGGGCGTTATGGAAGAAAGGCGTCACCACGAGCATGATGAAGAGGCTGCCCAGGTTGAGCCAGACGTGGAAGGCCCCCAGGAACGCAGTGCGGGAATCGATCGTGGAAAAGCGGGTCTCGAGCATGTAATTGAACTGGAGGTCGATGATGTTGCTGATGACCTGGCTTAAGACGACGGCGGCAAGTATCCAGGACAGATACCGGCTCGCCCACACCATCTTGAAGCCTTCGAGCAGGCTGAAGGAATCGCCGCGGCGCAGCTCCTGGCGGAAACCGCGCCGGTGCAGTATCCAGGCGAGGACCGCGCTCGATAGGATGAGGGCGACGAGCAGCGCGATCGACAAGGACAGCAGCCCCTCCGTCCGGAAATACCGTCCCGCCGCCGAGGCGAGCGCGCCGCCGGCGATGCCTCCGAAAATCGGGCCGCTACCGATGAGCCCATAGAGGCATTTGGCCTCCTCCGTCTTGAAGAGATCGTCCGACAAGGACCAGAGCTGCTCGATCATCACGATCGAGAACAGGTCGCACCAAATGTAGAGCGCCGGCACCGCCCACCACAGCCCGCCGGCCAAGCCCCGGCGCGTGAAGTAGAGCACCGCCAGGAAGAAGGCCGCCGTGCCGATGACGACTAGCCGGGGCAGGAACCGGTCGATGAGCCGGTTGTAGACCATCACGAACAGGGCGATCGTGACGCCTGAGGCGCACCATAGATAGGGAAGGAAGGAGGCGCCCAATTGCGCCACCAAGAGCGCGCTGCGCACGGGCTTGAGCATCGCGTAGCAGGCGATGATCAAGAAGAAGTTAAGGAAGACAATGGCGGCGACACGCCAATCCTTCGCGGGAACGGCCTTGAGCGACGCGGCATAGGAGCGGAATCTGGCCGTCGGGATCGTGTGCCTCCGTCGACTTGATAGCATACTGCGAGGACGCAGGCAATGATTGATTCCCTTGATCGACCGCCTTCAGTTTTTATATGCTCACCGCCGTGAAAGTCGCCTTATGGACGTTGATGGCCGTCCTTATTCCCTCGCTCGGCGCGGCGCAAAGCGCTCGGGAGATCGGCGTGGGGCTAACGGCCGGAGACGTGATCGGCGCCAGCGGAAAGCTATGGCTCGATAAGTTCTCGGCCCTCGATCTGGCGATGGGCCAGGACATCAGCCAGGGCAATTTCGCCGTCTACGGCGACTTCCTCTACCACGGTTGGAAGGCCTTCCCCCAGCCGTCGCAGGGCCGCCTAGCCGCCTACGTGGGCGGCGGCCCGCGGATCGAAGCCGCCTCGGAGGCCGAATTCGGCCTGAGGCTCATCAGCGGAGCCAGCTACTGGCTTGAGGGGCACCCTCTGGAGCTCTTCGCCGAACTCGGCCCATTCTTCCGCATGGCCCCTGACGGCGGGGTCTACGTGGTCGGTGGGGTGGGGTTGAGGTATTATTTCAAGTCCTGGAATTAAGCCCTCGTTCCCTACAGATTTTGCTCGCCGAAGGTTTTTTCCTCCTCTCTCCCGAACGTCTCTCCGGCCTTGTGCTTGATCTCGCGATAGGCCTCGCCCCCCGCTCCCTTTACCGCTCCAACCGCTCCGGCGACCTTGATGCGCCGCGGGATCTTCTCCAAGATCCTCGAAGCCACGCCCTTTTGCCGCTGCTCCTGCTCGGCCATCGCCGCGAGCACGATGCCGATGCCGATCCCGGTCACGCAGCCGAGCAATCCATACACCCATCCTGAGCTAGATTCTCGAGTAGCCATAATCCACCTCCTCTTTCATCGTACCCCGGAGCCGTCGACGCAGCCTGACGGGCGCGCAACTTTTTCGTGAGCGCCCAAATGCTAAAATGGCGCGGGTGGCGGGCATGGGTCCCATGCCCGCCACCCGCGCCGTGACATGCCCGGTAAAATACTGCTAGTCGAAGACGAAAAGCCGCTCGTCAAGGTGCTCCGCTTCAATCTGGAGAAGGAAGGCTACGCCGTCTCCGCGGCCTGCGACGGCGAGTCGGGTCTGGCCGCCTTCCGCAAGGAGAAGCCGGATCTGGTCATTCTGGACTTGATGCTCCCCAAGCTCGACGGCTTCGAGCTCTTAAAGCAGCTGCGGCGCCAATCCCAGATCCCGGTGCTACTGCTCACCGCGCGCAAGGAGGAAGTCGACCGCGTGCTCGGACTAGAGCTCGGGGCCGATGACTACGTTACCAAGCCCTTCAGCGTGCGCGAGCTGATGGCGCGCGTGAAGGCGATCCTCAAGAGGAGCCGCCCGGTGGAGACGGGCGTGCGGCGAGCCGGCACGCTCGAAGTGGACGTCGAGCGCTACGAGGCGCGGGTCCGGGGGACGGCCGTAGCTCTTAGCTCCAAGGAGTTCGATTTCCTCAAGTGCCTCTTGGAGTCCGACGGCAAGGCGCTCACCCGGGACCAGCTGCTCGAGCGCGTCTGGGGCTACGACAAGTCGATGGAGATCGACACGCGCACGATCGACCAGCATATCGCGCGGCTGCGCGAGAAACTGGGCCCCGAGGCCGCCCGTCTCGTGACGGTCAAGAACGTCGGCTATCGGCTCAAGCTGGACTGATGCAGGCCTTCTTCGGCTTTCTCGCCGGCCTGGCCTTCGCCGCCCTACTCGTGGCCCTCTGGATGCGCCGCTTCTGGCTGCGCCCACTCGCGGAAATCTCGGAAACGGCCGAGCGCTTAGCCCGCGGCGAGCATGCCGCCCGCGCGGGGCCGCGCGGCGGTAGTCTGGGCCGGCTCGCCTCGAGCATCAACCTTCTCGCCGAGCGCTTCCAGCACGACATCCGCGAGCTCAAAAGGCTCGAGAGCCTCCGCAAGGAGTTCGTAGCCAACGCGTCGCACGAGCTCCGCACGCCGCTGGCCTCGATCAAGGCCTTCGCCGAGACGCTGGGCTCCGGCGCCGTCGAGGAGCCCTCCCAGCGGCTTGAGTTCGCGCGCGAGATCGAGAGCAACGCCGAGCGCATGTCGCGCTTGGTCGATGAACTACTCGACCTCTCGGCCCTGGAGTCGGGGCGCATGCCGCCCAATTTCGAGCCGCTCTCCTTGATGCGGGTGGCCGCCGAGGCCGCGGCCAGCCTCAAGCCGCTGGCCTCCAAGAAGCGGACCGTGCTGCGCGTGGAGCCGTTCCATAATATCCCGAACGTGCGCGCCGACCGCGGGCAGATGCGCCAGGTCTTTATCAATCTCATCGACAATGCAGTCAAATTCTCACCGGAGAAGGCGACGGTACTAGTCTCGGCGGCGGCCCAAAATGGGACGGTCACCGTATCGGTGCAGGATAACGGGCCCGGCATCCCGGCCCAGGACCTGCCCCGCCTCTTCGAGCGCTTCTACCGCGTCGACAAGGCTCGGGCCCGCGAGCTCGGGGGCGCGGGGCTGGGCCTGGCGATCGTCAAGCATATCGTCGAGGGACACGGCGGGTGCGTCTCCGTCGACAGCGAGCCCGGCCAGGGCTCGAGCTTCCGCTTCTCCCTACCCGCCGCCTAATCCCGCCTGTCACGCCGTTGTCATGCAGGCTTTACCCGCCGACTATCGGGCCGCATCCCGCCTTCTGTTATCATGCCCCCGTCAAAAAAAAGGCAAATCCAGGAGACATGAATGAAACTCACCCTGATCCCGAAAGAAGAGAAGTTCTTCGAGCTCTTCGAGCTGCAGGCCGAACACAACCTGGCCGCGGCTCGCCTGTTCCACGAGATGGCCAAGCGCTGGCCAGCCAGGCAGGAGGAGATCGATAAGCTCCACGCCATCGAGCATGAGGCCGACATCACCGCCCACGAGATACACGACCGACTCAACCGCACCTTCATCACCCCGCTCGACCGCGAGGACATTCACGCCTTGGCCAGCGAGCTCGACGACATCGTCGATCTCGTGCAGCACGTGGCCTTGCGCATGCACCTCTACCGGATCGAGGAGCCGACGCCCGAGCTCATCGATCTGAGCGACACGCTGCGCCAAGCCGTCGACAACGTGCGCAAGGCCGTCGTCGAGCTGGGCAAGCCCGAAAAGATCCGACGCACCCTCGACTACTGCATCGAGGTCAACCGGCTCGAGAACACCGCCGACCGCATCATGGAGGCGGCCTTGGCCAAGCTATTCGGCGGCCGGCCGGGTCCACTCGAGGTCATCAAGTGGAAGGAGGTCTACGAGGGGATAGAGGCCGCCATCGACAAATGCGAGGACGTGGCCAACACGATCGAGTCGATATTGGTCAAGCAGGGCTGACGTCATGACTACGACCCTGATCGCCATCATCGCCCTGGCCCTTATCTTCGACTTCATCAACGGCTTCCACGATTCGGCCAATTCCATCGCCACGGTGGTCTCCACGCGGGTGCTCTCGCCGCGCGCGGCCGTATTCTGGGCGGCCTTCTTCAACTTCATCGCCTTTCTGTTCTTTGACCTGCACGTGGCCAATACGATCGGCAAGGGGATCGTCGATCCTCGCATCGTCGACAATCGGGTGATCGCCGCGACCCTCATCGGCGCTTCCCTTTGGGACCTCATCACCTGGTATTGGGGACTGCCGACGAGCTCCTCGCATGCCTTGATCGGCGGCTTCATCGGCTCGGCCCTGGTCAAGGTCGGAGCCTCCGCTCTGGTCTGGGCTGGGATCACGAAGACGATCGTCTTCATGGTATTGGCCCCCCTGCTGGGCATGAGCATCGGCTGCGCGATCGGGATCCTCTTCTACTGGATTTTCCGCCACTCGGTCCCCAGCAAGGTCGATTTCCTTTTCCGACGAGGACAGCTTCTATCCGCCGCTCTTTACAGCCTGGGGCATGGCGGCAACGACGCCCAAAAGACCATGGGCATCATCACCGTCCTTCTCTTCTCGGCGGGCCTGCTGGGTCCCACCTTCCATGTCCCCACCTGGGTCGTACTCTCCTGCCACGGGGCCATGGGGTTGGGGACGCTATTCGGAGGCTGGAGGATCGTCAAGACCATGGGCCAACGGGTCGCCAAGCTTCGCCCGTTCGACGGATTTTGCGCGGAGACCGGCGGGGCGCTGACGTTGTTCATGGCCTCCTCCCTGGGCGTCCCCGTCAGCACCACGCATACCATCACCGGAGCGATCATGGGCGTCGGGTCGCTTAAGCGCATCACGGCGGTCAAGTGGGGAGTGGGAGGCCGGATCATCTGGGCGTGGATCATGACGATCCCGGTCTCCGCCTTGATCTCGGCGGCGTCGTACTGGATCTTTACCCTCTGGCGCGCCTAGGAAGCACATGAACCAAAGGTGGGCGAGCCGGATCGGTTTCCTGGCGCTCCTTTTTTTCGCGTCTCCTGGCGCCGCCCAGGTGTGGATCGAGAAATACCGGATGAGGACACCCCCGGACCTTCGCTTCTTCGAATATTTGCAGATGCTCACATTCTCCGGAGATCTGCGCCTGCGCAACGATGGCGCCTACAAGCGGGGTACGGCGCAGGGCTTGAGTGACCGCAACCGAATGCGTTACCGCGTGCGATTCGGATTCGAGGCTCTTCTGCCATGGGATTTAACGGCAGCCGTTCGGCTGGGCTCGGGAGCCGGCGAACAGACCTCGAGCAACCAAAGCTTTGACAATCTCTCCAGCCAGAAGCCGTTATGGCTGGACCTGACCTTCTTGCGTTGGTCGCCGATTGTCTCACAGGATGGCGATCTCGTAGTCTATATGCAGTCCGGACGGATGCCGAATTCTCTGTGGCGCATCTATAGCTCCGACATGCTATGGGACGAGGACCTAAACCCGGAGGGCTTCGCCCAGGGCGCGGAATGGCTGCTGCCGACGGGCCAGGTGTTGTTCGCTAACGCCATGCAGGGAGTGGCTGATGAGGACACCAATTCCTCAAGAAACCAGTGGTTCTTCTCCGAACAATTGGGGACCGAATTCCGACTTCCGTTCAATACCCGTCTGCGCAGTGCGGCGGCCTATCACCTCTGGACGGACACGCAGCGCAATACGTTAAACCCATTTAGGGTACAAGACGGCAATCGCCGATCGCCCAACGGCGTGCTGCTCAACCGTTTCGGGGTCGCGGAGCTAAGTAATCAGTTCTCGGCATGGGCGGGACAGATTCCGATCTCCATCCAAGGCAGCTTCATTCGCAACGTGCTGGCTCGAGGACTCAACGGCACCACGGGCTGCCCCGCGGCACAGACCTGTCCGCCGGGGCGCGACGGCTATCAATTCGGTATTATTGTCGGCGAGGCAAGGGTCTTCGGAACCTGGGAGGTCGGCGCTTTCCAAAAGTATGTTGAAACGGACGCCACCATCGCGGATGTCGCCGATTCGAATTTCGGTGACAGCGGCATCAACCAGCAGGGACAGATATTCTGGGTGGCCTACACGCCGGCAGACTGGATGACACTGCGGGCAAGATTCTTTAACGTGGACACACTGGATACGCAGTTCGCTCCTTTCGACAAGGCGGTCCGCCGTCTTATACTCGATTTCATGGTACGATTCTAGTGCAATCCCGAACGGAGGAATCATGAAAGCAATCAAGAGCGCAGCAGCCATGGTCTTAATGGCCGCAACCCCCGCCTTGGCGGTGTCGACGTTGAACGGAGGCGGGGCGACGTTCCCATTCCCGATCTATTCGAAATGGTTCGCCGAGTACAACAAGGTCAAGCCCGATCTGGAGATCAATTACCAGTCGATCGGCTCCGGGGGCGGCATCCAGCAGATCACGCGGCGCACCGTCGATTTCGGCGCCTCCGACGCTCCGATGACCAACAAACAGCTCTTTAAGATCGACGGCAAATTGCTACACATCCCCACGGTGCTGGGCGCGGTGGTCCCGGTCTATAACCTGCAGGGCATCGGCACGCTGAATTTCACCGGCGAAATCCTGGCCGATATCTTCCTCGCCAAGATACTGCGTTGGAACGACCCAAAGATCCAAAAAGAGAATCCCGGCGTCAAGCTCCCGGATATGCCCATCGTCGTCGTGCACCGCTCCGACGGCTCCGGCACAACTTATTGCTGGGCCGATTATCTCGCCAAGGTCAGCAAGGAGTGGGAGAAAAAGGTGGGCGTGGCGGTCGCCTTGGCCTGGCCCATAGGACTGGGGGCTCGCGGCAACGAGGGGGTGTCGGGACTGATCATGCAGACCCCGAATTCCATAGGCTACGTCGAGCTCGCCTATGCCAAGCAGAACGGCATCGCCTACGGCAGCGTCAAGAATTCCTCTGGCAAGGTGATCCAAGCCAACGTCGAAAGCATCGCCGCCTCGGCCGACGGGGTCAAGATCCCGGCCGATTACCGGGTGTCGGTCACCAACTCGCCCAATGAGAATGCTTACCCGATCTCGACCTTTACCTGGCTGCTGATTTACGAAAAGAACGCAGGGGGCAAGGGCCCCGTCATCCGTGAGTTCCTCAAATGGATGCTCGAGGACGGCCAGAAGATGGCGCCGGAACTGGGATTTGCGCCGCTTCCCGAGCGGGTCAAGAAAATGGTCGAAGATACGATCGAGAAGATCCAGTAGCGATGCCGGAAGTCCCCCATCTCGCGGGCCCCAGACAACGGACGGGCGACCTGGTCTTTCGGCGCGCCCTTCTGAGCGTCGCCTTATTCGTGGTCGCCGTCGTGCTCCTGCTCGCCTGGAGCCTGGCCGACGGCTCCCGGCTCACGTGGAAGTCGTTGGGGCCGGCCTTCCTATGGTCCAAGGAATGGGACCCAGTGCAGGAGAATTTCGGCGCTTTGCCTTTCATCTACGGCACGCTGGTCTCCTCGGCCCTGGCCCTGCTCGTGGCCGTCCCGCTGGGTGTGGGCTGCGCGATATTCCTCACCGAGTTGGCTCCGCGCCGAGTGGCTGACGCCTGCACCTTCCTGGTGGAGCTTCTGGCCGCCGTGCCGAGCGTGATCCTGGGCCTCATGGGGATTTTTCTCTTGGTGCCGACGGTGCGCTCGGTGGAACCCGCCCTCGCGCGCTGGCTCGGCTGGTCCCCCTTGTTCCGCGGAGAACCCTACGGGGTGGGCATGCTGACGGCCGGCCTGATCTTGACGCTCATGGTGCTTCCCTACATCACCGTCATCACACGCGAGGTGCTCCTGGCCGTCCCGCAGCCCCTTAAGGAGGCGATGCTCGCCCTGGGGGCCACGCGCTGGGAGACCGTCGTCGGCGTCAGCCTGCCCTTCGCCCGCGCGGGCATACTCGGCGGAATATTCCTCGCCCTGGGACGGGCGCTCGGCGAGACGATGGCTGTCACGATGGTCATCGGCAACACGCCGAAAATCTCAGCCTCGCTCCTGGCGCCAGGATATTCGATGGCGGCCGTCATCGCCAATGAGCTAGCCGAGGCCGCCAGCGACGAGCATTTAAGCGCCTTGATCTCCGTCGGATTGGTCCTATTCGGCGTGACGATCGCCGTCAACGGCATCGCGCGGTTGCTCATCTACCGCGTCCGCAAGGCATGAACTCCTACCAAAGGCGCCGATGGACGCAGGCGGCGATGTTCGCCGTATGCGCCTTATGCGCCGCCGCCGCGCTGGCGGGCCTTTTCACGATACTCGGCTACATCGCCTGGCACGGACTATCCTCGATCAACTGGGGGTTCCTGACGAGGCTCCCCAAGCCGGTGGGCGAGACGGGAGGCGGAATCGCCAACGCGATCGTCGGCTCCGCCAAGATCGTCGGCCTCGCCGCCCTTATGGGGGCTCCCATCGGCGTTCTGGGCGGGCTTTACCTGGCGGAATTCGGAAGCAACCGGACGGGGTTTATCATCCGCTACGCCGCCGACGTGCTCAACGGAATGCCGTCGATCGTCATGGGTATCTTCGCCTACACGCTGCTCGTCGTTCCACTAAAGCGCTTTTCCGCCCTTTCAGGCAGCGTTGCCCTGGCCCTCATCATGATCCCTGTCGTGCTGCGTAATACCGAGGAGTTCGTGCGCCTGGTGCCGCATTCGATCCGCGAGGCGGCGCTGGCCCTCGGTGTGCCCCAGTGGAAGGTGGTACTGCGCGTGGTGCTGCCGACGGCCGCGCCGGGCATACTCACCGGAGCCCTCCTGGCCACCTCCCGCATCGCCGGAGAGACCGCCCCCCTGATATTTACCGCATTCGGCAACCATTTTTGGGACAATGGACTGCTCAATCCCATGGCGTCATTGCCACACACGATCTACACGTACGCCATCTCTCCGTACAAGGACTGGCACGCGCAGGCCTGGGCCGCCGCCCTGCTGCTCATGCTCTTCGTGCTGGCCGTCAACGTCTCGGCGAGGCTGCTCTTTCGGCCCGCGGGAGGTGCGCGTTGAGCGCTCCCGTGATCCTCGAGGCCCAGGCACTCAGCGCGGGGTACGGCGGGCCGCCGGTGCTCAAGTCGATCAACCTGCAATTTAGGGAGCGCGAGATTACCGCCATCATCGGACCATCGGGCTGCGGCAAGTCGACGTTCATCCGCTGCCTCAACCGCATGCACGAGATCACCCCGGGCGCCGAGCTGCACGCCCGCATCCTGCTCGACGGCCGCGACGTCATGAAAATGGACCCGGTGCTGCTGCGCCGGCAGGTCGGCATGGTGTTCCAACGGCCCAACCCTTTCCCGACGATGAGCATCTTCGATAATGTCGCCTCCGGGCTCAAGCTCAACGGACTGGGCGACCGGCGGCGCCTGGCCGAGGCGGTGGAAAAAAGCCTGCGCTCGGCCGCGCTTTGGGACGAGGTCAAGGACAAGCTGCGCGAGCCGGGATTGAGCCTCTCGGGCGGGCAGCAGCAGCGCTTGTGCATCGCTCGGGCGCTGGCGGTGGAGCCTCGGGTGCTCCTGCTTGATGAGCCCTGCTCGGCCTTGGACCCGATCGCGACGGCGCGCATCGAGGAGCTATTGCTCGAGATCAAGAAGGAGCTGACCCTCGTCATCGTGACCCATAACATGCAGCAGGCGGCCCGGGTCTCGGACCGGACGGCCTTCCTGCTCATGGGCGAGCTCATCGAGTACGACGAAACGCAAAAAATCTTCACCAAGCCCTCGGATCGGCGCACCGAGGACTACATCACGGGACGCTTCGGATAGCCTATGATCAAACGCCATTTCGACGACGACCTGGAAGCCCTGCGTGCCCGCCTGCTTCACATGGGCGAACTCTGCGAGGAGATGATCCAATTCGCCGTGCGCATCATCTCCGAACGCAAGCCCGGCCTCATCGATGAGGTCTCCAGCCGCGAGCACTCCGTCAACGATCTCCACATCGAGATCGACGACCGCGCCTTGAAGCTCATCGCCCTGCACCAGCCGGCCGCCGGCGACCTGCGCCTGATCACCGCGGCCCTCAAGATCAATTCCGATTTGGAGCGTGTGGGCGACCAGGCCGTCAACATCGCCGAGACCGGGGTGTTCCTGAGCCGCGAGCCCGTGATGAAGCTCTACGACATCCCCCGCATGGTGGAGGTCGCGAGCTCGATGCTGCGCCACAGCTTGGAGTCCTTCGCCCGGAAGGACGTGGAGCTAGCGCGCGAGGTCATCGGCCGCGATGATGAAGAAGACCGACTCAAGTCCCAGACCTTCAACGAGCTGCTCGGGCTGATGCAATCGGACGCCTCCACCATCAAAAGAGCGATGGACATGATCCTCATCGCCCGGAACCTCGAGAGGATAGCGGACCATGCCACCAACATCGCCGAGGACGTCGTCTTCATGGTGCTCGGCAAGGATATACGCCATTTCAAGGCCTCTTGACGCCCGGGCGACGGATTGGGTAGGGTAGGGACGTGACCACGGCGCTGGTCGTTCTCGTCCTGCTGGCACTGTTCTTCGACTTCCTCAACGGCTTCCACGATTCGGCCAACTCCATCGCGACCGTCGTCTCGACGCGCGTGCTCTCCCCCCAGAAGGCCGTCGTCTGGGCCGCGTTCTTCAACTGCATCGCCTTCCTTTTCTTCGAGCAGCATGTCGCCAACACCGTCGGCAAGGGCATCGTGGACCCCACGATCGTCGATAACCGGGTCATCGGGGCAACGCTCTTGGGCGCCTGCATTTGGAATCTCATCACCTGGTATTGGGGGCTGCCGACGAGCTCATCGCACGCGCTCATCGGCGGGTTCATCGGCTCGGCGCTCGTCAAGGTCGGCCCCGACGCCCTGGTGTGGGCGGGCATACAGAAGACCTTGATCTTCATGGTTTTGGCTCCCATCCTCGGACTGCTCATCGGCGCGCTCATCGGCATCTTCTTCTACAGGGTATTCCGCCATTCGGTTCCCGCCCGGGTCGACCATATCTTCCGCAAGGGACAGCTGCTCTCGGCGGCCCTCTACAGCCTGGGGCACGGTGGCAACGACGCTCAGAAGACGATGGGCATCATCTCGGTTCTTCTGTTCTCCAACGGGCTGCTCGGCCCGACGTTCCACGTGCCGACCTGGGTCTCCGTCTCCTGCTACGCCGCGATCGCTCTAGGCACGCTGTTCGGGGGCTGGAGGATCGTCAAGACGATGGGCCAGGGGGTGGCGCGCCTGCGCCCCTTCGACGGTTTCTGCGCCGAGACGGGGGGCGCGGCGACGATCTTCGCCGCCTCCGCGCTAGGGGCACCGGTGAGCACGACGCACACGATCACCGGCGCGATCATGGGAGTCGCCTCGCTTAAGCGCATGACGGCCGTCAAATGGGGAGTGGGCGGGCGCATCGTCTGGGCCTGGGTGCTCACTATTCCGATCGCGGCGATGATCGCGGCTGCATCATACGGGTTGCTGCTCTTTATTTAAACGGCACAAAAACAACGGCAACTTTTACGCGCCCCGGGCGCGTGACTCGACGCGCGTAGCGCGGCGAGTTCGGGGTTTCTCGCGAGTAGGTCCGGGTGGCGCCGTGGGGTTTGATCGCCGGGTGCGCGCGTAAGCGCGCAGCGTGGACTCGGCTGCCGTCTTGCTTCGCTTCGGACACCCGACCGCCGAAGCGGTCGGCGTCGATGGGGCCCCACGGCGACAGGACCCGGACCGTTGACGAACGGCAGCTTTTACGCGCTTTGGGCGCGTGACTTCGTCGCGCTTCGCGCGACGAAGTTCGGGGTTTCCCGCGAGAATTTTCGTCCATACGAATTAACACAGAGTTTGCCACGATATCATAGACGCCCCCCGGCGCCATGCGTTAAATGCATGTTCCCCCATGGCGCAGATATTCCATCCCTTCACCAACGCCCTTTCCCGCGCCAGCCTGGTCTTGGCGCTCGTCCTGCTTTTGGCGGTCCTCGTCTTCGCTTTCAAGCTCTACCGCTCGCCGTATCTGACCTGGGCCGGCGTGCTGCTCGAGCAGCCGGTGGCCTTCAGCCACCAGCACCACGTGGGCGGCCTCGGCATCGATTGCCGCTACTGCCACGCCTCGGTGGAGAGGAGCGCCTTCGCCGGCATGCCGTCCACCAAGACCTGCATGAGCTGCCATTCCCAGGTCTGGAGCGACAGCCCCGCGCTCGAGCCGGTGCGAGATAGCTGGCGCAGCGGGCGCGCGCTCGAATGGGTGCGGGTCCATAATCTTCCCGACTACGCCTACTTCGACCACAGCATCCACGTCAAGCGAGGAGTCGGTTGCGTCTCCTGCCACGGCCGCGTCGACGAGATGCCTTGGACCTTCCGGGCCAAGTCCCTACAGATGGGGTGGTGCTTGGACTGCCACCGCAACCCGTCGCCGGCCCTGCGCCCGCAGCCGGCCGTCTTCCAGATGGGATGGAAACCGACGGGCTCGCCCGAAGAAAGGCAGGTGCGGGAATGGTTTTCGCGGCATCATGACGCCCTCGCCCTGACCAATTGCACCGTATGCCACCGTTGACGATCGACGAATGGCCGGAGGGCTGGCCGACGGATCTAAGCCGCAGGGATTTTCTCAAGTGGAGCGGCGCCTCGCTAGCGCTCGCCCTGCTATCCGCCTGCCGGCAGCCCCTCGAGAAGATCATCCCCTACGGGCAGGAGCCCGAGAATCTCGTCGCGGGAAAGCCTCTATCGTTTGCGACCGCCCTCGCGCAGGGCCGATCCGCCTGCGGGGTCCTGGTGACCAGCCACATGGGACGGCCGACACGGATCGACGGCAATCCGCGGCACCCCGACAGCCTCGGAGCCGCCGACATATTCACGCAGGCGGAAATACTCAACCTGTATGATCCCGACCGCTCGCAAGTGGTATTGGAGGCGGGCCAGCCGAGCCATTGGCAGACCTTCGCCGCCGCGTGGACGCGGGTTTTAAGCGGCCTTCGCAACGGCGAGGGCCTGCGGATACTCACCGGCGCGGTGATATCCCCCAGCTTAGGCGATCAATTGAGCCGAATTCTCAAACGTTATCCCGGCGCCCGTTGGCACCAGTACGAACCGGTCGCCAGCGACGCGCCCCAAGAAGGCTCCTTGCTGGCCTTCGGCCGAAGGCTGCTGCCGCGCTACCGCCTTCGGGAGGCGGAGATCATCGTGTCCCTGGACTCCGATTTCCTCGGCTCGGGTCCCGGGCGTCTGGCGTACGCGCGGGAGTTCGCCTCGCGCCGGCGGCCGGAAAGAGGACAGCCGATGAGCCGCCTCTACGTCGCCGAAGGAACGCCGAGCATCACCGGCTCGATGGCCGACCATCATTTGCCGGCCTCCCAGTTGCAGATCGAAGCCATGGCCAGGCAGATCGCTTGGGCATGCGGCGCGCGCTGCGCGCGCCTGCCGCTGGAAGAGCCGGCCCGCCGCTGGGCCGCGGCCGCGGCGGCGGATCTCAAGAGAAGCCGCGGCCGCGGCCTGCTCGCGGTCGGGGAATTCCAGCCCCCCATGGTGCATGCCCTGGCGCACGCGGTCAATCACGCGCTGGGCAACGCGGGCTCCACCGTGGAATACCTCCCGCCTCCGGACTTCCGGCCCGAGAGCCACGCCCGCTCCATGGGGACGCTCGCGCGCGACATGGGCGCCGGCCGAGTGAGCGCGCTGGTGACGGTCGACTGCAATCCGGCCTACGCGGCACCGGCCGATCTGGACTTTCCGGGGCTGTATAGGCGCCTGCCCTTTCGCGTGCACGCGGGCCACTACGCGGACGAGACCGCGGCGATCTCGCACTGGCATCTGCCCCTGGCGCACCCCCTAGAATCCTGGGGAGATCTCAGGGCCTCCGACGGCACGGTCACGCTCTGCCAACCCTTGATCGCACCGCTCTATGAAGGCAAGTCGGCCTCGGAGCTGCTTTCCGCCCTCTTCGACGAAAATCCCCGCTCCGGCTACGAGCTGCTGCGCGCGCGCTGGAGGCATCGGCCCTCCTTCGAGCGGTTCTGGCTCGAGAGCTTAAGCGAGGGCGTGGTCGCGGGCACACGCTACTCGCCGCAGCGCGTCGAGCCCCGCCGGACCCTCGCCGAGCGCCTTGAACCCGTCTCGCAGGCGGGCTACGAGCTCCTGCTGCGCCCTGACCCGACGGTCCTCGACGGCCGGCATGCCAACAACGGTTGGCTGCAGGAGCTGCCCAAGCCCCAGACGACCCTGACCTGGGATAACGCGGCCCTGATTAGCCCCCTAACGGCGCGGACGCTGGAGGTCGAGAACGGAGACCTGCTCGAGCTTCGCTTCCGCGGCCGGCTGCTGGAGGCGCCGGCCTGGGTCCTCGCCAACCAGGCGGAACGAAGCGTCACCTTGCATCTCGGCTACGGTCGCCGCGCGGGCGGGAAGACGGCGGCGGGCCTTGGGGTGGACGCCTATGCCTTGCGGCAGGGCGCCGAGCCGTGGGGCGGCTCGGGGCTCGAATTGGCCAAACGCTCGGGACGGCGCGCGCTCGCCGCGACGCAGGGGCACCACTCCATGGAAGGCCGCCGGCATGTCCGCGCCGCGACCCTCGCGCAATTTAAGGCGCGACCCGATTTCGCGCGCCAGACGGAGCCCGGCCCCGCCGCGGAAGAGTCGCTCTACCCGCGCTGGGAGCCCGGCGAATACGCCTGGGGCATGACGGTCAACCTCAACTCCTGTATCGGCTGCAGCGCCTGCGTCATCGCCTGCCAGGCGGAGAACAACAGCCCCGTCGTAGGAAAGCAAGAGGTGCTTCGGGGAAGGGAGATGCACTGGCTGCGGGTCGACCGTTACGTCGAGGAGCACCCGCCGCGGATGCTGCACCAGCCGGTGCCCTGCATGCACTGCGAAAACGCGCCCTGCGAGCTGGTCTGCCCCGTCGGCGCCACGGTGCATAGCCAAGAAGGCCTCAATGAGATGGTCTATAACCGCTGCGTGGGCACCCGTTACTGCTCGAACAACTGCCCCTACAAGGTCAGGCGCTTCAACTTTTTCCAGTACGCGGACCTAAAGACCGAGTCGCTCAAGATGCTGCGCAATCCGGAGGTCAGCGTCCGCGAGCGCGGCGTCATGGAGAAATGCACCTATTGCGTGCAGCGCATCAGCGCGGCCCGCATCGCGGCCAAGAAGGAAGGCCGGAGGATCCGCGACGGCGAGGTCGTCACCGCCTGCCAGGCCGCCTGCCCAGCCGAGGCCATCGTCTTCGGGGACCTCCGCGACGCCCAAAGCCGGCTTTCGGGCCAGAAGGCGGACCCGCTCAACTACGATCTGCTCGCCTCGCTAGGCACCCGTCCGCGCACGAGCTACCTGGCGCGACTGACGAACCCCGCCCCGGAGCTGGCCTCATGAACCGCCCTTGGATCGGCCCGGAGCATACGTACGCCTCCGTCACGGACAAGATCAGCGCCATCGTGCTGACCGAAAAGGCCCCCCGCGCCTGGCTCTGGGGGTTTGGTGTCTCTCTGCTGCTGCTTTCGATGCTGGTGGCGGCGACGGTTTATCTCTTCGCCGCCGGCATCGGCGTTTGGGGGGTGAATGTTCCGGTCTCCTGGGGTTTCGCGATCATCAATTTCGTGTGGTGGATCGGCATTGGGCACGCGGGAACGCTGATCTCGGCGATCCTGCTGCTGCTCCGCCAGAAATGGCGGACCTCGATCAACCGCTTCGCCGAAGCGATGACCTTGTTCGCCGTCGTCTGCGCGGCCTTGTTCCCGGTCCTGCATCTGGGCCGCCCCGACAAGTTCTACTGGCTCATCCCCTACCCGAGCACCATGGGAGTGTGGCCGCAGTTTAGAAGCCCGCTCATCTGGGATTTCTTCGCCATCAGCACCTACGGCACCGTCTCCCTGCTTTTCTGGTACGTCGGATTGATCCCAGACCTGGCGACGCTGCGCGACGGCGCCAGGCGCCCGTGGGCGAGCAAGGTCTACGGGTTCCTGGCCATGGGCTGGCGCGGTTCCGCCCGGCATTGGCATCGCTACGAGACGGCCTATCTGCTCCTGGCCGGACTGGCCACCGCCCTCGTCGTCTCGGTGCACAGCATCGTAAGCCTCGACTTCGCCGCCTCGCTTCTTCCGGGATGGCACACCACCATCTTCCCGCCTTACTTCGTCTCGGGGGCGATCTACTCCGGCTTCGCCATGGTCCTGACGCTGGCCATCCCCCTGAGGGCCTATTACGGCCTGGAGGCGTTCATCACCGAGCGCCATCTCAACAACATGGCCAACGTGATGCTGGCCACCGGCCTGATCGTCGCCTACGGCTATCTCATGGAGCATTTCATGTCCTGGTACGGCGAAAACGCGTATGAGCACGCCGTGACGATCAACCGGATGCGCGGGCCCTATGCCCCCGCCTATTGGGCCCTGCTTCTCTTCAACGTGATCATCCCGCAGTCGCTCTGGTGGCGGCGCGTGCGCGCCTCCCCTTGGGCGCTGCTGGCGGTCTCCCTGAGCGTCAACCTCGGCATGTGGCTCGAGCGCTTCGTGATCGTGATCACGAGCCTTCACCGCGATTTCCTCGTCTCCTCGTGGGGCATGTACTATCCCACCCGCTGGGACTGGGCCACCTTCCTCGGCAGCCTGGGGCTGTTCTTCACGGCGATGTTCCTTTTCATCCGGTTTCTGCCCGTCATCTCCGTTTCGGAGACCCGGGAGCTTCTGAGCGAACCAGGAGCGTCGCGCTCATGAACACGGCGACGGAGCGAGCGCCTTCCTGCGGACTGCTGGCAGAGTTCGCCGATCATAAGGCCCTCGTGGCCGCCGCGCGCGGAGCTTATGCGGCCGGCTACCGCCGCCTCGACGCCTTCTCCCCCTTCCCCGTCGAAGGGTTGAGCGAAGCGATCGGCTTCCACCGGGACGCCCTGGCGCCGGTCGTGCTCGGCGGGGGAGTCCTGGGGGCCGGCGTCGGCTACGCCATGCAGTATTACCTCTCGGCCGTCCATTACCCGCTCAATGTGGGAGGGCGTCCCCTTCACAGCTGGCCCGCCTTCGTCCCCGTCATCTACGAGATGACCATACTCTTTGCGGCGCTGGCGGCGGTTTTCGGCATGCTGCTTCTCAACGGACTGCCCAGACCCTATCACCCCGTCTTCAACGTGCCGGCCTTCGCGCGGGCTTCGCGGGATCGCTTTTTCCTTTATATTGAGTCCTCGGACCCGCTTTTTGACCTGCAAGACACGCGCAGATTCCTGCGACGGCAAGGAGCCCTCGATGTGGCGGATGTGCCGGCCTAGGATATTTCTCTTGGCGCTCGCCTGCGGATGCGGCGGCGAGATGGCGCAGCAGGCGAAACTGCTTCCCCTTCAAGAAAGCGGTTTTTTTCCGGATAAACGCTCCGCACGCCCGTTGCCCGGCGGCACCGTCGCGCATGGGTCGTTCCCCGCGCGCGCCGACGCGCCGCCGCGGATCACTCTGGATCTCTTGAAACGCGGCCGCGAACGCTTCGACATCCATTGCGCCGTCTGCCACGGCTACTCGGGCCACGGCGACGGAATGGTCGTGCGGCGGGGCTTCCCCGCCCCGGCCTCCTATCACTCAGGCCGCCTCCGCGCGGCGGGACTCGAGCATTTCTTCCTTGTCATCACGAACGGTTATGGGCGTATGTTTTCATACGCCGAGCGCCTTTCTCCCGAAGAGCGCTGGGCCGTGGCTGCCTACATCCGCGCGTTGCAGCGCAGCCAGCATGCCTCGCTCGCCGACGTGCCCGCGCACGAGCGGCGCCGCCTGGAGGCGCGGCCATGAGCTACTGGCTTTCCGCCTATCTTGCGGCGTGGCTGTTCTGGACCGGGATATCCCTGGGCTCCTTGGGACTCTTGATGCTCCACCACGTCGTGGGAGGCCGCTGGGGCTTCGCCCTACAGCGGCGCATGGAGGCGGCATCCGCGGGCATACTGCTCATGGCTCTTCTTGCCTTGCCCTTGGCCTTTGGCTTGGACGAGCTCTATCCCTGGACGAGCTCTGGTTCCCACGGGCCGGGAGCGGGAAACAAGGCGCTTTATCTCAATGTTCCCTTTTTCTTGATCCGTTCCCTGGGCTATTTCACGCTTTGGGTCCTCGCCTATTTCTTCCTTAGGCGCAGCTCGCTCGAGATGGATCGCGGCCGCCTCGTTCCCATCGCCCGCCTACAGCTTTTCTGCGCCCTCGGCCTGGTGCTCTGGACCTTGACTGTTAGCTTCGCCTCGATCGATTGGGCGATGTCGTTGGAGCCGCACTGGTATTCGACGATCTACGGTTTGGAGATGTTGACGGGGCATGCCCTGGCGGCTCTGGCCTTCCTGACCTTGAGCTCCGCGTTCGGAGCCCGGGCGATGCCGGGCGGTTCGTGGGATCTTTGGCAGGACCTCGGGAACCTCTTGCTGGCCTTTCTGATGCTATGGGCCTACATGGCGTTCTCCCAATACCTGATCATCTGGGCCGGAAACCTGCCGGAGGAGATCGCCTGGTACCTCCGCCGCCTCGACGGCGCCTGGCGCCTGGCGCCAGCCATTTTGTTCGTGCTCCACTTCCTTATTCCCTTCATGCTCCTACTACAGCGTTCAATCAAGCGACGCGCGCGAAGCCTCGCCGCCATCGCCCTGTTGATCTTGTTGGGACGATGGGGCTATCTCTGCTGGCAGATCCTACCCGCTTTCGAACCCGCCCGCGCAGGGACCGCCGCCGGGAACCCGTTGTGCCTGGCGATGGGCGCGCTTTGGCTGCTGAGTTTCCGCTATTGCCTACGGAGGGCCTCGCCGCTTCCCGACGACCCCCGCCGGGAGGAAATCGCGCATGCGGCGTGAAGACCCCGGAGTGGAGCGGCGCTTCGTATGGCTGCTCGCAGCCGCCCTGCTCGCCCTTCTTGCGGCGGGATTCGGTTTTTCGGGAGCGCTGACGTGGATGCTCGAGCGGACTCAGGGACGCCAGGCCGGTCGGTGGGCCGGGCGGCTTCCCCCGGAGCCCAGGCTGCAGGTCGATCCGGCCGCGGAGCTTGAGGCGCTGCGCCGCCGGGAAAGGGAAATCCTGACGAGCTACGCATGGGTCGACCGGCGACACAAGATCGTGCGCATCCCGATCGAACGGGCGATGGAGCTAACCGCCCGATGAAAACCCTGATCCTGGCCATCGCTCTTATCGGCTCCGGCGCGGAGGCGGACGCACCGCGCGAAGTGCGCTGGCAGGAGCGGCGCGGCGCTTGGGTGCCCCGAGACATTCCTTTCCGCGACGAAGGAGGGAAGCCGGTGCGCCTCGGCGATTATTTCGGCCGAGGGCCCGTCCTGCTCACCCTCAGCTATTACGAGTGCCCCATGCTCTGCGGCTTCGTATACGAGGGCCTTACGAAAGCCCTTCGGGACTTGCCCCTGGTTCCCGGCAGGGACTTCGAGCTGCTCTCGATAAGCTTCGATCCGAAGGACGACCCCCCTTCGGCCTCGCGCAAGCGGCTAGCGGTGCTGGATTCCTATGGCCGTCCGTCCGCTCCGTGGCATTTCCTCGTAGGAGAGGCCCCCAGCATCCGCGCCTTGACCAACGCGGTCGGCTTTCGCTACGCCTACGAGCCCCAGACGCGGCAATACGCCCATCCCTCGGGCTTCGTATTGCTCACACCGGAAGGAAAGATCTCGCGCCATTTCTTCGGCGTCGAGTTCCCGGCGCGGGAGATCCGGCGGGCAATCGTCGAGGCGTCGGGAGGCCGCGTCGGATCGGCTTCCGAACGCATCGCGCTCTATTGCTCCCGCTACAACCCCGCCAGCGGCAAGCATGGGCCGCTCATCCTCAGACTGTTGCGCGCCGCCAGCGCGGCGACGCTCGTCGCCCTGGCATTGCTGGCCGTCAAGCGAGGGCGCGGTCATGGATAGCGTCCCGTTTTTCCCTCCCCAAGCCTCCAGCATGGCGGCGCAGACGGACTGGCTCTATGCCTTGAGCCTGGGCATCGCCCTCTTTTTTTCCCTGCTGATCGCCGGGCTCTTGCTGAGCCTCGCCGTGCGCTACGAGTACCGGCGCGAGGTAGACCGCTCCAACGCGGTCGAGGAGAGCCTGGGACTCGAGCTTCTCTGGACGGCCGTTCCGCTCGCGCTGGTGATGCTTCTCTTCTTTCTAGGCGCGAAGCTCTTTTTTGCCCTTCGCCGCTCCCCCGCCGAGGCGCTGGAAATCCATGTCGTTGGCAGGCAGTGGATGTGGAAGGTGCAGCATCCGAACGGCCGCAGGGAGATCAACGAGCTGCATGTGCCGATCGGCTGGCCCGTACGGCTGCGCATGATCTCCCAGGACGTCATCCACAGCTTCTTCGTGCCGGCCTTCCGCGTCAAGCAGGACGTACTGCCGGGGCGCTACAGCGAGCTGTGGTTTACGGCGACCCGGGGCGGAAGCTACCACCTCTTCTGCGCCGAATACTGCGGGACCTCGCACGCGCGCATGGTCGGGCGCGTCGTCGCGCTCGACCCCGCCGAGTACCAGCGCTGGCTCTCCGGCTTCGGCGCGGCGCAGCAGCCGCCCGTCTCGCCGCAGGCGGCCGGGGCGGCGCTCTTCGAGAAGATGGGCTGCGCGGTCTGCCATCGCGCTTCGGACGGACGGGCGCCGACGCTCGAGGGGCTCTACGGCCGCCGCGTGCTCCTCGCCGACGGCCGCAGCGTTCTCGCCGACGAGGAGTACCTGCGCAAGTCCATCCTGACGCCGGGATGGAAGCTCGTCGCCGGGTTCGCGCCGATCATGCCCGCCTACGCGGGCCGGCTTGACGAGGAAGAGATCCTGCAGCTCATCGCCTATATCCGTTCCTTGCAGCGAGGCGCCCGGCATGGCTGAACCCACGGCGACCAGCTACTTGAACGCCGCCTACACCGCGCGGTCGTGGCTTCTGACGCTCGATCATAAGCGCATCGCCCTGCTGTATATGGTGTCGATCACCTTCTTTTTCTTCGTCGGCGGCGCCGCGGCCGTACTGCTGCGCCTGGAACTTCTAAGCCCCCAGGCCGACCTCGTGGTCGCCGAGACCTACAACCGGCTCTTTACGATCCACGGCGTGATCATGGTGTTCTTCTTCCTCATCCCCGCCATTCCCGCCGTGTTGGGCAATTTCCTGGTTCCGCTCATGATCGGCGCTCCGGACCTGGCCTTCCCGAAGCTCAACCTCGCGAGCTGGTATATCTTCATGCTGGGCGGCTCGCTTTGCCTGGTGGCCCTGCTCTTCGGAGGGGTCGACACGGGATGGACGTTCTACACCCCCTTCAGCAGCCTATATTCCAACTCCAACGTGATGCTGACCGCGCTCGGGGTCTTCGTGGCGGGCTTCTCCTCGATCTTGACCGGGCTCAATTTCATCGTGACGATCCATACCCTGCGCGCGCCGGGGATGCATTGGTTCCGCATGCCGCTGTTCTTATGGGCCATCTACGCGACCAGCCTCATCATGGTGCTGGGTACCCCCGTGCTCGCGACGGTGCTGGTGCTCGTCGCGCTGGAGCGCGGCCTTGGCATCGGCATCTTCGACCCCCGCCTGGGGGGAGACCCCCTGCTCTTCCAGCACCTGTTCTGGTTCTACTCACACCCCGCCGTCTACATCATGATCCTGCCGGCGATGGGCGTCGTCAGCGAGACGATCACCTGCTTCTCGCGGCGGCGCATCTTCGGCTATTCCTTCATCGCCTTCGCGAGCCTCGCCATCGCCCTCATCGGCTTCTTGGTCTGGGGGCATCACATGTTCGTCTCGGGCCAGTCGATGTACGCCGGCATGGTCTTCTCCTTCCTGAGCTTCCTGGTGGCCGTGCCCTCGGCGATCAAGGTGTTCAACTGGACGGCCACCCTGCACAAGGGGCGCATACGGCTCTCGACCCCCATGCTCTACGCGCTCGGCTTCATCGGGCTGTTCACCTTGGGAGGCCTGACGGGAGTGATGTTGGCGACCCTGGGGCTCGACGTGCACATGCACGATACGTATTTCGTCATCGCCCATTTCCATTACATCATGGTCGGCGGAGCAGTGATGGGATACCTCGGGGGCGTGCATTTCTGGTGGCCCAAGATCAGTGGCCGGCTGTACTCGGAATGGTGGGGCAGGCTTTCCGCGCTCATCATCTTTATCGGCTTCAACCTCACCTTTTTCCCGCAATTTTTGCTCGGCTATCTGGGCATGCCGCGCCGCTATCATGTCTACCCGCCCGAATTCCAGGTCTTCAACGTGTTCTCCACCGCGGGGGCCTCGATACTCGGCGTCGGCTACCTGCTTCCCCTGGCCTATCTGCTGTGGTCGCTGCGCTACGGGCCCAGGGCGGAAGGCAACCCGTGGCTGGCCTCCGGCCTCGAATGGAAGACGCCTTGCCCGCCTCCCGTCCATAACTTCGACGCGACGCCCGTGGTCCGGCACGGCGCCTACGCCTACGGCCCGGACGGGGAGCTGCGCGATGCCTGAGGAAGCGATCTTCGAGGACGCCCTCGAGCGCCGGCAGGCCGCCGCGCTCGGCATGTGGACCTTCCTGGCCACCGAGGTGCTGCTCTTCGGGGCCTTGTTCGTCGCCTACGCCCTCAACTATCATCTGCACGCCGACGCCTTCCGCGAGGCCGCCCGCCGGTTGGAGCACCTTCTCGCCGGAGCAAACACGGCCGTGCTCTTGTCGAGCAGCTGGACCATGGCCATGGCCGTGCATTCGGCCGCGGCCGGCCGGCGCCGTTCTTTGCTCGCCTACCTCGCCGCGACGATGCTGCTCGGAGCCGCGTTTCTCGGCGTCAAAGCGATCGAATACCGCACGGAGTACGAGCACGGATTATTCCCGGGGCGGTTTACCTGGCAGGGGCCCGCGCCGGCCAGGCTTTTCTTCAACTTTTATTACGCCCTGACGGGCCTTCACGCCGCGCATGTGAGCGCCGGGCTGGCCGCGCTCGCGTGGCTTTGGCTGTCCGCCTTCCGAGCGCGCTTGGACCCGCGCTCGGTGGCAGCGGTCGAGAACACGGGGCTCTACTGGCATCTGGTCGATATGGTGTGGATCTTCCTTTACCCGATGCTCTATCTGATGGGGAGGGCACCTTGAAGGGGCCGGGGCCGCGCGTCTATGCGGCGGTGTACGCCGCGCTCATGGCCCTATTGGGGGTCACGATGGCCCTAAGCGCCGTCGACCTGGGTCCCTTCGGCGCGGCGGCGGCGTTCTCGATCGCCGCCTTCAAGGCGATCCTGGTGGCGCTTTACTTCATGCATCTGCGCTACGAACGTGGCTTGCTGGCGGTATTCGCCTCGGCCGGGTTCGTGTGGCTGGGCGTGCTGGCCCTGCTCGCCTATTGCGACTATCTGACCCGATAGGGGCTAATCGTCGTGATGATGCTTGTCGTGATGGTGGTGCTTGTCGTCGTGGTGGCGATGTTTGTCGCCCTCATGATATCCGCCCTTATGCTTGCCGTGTTTCCCATGGCCCTTATGCTTATGATGGAAGGCGTTGCGGCAGCCCTCCGAAAGCTCGCTTTTGTGATCCTTGAGGCAATGCATGATGCGCCCATCGCCCGGCTCCACGTCCTTGCAGAACTCATTGACGTCGCCCCGGCAGGCGTCCTCCACGGCGGCCATGCGCTCCTTCTTGTGCTCCTTCATGTACGCCTTGGCCCTAAACTTCATCTCGCGGCAGGCTGGGGATAGCTCGTCCTTGTGCTCCTTGAGGCATTCCATGAGCCGGCCGCCTCCGGGCTCGACATTCTTGCAGAAGCGCTCGACATCGCCGCCGCAGGCGTCGTGCATTTTCTGGGCGGCGTTGAAATGTTTCTTCTTTTGGGCCATATGCTCCCGGCAGCCCTCCGACAAGGAGGCCTCGTTTTTGAGCATGCATTCGATGATGCGCCCGCCTCCGGGCTCGACATCCTTGCAAAGCCGCTCCCTATCTTCTTCGCAGGCCTGCCAAGCGCCGTGTTCGGCCGATAGAGACGCGTTCCAGCAAAAAATCGACGCAATAGCCAAAACTACCGTCCTATTTTTCATCGAGCCCCCTTTGAGAACGTGGGGAGTGTAACCCTCGTTCCAAATTCTGTCAATCCCAAGCGCCTCCCCGGTAGCGGCGGGGCTCTTTCGTCAATATGCTGGCGATGACGAGCCTAGGCATTGTTGGATATCCCATCTTGGGCGCGTGCCTCGCCGCGCGAAGGGCGGCGAAGTTCGAGTCTTATCGCGACATATCCCGAGCTTGGCACGTGTAGTGCGCCAAGCCACGCGCCCGAGGCGCAGCTGAAGGTAGCGGCGTTTCGTACGCGAGCTTTTACACAGTGCATATTTTTACAGCATAATTAGCGATCACGTTCAGCGCTGAAGGAAATCAAAAGAAAAGGTTTAAAAAATAAACTCTTTTTAATAGACAGATCGCCGTTTTCTACTGCGTCTCCATAAATCAAGCAGAACTCAAAATAGGAGTTCGGCACAAAATTATCCTTATTTTAAAGAAATAGTTTTCTTGAACCAAACTTTCCTTTTGCGCCCGACGGCCCTGCGTTAAACTATTGGACGAAGCTATGCGGCATCGAAAAAGACTTTTCGAACTGATTCTCGGCATTTTTCCGGGGCTTTATTCCGTCGCGGTCCATGGACAGGACTTCGATGCGCTCGCCCAAGGTTTTCAGCAGGCAAGGGCCCTGTCGGCGCCGAAAGCCATGCTGGCCTTGCCGGCCGGCTCGCTAACAAAGGGGGCGGATTTAAGCTGGCAATTTCCTCCAAAGAAGACGCCTAACCAAGGAAGCATCGCGTCCTGTCACGATTTTACCGCGATCGCCTTGCTGGAGGCAGCCTATTACCGTCACTCCGGGCAACATGTCGCCTTCTCCGAGGCGGATCTATTTGCTCGAACGAAGTTGGCCGGCGCCCACGTGCTCAACGATGCCGTTATTTACAAAACCTATGGGGGCGAAACCAAATGCGCCCTCGGTGAGACCGGTTGGGCTTATCAAGACCTGCTCTTTATCATGAGAGAAGGCGTATTGCCCGATACGGCAGGTTGCACATCCTATGAGGAATTCGCCAAGAACTACATCAAGAAATTCCAAATACCGTTTCGTGAAAGCATATTACGACTCAGCACCTGCGGGGTTCAACTTTCTAAGACCCGACAGCCAATGACGGATACGGCAGAAGAACTCCTTCAAGCAGCCCCTTATGCTTCCGAAATTAGAGCAATGGTTCGGGAAGCATTGCAGGGATTCTCTGTGCGACACCGAGCCTTCGAAAGTTTGAAACACGATACCCTTTTGAAGATATCCTCGGGGGAATGCACGAATCGAGGAATGGCGCAACGAGACCAATTGCTCGCGTTATTAAGAACGGGTATTCCGGTGGAGGCGTCAGTCCACACCCTAGGCATCGCCTTTTGGGGAACAGCCAAACACCGTCCGAACGATCCCGTTGGATCGACGCTTGCTCATTCCGTTGTCGTGGTGGGATTCCAGCAGGACTCCGCAGGACGATTCATCTTTAAGACGCGCAATTCATGGTTCCGTAACGGCCGAGCCTTCAGCCCGGACCTTCGCCAGGAGGATCTTTGCCGGGTGTTTCATATGACCACTTTTTTGACCCCGGCGGAGGCCTCCAGGACCCCATAGCATGGCACATCTAAAGATACTTCTCATTTTTTTTCAAGGGTTTTGCTCCATCACGATCCATGGACAGGACTTCGATGCGCTCGCCCAAGGTTTTCAGCAGGCAAGGGCCCTGTCGGCGCCGAAAGCCATGCTGGCCCTACCGGCCTTCACGATAAGGGATATAGTGGATTTGCGGGATCAATTCCCTCCCGGCAAGGTCCCCGATCAAGGCAAAGTCGGCACCTGCCACGTCTTCGCGACGGTCGGCCTGCTCGAAGCCGCGTATTATCGCCGCTATGGCAGCCATATCGCGTTTTCGGAGGCCGATTTATTCGCCCAATCTCGAGTCGGCACCGGAGCCATCTATTCGGAAGCATCTGTCTGCAAGACCTACGCTGGCACGGATAAATGCATGCTCGGCGAGGGTGCGTGGCCTGCAGAAAATCTACAGTTCATTCTAAACTTTGGCATTCTACCTGCTAATGCCGGAGGAGTTTCTTATGAGCAGTTCGCTCAAGACTACATTGAAGACCTTAAAAAACCCATTGAGGCCTCTCTATCGCATCTCCATTCACGCGGTCTCAAGATCAAGCAATCCCCTACCCCCGCGCTCAAGAAATTGCAAAAGATAATATGGGAGTCGGTGCCTTTCGCCTCGGAGATCCGGCGCAGGGTGCGGGACGCATTGGCTGGCTTTGAAGTCGCGCACCTATATTTTGACCGGTTACCCCCCGAACGTTATCTCCATATCTCACCCAAGGAATGCGGCGAGATAAGCCGGGACCGGCGTAAAAAACTGATCGCCGAATTAAAGGCCGGGCGCCCCGTGGAGGTGTCCTTGGCGTTGTTGGGGATGCCTGCCTGGAAGCATGCCACGCATAGGCCGAGCGACGCCGTGGGAAACACGCTCAATCACTCCGTGCTCGTCGTGGGCTTGCGCCAGGACGGCGCCGGCCGGTACAGCTTCCGGACCCGCAATTCGTGGATAATCGAGAGCCAGCCGGTTAATCCGGACCTGGGCGAGGATGAGCTCTGCCACATAATAGGCATGACCAGGCTTCTGACTTCCAAGGAGGCCGCGACTCTTCCTTTGAGCCAGCGGTTTTTTTAAAGGCTTATTCGTACCGGAGGGCTTCGATGGGCGACAGGAGCGACGCCTTCCGCGCGGGCCAGTACCCGAAAAGCAGCCCCACCCCGGCGGAGAAGGCGAAGGCCATCATCACCGCCTGCGGGGTCACGAAGGCGGCCCAACCCGCGAATTTCGACAAAATCAGCGAGACGCCGATGCCCAGGGCGATGCCGATAAGCCCGCCGACGGTCGAGAGCACAGCCGACTCGATGAGGAATTGAGCCAGGATCGCTCGGCGAGGTGCCCCGACGGCCTTGCGCAGGCCGATCTCGCGGGTCCGCTCGCTGACCGAGACGAGCATGATATTCATGATCCCGATCCCGCCCACGACGAGCGATATGGCCGCGACGATGCCCAAGAGCAGCGTAAAGGTTTGCGTCGTTCCTGAAAGCGCGGCCTGGATATCGGCCAAGTTCCGTATCTCGAAATCGTTTTCCTTATAGGCCGGCAGATGATGGCGGTGGCGCATGAGCCGCTCGACGCTCTGCATCACCGCGGGGATGTTCTCCGGCGCGTCGCATTCGATGCTGATGCTGCCCAGGTATTTCCGGCCCAAGACGCGCTTCATAGCGGTCTTAAGCGGTACTACGATCTTATCATCCTGGTCCCGCCAGGCGCTGGCTCCCTTCATGGGAAGCACGCCGATCACCTCGAAATTGACCCGGTTGATCTTAATGGACTTGCCGACGGGATTCTCCTTGCCGAACAGAGCATTGATCACGGTCTGCCCCAGAACCGCCACGCGCTCCTGCCGCTCGTTTTCCTCCGCGGTGAAGAAGCGACCGTAGTAGGGCTGCGAGGCCCGCATCGGCGCGTAGCGCTCCGTGGCGCCGGTGAGCTGCGTGTTCACGTTCTGGTCCTCGTAGACCGCCTGGACATTGTCGTCAACGTTGCCATCGACTCGCAGGATCTTAGGGTCGGCCTTGGCGATGGCCGCCATGTCCTCGAGCGTCAAACGGCTGAACCCCCCGGCCGCCATGTGCACCCCGCCCACCGAACGGCCGCCCGGGAATAGCATCACCAGGTTGGAGCCGAGACTGGAGATGCGCGCCTCGATGGCCTTCTGCGCACCCCGGCCCACGGCTAGCATCGCGATGACCGCCGCCACCCCGATGAGTATGCCGAGCATCGAGAGGGCGCTGCGCAGCTTGTTGGCCGCCATCGCGCGGAGCGCGGCCGCGACATTCTCGCGCAACCCCGCCGCGCCCGCGACTCCCGAAAGCGGGCCGGATGGTACCAGGGATTGACTTTCGCCTGGGCGCTGTAACGACGGTGCCAGGGATTGACTTTCGCCTAGGTGAAAGTCAATCCCTGGCACCGTAAGAACGGCGGCCGCGACTCGACCCTTGCGCTCATCGGAGACGATGCTTCCGTCCTTGATGCGCACGATCCGCTCCGCGTAGGCGGCGATGTCGGGCTCGTGCGTCACGAGGATCAAGGTGAGGCCGCTTTGGTGCAGCTCGCGGAGCTGGCGCAGGACTTCCTCGGCCTGGGCCGAGGCCAGGTTTCCCGTAGGCTCGTCGGCGAAGAGCACGCGGGGGCCGTTGACCAAGGCTCGGGCGATCGCCACGCGCTGCTGTTGGCCGCCCGAGAGCTGGTTGGGCTTGTGGTCGAGGCGGTCCTCGAGCCCGACGCGGCGGAGCATTTCCCGCGCTCGCTCGGGCCGGCCCTCGGCGCCGGCGTAGATCATCGGCAGGGCGACGTTGTCGGCCGCGCTGGTGCGGGCCAGAAGATTAAACATTTGGAACACGAAGCCGATGGTGCGCGAGCGCAGCGCCGCCCCCTCGTCGTCGGAGAGGCGCGAGACGTCGCGACCCATCAGGCGGTAGGCTCCGGAGCTGGGCCGGTCCAGCAGCCCGAGGATCTGCATCAGGGTCGACTTGCCCGAGCCGGAGGGCCCCATGATGGCGACGAACTCCCCCTCCTCGATGCGCAGGTCGATGCCCTTGAGCACCTCGAGCTCCGAGTCGCCCATGGGATAGGATCTTCGGATTTGATCGAGCTCGATGAGGGACACGACGTTATTTCTTGCGGGTCGGCCTGGGCGATTCGCTCGGCTGGCCCCGGCGGCCGCCGAAGGTGAGTGGGCTCGTTTGGGGGGCCTGCTGCGGCACGTAGCGCGCCTGCGTGAGGAGCACCCTATCCCCCACGGAAAGGCCCGAGAGTATCTCGACCTTTTCGCCGTTCTCGATGCCAGTCCGCACGGCCTTCGGGACAGGACGCCCGTCGGGGCCCATGACCGAGACCTGCTTGCTCCCTCCCGGGATATCCCGCACCGCCCCGGCCTTTACCAGCAGCGCCTTCTCCTTGCGCGCCTGGATGAAGCTCACGTTGGCGGTCATCTGGGAGCGGAAGAAGGACGGCACCTCCTTGGGCCGCACCTTGACGCCGTAGGTGATGACGTTGGAGACGTTCTTTCCCTCGTAGAGCACGTCGAAGACGCGCCCCTCCACCGGCCGGTCCGGGTAGGCGTCGAGCACGATGCGGGCCGACATGCCGTCGCGGATGCGGCCGATGTCGGACTCATCCACCTGGGCGAGCACGATGAGGCTGTCCGACATGGCGTAGAGCACGACGCTGGGGTCGACGGTCTGGCCCACGACCACGTTGCGCAGTATCGTCACGCCCGAGAGGGGAGCGACGATCGGCGTCGGCTTGTAGGAGTCCATCCAGCGCTTGAGCTCCTCGGGACCCTGCGCGCGGGCGGCGTCCAAGATCGCCGCGCGGTCGCTGGAGCTCATCCAGGCGAGGATCTGCCCCGAGCGGACCCGCTCGCCCTCCTCCGCTAGCAGCTGTTCGATGCGGCCGGAGATGGGTGGCTTGACCTCGACCCGGTTGAGCGGTGCGACCGCCCCGGTGGCTTCCACCGTCTCCTCGATGGAACCCTCGACGACCTCCACCCAGCTCGTTTCTTGGGCCGGCTTCCTCGATTTCTGGCGCCCCCACCAGAGGGCCGCGACGAGGGCCGCGGCGGCCGCCAGCAGCGCCCATTTGACCTTCATCTTAATCCCCCAATGGCCTTCCCAAGGCCCTGTGCCAGGCCGCCTCGGCGACGGCGGCGTTGGCCTGCGATTGCAGAGCCGAGCGTTCGATGTTGACGCGATCGGATACGATGATCTCCCAATTATCGAAACTCAAGAGCCCGCTCGCGTAACGGATGTCCGCCTCGTCGTTGCGCTGGCGCGCCGCCTCGAGAAGGGCCTCCTGTACCTCGACCTGCTGCGCCGCGCCGGCGAACGAGGCCCAGCTCGATTCGAGCTCCGCCAAGGCCCGGTTACGCGCCGCGCGCAGCTCCTGCCGCGCTCGCTCGAGCGAGCGCCTGGCGGAAGCGGTGTTGAACAACGTCGAGGTGAGGCCGCCGCCGAACAACGGATAGCTCAAAAGGCCGGTCGCGCTCCAATTATAGCGATTATTCGGGAACTCCGTCGGACCCGTTGTCGAACGCGTATAGCTCGCCGACACGCTGGGCCATAAGGGGCTGCGCGCCTGGCTCAACGCGGCCTCGGCCGCCCGCAACAGGGCTTGCTGGGCGGCGACGTCGGGCCGCAGCGACAACGACGGATGGAAGGAGGCGGGAAGTGAGGGGACCTCGCCGACGGCCAGGCTGCCGGAGGCTAGCACCAATCCGAAGGAATCCAAGCCGAGCTCGCGGTTGAGCGCCATCTGAGCGGCCCGAAGATCCCTTTCGGCCTGGGCCATGGCGACCTGGGCCGCCAAACGCTGCGCCTTGGCTCGCAGCATATTGCCCTTCGATTCCCGGCCGGAATTATAGCGGAGCGTGACCAGCTCGGCGCCTTTGCGGCGCACTTCCAAGATGGAGCTCGAGACATCGATGCCGCGCTGCGCGACGACGAGCTGCACGAAGGCTTGCCGCAGCGTAAAGCGCAGGGAGGCCGAGGCCTGGCGGAGGCCGGCTTCCGCCTGATCCGCCAGGGCCGAGGCCGAACGAATGGAGGCCAGGCGCGAGGCGTCCCACAGGTTCATGCTCGCCGCCGCCTCCGCCCGCCAGCGCGAGGAGCGGTCGGCGCCCTTGGAGTCCGTCACGGAATTCGACAGGCTCAGCTGCGGCAGGAAGCCGTTGAAGCTGCCGTAATAGGCGTAACGGCTCGATTCCTTCGCGTTCTTGGCCGAAAACAGCTCTGGATTGTTCCGCAGGGCGATCGCGACGCAATCCTCCCAAGAGAGGGTCCGGATGTCTTGGGCCGACGCCGCGGCGGCGAGAAACGGCAAGAGGCGGATCGCGACCCCCAAGCGCTTCACCGCCCTACATTATGGCTGTTCCTTCATAGAGGGAGCAATCTTTCTTTGCCCGGCCGCCATGGGCGTCGGGAGGCCCAGCGTATATAGTGCGGGAAGATGAACGGGCGAGAGCTCAACGCCAACATGCTCAACGCGGCCGCCGGCCTGTTGGTCTTGCTCATCATCGGCCTCGCCCTCAGGCAAATGGCCGCGCTCTTGGCCCCTTTCCTGGTGGCCTTCGGCTTTTACTGCCTCACCGCGCCGGTCTTCGACTATCTCGTCGCGCGGCGCGTGCCGCGCCCTCTGGCGTATTCGGCGCCGCCGCTCTTGGTGGGCGCCGTCCTGGCGCTTATCGCCTGGCTACTGGGCAGCCAACTTGTTCCCCTGCGGGAACGCTGGCCGACCTACCGCGAAAAATCGGAGGAAAGAATCTCCTCGCTGCTCGAGCGCCTTCCTCCCGTCAAGCGCCACATCGGCAACGTCCTCTCGGGACGCCCGGAGTCGAGCCCATCGTTGGAGACACTAGCGGGGATGCTGGGCAGCTTCGTCGAATCCATGTCGGCGAGCGTGCTCATCATCGTCTACCTGCTTTTCCTATTCGCCGAGTCCTTCACCATGCCCGACCGGCTGGCCGAGGCCTTCGGGCGCGAGCGCTCGCTCAAGGTGCTGCGCGTCGGCGCCCGCATCAAGCGCAGCCTCATCCGCTACACCTACGTCAAGAGCGTCACGAGCGCGCTCATCGCCGTCCCCTCCATCGCCCTCATGCTGGGGTTTAGCCTCGAATTCGCGGCCCTCTGGGGATTTTTGATCTTCATCGGCAATTTTATTCCGTATTTCGGATCCGCGATCACGCTGCTGCCCCCGATTGCGCTCGCGGCGATCCAACTGCCCGCTGCCGCCACGCTGCTTTTGAGCGCCTCCCTGATCGTTTGCCACCTCGCGGTCGCCTACGGCGTCGAGCCGAATTTTACCGGCCACCAGCTCGACTTGAGCCCCATCATGGTCATCATCGCCCTGGCCTTCTGGGGCTGGCTCTGGGGCATACTCGGCCTGCTGTTGGCGGTCCCGATCACGGCGGCGCTCAAGCTGATGCTCGAGGAGGCGCCGTCCTTGCGTTTCGCCGCGATCCTTATGTCCTCGAAAGTCACACACCCTCGGGAGGAATCATGAACTCATTGGAACTTCTGCTAGTCGCCTGGCTCGTCCCGTGGGACCGCATGCCCGAAGCGCCGGCCCTGCGCTGCTTCGATGAGCTGCACCCCTTCGCCTACGCCTTTAATCCCCGAGGCGAGGTAGTGCTCGCCCATCCCGAGCTTTTGGCGAGGGCCCTGCGGGAGCGATCGGAAGCGACGCGGATCGTGCCAGTCGTCGTCAACGACGTTGTCGCGGGCTCCGGCAAGCCCGCCGCGCTCAAGTCCCCGGAGCTGCTGCGCCGTATACTTGGCGAGCCCGAGGCGATGGAGCGGCACGTCCAGGAGCTCCTACGCATCGCCTCGGCGCCGGAATTCTCGGGACTCGAGATTGACTACGAACGGATTCCCGAACCCTTGTGGGGGCGCTTCGTTGAGTTCATCGCGCGCCTGGGCGCCGAGCTGCGCCGACAGGGCAAGACCCTCGTCGTGGACGTGGAGGCGGGCAGCCTCCGCAAGGGGCGCGAGGCGCAGCGCTACTGGCCCCAGCTCGCCCAAAGCGCCGACCGTCTGCAGCTGATGTGCTATTACGAGCGCGGCGAATGGTCGCTCGTCCCCGGGCCCGGCGCCTCTCTCGAGTACGCCAAGGACGCCGCGCGCAAGGCCCTAAGCCTCGTCGGTCCCGAGCGGCTGAGTGTCGCGCTGTCTTTGGCCGGCACCGAATACAAGACCGGCGCCTCGCTGCGGGGGCGGGTGCGGCGCCTGCATTACCGCGAGGTGCGGGAAACGCTCCTGCGCACCGGCGCCCTCCCGCGATGGGACGCGCGCTTCGCCTCACCCTTCATCACCTACCGCGACGACGACGGCAACCGCGAGTTATGGTTCGAGGATGAAAGGAGCCTGCGGGAGAAGATCGAGTCCTTGCGCAAGGAGGGAGTGCGCTCGATCGGACTGTGGTATCTGGGCGGCACGCACCCGGACTTAAGCGCCGCCGGGCTCTGCGCGGTCCGGTAGCGTCGAAGACCACGTCTAACAACAGACGCGCCAAGCCACGCGCCGAGGCGCGTAAAACTCGCCGTTCCTCAGTTGGGATTGATCGCCGTAGCCCAGCCGGCCGGCTCGCCGGCGCCCTGCGCCTTTTGAGTCATCACTCGAATACCGGTAATGCCGTTGAGTCCGGTGCTGGTTATGTAAATCGGATCGCCGTCCCCATCCCGGCGTCCGGTGAAGATCGAGACATGGCCTAGCCCGTTGGCCGCCGAGGGCCAGAAGACAATGGCCCCGGCCGGCATCCGCGACATATCGGTCTGGAGGCGGCCGGCGCTGCGCATGGCGTAATAGGCGCCGCGGGCATCCGACTGCCGGAGCTGCGGGTCCCGGTAACCGCGGGCGTCGAGCACGACCTGATTGACGAAGCCCAGGCACCAGCCGTCCCAGTTGTAATCGCCGGTATTCGGGTTCCTGTGCGCGTTGGGGTGCTTGATGAAGTCCATGGCGATCTCGACGATATCCGAGCCGGAGCCCGCCGCCGCTTCGACCGCCTTTGAAACGGCGGGCGTCGACTCATCCGATGCGGGCTCCTGCCTTTCTTGCTCCCCCTGAGCCTCCACCCGCCGGCCGCCGAGAACGCCGCCGTTAAAAGACTGGGAGGCGGAAGGCCTCGCGTCGGCGCCCGATCGGGAAAGGCTGCCGTAAGCGGCCCCGCCCTGCGAGGCGATGGTCTTGGGCAGATCTCCGGAAAGCCTATTATGCAGCATCGGCGCGGCCCCCAGGCCCTGCTTGAAGCGAGCAGGCTCCCTCGCGCTTAAGCCGGAGTTCGAAGCGCCTCCCGCGGGCAAGCCACCGACCGGCTCGGACGGCTGGAACTTTTGCTCGGCTTGAGCCGCCGCGCTCCGCGACCGCGAACCGGCAGCAGGCCAGCGGCTGAAAGCCGGCGCGGACGCCTCGCCTAAAGAAGCGGAGGAGGCGCCAGATGGCATCGAGTTCCGACCTCCGGAAAATCCCGTCGAGGCAGCGCGATAGCCATTTCCGCGCCCAGGAGCATATTCTCTGCTTATGGATGGCCGATGAAATCCGGTCTCGAAACCGCCATGTCGAGAAGATTCGGTGATTGAAACGCTCTCCGAAACCGACACCGAATCTCGCATCGGCCGGGAAGCCGCTTCGAATAAACGGCCCGAATCGACCAAGGGCTCGCGGGCCGTCGCGTCGAAGTTGCGGCGCATAAAACGCGCATGGACCGCGAGCACCGACGGGTCCGGGACGGCGACGAGCGTGGAGCTCCACAACGCGGCCACTCCCAGCAGCATCCCGCCGACGCCCAGCACCGCCGCCTGCTGATTCCTTTGCACGCCCACCCTGGCTTGGATCATCTTTTCCCCTCCCATCGCTATTAGAATAACACCCGCGACGAATTCGACATAGGAAGGTTTCTTTCAAGAAAAATATGCTTAAATTTAAAGGGTTTATTTATTATGCCTCGCCAGCCTGAAAACGGAGTGAACCTGGCCCACTATGCCTGGATCGCGGCCGTCACCGGCATCCTTTACGGGCGCAGCCTATTCTTTCAGTTGACCTATCTCGATGACAATGTTTTTTTCCTGGAAAAACTTGAATTTTTGAGGAACTGGGCCAATTGGCCCAAGCTATTTTCCGCAAACTCGTTTTTAGAGTCTGGAGGCGTTTTTTACCGACCCCTGCTCATCGCCTCCATGATGCTGGATGCGGCATTGGGAAACGGAAATCTTGTCTTAAGCCACGGGATGAATCTTCTTTTCCATGCGGCCTCCTCCTGCATGGTCTACACGCTTCTGTTCAAGCTAGGAAACGGCCAAAACGCCCTACCCTTGGCCCTTCTTTTCTGCGCGCATCCGATATCCGCGCAGGCCGTTTCCTGGCTGCCAGGGCGCACCGATTCCCTACTGGCCGTTTGGGTGCTGGGCTCCTTCAACTCCTTCCTGGATTTCGTCGATTCCAAAAAGGCGCGGCATGCATGCCTGCACCTGCTTCTATTGGCGGCCGCCTTGCTGACCAAGGAGCTGGCCGTGATGCTTCCGGTGGCCTGCCTGCTCTATCTTTGGGCCAGGGGTCTGCGGCCGCATCCCTGGATCTTTTTGGGTTGGCTGAGCTGCGTTGCGGCATGGGCGTTCGCGCGGCGCGCGGCCCTGGGCGGCGCCGAGGCGTATTCGGCGGGCGCGGCGATCGGATCGATGATCTCCAATCTTCCCGCGGCGCTGTCCTATCTCGGCAAGATGAGCTGGCCCGCGGGATATTGCAGTTACCCCATTTTGAAGGACATGCGCCTGTTCGGAGGGGCCGCGGCCTTGGCCGCGACGCTGACGGCCTTCCTCCTACGTCCGCCGCGGCGGCCGCGCCTCGCGTTTTGGGCGCTGTCTTGGTGGTTGCTGTTCCTGCTGCCCTCCTTCGTGTACCCGCGATCCCACATCGAGCCGGTGTTCTTCGAATACCGCGCTTACCTGCCCCTGTTCGGGTTGCTTGCCGCCTGGGGTGAGAATGGGCTGCTGCGCGACGGAGGCGGGCGTCGGGCCCTAAGCCTCGTACTCGCGGCCTTCGCCGTGGCGGCCTTTCTCAACAGCGCGCGCTATCGCGACGGGCTTTCGTACTGGGAAAGCGCGGCCGCCTGCTCGCCGCATTCCGCCTTCGCGCACAAGCAGCTCGGGGTGATGCATTATTTCCGCCGGGATCACGCGCGCGCCGAGAGCGAGTATGCGAAGGCCTTGGCCCTCAATCCCCGAGAACCCCTGGTGCATAACAATTTGGGGGTGCTGCATCTGGCGTCGGGCCGCCTGGACCTGGCCGAACGAGAGTTTCTGGTGGAACTCGAGCTCAACCCGAATTATGATCACGCTCTCTTTAATCTCGGCCTGGTCCATTACCGCAAGGGTAACGCGGCCAAGGCCAGGGCCTTCTGGGAGCGAACGCTGCAAGTGCGGCCCGATTATCCGGAGGCCGCCGCCTATCTGGAGCAATTGAGGAGGATCGGAGCATGAACGCGGCGCCCTTCTTGGTCGGGACCCTTTGCGTCATGGCGATCGCCTACCGCTACTATTCCGCTTTCATCGCCGCCAAGATACTGGCGCTCGACGACGCGCGGCTCACTCCGGCGCACCGCCTTAAGGACGGAAGCAACTACCACCCGACCAACCGCTGGGTGCTCTTCGGCCATCACTTCGCGGCCATCTCCGGGGCCGGCCCCCTGATCGGGCCCGTGCTCGCCGCGCAGTTCGGCTTTCTGCCGGGCTTTCTCTGGCTGCTCGTCGGCGTGGTGCTGGCGGGCGCCGTCCATGATTTCCTGATGCTCGGCCTCTCCCTGCGCCATGACGGGCGATCCTTGGCTTTGGTAGCGCGGCGCGAGATCGGCCCCATAGCTGGCGCGGTGGCCTCGGTGGCCATCCTCTTCATCGTGGTCATTGCCTTGGCAGGGCTTGGGCTAGCCGTCGTCAACGCCCTCTTCGAGAGTGCGTGGGGGACCTTCACGATCGGCGCGACGATCCCCATCGCCCTCTTCGTGGGGCTCTACATGTACCGCCTGCGCCCCGGGGCGGTCGGCGAGGCCAGCGCCGTCGGCGTCGCCCTGGTGCTGGCCGCCGTCGTCCTGGGTGCCAAGGTGCCGCATACGGCCCTCGGCGAGGCCTTGACCCTTTCGCGCTCGCAGATCACCTGGGCCATGGCGGCCTACGGATTTGTCGCCTCGGTGCTTCCGGTGTGGATGCTGCTCTGCCCTCGCGATTACCTGAGCTCCTACATGAAGCTGGGCACCATCTTCGCCCTCGTCGCCTGCGCCCTCGTCGTGATGCCCGACATACGCATGCCCGCCCTGACGCCATTTATCCACGGCGGCGGGCCCATCATCGCCGGCAAGCTGTTTCCATTCGTATTCATCACCATCGCCTGCGGGGCCATCTCCGGTTTCCACGGCCTCGTCGCCTCGGGCACCACCCCGAAGATGATCTCCAAGGAAAGCGACGCGCGCATGATCGGCTACGGCGCGATGCTGCTCGAGGGGCTGGTGGGCATCGTGGCCTTGATCGCGGCCTGCGCGCTGGAGCCCGGGGACTACTTCGCCATCAACGTCCCCGCCCAGAAATTCGCCTCGCTGGGAATTCCGGCCGTGCATCTCGAGGAGCTCTCGCGCCAGGTGGGCGAGCAGGTGGCGGGCCGGCCGGGAGGGGCGGTCTCGCTGGCCGTGGGGTTCGCGCAGATTTTCTCGGCTCTTCCCGGCATGCGCTCTTGGATGGCCTACTGGTACCATTTCGCCATCATGTTCGAGGCGCTCTTCATCCTCACCACGATCGACACGGGAACCAGGGTCGGCCGATTCCTGCTCCAGGAATTCTTGGGCAAATTCTACGCGCCTTTCCAGAGACCCGACTGGCTGCCCGGCGCCGTCGGCTCCACGGCGCTGGTCGTGCTCGCCTGGGCTCTGCTGATTAAGACGGGCAGCATCGCCACGATCTGGCCGATGTTCGGCATCGCCAACCAGCTTTTGGCCGGGGTCGCCCTGAGCGTGGCGCTGACCGCGCTCATTAACGCGGGCAAGAAGCGTTACGCGTGGGTGCCGGGGATCCCCTTTCTCTTTGTCACCGGGACGACGCTCGCCGGTGGCACGCTGAGCATACGCGACAATTTCCTTCCCCTGGCGCGGCACCCCGAGACCGCCCTGCTCGGCTGGCTCAACACGGCCTTGACGGCCTCCATCATGATCTGCGCGATCGTCATCCTCGCCGACGCCCTGCGCCGCTGCCGCCGCTCTTGGCAAGACGGGCGCCTTCCACCGGAAGACGGCGCGAATTTCGCCCTCCAATTTCCCGGCGGCTGCTGTTAGTAGCCCCTTGAAATACGGCGATGCAATAATAAAAGTTAAGCCATTGCCCGTTTTCAAAACGAGAAGGCTGAGCGGCCAGCTCGCCGTACGCGGCTTCGCACGCGTCCGGCTCGCTTCCTTAATTTACTTCAAATAAACCGCGGACCAAGTGCCAAGGGCCCGAGCGTCCAAGCGCTAACGGCATGATCTCGCCAGGCGGAACCCCACATCGTAGTTGCGATCGCCGGGGCCGTTGAAGACGCGGTGCGCCGACCGCAGGTTCCTGGCATTGCGGCACCAGGAGCCGCCACGGATGACGCGGCCCGAGCCTGAACTCGGGCCCTTAGGATCCGTCACGCTGCCGCTTGGGTAATCCCCATACCAGTCCTGCACCCACTCCCACACATTGCCATGCATGTCATAGAGGCCAAACGGGTTCGACTTTTTTGAAGCAACGGCATGAGTTCGGCCATTTGAGTTGTCGTAATACCAGGCATGCGCGCCCAATTCGGAGGCATTCGAGCCGAACGAATAGCTCGTCGACTTCCCTCCCCTTGCCGCATATTCCCATTCCGCCTCAGTGGGAAGGCGGTAGACGCATTTATCTTGCAATTCATTTAGACGTTGGATGAACGCCTGGGCATCTTCCCACGAGACCTGCTCCACGGAATGATTGGGGCAGATCGGCTCCTGCTTGGGGCCGTATTTTTCGCAGTCCTTAAACCACGATGGGTTGCTGCCGGTGATCAGATAATACTGGAGCTGCGTCACCTCGGTAGTCTGCATCTCGAAGCCCTGGCTTATGCGCACGCGGTGCAGTGTTTCGTCTGAGGATCTATCTTGCTCGTTATCAAGACTGCCCATATCGAACTCTCCGGGCGGGATGTAGACGAATTTAGGGATGAAATCCTGAGCGCGGGCCCAAGGGGCCAACGTTAAAAGAAGAACGGCTGTCCAGTTTTTCTTCATCCACCCTCATTATGATTCTCGCGGCCGAAATTTGCGTGAGGCGTTTGGGCAATATCGAACTAGGCCTTCATGCCTATGGACGATAGGTCCTTCGGACCCGCCTTAAGTCTAATGGCCCAGAAAGGATGCCGGGCTCAGCGTCGAAGCATTCGTCGCCATCTTCTAGATCAAGTTTCAACAAGAAAAAAGCGGGTCGCTTAAAAAGCCTTTAAAAAATAGGGTCTTATTTCTTGAAATTTTCTTTTCTGGCGGCATGCCCCTTTACGAGGCATACTTGGATCATGAGATGTTCGCTTTGGCTCATTGCGCTTATCATGCTCGCGCCATCGATAGGATTGGGCCAGTTGGACGATCTGGAATCAGCCGAAAGGCAGGCCATTCAACAGCGCGATGCCGCGTTGCGTTCCATTCGGGAGAGGCAAACCACCTCAACCGTTAGCGGATCTCAGCCTGGCGCGGATAGGAACCCAAGCGACATGTCCTTAGCCGAATACGCCGGTTGGATATCCCGCCTTCCTGCCAACCACCCGATACGCGATGATTTTCCGGCCGTATACGACTTATTGACCCATCGAAGACACTTGCGTGGATTGACTATCGATCACGCGCGACGGGCCGCTTACCTGCCGGAAGATTTACGCGTCGCCGAACAATGGCGAGACGAGTTCGCGCGCGAAGAGGAACAAAATATAAGGCACCAGGAATCAGGCCGGCCCTTAGCCGCGGGGATAAAAATCTACCATGATAACGGGCATCTCAAGTTCCCCTGGAATAGCACGAAGATAAATCTCGGGACAGCCGACGGCCACACCGATCCAAAGGGATATTTGACCCTCTCGTGCATAGAGCATACCCATCATAGATACGACGGCTTCCGCATCGAGCTGGCCAAAGCCGGTTTTAACGGACAGGTAAAATGGAATGCGGCTTTTAAGGCGAATGTGGTTCGGTTTGATACGATCGTCGTGCACGGCCGAACGACGGCCGACATAGACAAGGCGGAGACGGTCGCGCTACGAGTCTACGGAAGGCGCTTCGCGGAAAGAGGCTGGGATGCCTTCGGGAAAAGTTATAGCCAGATTCTTGAAAGAACCATACAACTGGATCAACTGACCGACGCCGAAATAGCGAGAGGATTGCATTCCAGAGCCTGGCTCGGGTTGGACGAATATCTAGCGGGGATAATCCGCTCCGCCCGGCAAGGCGGCCGAAGCCCTTTCCCCGATATTCCGAAAGCCTTGTCACGGTTATAATCCGTTCCTTGGCTAATCAGTCCTCTCAATACCAATATTTTTTTACATCTGCGTTACCGACGCCGCTTTCCCATTGAGCTATCCTTTGCGCGAAGCAACAACGCCGGCACAAGGAGGTTCCCATGTCAAGCATTTCTCTTTTCCGCAGTTATACGGCGGTAGCCGGGCTTTGCGCGCTCTCCATCGCCTGCGCCACGGCGCGCCCCCAGGCCCTCTCCGTCAGCTCCGTCATCCCCGGAGCCGAGGGGACGGTGCGCGCCTCGGAGGCGGAGAATGAGAACACACAGCTGGACGTGCGCGTGCGGCACCTGGCCGACCCGGGCAAGCTCTCGCCCCCGGCGACGACCTACGTGGTGTGGACCCGCGCCAACAGCCCCGAGGCGCCCCCGCAGAACATCGGGGCCCTCTCCGTCGACGAGGATTTAAACGGCAGCCTGAGCACCGTCACCCCGCTGAGGAGCTTCGAGCTGTTCATCACGACCGAGGCCGCCCCGACGGCCACGGCCCCGACGGGCCAGCGCCTGCTCTGGACTAATATCAACCGCTAAGGAGAAAGCCCATGTACGTCTACCACCCGAGGACCGAGCTCAAGCCCCGAGGGCTCGACGGCATCAGCGACGAGCAGATCCAGCAGCACTGGCAGCTCTACGAGGGCTACGTCAGCAACGTCAACACGCTCAACAAGCGCCTGAGCACCTTCGTGCAGAAGGCCGATTTCGGGCCGGAATACTGCGAGATGAAGCGCCGCCTCGGCTTCGAGTACAACGGGATGATCCTCCACGAGCATTACTTCAGCGTCCTCAAGCCCGGGCGCCATCTCCCCGAGGAGGGCTCCGAGCTTTCCGGAATGCTCGAGGAGGCCTTCGGGGGATTCGAGACCTGGAGGCGGGAATTCACCGCCATCGGCAAAATGCGCGGGATCGGCTGGGCCGTGCTCTACTTCGATCCCCTCCATGAAACCTGCAGCAACCACTGGATCACCCTGCACGAGGACGGCCATCCGGCCGGGTTCGCGCCGCTCTTGGTGATGGACGTCTGGGAGCACGCCTACATGGTGGACTGGGGGGCCGACGGCAAGGGGGATTACATCTCGGCCTTTTTCAAGAACATCGGCTGGAATAAGGTGTCGGAAAATCTCCGCCAGGCCAAGCGGCACGCCAAACTGGTTTAAGGACTCCCCTAACGCTCGACGGCCGCTCGCGCCGGCGCGGTCTTGGCCCAGCAGCGCAGCACCTCCGCGACGCTCCACGCCTGGGCGATGCAGCCGCGCGGGATAAAGGGCGGCTCCGCGTCGAAGATCTCGCTGACCGAGCCGATGCAGGCCTCCGATAAATGCGAATGGAACCCGTCCAAGAACCGGCGGGCCCGACCCGACTCCTCCGGGTGCAGCTTCAGCCAGGCGTCGATGAAAGGCCCGATCAGCCAAGCCCAGACCGTCCCTTGGTGGTAGGCGGCGTCGCGGGAGCGCAGGTCGCCGTCGTAGCGCTTGCGGAAATCCGGGTGCCGCCTCGATAGGGAGCGCAGCCCGACCGGCGTCAATAGCTCCCGCTCCACCGCGTCCATCACCGCTCGCCAGCGGGAGCGGTCGAGGACGGGGTTGGGCAGCGAGATCGCCAGGATTTGGTTGGGCCGCAGCGCCGGATCATCGCCACGCTCGCCGTCGACCACGTCGAAAAGAAAGCCCGCCGACTCATTCCAAAAACGGCGGTTGAAGGACTCTCGGGCGCGCTCGGCAAGCCGCGCGTAGCCCTCGGCGGCCGCCGCGTCCCCGGATTGCCGGGACCATTGCTCCGCGAGCCTCAAGGCGTTGTACCAAAGGGCGTTGATCTCGACGGTCTTGCCCCGACGCGGGGTGACCACCCAACCGTCCACCTTGGCGTCCATCCAACTCAACGGGTATCCCTCCACGCCTTGGCCCAGGAGCCCGTCGGAGGAGTCCATTCGGATGTTGAAGCGGGTGCCCCGCTGATGCTGCTCCAGGATGGAGTGGAGCGTCGGCAAGAGCTTGCGCAACGTCGCCCGGTCGCCGGTGGCCTGCAGGTAGCGGTCGATGGCGTGGAAGTACCAGAGGGTGGCGTCGGCCGTGTGGTATACGGCCTTGTTGGTCCCTTCCGGAAAAAGGTTCGGGATGAGCCCGTCGCGGACGTAATGCGCGTACGAGCGCAGGATGTATCCCGCCTCCTCGTGGCGCCCCGTCACCAAGGTCAGGCCCTCGAGGCTGATCATCGTGTCGCGCCCCCAGTCCGTGAACCAAGGGTAGCCGGCGATGATCGTGCGGACCTCGTCGCCCGCCGCATGGGCCCGCGCGGTCTCGGCCGGCCGGCTGCCGGGAGTGATGACGAATTGGTCGGCGGCCAGCACGTACTCCGCGCCGCGCCCTTCCCTCGCCTCGGGCCGCGCCAGCGACAGGAGCCGGCGGCGGCGCTCCAGCTCGGCGGCGCGGCTTTCCGATGGCGACATGGCGAATACCGTCTCCCAGGATTCGGTCGAGGCGATCAGGGTCACCGATTGCTCGATTGCCAGCTCCGCGCGGAAATACCCAGGGCTCCATAGCACGCCGCTGGCGTCGTAGCCGTGCCGGGCCTCCACGCGGTAGAGTATCTGCCGGAAGCTGCCCCGCTCCATCACGAAACTGGCCCGCTCGCCGTAGGCGGTCAGGCGCAGGGGCGGCAGGCCCTCCTCGATGATCTCGTAGCGTTCTCCGTAGCAGCAGACCTTGTAGGGATGGTCTAGGTCCTCGTCGAGCCGCGCCTCGTGCGGCCTAAAATGCATCGAGGGGCGCATCCTCAGGCGCACCGGCGGGCCGGCCAGGAGGCGGTACTCGATGAGGACGGTATTCTGCTGGTGCATCATAAAAATGCGCTTCTCGAGCTTGACTCCCCCGTTGTCGTAGCGCCAGACGGGGAGCCCGGTTTCCAAGTGGAATTCGGAGAGGGCCTTCGCGGCGGGGACGTCGATGCCTCCCACCAGCTCGTCTCCCCCCAGGCGCAGGACGCTTCCGCCGGGAAGGCGCAGCTCCTCGGCGAGGTGGTTGAGCATCAGCGTCCGGCCCAGCGGGGAGGGCAGCGCCGCGATGAGCAGGCCGTGGAACCTGCGGGTGCAGGCGCCGGCCACGGAGCTTGAAGCGTAGCCCCCGATGCCGTTGGTTACGAGCCATTCCTGGGTCAGCAGGCGCTCGGGCTCGTCGTTCTCCTTGGCCCACGGCATCCGGCTGTAGACGTGGTTATGCGCGATTTCCATCGGAGAGATTCGAGGGGCCCAGCGCGATGGCGCAATGGGGCGGCAGCACCCAGGCGGGCCGCTCCAAGGGTGGCGTGCCGCCCCCGCCGTAGCGCGGATCCTCGCTCGACCAGAGCAGCGCCCACGCGCCCGATTCGGGAGGGGCGAGCAGCGGCTCGGCCGCAGGCTCCAGGCGCGTTTCGACGCCCAGGTTGACCAGCAGCAGCCGGTCGTTGCGCCCCCGCTCGAAAAAACGGAGCGCGAAGGCCTCGGTGCCGAGCACGGCGCCGTCGATCTGCCGCGCATCCTGCCGGCGGAACACGGGGTCGCGGCGCCGGAGCAGCAGGAGATCGCGGTGCAGATGCCACCAGGCCCCCCTCCCGGCGTCCTCACGCAGCACGGCGCCGCGGAAGAGCTTGGGATCCGACGGGTCGCCGATCGTGGCGGGCCGGCCGGAAGCCGGCGCCTGGCTCGGGAATTGACTGATGAATTGCCGGCGTCCCTGCGCTACGGCCCGCGCGAGCTCGCCCCGATGGTCGGCGAAATAAGGAAAGGGGGACTCGGCGCCGTATTCCTGTCCCTGGAACAGGAGCGGGGTCTGCGGACAGAGCAAAAGCAGCGCGGTCATGGCCCGCTGGCGCCCCGGCGAGGTGAAGGCGGCGCCGCGCCGGCTTCCCGGCAGATTGGCCACCTGGTCGTGATTGTCGAGATAATGGACGAAGCGCGGCGCCGGTATCCCTAGGCTCGGGGTGCCCCGCGGCTTGCGGTGCCAGCCGTAGTACTGCCCTTGGTAGAGGAATCCCCATTTGACGGAGGAAATCAGCTCCTGGGGGCTTCCGGAATAGTTGACGTAATAGGCCTCCCGGCGGCCGGTCATCGCCACGATCGCGCTATGGTGGAAATCGTCGTTCCACAACGCGTCGAGCCCCAAGCCCCCCTGCTCGATCGGGCGGATCAGGCGGACGTCCTGGGGCTGGTTCTCGGCGAACAAAAGCAGCGAGCGCCCCGTGGCCGCGGCGCGGGCCGCCTTGGAGATTGCCGCGAGTATATGCTCCGCGGATCCGTCGTATATGTTCTGGGTCGCGTCCAGGCGGAGCCCGTCGAGGTGGAATTCGGAGATCCAATACGCCGCGTTGGACACGACGAATTCGCGCACTGGCCCGCTCGAGGGCCCGTCGAAATTGACGGCCGGCCCCCACTCCGTCTCGTAACGCCTGCTGGCGTACGCCTCCGAGAACAAGGGCAGCGTGTTGCCGTCCGGCCCGAAATGGTTGTAGACCACGTCCAGGATCACGCCCAGGCGCAGCGCGTGCGCGGCGTCCACGAAGCGCCTGAAATCGTCCGGGCTCCCGTAGGCGTGGTAGGGCGCGAACAGGTTGACCCCGTCGTAGCCCCAGCCGAAGCGTCCGGGAAACTCGGCGATCGGCATCAGCTCGACGAGTGTGACTCCCAACTCCGCGAGCTCCGCGAGGCGGCGGCGCGCCGCCTCCCAGCCGCCTTCGGGAGTGAACGTGCCGACGTGCATCTCGTAGAGGACCTGTCCTTCCAAAGAGGGGCCGCGCCAAGACGCGTCGCGCCACGCGTAGCGCGAGGCGTCGACCAGTTGGGAGGGTCCCCAAGGCCCTTGGGGCTGGAATCGTGAGGCCGGATCGGGCGCCAACTCCTTGCCGTCGAGCCGGAGGCGATAGAGCATTCCCTCTTTGGCGCCGGGAACCCAGCCGGAGAAATACCCGTCCCTCTCCGCTTTGAGGGGAATCTCCCGCTGCTCATCTTCCAGCAGCACGCCCAGCGCGCGGCGGCGCGGCGCCCAGACGCGCAGGTGAGCGCCGCCCTCGAAAAGCTCGGCGCCGATGGGCATGGAGCGGGACAGGGGCTTGGCCTGCACGGGATCACTATAGACCCGCCGGGCGGATCGGACCATACAGCCGGCGTAAAAGATCGGTCATTGCGCCGTGACGGCGCCGACGCGCGCCGTTGCTACAATCGCCATGGTGCGCAAGCCCCATCCCTTTCCCACGTCGGTCTACCGCCTGCAGCTCTCGAAAGGCTTCGGGTTCAAGCAGGCCGCCCGGCGCCTCAGCTACCTGCAGGCCTTGGGCGTCGACGCCGTCTATCTCTCGCCGATTTTCCGCGCCGCTCCCGGCAGCCCCCACGGCTACGATGTCGTCGACCATAATGCGCTCAACGGCGAGCTGGGATCGCCCGACGAATACGAGGCCCTCTGCGCGGCCTTAAACCGCCGCGGCATGCGGCAGATCGTCGATTGGGTCCCCAACCACATGGGGGTGGCCTGTAACGAGAACGCCTTGTGGCTCGACGTGCTCGAGAACGGGCCGGCGTCCGCTTGGGCCGATTTCTTCGACATCGATTGGGAGCCGGCCAAGCCGGAGCTCAAGAACCGCGTCCTGCTGCCCATCTTGACCGATTTCTACGGCAAGGTGCTCGAGGAGGGCGGCATACGCCTCGAGCGCCGGCGCGGCGCCTTTTTTTTCCGATACGGGCAGCGCCTGCTGCCCCTGGCTCCCGAGTGCTACCCCCTGCTGCTCGAGGGGGGCTCTACCGCTCTGTCGAGGGAAGAACGCGCCGAACTGTTGAGCATCCGGACGGCCTTCCACAACCTGCCGCCCAGGCAGCCGCTCCAAGGGGACGCGCTCGAGGAGCGCGACCGCGAAAAGGAGATGGCCAAGGGGCGGCTGGCCGCGCTGGCGGAGCGCAGCGGGGCGCTAAGATCCTTCATCGCCGGCCGCCTTAGCCTTTTCAACGGGACGCCCGGGGACGTCTCGAGCTTCGACCGCCTCGACGAACTGCTCGACCAGCAGGCCTACCGGCTCGCGCACTGGAAGGTGGCCTCCGAGGAGATCAATTACCGCCGCTTCTTCAACATCAACGACCTGGCCTGCCTGAGGATGGAGGACGAGCGCGTGTTCGAGCATTGCCACGGCCTGCTATTGCGCCTGATCCGGAAAGGAAAAATCCACGGGCTCAGGATCGACCACCCCGACGGGCTGCGCGAGCCGGCGGCCTACCTGGCGCGGCTGCGGCGCGCCTGCGCGGACTCGGCCCCGGGACCGTTCTATATCGTCGTTGAGAAGATCCTGGGTCGCAACGAGGCCCTGCCCGATTGGCCGGTGGAAGGCACGGTGGGCTACGAGTTCCTCAACGCCGTCAACGGCCTCTTCGTCGAGTCCCGCAACGAGGCCAAGATGGACGAGGCGTACGCCTCCTTCGCCGGCGCCCCCGCCGATTTCGACTCGCTGCTCTACCGGAGCAAAAAATTCTTCGCGGCTGACGTCATGGCCAGCGAGGTGCACGCCCTCGGGTTCCGGCTCGACCGCGTCTCGGAGCTGAGCCGACATTTCCGCGATTTCACCCGCTACCACCTGACCCTGGCCATCCGCGAGATCATCGACTGCTTTCCGGTCTACCGCAGCTATCTCTCTCCCTCGAGGGACACCTCGGCCCGGGACGCGCGCAACATCCGCATCGCCGTGGAGAAGGCCAAGCGCAAGACCCCCGAGATCGACTCGAGCCTCTACGATTTCCTGCTGGACCTGTTGCTCGGCCGGCTGGGCGGCCGGGTCGGCCGGGCGGCCAAGGAGCTTTACGAGGACATCGTGCTGCGCCTGCAGCAGCTGACGGCTCCGGTGATGGCCAAGGGGATGGAGGACACCGCCTTTTACGCGCATGGCCGGCTTATCGCGCTCAACGAGGTGGGCGGGGATCCCGGTCATTTCGGCGCTTCCCCGGGCCGATTCCACCGTCAAAATCTGTCCCGACGGCGCGTGCGGCCCTACGGCCTGCTCGCCTCCTCGACCCACGACACCAAGCGCAGCGAGGACGCTCGCCTGCGCATCGCCGCCTTGAGCGAGATCCCGGAGGAATGGATATCGGCGGCCGCGCGCTGGTCGATGCTCAATGAGAAGCACCGGACATCGCTGGGCTTAGGCCCGGCCCCGGACCGCAACACGGAGTACTTCCTCTACCAAACGCTCGTCGGCGTCTGGCCGGATTCGCCCCCCGCCGCCCGGGAACTGCCGGCTCTATTGAAGCGTCTCTGGGCCTACCTGCTCAAGGCGCTGCGCGAGACCAAGAACGAGACCAACTGGGTCAATCCGAACCTGCCTTTCGAGGAGGCCTGCCGGAAATTCCTGGCGGGGCTGCTGGAGCCGGGGAACCTCTTCTTGGCGGACTTCGAGCCTTTCCAGAGGAGGATTTCGCGCCTAGGCAAGCTCAACTCCATCTCCGCCTTGACACTCAAGCTCGGCTCCGTCGGCGTCGTGGACACATACCAGGGAACCGAGGCGTGGAATTACCGGCTCGTGGATCCCGATAACCGCGTCCCGGTCGATTACGACGCGCTCCGCGGGATGCTGGCGTCCTGGCGGCAGACGAGCGCGAAAAACGCCGCGGGAATCCTGATGAAAGACCCCGGGCATGCGCGGGTGAAATTGTTCGTGCTGTGGAAAGGCTTGCTGGCGCGCCGCCGTTATCCCGAATTGTTCCTGGAGGGCGATTATATCCCCCTGCAGGCCTCCGGCTCCCGGGCCCGCCACGTCGTCGCCTTCCTGCGCCGATCCAAGGAGGCGGCCGCCTTGGTGGCGGCCGGACGCCTCTTCGCGGGCCTGGAGGGCCCCGAAGGCCGCCCGGACTGGGGCGATACCGCGTTGGAGCTGCCCGATTGGGCGCAGGGCCTGGAGTTCCGTAATATCTGGACGGAGAAGATAGTCAGGATAGAGCAAAACCGTATTCTCGTGTCCAAGATTTTCACGCGCCTTCAGGCGGCTCTCTTAATATCATCCTCGGAATAAGGAGGCTGCATATAAGACGGTGGAAAACCCTTTTTCTGCGCCGTTAAAATGGCGGAGCTAAAAATACCGCCTTCCCCAAAGGCCCAAACTAGAACAGACCAATTGGCCCTTGCTCCGTTCAAGCCTTCGGTTATCCTTAGATTAGATGTTTCTTATTAAAGGCCTTTGTTTATTTGCCCCGCTCGTCTTGGGGCCGGGCGCCAGTACCGCCGTCGCGTCTCCTCGAAGCTTTTTGGATGACGGACATCAAGCAATCAAAGCTTTTGATAGACGCGCTATAATCAAGCGCTTCAGTCCTGATGGCTCCAAGCTTTTGACCATTGGTTTTCCAGAAGATGCACATAGCCCTAAGCCCCCCATCGCTGCAGTATGGGATACCGACTCATGGCAGCGCCTACGCACGGGACACCTTAGCGACCCTTACATCACACCGTTAGACATCGAATCAGATGGCTCCATCGTCCGGCGTGACGATTCCTATATCAGACGGAATTGGGGGCACAAAAAAGAATTTCGGAATCACGCAGCTACAAAATTTGCTATCCCCGATTTTGGCCGCGCGGTCGAAGTTTATGATGGCCCAGTGTGCGTCGCCACCTTAAAGGGCCATGCGGGTCATTATGTGCTTTCCCACGAATTTAACCACGATGAAACCAAAGCCGTTACGGGCGGCAGCGATAAAAAGGCGATCGTATGGGATCTATCTAATAGCCGGCCGCTACGTATTTTTGTTCATGACTGTAGCGTGGTGTCCGCCGCCTTCACGCCCGATGAAAGGCACGTTGTCACTGGATGTCACGACGGCACGATGCATATATGGCGCCTCGCCCACTCACAGGAGGAAATTCACTCGCTAACGGAACGCCTTTCCCAAAAAGCCTCCGCCATCGGCGAATCCGCCAAAAGCCTCGAAAGCGCCGAAGAGCGCTTTAAGCTCGGTTGGGGCCTCATAACCCATTCAAATCCCCACCCCTTGCGGTAACTAGTGAAACATATATACGCGAAATCTAAAAAAGAATACCAAGCCGTCTCGAAATTCGAAACAAAAAAAATCCTGGCGGCTGCGAAGCGTCTCAAGAAGAAGCGCCGGCTGCCCACCAGCGTGGCATTGGACGAGAAGACAATCAAGGGGCTCAAGGCCCTCGCCGAATGGCGCGGGGTCCCCTATCAAGTTCTTATGCGGATGTTTATATTGGAAGGCCTGCATAAATCATACGAGGCCAGACATCCACTCCTGTCCGGTTAAAATAGCGTAGGCGCCCTTCGTCATTGGTAGAATGTTTCTGCGAGGAAGCAATCTACCGACGGAGGACGCCTATGCCTCATTATAACACAGTCCTGCATCAA
>JBGFSC010000030.1:0-62505 GCA_041694815.1 Elusimicrobiota bacterium | reverse complement strand
GCCCGGTAGTCATTTGAATCTCCTCTGCGAATTAGTTTCCTCATTTTACTTTCCGCGAGGATCGCAGAGAAGCTGCCGACATTCATCATATAAGTCTTGAGCGCGTGGCTCGGCGCAAACAACCGCGCCGAGCGCGGGAATTCTCGCGAAGATGGTGCCAGGGATTGACTTTCGCCTAGGCGAAAGTCAATCCCTGGCACCGTGAAAACGTCAAGCGCGACGAGTCACGCGCCCAAGGCGCGTAAACGCTGCCGTTATTTAAGCCACCGTCAAATCCGCAACGCGAAAGGTAGGGGAGCCCACGCTGCCGTGAAAGCGCAGATCGTCGGCCACGGCGTCGACGCGGCCGAGCAGTTCGAGCACGTTGCCCGAGAGCATGGCGCCACGGACGCCGCCCGCGAGGACGCCGTCCTGCACCGCGATCCCGGATACCCCGACCGAGAACTCCCCGGAGACCGGGTCGGCCGTGTGCATGCCCATGATGTCGAGCACGAGGATGCCGTCGCGTGTGTCTGCGAGCAGGGCTTCGCGCTTCATCGCCCCGGGGACCAGCAGGAAATTGGAGGATCCGGGCCCCGGCAAGCCCTTAAACGAGGCCCTTCCCGCCGAGCCGTTGGAGCTCACGCCGTCCTTGTGGGCCGTATACGTGTCGTAGAAATATTCCCGGAGCACGCCCCCGTCGATCATGGTCTTGCGCCGCGTGGGCACTCCCTCGGCGTCGAAACGCGAGCTGGCCACCCCGCCGGGCTTGAGGGGATCGTCGATGAGCGTCACCTGCGGGCTGGCGATGCGCTGACCGAGACGCCCCTTGAGCAATGATTTTCCCCGTTGGACCTCGTCGGCCGACAAAAGCCCCGCGATGAGCTCGAGCATTTCGCCCGCGACCCAGGGGTCGAAGAGCACCGAACGCCGGCCCGTCGGCAGCTTCCGGCTGCCGATGAGCGAGGAAGCCCTGAAAGCCGTCTCCCGGGCGAGGCGCTCGAAATCGAGTTCCCGATAAAACCGCCCGGATTCGGAGCCGTAGGAAATCTGCAGCTCCCCCTGCCCCTCGGCGGCCGCCGATACGCTGGCGCTGCAATGCGAGCCGCGTTCGCAAGCCCGCACGCCGAGGCTATTGACCACGCATATCTCTTCCAAGCTCTCCCCGTAGCCCGCGCTGATGACGCGTTTGACCAATGGGTCGCAGCGCAGCACCGCGGCCTCCAGCTTCTTCAAGCGGCCGAGCTCGGCCTCGATGGGCCGCTCGAACAAAGACTCGTCTAGGAGCTCGCCTTCCGGCGCCGGAGGGCCCGAAGGCCCGGGCGGGGGCAGCACGCGATGCGGGTCCGGAGGAATGTGGGGCAACTGCTCCAGCAGGCGGGAGAGGCCCTCCTCGAGCGCGGCCAGATCGAGGCCGACGCTGTAGGTGAATCCCATTCGGCCCTCCGAGAACAAGCGCAGCCCCATCCCCTCTTCGATATTCTCCTGCAACGTCTCGAGCCTCCCGTCTCGCAGCTCCACGCCCCGGCTCCGGCTGCGGACTAGGAATATCTCCGCCTGGCAGGCGGGGGCCCGTTCGCGCGCCCATTCAAGCGCGGCGCTCGCGACCGACTCCAGCGAGGATTGCTTCTCGGTCAAAACCGCTGCCATGCCGAGTATCCCATGTAGAGGAAGAGGAAGGAAAGGAGCAGGAAAAAGGCGCCCCACTTGCGCCTTTCCAAGGCGATGTGGGCGTCGTTGAGCAGGTATTCGCGGATAAGGGCGTTCATGCGCTCGATCAAGTCCGGCCGGTAGAGATAGCCCAGGCCCAGCGCGAAGAAACCAAGGCCGAGGAATATCTTGAAGGCGGGGGTCATGCGATTTCCTGCGTATTGTGCTTGTTCATCGCCGCTTCCAAACTTCCCTCGATGCAATCGAGAACGGCGCCCGCGGCCCTCTCGAGCGCGCGCTCCAAAGCCTCCTTCTCCTCATCGCGGAAGGGGTCGAGCACGAACCGGGCCGGATCCCCCCCCTGGGGCAGCGGGCCGATCCCGACGCGAAGCCGCGCGATCCGTTCGGTGCCGAGGTGATCGATCACCGATTGCATCCCGTTATGCCCGCCCGCCGAGCCGGCGGGGCGCAGCCGGATCTTGCCCAAGGGAAGGGAGAAATCGTCGAAGCAAACGAGCATCTCGGAGCTAGGGATATTGAAATAATCCGCGAAAGCCCGCAACGCCTTGCCCGACTCGTTCATGTAGGCCGCCGGCTTCGCCCAAAACACCTTCCCGGCGGGGCCTTGGCTCTCGGAGTATTCCCCGAAGCCCTTGAACACGCGCCAGCCGGCCCTCTCGCGGAGGCGGTCGAGCAATCGGAAGCCGACGTTGTGGCGGGTGCCCGCGTACTCGGGTCCCGGGTTTCCCAGGCCCACCACCAACCGTAAGGGCAACCCCTACTCCTTCTTTCCGCTTTCCTTGCCGGCCGGCGCCGCAGCCTTGGCCGGGGCGGCCGCCTTGCCTCCGGCCGGAGCCCCCTCCTCCTCTTCCTTCTTGCCCTTGGCGATGACCTCGGGTTCGGCCGGCGCTCCCTCGACGGCCTCCGCCGCCGGCTTCTCCTCCTCGGCCGTGGGTGCGACGACGTTGACGACGAGGTGGTCGGGGGCGTCGAGCACCTCGATGCCCTTGCCGACCGTCAGGTCCTTGACCAATAGGTTCTCGTTGAGCTGCAAGCGGCTGACGTCGACCTCGATGTGCTGCGGGATCGCCGTAGGCAGGGCGCGGATGCGGAGCTCGCGGAGGATATGCTCGAGCACGCCGCCCGAGAGCTTGACCCCGGGGGCCTCGCCGACAACGTGCAGGGGGACCTTGACCTCGATCTTCTCCTGCAGCGAGATGCGTTGGAAGTCGGCGTGCAGCGGCTGGTGCGTCACGACGTGGCGCTGCAATTCCTTGAGGATCACCGTGTCCTCCCCCTTGGGGTGCTGCAGGTGGATGATGGCGTTGGCGCCGCCCGCCTTGGTCAGCTTGAGCAGCTCGCGCTCGGTCACCACCACCTTGAGCGGCTCTTTCTTACCGCCGTAGACCACGGCCGGGATCAGCCTCTGCTTCCGGAAATCGGAAAGCTCCTTTTTCGAATTCTTCTTTTCGCGGATTTTGGCCTGCAAGCGTAATTCCATGATTCCTCCCAAGATGCTACACAAAGAGTTCGCTGATGGATTCCCCGTTATGGTTGCGGCGAATGGCCTCGCCCAAGAGCGGCGCGATGGAAAGGACCGTCACCTTGGCCGGCGAGGCCCAGGGGCAGGGGATCGAGTCCGTCAGCAGCATCTCCTCGAGCTCCGACTTGGCCACCAAGTCCAACGCGGGGCCCGAAAGGACGCCGTGCACGCACGCGGCGTACACCTTAAGGGCCCCCTTTTTCTTTATCTCGGCGGCGACCTTGGTGAGAGTGCCGCCCGTATCGATCATGTCGTCTAGGATCACGCAATTCTTGCCCTTGACGTCGCCGATCACATGGTAGACGGACGCCTCGTTCGGCCTGGGGCGCCGCTTGTCGATGATGACCAGCGTCGCATTGAGCCGCTTGGCGAAGGCGCGGGCGCGCTCGACGCCGCCGACGTCCGGCGATACGATCGTCAGGTTTGCCAACTTCTTCTTCCGGAGATAATCCAGGAAGACCGGAGCCGCGAAGAGATGGTCGACGGGAATGTCGAAGAAGCCCTGTATCTGCGCGGCGTGCAGGTCGACGGTGATGACCCGGTGCGCCCCGGCGACCGTGATCAGGTTCGCCATCAATTTCGAGGAGATGGGGACCCGCGGTTCCGTCTTGCGGTCCGCGCGGGCATATCCGAAATAGGGAATGACGGCGTTGATACGCCCCGCGGAGGCTCGGCGGAGCGCGTCGATCATGATGAGCAGCTCCATCATGTTCTCGTTGACCGGCCGGCACGTGGGCTGGATCACGTAGCAATCGCAGCCGCGCACGTTCTCCAATATGTGCACGTTGATCTCGCCATCGGCGAAACGCCCGACCTGGCATTTTCCCAAGGGCGCCTTCGTGTATTTGGCGATGGCCTCCGCCAAGGGGCGGTTGGCGTTGCCGGTGAAAAGCTTCATGCCCCGGTAGAGCCTCGATCCCTCGCTGGAGGCCTGCTGCCTCGCCGAGGTCGAGAGCCCGGTGGTCATCAATGCGTCCGCCGCGCGTGGCGTCATTTTCTCACCTTGTTTTCCTGTCTCGCCCGGGCGATCGCCAGAACGCCGTCGGGAACGTCCTCCGTGATGGTCGAACCGGCGCCGATCTTGGCTCCACGCCCCACCCGCACCGGGGCGACAAGGTTGACGTTGGAGCCGACGAAGGCCTTGGCGCCGATGAGGGTCTTGTTCTTGCGCACCCCATCGTAATTGCAAGTGATCGTGCCGGCGCCGATATTGACCTCCGGTCCCATCTCGGTATCGCCGATATAGCTTAAATGGGGGACCTTCGAGCCGGCTCCCACCCGCGAATTCTTGAGCTCTGAGAAATTGCCGATGCGGGCCTTGGGTCCGACGACGGCCCCGCCGCGCATATGGGCAAAAGGCCCCACCGCGGAGCCCTCGAGGATGCGGGAATCGGCGATGTGCGAGCTCCTCACTCGGCAGCCGTCCTCAATGGCCGAATTCTCGATGAAGCAGAAAGGGCCGATCACGCAGTTCTTGCCGACCCGGGTCTTGCCGCGCAACAGGGTTCCCGGCAACAAGACGCTGTCGCGGCCGACCTCCACGTCGGCGTCGACGTAGGTGTGCATCGGATCGATCACGGTGACGCCGGAAAGCATCAGCCTCTCGAGGTGGCGACGATTAAGCACCCTCTCGGCCTGGGAAAGCTGGATGCGAGTGTTGATGCCCAAGGCTTCCTCTGGATTCGAGCTCAAGTAGGCCGTGATGCGGCCGCCCTGCCTGCGTATGAGCTCCAAGGCGTCGGTCAAATAGCGCTCCCTCTTCGGGCCGTTGGGGCGAAGATCTTCGAGCGCCTTAAGCAGCAGCGCCGCCTCGAAGCAGTAGGCGCCCGAGTTGATCTCGCTGATGGCCGCCTCCTTGGGGCTGGCCTCCGTCTCCTCGACAATGCGGAGCACGTCCCCGGTCGGGCTGCGCACCACCCGCCCGTAGCCCTTGGGATTGGCGAGCCTCGCCGAGAGGAGGGTCACCTGCCCCTTCTGCTGGCGGTGGTATTGCAGCAGCGCCGAGAGGGTCTCAAAGCCGAGCAGCGGGGTGTCCCCGCACAGCACGATGGCGGTCTGGAATTTCTTGAGGAACCCGACGGCCTCCAGGACGGCGCCGCCCGAGCCGGTGGGGTGCTTCTGCCGGATGAATGCGATGGGACGGGTCGAGGACGGATTCATCTCCAAGGCGGCCTTTTGCACCGTTTCCGCCTGATGACCCACGACGATGCCGATACCGTGTGGCTTGAGGGCTTGGGCGGCGCGCAGGGGGTAGGAGAGCATCGGTCGTCCGCCAACCGGATGCAGTACCTTGGGTAGGGAGGATTCCATCCGGGTCCCCTCGCCGGCGGCGAGGATCAGCACGCCGAGCGAGTTGGGACGGGGCTTCGCGGAAGAGGGGCGGCTCATGAGTCGTGTTCCCGGGCCTGGACTCGAACCAGGAAACCCAGCTTCAAAGGCTGGTGTGTTACCATTACACCACCCGGGAGTCTCATTCCTCTTCGCTCGAATTTCGGCCCACGGGGATCTTGCCGCCCGAGCGCTTGAGCTCTTGCTGATAGGCGGCCATGATCTTGTCCTCCAGGAACTTGCGAAACTCCATGGTGATGGGGTGGGCGATGTCCTTGTAGCTTCCGTCGGCCAATTTCCGGGAAGGCATGCAGAGGATGAGGCCCTTGTTCCCCTGGATGATCTTCATGTTCCGGATGACGAAACATGAATCGATGGTGATCGTGACGAACGCCTTGAGCTTCTCCTCGCCCCGGAGATGAACTCGAATTTCCGATATTTCCATAAAACAATCGGCAGCTCGCCGCTAACCCATGCAGCAGGTCTCGAATACTTCCCAAGGATATCCCCGAAGTTTGGCGGCCGCCTTCTCCGCTTCACGCGGACCCGAGAAAAAACCAAAGACGGAGGAACCCGATCCAGACATCAGCGCGCCCTCGGCCCCTAGGCGCTGGAGGGCCTTTTTCGCCTGCAAGACTTCCTCGCAGGATCCCAAAACGGCGTCTTCTAGACGGTTAAAAAGCAAACCGGCCCATTCCGCAATGGGCCTACCGAGGGCTAGCTTGTTTTGGAGTTTACTAAGCTGAGAAAGCCTCGTCAAGACGGAGGATTTCGGCCCGATTTCCAGGCGGCGATAGACCTCGGCCGTGGAGACCGGAACCCGCGGGTAGACGAGCACCATGGGCGGCAGCGTCCGCGACACCTCCACGGCCGCCAAGCGGTCCCCAATCCCCTCACCCAAGGCGAAGGGCTCGGGCCGCAGGAAGAACGCTACATCCGCTCCGAGACCGGTCGCGAGGCGGTGCAGGGCGGCCCGGGTGGAGCGCCCCTGGGGAAGGCCGAAGAATCTAGAGAGACCGACCAGCGTTCCCGCGGCGTCGGAGGAGCCGCCTCCCAGGCCTGCGCCGATCGGTATTTTCTTTTCCAGTTCGATGCGCACGCCACGGCGGACGCGGAACTCTTTGCGGAAGGCCTCGGCGGCGCGGAAAACGAGGTTATCGCGTCCGCCGCCTAGAGGGGCGACGGTCCGGTTGTCGACAAGCAACTCCACGGCACCGTGATCGACGGGCTGGAAATCGAGCGTGTCGAAAAGATTGATCTTGGCGAACACCGTCGACAAGGTATGATAACCGTTGCGCTTTTTGCCCGTGACCTCCAGGAAGAGGTTGATCTTGGCCGGGCACTGGACCTTCATGGCCGCTCCGCCTTCCGGCCGTTCGGCTCGGAGAAGCGCAGTTCCGGATTCTGGACGCGGAATTCGATCGAGAATCCCTTGCCCTCCAGCCGTAGGGTCTCCGGGACCCTACGGCCGCCCCGGGCCTGGAAATCGTCGAGGCTCAGGCGAAGTCCCGAGGCCGCCTCCTGGAAACTACCCAGGCTCTGCCGCCTCCCGTCGAAGAAAAACTGTCCTTGCGGCGCCGCCACCCATTCCGTCCGCCAACCTTTGTGGAACACGGCGGGCCGCCCCTCGAAAATGCGTCCCCCGAAGTAAGCCCGCATCAAGCGCAGGCTCCGAGACACCGTTTCTTCCAACAGCTCGGGGGAAATGCCTTCGAGGTGCACGGGATCCATTTCGAAGGAATCGTCGGCCCCGACGCGGGCTCGCAGAATCGGCGTGAACAGCGGGCCAATAAGCTCCAAGCGAAGCTCCGCGGGAGACTTATAAGACAGGAGCCCGGAAAACCGGAGCCTGCGGTTGAAGATGTCGGCTTGTATCTCGCACGGTCCCGAGTAGCTCGTCAGGCCGGAGATCGAGGACCCCGCCAAGTCCAAATACAGGTTCCCCAGCATCGGGGGGCTGAGCCGGGACTCCAGCGCGTCGAGCTTCTCTCGCAGCCGCTCCGCCTCCTCCGTCCACGCGGCCTTCTTCCACTGCGACCAGGCCGCCACGCTGTCTCCCAGGACTTGGTAGACGTCTCCCAAATGCTCGGAGACCGTCGCGTCCTCCCCGAGCAGGCCGAGGGCGGTGCGCAATTCGGCCTGGGCCTGCGGGTAGAGCCCTTGCTTGAAATAGACCCATCCCAAGGAATCGTGGTAGGCGCCGTTGGTGGGATCTAAAGCCAGCGCCCGTCGGATGAATCCCTCGGCCTCCGCCAATTTCAGCCCCCGGTCGGCGAGTGAATAGCCCAGGTAGTTGAGCGCCGCCGCATCGTTGGGCCGCGCGGCGATGAGCTCCTTGAAGGTCTTCTCGACCTCCTCGATCCGGTTCATCTTCTCGTAGACGACGCCCAATTGGAAGCGCGCGTCCCTGAACTCAGGGCGAGCCCGCAGGACACCGGTGAGCAGCTCGACAGCTTTTTCCGGTGCCTTCAAATCGTCGTAGCCCAAAGCCAGGAAATAGCTGATCTCCTCGTTGGCGGGCCACTTTCGATGCGCCCGCTCCAGGGTCTCGACGGCGGCCCCGACGCGGTTGGCCTGGGTCTGGTAATAGCTCAAGCGGAGGTTTAGGCCGGCGTCGTCCTTGAGCGCGGAGCTTTCCTGAAGCAGGGAAGCTGCGGAGTCGAAGTCCCCGCGCTGCTCGGCAAGTATGGCCAGCCAGAGGCAGGCCGCCGGGTTGCCGGGAACCGCCCGCTTGGCCCGCTCGAAATGGACCTGCGCGCTGGCGGCGTCGCCCCGCATGAAATGGATCTCGCCGATATGGATGGAGAGGGCCGCGTTCTGCGGGTCCCGCTGCTCGAGCGCCAGGTACTCCGCGAGGGCAGAGTCCGTATCCTTCTTGGCTTCATAGGCCTGCGCCAGGCTTAAGCGCGCCTGGAAGTTATCGGGTGCGGCAGCCACCGCGGCCTTGAGCGCCGCGATCGCCTCCTCCGCGCGGCCCAAGCGCTGCTCGAGGATCGCCAGCTGGTAATGCGCCTGGGCGGCGTTCTCGGGATTGGCGGCAATGTAGCGCTGGAGGTATTCGCGCGCCTTAGCCGGCGATTTGGCGCTGAGCAGGTTGCCCAAGGCGAGCAGGGCCTCCGGCAAACGCTCGTTGAGCTTGAGCGCCTCCTCGAAGGCCCCCTTGGCCTCGCTCATCTGGCCGCGCGCCCAAAAGACTTGGCCCAACAGGCAGCGAGCGCTCGCGGATTTGGGTTCGATCCGCACGAGGTGCTGGGCCAGCTCCAGCGCAACGTCCGCGCGGCCCGTCCGTAAGGCCAGCCCGACGGCCTGCTCGACAAGGTATCCCGACTGGGGGTCCGACGCCACGGCGGCCCTGAATTCCTGCAGGGCTTCCGCGAAATTGCCCTGATGCTCCAGCAGCAGCGCCCGCATGTAATGCATCGTCGATCTCTTGTTCGCGCTCGCGTGGGCGGAGGCGCCGCAAAAAAGGAACGCCGCGGAAATAACGATCGTCTTGAGCATAAATGGCATTAGGCCAGGCGGAGACTCATGAGGAGGGCGCCGGAACCGTCATTATAGTAATTCGGCCGACGACCGACAATGCGATAGCCCAAACCCTCGTAGAGGCGCAATGCGGCACTATTTTCGGAGGAAACCTCCAATCCGACCAACACGCACCCAGCGGCGCGGGCGACTTCATGCAGATGCTCCATCAGTCTCCGACCGATGCCTTGTCTCGAGCGTCCAGGGTGGACAGCTAGAGTGGTTACCTGAGCCTCCGGAGGTAGCTTCCAAACGCCTCCATAGCCTACGACTTTCTGGCCGTCTTCGTATACGCAGAAATAGGATTTCTTCTCAGACAATTCCGTCTCGAAATGCGTGCGAGTCCACGGCGGAAGGCCGGGCCAGGCCGAATTAATCGCCAGGAGCGCATTGAGATCAGCCGCTTCCGCTATGCGAATTTTTGCCATATATAGGACTTATCTAAAAATTCACCGTCCAGCTAAAGTCTGTATTTTCGAGACTTTAGCAAGGTCACTGGGAATTGGGACTCTACTTAGTTTCTGCAGGTTGTCGTCTCGCTTCTTGTAGCCATCAAATCTTGCTGAGTTATCCACAGAAAAGTCCGTGGCCTGTGTGCCTAAAAATAACGATAATTCTAAGATAATTTTGTTTTTTAGTCTCAACGTTGAGACTAAGAATCGAATTCCGCTTATTCTAACAATATTTTTCGTTTCCAAAGTCACGAAAATGCCCGGCGGCCATATTAGAGTCTCGTATTTTCTTATACATGTATAAATAAAGTTGCACTTTAGCTATTATTCAAGGCTCACCGTTCTCTCCGTTTGGGTATTTTTACCACCATGGAGGGGTGACGGGCATGTGTCGGATCAGGCGCGCAGAGCGCTTCATAGTTCTCGCGGTGCCAGTGACTGACTTTCGCCTAGGCGAAAGTCAATCACTGGCACCATCGTTACAGAGGCGATGGGCCCTATCGACGACAGGCCTGTGCCGCTACCGGGGGAACTTGGAGCTTTGGCATCTCTGTTACAGAGGCGTGGACTCCGAGCCCGGCAGGCCCCGACTCTTCATGGTGGTAAAAGTACCCGAACTCTTCTTGGAGTCATCGCTCGTAATGGGCCGGCTTCAAGTACAGCGGCGCGAATTCCCCGGGCTGCCCGCGCGCCAGGCGCGAGAGGGCCGGCGGCAGCAGCCGGGCGGCGTCGAGGACTCCGGGCGCCTCGGGGCCGAACACGGCCTTGGACCCGCGGCAATGGCGGTGCAGCGCGGGCCGAAAGCCTTTTTCATCCGCGAACGCCGGCCGGGAGGCGGGTGTGACCCCTGCGGCCGAGACGCGGAAGGCTTGAAAGAATATCTCGTCGCGCGGCCCCTTGAGCGCCACCACGAATTTCCCCGCCGCGCCGTTCTCGGCGGCGCGGAAGGCCGCCGCCTCCAGCCAGGAAATCGACAGGGCGGGCTTGCCGAACATTTTGCCCAAAACTCCAATAAACGTAAGGCCCACGCGGATTCCCGTAAAGCGCCCGGGGCCGCTGGCCGCCGCGAAGGCATCGACCTGCTCAAGGCCCATCCCCGCCTTCTCGAGCAGCTTCTCGACGGCGGCGTTCAAGCGCTCGTCCTGCGCCTTGGCCGGGCGGTCGGCGAGGAAATGGACGCGGCTGCCGTCGCCCAACGCCAGGGTCAGGCGCTCGGAGGTCGTATCCATGGCGAGGATTCTCATAGCCTGCCCAGCCATCTCCGGGAGCGAGGCCCTTTCGCGCGAAAGTCCAGGGCGCGGCCGTCCGGGCGATGGGAAAATCGGATCTCGAGCCGGTCCTTGGGCAGCGCTCCCGCCGCCACCTGCGGCCATTCGACCACGCAGACCCCCCGGGGATCGTCGAAGTATTCCTCGAGGGCCAGGTTGGGCAGGTCCTTGCCCGAGAGGCGGTATAAGTCCAGGTGATGGATCGTCGCCTTCTTGGCGGGATAACGGCGCGCCAGGCCGAAGCTCGGGCTGGTGACGGAACCCCGAAAACCGGCTCCGCGGGCAAATCCTTGCGTGAAGGTCGTCTTGCCGCTTCCCAAGGGGCCGATAAGGCACGCGAGATCGCCCGGCTCGGCCGCCGCGCCCAAGCGCGCAGCGACCTTCCGGGTCTGCTCGGGGGACTCAGAGAGCACGCGGGTCACGACAGGCGGCGGAAGGCTTCGCCGAAGGCGTCGACGACGTCGGAAGCGCTCAGGGCCCAGGCCGTTCGGCGCCGGACGGCGACATCGGCAGCGGTCCCGTGAAGCCATGCGCCGAGCACGGCGCATTCGAACCCACCGTCCCTGCGGCCGGCGGCAAGATGCTGCGCCCAAAGGCCTGCGATCAGCCCCGTCAGCACGTCGCCCGTCCCCCCCTTGGCCAGGCCCGGATTGCCGGTCGTGTTGACGGCGATGCGCTCCCCGGCGGCGACCACCGTCCCGCGTCCCTTGAGCACGCAGACGCAGCCCCACGCCTTTGAAAGCCTCTTGGCGGACTCCGGCCGCGCCGCCTGCACGTGGGCGGGCGTGGAGTGTACCAGGCGCGCCATCTCTCCGGGATGCGGCGTGAGGATGCAGGGAGCCTTGCGGCCGCCGAGCAGTTTGCGGGCGCCACCTCCCGGCGCCAATGCCAGGATATTGAGGGCGTCGGCGTCGATGACGGCCGGCAGCGGAAGTCCGCGCAATATATCAAGCACCGCGCGCGCCGTCGCCGGGCGGGTGCCCAAGCCGGGCCCGATGCCGAGCACGTCGTAAGAGCGTTCGCCCGCGCTCCGCTTGAGCTCGGCGGCGGAGCCGACCGACAAGGCGCCGGCGCCCGCCGGCAGGGGCAAGGTCAACGCCTCGGGCAGCTGCCCCGCGATGAGCCTCTGCTCGCTCTCGGGAGCCGCGATGGTGACGAGGCCCGCGCCCGAGCGCAGTGCGGCGCGGCCCGCCAGGACCGCCGCGCCGCTCATGCCGCGCGAGCCGGCGACGAGGAGGACATGGCCAAAACGGCCCTTGTGGGAATCGGCCGGGCGCGGCGGCAGCCAGCGGCGCAGCTGCGATCGGTTCACGGCAGGCGCAGCGCCACGGCGGCCGCGTAGCGGTCGCAGTGCGTCAGGGAAATCTGGATATTCGCCGCGCGCCGCCCCCGCAGCAGGACGTTCGGCCGGCCGTCGTTTTCGCGGCTGACGGAAATGTCGCGCAGGCTCAGCCCCCCCTCGCCCAGCGCCTTCCAGACGGCCTCCTTGGCCGCGAAGCGCACCGCGAGATGCTGCCAGCGCCTCTTCTTGCCGCGGCAGTAGCGCAGCTCCTCCGCGGAGAAGACGCGCTTTAAGAACGCGGGATTGCGCTTGGCCAGGGACTCGACGCGCTCGATCTCGACGATGTCGAGTCCCATCCCCACCGGCCGCATCATTCGACGGTGACGCTCTTGGCGAGGTTGCGGGGACAGTCGACGTCGCAGCCGCGTAGGTCGGCCATGTGATAGGCCAACAGCTGCAGCGGCACGATATTGACGATCGGGGAGAGATGCTCGGGCGTGGCGGGAAGCGAGAGGATATGGTCGGCCTTGCCCTCTAGGCGCCGGTCCTTCTCGGTGCAGAGGGCGATAAGGATCGCGCCGCGCGCCTTGGCCTCCTCGATATTGGAGAGGACCTTCTCGAAAATCTTGGACTGGGTCGCCAGGGCGACGACGGGCATGTCTGGGTCGATCAAGGCGATCGGGCCGTGCTTCATCTCGCCCGCGGCGTAGCCCTCGGCGTGGATGTAGGAGATCTCCTTGAGCTTGAGGGCCCCTTCGAGCGCCGTCGGGTAGTTGAGGTGACGGCCGATGTAGAGGAAATGTTCCGACTTGAAATAGCGCTTGCAGATGTCGCGTACCTGCGGGTCGAGCGTCAAGGCCTTGCGGATGAGCCCCGGGAGCCTCAGCAGGTCCTCGACCCAGCCCATCGCCTGCTTTTCGTCCATTTTCCCCAAGGCGAGGGCCAGGTGCAACGTCAAGGTGCTCAGGGCCACCAGCTGGCCGACGAAGGCCTTCGTCGAGGCGACGCCGCACTCGGGGCCACAGAGCGTGTAAAAGTTGAAGTCCGACGCGCGCGTGATCGCCGAGCCCACGGTATTGCAAATCGAGAGCACCTTGGCTCCCGACTGCTTGGCCAGGCGCACGGCGGCCAGCGTGTCGGCCGTCTCGCCCGACTGGCTGATGGCCACGACCAGGGTGTTCGGCGTGACGATGGGCTCGCGGTAGCGGAACTCGGAAGCCGTCTCGATATGCGCGGGGATGCGCGCGACGCCTTCAAGCAGGTATTTGCCCACGAGGCCCGCGTGGAAAGCGGTGCCGCAAGCCACCAGATGCACCTGGGACACCCCCTTCAAGTACGAGGTACTGAGGCCGGCCTCGCGCTCCAAGACGCCGTCCTTAAGCGGGAAGAGCCGCCCACGCAGGGTATCCTCGACCGCCTGAGGCTGCTCGTAGATCTCCTTGAGCATGAAGTGCCGGTAGCCGCCCTTCTCGGCCATCGTCCGGTCCCATTGGATTTGCTGGGGCGTCTTCTCGAGGCGCTTTCCCTCGAGGTTGAAGAAGTGGCAGCCCTTCGGGCTCAAGATGGCCATTTCCCCGTCATCTAAGAACACCACCTTGCGGGTGTGCTCCAGGAAGGCGGGAACGTCCGAGGCGAGGTAGCACTCGCCATTGCCGAGCCCCACGACCAGCGGCGAGGCCGTTTTCGCGGCGACCAACACCCCGGGGGCCTCGGCCCATAGTATCGCCAAGGCGTACGCCCCGCGCACCTCCTTGAGCGCCTGCCGCACCGCCTCGAAGAGCATCGGCTCCTTGAGGTCGGGCGTAAACGCCGTGCGGCCCGCCTGGAGACCTTTGAGCTTCTCCTCGATGAGATGCGCCACGATCTCGGTGTCCGTCTCGGACTCGAAGCGGTGCCCGCTACCCTGCAGCTGCTGCTTCAAGACGACGTAATTCTCGATGATCCCGTTGTGTATGACCACGAGTTTCTTGCTGCAGTCGGTATGGGGGTGGGCGTTCTCCTCCGAGGGCCGGCCGTGCGTGGCCCAGCGCGTATGCCCCAACCCGGTAGAGCCCTTGAGCGGATCCTTCTGGAGAACGGACTCGAGGTTCGCGAGCTTGCCTACGCTGCGCCGCAGATGAATCGAGCCGTTGTTGGCGATGGCCAGCCCCGACGAATCGTAGCCCCTATATTCCAGATGCCGCAGCCCCTGCATCAGCAGGGAGCTGGCCTCCTTGGGGCCGGTGTAACCGACTATGCCGCACATAGGATTAAACGGCAGCTTTTACGCGCCTCGGGCGCGTGGCTTGGCGCCTGCGGCGCCAAGCTCGGAATACTCGCGAGAAACCTCGAACTTCGTCGCGCGAAGCGCGACGAAGTCCGGCGCCGACACTCCGGTCGGCGCCGCGTCCGTTGTTCGCACTCTTGGGTTGAACGGCGGCTTTTACGCGCCTCGGGCGCGCCACTTGCCGCGCGAAGCGCGGCAAGTGCGGGGTTCAGCATAAGAAACATACCCTATCTCGCCGAGGTGATCGCCTTCTTCATCTCCGCCACCGCGCTGCGCAGGCCGGTGAACATCGCGCGCGAGACGATCGCAAATCCGATATTGAGGCAGGACATGTGCGGGATGCGCGCTACGTCGGCGACGTTGTGGTAGTTCAGGTCGTGCCCCGCGTGCACCTGCAGGCCCAGCTCATCGGCCAGGTAGGCCGCTAGCTGCAGCTTCTCAAGCTCGGCGTTCTGCTTGTGCTGCCCGAAGGCGGCGGCGTAGGCCAGGGTGCACAATTCAACGGCGTCGGCGCCGAGATTCTTGGCGATGCGCACGCTGACGGCGTCCGGGTCGGTGAAAAGGCTAACCCCGATTCCGGCGTCCTTGAGCTTGGCGACGGTCTTCTTGAGCGCGGCCTGGGAGCCCGCCTTGAGGTTGAGCCCACCCAGCGTCGTGACTTCCTTGGGGCTCTCGGGGACGATGCACACCGAGTCCGGCTTCGCCTTGAGGGCGACCGATACGATCGCGGGGATGGTCGACATCTCCAAGTGCAGCGAGGTCTTAACCTCCTTGCGCAGCCGGAAGACGTCCTCGTCCTGGACATGGCGGCGGTCCTGGCGCAGATGCATGACGATGAGGTCCGCTCCCGAGGTCGAGCAGACCTTGGCGGCGGCGACCGGGTCGGGGTCGACGCCCCGGCGGGCCTGGCGCAGCGTCGCGACGTGGTCGATGTTCACCCCTAGCTTGATGGGCATTCAATGTTCTCCTGGCACACGGCTTTCTTTCTGGAAGGTCTCGATGATCTCGCTGGAAATCTTTCGGCAGGCGGCACGGTCCGGACCTTCCACCAACACGCGCATGAGTGGCTCCGTGCCCGAATAGCGGACCAGGACGCGCCCGCGCCCCTCCAGCCTCTTTTGGGCCCGCCGGATCAGCTTCCACGTACCGGGGAGCTGCTCGATAGGGATGCGCCTGTCGATGCGGACGTTGCTAAGCAGCTGCGGGTAGGTCTTGTAGCGCTTCCTGAAAAAGCTCATCGGCCGGCCGCCGCGGGCCATGACGGCCAAGGTCTGCAGCGCGGTCAGCAGACCGTCGCCGGTCGGGGAAAAACGGCGGAACACGATATGGCCCGAGGCCTCTCCTCCGAGGACGAGCCCCTCGCGCTCCAAGGCCTCGGTCACGTTGCGGTCTCCGACCGGCACCAGGGTCGAGGATATCCCTTGCCTGGACAGAAACTCGATCATCCCGTAATTAGACATCACGGTGAGCACGACCTTGTTGCCGCGCAGAAGCCCCCGCTCCCGCAGGTCGAGCGCGGCCATCGAGATCAGCACGTCCCCGTCGCAAAGGCTGCCCGTCTCGTCCGAGAAGATGGCGCGGTCCGCGTCCCCGTCGAGGGAGACGCCGCAATGGGCGCGCCTTCGCCACACCTCGCGGCGCATCGCCCCGGTTTCGAGGGCCCCGCAGCCGGAATTGATATTCTTGCCGTTGGGGCGGCAGCCGACCGGGAAAACGCGGGCGCCGAGGCTTTCGAAGAGCCGGGGAGCCACGGCGGATGCCGCGCCGTTGGCGCAGTCGACGACGATGCGCAGCCCGGACAGATCGCTGGTCGCCGGGAAGCTGCTGCGCAGGAAATCGAGGTATTCGCGCTGGCCACCCTCCTCCGCGCCGACGGCGACGGTCGAAACGCTCGCCCCAGGATCGGGAACTCCGGCTAACCGCCGCTCTATCTCCGCCTCGAGCTCGGGCCCCATCTTGAATCCCCCGGCGGTGAAGAACTTGATCCCGTTAAACTCGGCGGGATTGTGGCTGGCGGAAATCATCACGCCGCAAAGGGCGGCGCGGCGCGGCGTGAGGTAGGACAGGGCCGGGGTCGGCAGCACGCCGAGATCGAGGGTGACGCAGCCGGCCTTCGCGAAGCCGTGGGCCAAGGAGCGGCCCAGGGCGGCGCCCGAGGCCCGCGAGTCGCGGCCCATCAAGATTACCGGGGCGGAGCCGTTGGCGTGAGCCTTACGGCCCTCGCGCAAGAGGTTCGCGGAAACGAAACCCAGCCTCCGAATAAAGTCCGGGACCAAGGGATAGCGGCCGGGAATGCCTCGGACCCCGTCGGTGCCAAAAAACTCACCCATGGCGCGGCCCCGAACACTTCGCCCATACCTCGAGCGCCCGCCGCGTCGCGCGCACGTCGTGGACGCGCACGACGCTCGCCCCGGCGGCCGCCGCGCGGCAGGCCACGGCCAGGGAGCCCTCCAGGCGCTCCTCGGGCCCCAACGGGTCCGCCGTCCCCTCGGAGGCCGCCAGGATTCGGCCGATGAAGGATTTACGGGACGCCCCAATCACCAAGGGACGGCCCAGGACGCGGAACTCCTCGAGCCTCCGGAGAATCTCCAGGTTGTGGCCCAAATCCTTCCCGAAGCCGATGCCCGGATCCAGGAGGACTCGCGCCTCGGAGACTCCGAGGCGGCGCAGCGCGCCCAAACGTTCCTGGAAGAAAGAGAGCACGTCGGCGACCACATCGCCGTACGTGGGGCGCTGCTGCATGGTCTTGGGCGTGCCCTGCATGTGCATGAGGATGATCTCGGGGTACTCCAGCGCCGCCTCGGCCATGGCGGGGTCGCCGCGCAGGGCGGTGACATCGTTGAGGATGGAGGCGCCCGCGGCCCGCGCCGCCTTGGCGACGGAGGCCTTGCTCGTGTCGACGGAAATGGGGATGCGGACGGCGGGGGCGAGGCGCTCGATCACCGCGACGACGCGGCGCGACTCCTCCTCTTCCGGGACGGGCTCGGACCCCGGGCGCGTGGACTGCCCGCCGATGTCGAGAATATCGGCGCCCTCGGCGGCCAATCGGAGCCCGCGGCGGACGGTCTCGTCTAAGGCGTCGCGGCCCTCCCAGAAGGCGCGGCTTTCGGGATAGAAGGAGTCGGGCGTGACGTTGAGCACTCCCATCACCCGCGGTCGGTCCACGCGCGTGGCGCTAGGCGACGGCGCCGGCGAAGATTGCGTTGATCTCATCGGCATCGACGATCTCTTTTTCCACCAATCGCTCGGCCAAGGTGTCGAGCAGCTTCTTGTTCTTGGCCAAAAGGGCGCGCGCGGTCTCCTGGCACTCGCGGATGATGCGCTTGACCTCCTCGTCGATCATCTGCGCGGTCGACTCCGAATACCCGGGCCCTCGCGCGATATCACGGCCGAGAAACACCTCCTCCTCGGGTTTGCGGAAGGTGATCGGCCCGAGCTTGTCGCTCATGCCGAACTCCATCACCATCTTCTGGGCGAACGCCGTGGCCTTGGAGAGATCGTCGGCAGCTCCGGTGGTGACCTCATTGAAGACGAGCTCCTCGGCGCAGCGCCCGCCCAGGAGCACGCAGAGGCGGTTGAATATCTCGCTGCGCGAGGTGAGGTAGCGGTCCTCGGTCGGCAGCTGGAGCGTGAAGCCGAGCGCCGGGCCGCGCGGGATGATGGTCACCTTGTGAACGGGGTCGGTGTTGGGCAGCAGCTTGGCGACCAAGGTGTGGCCCGACTCGTGGTAGGCGATGACCTTTTTCTCGCGGTCTAAGATCATGCGGCTCTTGCGCTGGGGCCCCGCGATAACCCGGTCGATGGCTTCCTCGAGCTCGGTCATCTGCACGGCATCCTTGTTCTTGCGAGCCGCCAGCAGCGCGGCCTCGTTGACGAGGTTGGCGAGATCGGCGCCCACGAAGCCCGGCGTGCGCCGCGCGATGACGGAAAGGTCCACCTCGGGGGCCAGCTTGACGGGCTTGGAATGCACCTTAAGGATGGCCTCGCGCCCGCGCAGGTCGGGGCTGGGGATATTGACGTGCCGGTCGAAGCGCCCCGGCCTGAGCAGGGCGGGGTCGAGCACGTCCGGGCGGTTGGTGGCGCCGACCAAGATAACGCCCTCCTTCGTCTCGAAGCCATCGAGCTCTACGAGGATCTGGTTCAAGGTCTGCTCGCGCTCGTCATGCCCGCCGCCGATGCCGGCGAAGCGGTGCCGGCCCACGGCGTCGAGCTCGTCGATGAAGACCACGGCGGGGGCCGATTTCTTGGCCTGCTCGAAGAGGTCTCGCACGCGCGCCGCGCCCACGCCGACGAACATCTCGACGAATTCCGAGCCGGAGGACGAGAAAAAGGGGACGCCGGCCTCGCCGGCCACGGCCCGCGCCATCAAGGTCTTCCCGGTGCCGGGCAGCCCGTAGAGCAGGACCCCCTTGGGGATCTTGCCGCCCAGCTTCTGGAACTTTTGGGGATCCTTAAGGAACTCCACGATCTCCTGCAACTCCTCCTTGGCCTCGTCGCAGCCGGCGACGTCGGCAAAGGTCGCCTTCTGCTTCTTGAGGTTCTGCAGCTTGGCGCGCGAGCGCCCGAAGGAAAGCGCCTGCTTTCCGCCCATCTGCACCTGCCGCACGACGAAGAGCCACCAGAGCCCGAAGAAGAGCACGACCCAGCCGATGTTGACGAGCACGGCCGTCACCCAGGAGCGGTCCGCCTCCCCTTGGTAATGGCGCACCTTATGCGCCTCCAACTCGGATACTAGGTTGGGGTCCTGCAGGGGAATGGTCCTAAAGCGCTGGGTGACCCCCTTGTCATCCTTGTACTGGCCGCGGATCAAGTCGGGGCGCACCGTCAATTCCATGACTTGATTGGCCCTGAGCCGCTCTTTGAAGCCCGAATAAGGCAGCTCGAGCTCGGTGCCGGCCTGCTTGAGGTTCTGGAACAGGGCCAACAGCAAGAAAAAGGCCGCGACCCAGAGGATGAGCTGCTTGAGATTCTTTGTCAGGGGGTTCATTCCTTCTCCACGGCCGAGGGTTTGAGCACTCCGATATAGGGCAGATTGCGGTAGAGCTCGTTATAATCGAGCCCGTAGCCGACGACGAACTCGTTGGGGATCTCGAAGCCGATGTATTTCGCCTTCACGGGCGCCTTGCGGCTCTCGGGCTTGTCGAGCAGGGCGCATATTTCCAGCGAGGCCGGGCGGCGGGTCTTTAAGTTTTCCAGCAAATAATTGAGCGTTAAACCGGTATCCACGATGTCTTCGACCAGAAGCAGATGCTTGCCCTCGGCGCTTTCGCGCAGGTCGAGCAAAAGGCGCACGACGCCGGTGGAGGCCTTGCCGTCATAGGAAGAAAGGCAGATGAAATCGACCGAACACGAGAGATCGATGGAGCGCATGAGATCGGATAAAAAAAGCACGCTCCCTTTGAGGATTCCCACGAGGATCAGCTTTTTGCCCGCGTAATCCTTGGAAATCTGCCGGCCCAGCTCCCGGATCCGGGCGCGTATCTTCTCCTCGCCGAGCAAGACGCGAGAAATGTCAGGGTGCGCTGCAACGTCGCTCATGAGCATCGATAGTACGCTATTAGGGTAAAAACAAGCCTAGCAATGTAGTTTATCTTAATCGATGGGTCCAATCAAGCAAACGTCGATTCGAAGCGGATGGTGGATCGGCGCATGGGAAACTAAGGCATCCGAATTCTGCGCGCCAAGTCGGGCCGTAGTTGGCGGAAATGACCCAGGTTCCAGGTATAAATGAGCTCCGCCTTGGCTTTCTCCGCGCAGGCAAGCAGCAGGGCGTCGTAAAGACGCCCGCCGACGACGCCCTGGCGCGCCGCCTCCTCGAGAACCTCAAAATATTCCGCTTCGCTTAAGGCGATCGCGTGAAGGCGCCGGCGCGCGTCCTGCAGGAACAAGAGCGCCTGTTCGGGGGCTACGGGCGGCCTCAGCGGCAGTCTCGTCAGAGCGGCATAGACCTCGGCAAGCGAATGGGCAGCGCAATAGGTTTTGCTTTTTTCGGCGGAAGCGAATAACTCCAGGCTCGCCTGATGATGGGGATGATCGCCCAGAAAGGCTGCGACCATGACGGAGGTATCAAGGAACTGGCTCACGGGACGGCTTGGCTTATCCGCTCATCCCGCGCGGCCTCGATCCAGTTGTCGACGAACGACGGCTCCAAGCGCCGTCCGGTCCGGTATACCCAGCAGCCCTTCTCCTTCCGGAAAGTCGCCGCCTCATGCGACGGGCGTAGTATGATCTGATCGCCGGATCGCTCGGCAACCAGCCCGCATCCCGCGTCGAGGCCCAGGGCCTCGCGGTACGCCTTGGGGATCACCAGGCGGCCGGCCTTATCGATTCTGAGTTTCTTGGCCATATTTGGTATTTTATAGTGGAAATTACCATTTGTCAATACCAATCTAAGCCATGCGTCAAAGGAGATTTAGGGTCGGCAGGTAAGGTGATTCCGGCCTGGGTGTAAGGGTCCGTTTTAAGGGATCGGCTATCAGGTCGAGCCGCTCCATGACCAATTGGCCGATGAGCGGCGCGCAGCCCGGAGGGCCGACCAGGCAATCGGTCTCCCATTTCCGGCCGGCTACCGTCATCGCGACGTTCCCAGCAATTTCGAGCTCGACTTTCTTGTTGTCGGCGAGCGTAACGATCGTTTTTCCCTTCTTTTCCAGGCCCAAGGCTTCGACGATCTCCTGCGGCAGGAGATTCATCACCGCCCCGGTGTCGGCGGTTGCTTCGATCGTCAGGCGGCGGACCTTATTCTTGGGAAGCCTCTTCTCCCGCCATAAAATAAGGTCCCTCTCGTTTTCGAGAAGCACCTTGGCCCGGATTTCGCCCATACGTTTCATGCGATTGAACCCTCAAAAAGTTCCATGACTTAGTATAGCACGCCGTTGATCGGCTCACCATGATGCGCTTCAATTCGCGCAGTCCAAGAAAACAAAAGGCCTAGTTCGGCTTAGGTCCAAAGACTATTTCCGCATAGGTCCTCCGACCCTGCGCGCGCTTCCCTCGTCCCGTTACCCTAATGCTGTCGAGCGCAATGATGGCGCTCAGGAGAACTCTGATGCTGAAAGCACTGTCGATCGCAGTCCTGCTCGCGGCACCCGTGAACCTATTCGCCACCGATCCGATTGGGGATCCCTCACTCAAGATGGCGGTCAAGGCGCAGGCGCGACAAGCCGAAGCGGCCCTGAGAACCATATTTGAAAAGAGCGTTACCGGCGATCCGGCGCAGCGGCCCGATATCAGCGTTACAACCCAGGAGGCCTCCCGCCTAATCGATGAGACGCTCAAGAAGATCGCCGATCAGGCTTCCAACGATACCGGCGCCTCTTCAAAGCAAGTCAAGGGTATCCTGTCCCAAATGAACAAGGAAATCCAGAAAATCGAGAAAGGTTGCGGCGACGACTCTCACCCGCAATTTCACTTCGTTCACGCGTTGTCGGTCAAAATGCGCGCGCTGCGCGCCCTTGCGGACTTGGAATGACAATGAAAAATACAATGCTTTTGACGTTTGCCTTACTCCTCCCCAGCATATCGAGCGCCCTTCCTCCGGATCCTCTCTTCGACCAGTCGGGCAAGGCGTCCGCTTCGACCGGCGTGCTAGCGAAGGCCTCCGCCTCCGCGTTGCCCCAGCCGGTTTTCGGCCAAGGACAGTTGAGCCCGATGGTCTTTGCTCCGGTTCCCCTCCCGGTCCTGGCTCCGGCTAAAAAAACATCCAACGGCGAGACTTACGACAAAATTCGCCGCGGGCTGGGCATCGGCTATTGGATCAGCTTCGCCGTGGGCATGTTGGTCTACGGTCCGGCCATCTTTGTCGCGTTGGCACTGTTGATCCCGAAACTCTACATGGACCTTAACGCGAAGCCGAAGACTCCCGCCTTGCCCAACCAGGCGCTGGTCGATTATCAAAACTACCTATGGCAGCGCGGAAAGACGGTCGCTGACAGCTCCTGGAAGGTCCTCTCCATGACCGCCGAATCCGAATCGATGCGGACCCTTTCCGTCGAGCAGATCCGCCAGGAAATTCACGCCGCGGCGAATGAGGAGCGCGCCCGCTTGGCCCGGATGGCGCGCTACAAAAGCCCTCTCGTGATCGAGGAGGCGGAGCGCTTCTTGGCCGCCTTGGAGCAGGAAGCCGATCGATTGGCGGCGAACGCCAAGACCGCGGACGAATACCATGGAAAACTCGTCGATCTCGCTAATTCAGTCAAGCTATGGGCGCAAGACCCGAAATAAGGGCGAACGACCGACTGTCCGGCGCCGCCCTATCCATCCTATGGCTTGTTTCCTCGGGCATTCCCGCGCTCGGCGCTAATTCCCTTGAGGCGCAGCATGCGAGCGCCGCGACGCTCACCGATGGAGTGGCCGCCGCCGATGCGCTCGTCCAAGGGCCAGGCCCATCGCAAATCGGCTCCGTCAAAGGTTGGACAACCGGAAGAATCAAATTTCCCGTTCTTTGGTCTCTGGCAAGAAAAGCCCCCTCACCCATCGTCGTCGAGGAACCTATCCCATACGGCAAAAAAGCGGCGAAATTCTGGCGCTCGGAGCTGGGACGAATGTATTCTTTTCTTCTAGGAGTGATCGTCGTTGGACTAGCACTGCTAGGAACATCGGAGCTGTTGCCTCAATACAAACCGATCTCATCCGGACCGATATGGCTCTCGGGCAGCCTTATTTTGGCAATGACCCTCTCTCCGCTACTTTTGGCGGCGCTGGCGCCTCGAATCGCCGCTTGGATCGGGGGCCTTATCGATAAAAAACTCAGATGAAAACTCATTATGAAAAATCTTTGAAAAAATCCTTATTTGCCCTGACCCTTGCCGCCTTCTTTATTCTCGGCGCCCGCGTCGCTTTCGCGCTCGACGATGGCTCCAGCCCGGAGACGCAACACGCGCAGGCCGCGGCCCTGACCGATGGCGTGGACGCCTCCAAGGCCGGCACGGCGGAATCGGTGGCCGCGAGCGGCGGATCCATCTCCGACAAGCTGAGCGCGGCCTCGGCGAGCCTGCGTACGCTGCGCCCGGCCAAGCCCCGCCCACCAGCGCCTAGAACCGCGCCAACCTGCTCGAAAGCCGATTGGCTCAAGAAACTCAAGGCGGTCGCACTGATCGCGTTGATGCTGGGCATTTTGATTCCGGCCGTCTCTTCCGGCGTTTCTTCCTACAAGGAATCGGTACGCAAGGATGCCTGCCTCACCGTCATGCAGGCGGTGGGTCCCATTGGCGGCAATGTCGGCCGGAGCCAAGGATATGTCGACAGCGCGCGCAACTATTTGGACGCGCTCGCGAATCCCGAAAGCTCCGCGGAAGAGCTTCATAGGCTTTATATCAAGGCGTACTACGCGGAAGAAATTCTCAACAACAATAGCGGGCTTCGTTACGGCGAAGGCCGCTACCACACTGACTACAAGAGGGTCGAAAGGGCCGAGAGAACGGCCGCCAACTGCAGCGAGACCGCGCCGCAGGCGGTCGCCGACGCGCGAAAGGCCGTAGACCATCTCAAGAACGCCGGCTCCGCCTTGCATGACGCGTTGGCCGAGACGGATTTTTGGAAATACTCCTCCGATCCCGTGGCACATCCGGAAAAACCGTGGCGCCCCGATCCCGTTTCCCCCGAGGCCATCGCGCGGGCAAGGGCGCATCTCGAGAGGGCCCAGCTGGAGGTAACCGCCGCCCAAAAGTATTCCTGCAGCCTCAACGGCGAATTCCGCCGCGGCCTGTATACGACCGAAGGCGAGTGGACCGTCTCGAACTACAATCCGGATACCGGACGTGTCGAGGTGATCACGGACCCCGACGCGCTAGGAGGGGGAGCCGAGACTCCCTCGAAATGCCCGTAAAATCAAGGAGTCAATAACGATGAAAAAGACACTGCTCTTATCCGCCCTGCTCTTCCTCCCGCTAGCGTTGCGGGCCGAAAACAATATCAGCCCGGAGACGCAACACGCGCAGGCCGCGGCCCTGACCGATGGCGTCGACGCCTCCAAGGCCGGCGCGGCGGAATCGGTGGCCGCGAGCGGCGGATCCATCTCCGACAAGCTGAGCGCGGCCTCGGCGAGCCTGCGTACGCTGCGCCCGGCCAAGCCCCGCCCGCCAGCGCCTAGAACCGCGCCAACCTGCTCGAAAGCCGATTGGCTCAAGAAACTCAAGGCGGTCGCGCTGATCGCGTTGACGCTGGGCTTGACCCTGGGCATTTTGATCCCGGCCGTCTCTTCCGGCGTCTCTTCATACAATGAGTCAGTACGCAAGGACGCTTGCCTTACCGTTATGCAGGCGATGACCGGCAACTGGATCGACGGCAGCAGAAAAGACGTCGCCGACGCGCGGGCCTATTTGGACGCCCTCGAGGACCCGAATACCCCGCCGGAAACGCTGCATAAACTGTATTCGAACGTCAGGAATGGCGGAAGCTATTCAAGCCCCCAAAATCCCTACATCGAGAGGCTCATCGCCCACGAATACGAAGAAATCCAGCGGGCGGAGAGAGTCGCCTCTAAATGCAGCAAAGACTCCCCGCAGGCGGTCGCCGACTCGCGAAAAGCCCTGGACCATATAAAAAAGGGCGGCCAGCTCATCTATGCCGCGCTGGATGAAACGGGATTCTGGAAGTACGACTACGGGAATGATCCCGCCATTTATAAAAATCCGACCTGGACGCCCGACAATCCCGGGCCCGAAGCGATCGGCCGGGCGAGGGCGATCCTAGTGGAGGCCGAGAAGGAATTTAAGGCCGCCCAGAGCTATTACTGCAGCGTCGAAGGCGAATTTTACGGGAATCTGCACACCACCGAAGGCGAATGGACCGTCAGCGACGGCGGTGGGCCTGGAGTGATCACGGACGCGGACGCATTTACTGGACCCGCGGAATGCCGCCGATGAGAACTGATGACAAGTGAGGAGACGATAATGAAAAAAATAATGCTTCTGGTGGTTCTTCTCACAATCCCTGCGGCTCTGCGCGCGGAAAATAACGCCTCGCTCGAGTCGCAACACACCCAGGCTGCGGCCTTGACCGATGGCGTCGACTCCTCCAAGGCCGGCGCAGCGGAATCGGTGGCCGCGAGCGGCGGATCCATTTCCGACAAGCTGAGCGCGGCCTCGGCGAACCTGCGTACGCTGCGCCCGGCCAAGCTCCAGCCGCCAGCGCCTAGAACCGCGCAAACCTGCTCGAAAGCCGATTGGCTCAAGAAACTCAAGGCGGTCGCGCTGATCGCGTTGATGATGGGCATTTTGATCCCAACCGTTTCCTTTAGCGTCTCCTCCTCCATCGAATCAACGCGCAAGGACGCCTGCCTCACCGTCATGCAGGCCTCGGCCGGCAATTGGATCGACGGGAGTAGAAACGACGTCGCCGACGCGCGCGCCTATTTGGACGCCCTCGAAGACCCGAATACTCCACCGGAGACGCTGCACAAACTCTATGCGGCCAACAGGACAGGCGGAAGTTATTCGGAGACCAATTCTATATATGACTATATATCAAGACTCATCGACTACGAATACAAAGAAATCCAAAGGGCGGAAAGAGTCGCCTCTAAATGCAGCAAAGACTCCCCGAAGGCCGTTGCCGACTCGCGAAAAGCCCTGGATCATATAAAAAAGGGCGGCCAACTCGTATCCGCTGCGCTGGGTGAAACGGGCTTCTGGAACTACAATTACAGCAATGATCCCGCGCTCTTTAATAACCCGACCTGGGTGCCTGACCGTCCCGCACCCGAAGCGATCGGCCGGGCGAGGGCGATCCTGGTGGAGGCCGAGAAGGAATTTAAGGCCGCCCAGAGCTATTACTGCAGCGTCGAAGGCGAATTTTACGGGAATCTGCACACCACCGAAGGCGAATGGACCGTCAGCGACGGCGGCGGGCCTGGAGTGATCACGGACGCCGACGCGTTCTCGGGACCGTCGCAGTGCCGCCGCTAAGCGCGTCCTGACCCGTTCCCTCCGATTGGTATAGTATAATTCCGGCGTGAACCCGGGCTTTCCCTTTATGTTCGGCATCGAGGGGACCCGGCCGACTCGCGACTCCGTATCCCTATTAAAAGAAACCGGCGCCTGCGGCGTGCTGCTCTTGGCGCGCAATATCGAATCCCCCGCGCAGCTGCGCCGCCTCACCGCCGAACTGCAGCAGCGCGTCGGCCGCCCTCTGCTCTTCTCGATCGATCATGAGGGCGGCTGGGTGCTGCGCTTCTCGCAAGGCGTGACCGCCTTCCCGGGCAATGCCTGCCTCGGCAAGGCCGGCAGCACGGGCCTCGCCTACCAGGTCGGACGGCAGATGGCGCTCGAGCTCAGGGCGATGGGCGTACGGCTCAACCTGGCGCCGGTCGTCGACGTCTTGACCGCAAAATACAACCCCGGGGTCGGCATCCGCTCCTTCGGCGAGGACCCGGCGCTGGTCGGCCGATTGGGGTCGGCGATGATACGCGGGATGCAGGATCACGGCGTCTCGGCCTGCGCCAAGCATTTCCCGGGCAAGGGCGCGGCCACCAAGGACGCGCATCAGACCCTGCCGACCATACGGCTGCCCCGAGGCCTTTTCGCGCGCAGGCATTTGGCGCCCTTCGCCGACGCGGTCGAAGCCGGCGTCGATTGCGTGATGAGCTCCCATGTCTGCTTTCCCTCGCTGGATAAAGACGATGTCCCGGCGACTTTCTCCCGCAAAATCACCCACGCCCTGCTGCGCCGTCGACTTGGGTTCGACGGAGTCGTGATCTCGGATGATCTCTGCATGGGCGCCATCACCGAACGCTGGCCCATCCAGGAGGCGGCCATCGAGGCGCTCGCCGCCGGGCATGACATACTGCTGATCGCGCATGCGCGGGAGGCCCAGCGCGAGGCGGTCGAGCTGCTGGCCCAGGCCTTGGCCGAGGGCCGGGTACCGAAGGCGGATTTCCAACATGCCTGCCGCCGCGTGCAGGCGCTGCTCGACAAGCGACGCGACGACGCGCGCGCCTCCTGGACAGCGCCCGACTCGAAAGGAGCGCAGGCCCTGTCTCTTCAGGTCGCGCAGGCCGCCGTCGAAAAGATCCGTCCCGGTTCGGTCAAGATTCCTTTGGAGCTGCGGCCGGACTCCCGGCTGGCATTGATCTGTCCCGATTTTCGCCAGGTCCGAGAACTCTTCACCTTCGAGGGCGGGCCGGCGCGGCCCGCCAAGGACCTGCTGCAATGGACCAAACGCTGGCCCGGACGGCGTCGCGTCTTAGCCTCGCCCATTCTTGGCGACGAGGCGAGAGCCCGCCGCGTCGCGCGCGAGGCCGGGAAAGCCGAAATCGTCATTTTCTTCTGCTTCGAGGCGATGCGCTTTGAGGGACAGGCCCAGACCCTCAAGACGCTTCAACGGCGATTTGCGAAAAAACTGATCGTCGTCTTGATCCGCAGTTCCTCGGACGCGTCGCTGCTTAAGCACCGTGTCGCCGCCATCGACGCGCATGGATACCGCCGGGCCTCCATGCAAGCCGCGCTCCGCTTTCTGCGCGGCGGCTAAGACCTATTTTATGTATTGACATTAGGCACACATCCTGCCATACTGGAGATAGTGTCTAAGACCTTCGAGTGGGACGACGCGAAGAACCGAAAGCTGCTCGAAGAACGGGGAATATCATTCGAGGCGATAGTGTCTTACATTGAGGAAGGCTCTGTAGTGGCCGTCGTGCCCGGCCGCGGCAAGTTCAGCCATCAGAAGCAGTTTCTCGTTGCCGTGAATAACTATATTTACATCGTACCTTGCGTGGAAGAGGAGAAACGCATTTTTTTGAAAACGATTATTCCCAGCCGAAAAATGACCAAGCGCTATCTGGCGGGAGGATCCTCATGAAAAAATATAAGCTCGACGAAGAGGAGCGAGAGATTTTGGACGCCATCGAGAGCGGCGACTGGGAGCTCGTTAAACCCAAGCAATCGGAACTTAGGGCGTACGCGGAGATCGCCAGGAATACGCTCCGCAAAGACCAGCGAATGAACATCCGCATCTCCCGCTCGGACCTAAACCGGATCAAGGCCAGGGCCGCAGAAGAAGGGGTTCCTTACCAGACGCTGGTGTCCAGCATCATTCACAAATACGTTACGGGACGTCGGATACAGCCCTAAGCGGCCGCGACTAAAGCCTAAACCGCTCTTCGGCGGTTTCCAGCGCCGTCCCCACGTTCCGCAGCAACGCTGGGCCATCGAGCAAGCGCCGGACTTTACGCAATCGCTCGGGAGGCACCAGGGGAGACCACTTGCCACCGGGCCCTTCGACGAAGAACCGGGCAGATCCCCCGCTAACGATCGCCACGCTTTTGCCATCGGGGCTTAAGGCCGCGTCGTCGATAGATTCTCCATCCGCGCACTCGAAGCTAGCGATCCGCCTGCCGCTGCCCAAGTCGAAAAGGCTGGCGATGTGAGAGTTATGCTCGATGCAGAGCAATTTAGAGTCGGTTAAATGAAATCCAAGTCGGCTTCGGCACGCCTTTTCCAAGAGCGAGACTCTTTCCATATTCCGCAAATCCCATATTTCCGGCAATTGATAATCCGATTCTCGGATCACCGCTTTCGAGCCGTCTGGGCTGACATTCGCATAGCCGAGTTCCTTTCCTTGAAACTTTAGGACACCGAGTTCTCGCCGGCGGCCGAGCCACATCGGCCATTTATAGTCTAGGCTCCAGGACCGGTAGCGGCCGTCTTCTTCGATCGTCAGCACCCTCGTTTCGTCTTCATTCCAGGATACATGCACGGCTCTCTCGACGGTCAAGACCCTCTCGTGCACGCCCGTTTCGGCGTTGAAAATCCATATATCGCCGAACCCATCCAATACCAGAAGGCGTCGGCTATCGCGGCTCCAGTGGCTGGCCCTGACATACCGGCGAAAGCCGGTCTCGACGATTTGTCCATTGCTGGGATTCAAAAAACTGAGAAAAGTACCATAACCTACTTTTTGCGCAGCCAAAACGCGCGAGCCGTCCGGACTGATCGCGCTCCAAGGGTAAAAGCCCTTCGAATGACAATCGCCGGGCTTGCCGGTCCGGATATCCCAGCCAATGATACCGTCCTCTCCTCCGACGGTGTAGACTCGAGATGGGTCTGGGCTGTAGAAAACCCTGCGAAGCCCGGACGTTGGGAGCTTGAAGACGTCGATCTCTTTTAGGAGAGTGTTGGGCCCCCCCGCCCATGCCGCCTGCAATAAGATCGAGGCGATCCAAATCGAGATTATCATCGGCCTCTTAGTATAAAACGCTGCCGGCGGGTTCACCTGAGCCAAAGGACCTAGCGCGTCGGCCGAAAGGCCTATACTCGCTCACGGCGCTACCGCAATATTCTAGAATACGCCTGTGATTTTCATCATCGGCATTCTGTCGGCCGCCCTGGCCGTCGCCGTTTGGCGTCTGTTCTCCATGCGGCGCGAGCATGCGGAGCTGCTCGAGAGCCAGCAGGGTTTTTATATGGAAATGCTGCAGATTCTCGCCCGCGCCGCCGATCTCAAGGACCCGCTCCATGAAGGCAGCTCCGCCAAGGCGCGCGAGCAGGCGCTTAAGCTCGCGCGCGCCTTGGGCATGTCGGAGGCCGCGGCCAAGCATGTCGAATACGCCGCGATGCTCCACCGCGTCGGCAAGATCGGCATCGACCAGACCTTGCTCAACAAGCCGGGCAAGCTGACCCCCGAGGAATACGCCCAGATCAAGAAATACTCGACGATCGGCCATCAGCTCCTGTCTTCCGCCAAGCAGATGGGGCCTGTCGCGCAGATCGTTCTCTATCACCAGGAATGGTTCAACGGCAAGGGATTCCCCGAGGGTCTTAAGGGCGGCGAGATCCCATTGGGATCGCGCATCGTCGCCGTCATCAACGCCTGGGAGGCGATGCTCTCCGACCGCCCCTACCGCAAGGCCTTAAGCCCCGAGGTGGCCCGCGAGGAGCTCCGCAAGGGCGCCGGGACCCAGTTCGATCCCGCCGTCGTCGAGGCCTTTCTCAACCTGGACGGCCCATGAGCCCGGGTTGCCTGTATATCGTCCCGACGCCCCTGGGCAATCTCGAGGACATCACCCAGCGGGCCCTGCGCGTGCTGCGCGAGGTCCGCGCGGTCTATTGCGAGGACACGCGGCGCACGCGCATACTCCTGAGCCATTTCGACATCCGCGTGCCGGCGCTGCGCTACAATGAGCATGACGCGCGGGGCGTCGAAAAGGCGTTGGAGCGCTTAGAGCAAGGCGAGGCCCTCGCCCTGGTCTCCGACAGCGGCACCCCGGTGCTCTCGGACCCCGGGGTGAGGCTTGTCGCCGCCGCGCGCCGCCGGCGGATTCCGGTCTGCTCGCTGCCGGGCCCCAGCGCCGTGGCCGCCGCCGTGGCCGGCTCAGGGTTTCCCGGAGACTCGCTGCTATTCCTCGGATTCCTGCCGCGCTCCGGCGGCAAGCGCGCGCGCCTGCTCCAGGAAGCCGCCGCGGGCGCGAGGACGACGGTGCTTTACGAATCCCCCTTCCGGACGCTCGATCTGCTGGATGAAGTTTCGGCCGCGTTCGGCGAGAACATCGAGCTAGCCGTCGCGCGCGAGCTCAGCAAGAGGCATGAGGAATGGATCACGGGGCCCGTCTCCCAGGTCCGCGAAGTTCTCGGCCGCAGGGAGAAGATACTCGGCGAGATCGTGGTCGTCGTCGCACCCCAGGGTTATTCCGGTGGGTGAGGTCATCCGCGTGGGGCCCTCCGGCGCGCTGAGCCAAGAGCAGCTGCGGCAGGCGGCGAGCGCGGCGAAATCCCGTAAAATCATCGCTTTTCCCACCGACACCGTCTACGGGATAGGCTGCACGGGCCTAGTCAAGGCCGCGATGCGGCGCATCTACGAAATCAAGGGCCGCGAGGCTATGAAACCCCTGCCCATTTTAGTACACTCCTCCGACGAGGCAGGGCGCTGGGTGGAGTGGACTCCCCAGGCCCGAGCTCTCGCGAGCCGGTTCTGGCCCGGACCGCTCACCCTGGTCTTGCGACCCACGAAAGAAGGACGACTGTTGAGCTTCCAAGGATTCCCGACCCTGGCCATTCGCGTGCCGAACCATCCGGTGGCCCTCGCCCTGCTGCGCGAGGCGGGACCGATGGCGACGACGAGCGCCAATCTTTCGGGCCGCCCGGCGTTGGCCTCGGGCGAGCAGGTCGCGGCGGAATTCGCGAATCTCGTGGATCTGGTCATCGATGCCGGCCCGGTTCCCGGGAAGGAATCGAGCATCGTCGACGCCTCCGGGCCGGCGCCACGCGTCCTGCGCGAAGGCGCCCTAAGGCGGCAGGAGCTGCTCGAGGCGGCGGCGTGAAGGCCCTGTTCGTGTGCACGGGCAACACCTGCCGCAGCGTGATGGCCCAGTTCCTGTTCAATCGGGCCGTCGAGGAGCGTGGCTTAAACGGTTGGGAGGCCCGCTCCTGCGGGATCGCCGCCGACCCTGGATTCGAGATCCCCTCCCCGGTCCCTCGGGTACTGGCGCAGCGGGGAATCGAGAACTTCAGCTACATCCCCCGGACCCCTTCCTTGCAGCTCTTGGAGTGGGCCGACGGCATCTACGCCATGGCCCGCAACCACCGCGAGGCGCTAAAGGAATATTTTCCCCAAACGCGCGATAAGACCGAGCTGTTCCTGGAAGCGGCCGGCCTAGGCGCGCGGGACATCGCCGATCCCATCGGGCAGGGCGAGCGCGTCTACGCCCAATGCCGCGACTTGATCGAGGAAGGGGTGCGCCGGCTCATCGACAAACATGCTCCATCGACTGCGAAGCCAAGATCCTGAGCTCTACCGCGCCATCGCGGCCGAATGCCGCAGGCAATCGGAGAACCTGGAGCTCATCGCCTCCGAGAACTACGTCTCCGAAGCCGTCCTCGAGGCGCAGGGCTCGCTTTTGACCAACAAGTACGCCGAGGGCTATCCCGGCAAGCGCTATTACGGCGGCTGCGAGTTCGTCGACGTGGCCGAAACACTGGCGATCGAACGCGCCAAGGCACTATTTGCCGCCGAGCACGCCAACGTGCAGCCGCACTCGGGCACCCAAGCCAACATCACGATGTACCTTTCCGTCCTAAAGCCAGGTGATTCCGTGCTGGGTCTCAACCTGGCCCATGGCGGGCACCTGTCGCACGGGCACCCGCTCAATTTCTCCGGAAAATTCTTCCGGATCATACCGATCAACGTGCGCCGAGACGACGAGACGATCGACTACGAGGAGGCGGAGCGTCTGGTGGCCGAACACAGGCCCAAGATGCTTTTCATCGGGGCCTCGAATTATTCACGGGTCTTCGATTGGAGGCGCTTTAAGTCCATGGCCGACTCGGTCGGCGCCTTCTTCTGCGCCGACATCGCGCACTACGCCGGATTGATCGCGGCGGGCGTCTACCCGTCCCCGGTCCCGCAGGCCGATCTCGTCACGACGACGACGCACAAGACGCTGCGCGGGCCCCGCGGAGGGATGGTGCTCTGCAAGGCCGCCCATGCGGCCGCCCTCGACAAGATGAACTTCCCGGGCAACCAGGGAGGGCCCCTGATGCACGTGATCGCGGCCAAGGCGGTCTGCCTGGGCGAGGCGCTCCGACCCGAATTCAAGCGCTACCAAGAGCGCGTGGTCTCCAACGCGCGGCGGCTGGCGCGCGCGTTGCAGGACCGCGGGTTCCGCATCGTCTCGGGAGGCACCGACTGCCATCTCTTTTCGGTCGACCTTCGTCCCAAGAACGTCACCGGCAAGGAGGCCGAAGAGGCGCTGGACGCGGCCGGCATCACCGTCAATAAGAACGCGATCCCCTACGACCCCCAGAAGCCGTTCATCGCCAGCGGCGTGCGCATCGGCACGCCCGCGGTCACGACCCGCGGCATGGGGGAATCCGAGATGGACGAGATCGCAAGCCTTATCGACGACGCGCTCGCGGGGCGCTCCGAGGAGGCGCGGCTCAAGGCGGTACGGGCCGAGGTGCGCGGGCTCTGCGCACGCCACCCCATCTATCCCGAGGTGCTCGCGGAAGCCCTATGCGCGTGAAAGAAAAAGCGAGTATCGGGGTCATCGGGGGCAGCGGGCTGTACGCGATGGACGGGCTCCGTGATCTGCGGACCGTCCGGATCAAGACTCCTTTCGGCCCTCCCTCCGACGACGTAGTCCTGGGCACGCTTTCCGGCGTGCGCTGCGCCTTCCTGCCCAGGCACGGCCGGGGCCATGTCCTGCTGCCCTCGGAGCTCAACGCCCGCGCCAACCTATGGGCCTTGAAATCCCTGGGCGTGGAGCGCGTCATATCGATCGGGGCCGTCGGCTCGCTGCGCGAGGAGATCGCGCCCCGGCACTTCCTCTTTCCCGACCAATTGGTCGACGAGACCAAGGGGCGCCGCAGCTCCTTCTTCGGTGACGGCATCGTGGCGCATATCGCCTTCGCGCATCCCTTCTGCGAGCCGATGCGCCGGCTGCTCTATGCCGGCGCCCGCGGCCTCGGCATCACGTCCCATGACGGGGGGATCTACGTCTGCATGGAGGGCCCGGCCTTCTCCACCAAGGCGGAATCCGAGATGCACCGGAAGATGGGCTATTCGATCATCGGGATGACCGCCATCGGAGAGGCCCGCCTGGCGCGGGAGGCGGAGATCTGCTACAGCACCGTCGCCCTCGTGACGGACTACGATTGCTGGAAGGACGGCGAGGAAGTCGACACGAGGACCGTAGTCGCCAATCTCTCGGCCAACGTGGCCAACGCGCAGGCCCTGCTGGGCAAAGTCGTACCGGAGCTATCGCGCCTGCCGCGCCATTGCCCCTGCGCCACGGCGCTGGAGGGCGCCGTCTTCACGCAACCCGAGAGGATGAACAAGAAGACGTACAAAAAGCTGGAGCTGCTCATCGGAAAATATGTCAGGCCTTAAGGCACCCGCCGCGCCGCGGCCCTGGGAAAAGGACCGGATCCGCGAATGGCTCCGGCGCCTGCCCAAAACCGACATCCACTGCCATCTCGACGGCTCCCTGCGCCCCCAGACCGTCCTGGAGCTCGCGCGCGAAAGAAGGGTTCGCCTTCCCGCCGACAACGTGCAGGACCTACTGCGCTACGTCCAGGTGGCGCCGAGCTGCCGCTCGCTCAAGGAGTTCCTGGACGTCTTCTACGTGCTCTACCCGCTCTTGCGCGACGCCGCGGCCTTAGAGCGCGTGGCCTACGAGCTCTGCGCCGACTGCGCCGCGGAGAACATCAGGCATGTTGAAGTCCGCTTCGCCCCCATGCTCAACGTCTCGGGCGGCTTCGGCGTCGACGAGGTGGTCGAAGCGGTGCTCAAGGGGCTGCGCCGGGGCCTCAAGGACTTCGGCGTCACCAGCGGCGTCATTATCTGCCTCTTTCGCTCCCACGGGCCCAAGGAGAACCGCAAGGCCTTCTCGGCCTTGACCCGCTTCTTTAAGCCCGACAACGGCCTTTCCGAACCGAGTGTCGTCGGCATGGACCTGGCCGGAGACGAGGCGCGCTTCCCGACGATGGAATACGCGGATTTCTACGAGCGGGCGAGGCGCCTGGGCATCCCGACCACCTGCCACGCCGGCGAGACCGTGGGCACCAAGAACCTCGAGGCGGCCCTGACGCTCGACGTGCAGAGGATCGGCCACGGCATCCATCTCCTCGAGGACCCGCGTCTGATGCAGGAAGTCGTTCGCCGGGGAGTGCCGCTGGAGATCGGCATCAGCTCCAACGTGCGCACCAAGACCGTCGCGGACCTTCCCTCGCACCCGGTCCGTGCCTTCTACCGCGCCGGCGTCAAGATCACGCTCAACACGGACGACCGCGGGATCATCGGGATCAGCCTAAGCGACGAGTACGAGACCGCCCTGGGCCTGGGGTTCACCTTGGCGGAGCTGCGCGCGATTGCCCTGGGCTCGGTTGACCACCTCTTCCTGCCTCCGCTGGAGCGGGCCGCCCTCAAGCGCCGCTTCGTGGCGGAGATGGAGGCCCTCTCATGACCTCGGCCGTATCGGAAGCCAAGCTCAAGCGGCTCGCCCGAGAGGCCAAGCGGGCGAGGCGCAAGGCTTATTGCCCGTATTCGCGCTACGCAGTAGGAGCGGCCTTGATCGCCGGCTCGGGCCGGGTCTATACCGGAGCCAACGTCGAGAACGCCTCCTACGGATTGAGCCTATGCGCCGAACGCGTGGCCGTGTTCAAGGCGGTCACCAGCGGCGAGAAGTCCCTCGCGGCGCTGGCCGTCGCGGGCCGCGCCGCCTATCCCTGCGGTGCCTGCCGGCAGGTGATGCTGGAGTTCGCGTCGCCGGGGGCCCAGCTTCTGATCGTCGACACGCAGGGGGGCGGCTCGACCTTGCTGGGCATCGCCCAGTCGATGCCGCTTCCCTTCGATCCCCGCGCGCTGTTTGCGGCGGGAAAGCGCCGTAATGGAGGAATACCCTGATGGATCCCAAGGCGATGCAGGAGATCATCGGCTGGGCAAGGGGCACGGATTTGCTCGAGCTCGCCTGGCAGGACGGCTCCCAACGGGTCGAGTTCCGGCTCGAGGGGGCTCCGCCGAACAGCCCCGCCTTTCCGTCGAGCCCGCTCTTGCCCGTCCCCGCCCCCGGGGTGGGCATATTCCGCTGGTCGAGCAAGGGCGCGCCGCGGCGGGCCGAGGAGGGCAAGGCCGTCTCGCAAGGAGAGCTCCTCGGGATCGTCGAGACGGCCGACGAGCCGCTCGAGGTCCGCGCGCCGGCGGCGGGCAAGCTGGTCAAGATACTCGTCGACGACGGCAAGGCCGTCGAATACGGGCAGGGCCTTTTCCTGATCCACCCATGAGCCAAGGCGTCTCGGCGCGCGTGCAATGCGCCCAATGCTCGGCGAAGGCGGATGCCTCCGCGTCCAAATGCGCAGCTTGCGGCGGGCGCGTGATCAAACTCTGCGGCGGCTGCCAGGCGCAAAATTCACCGGCCAAGAACTTCTGCGACCAGTGCGGCTCGCCGCTGCTCCTGCTCGCCCCCGCACCTAACGGCGGCACGGCCTCCGCTCGCCCCTCGTTGCTTCCGAGGACAGCCGTTCTCGGCATCATCAACGCATCGCGGCGCTCCCCGTCCGCGTCCCAAGAGGACCGGCGACGCGGCGGATTTTTGGGGCTGGGCCTCTGGCTGGCCTGCGCGGCGCTGGCCGCCGCCGCCCTAGCGATTTACGGCCCGCGCGCCTGCCAGGCCCCGAGCGCCGTGGAGTCTCCGTGAAAGGCTTCCGCAAGGTGCTCGTCGCCAACCGGGGCGAGATCGCCGTGCGCGTCATCCGCGCCTGCCGCGAGATGGGCCTGCGCTCGGTGGCGGTCTATTCGGAGGCCGACCGCGAGTCCATGCACGTCGCCCTGGCGGAGGAGGCCTTCTGCATCGGCCCGGCTCCGGCCCGCGAAAGCTACCTGAACGCAGGCGCCTTGCTTTCCGCGGCCAAGGCCTCCGGGGCCGACGCCGTGCATCCCGGCTACGGCTTCCTCTCGGAGAATGCGGGGTTCGCCGCCGCCTGCCGCGAAAAGGGACTGACCTTCATCGGCCCCAGCCCCGAGGCCATACGGCAATTGGGCCATAAATCCGCGGCGAAGGAGCTGGCGATCCGCGCCAAGGTCCCGGTGGTGCCGGGCACGAAGGGCTGCGTCGACGAGGCGGCCGACGGTGTGCTGGCCCAGGCCCGCTCGATCGGGTTTCCGCTCATGGTCAAGGCGGCCGCCGGAGGAGGCGGCAAGGGCCTGCGCCTCGTCCGCGAACCCTCGGGCCTCGTTTCCGAGATCAAGATGGCGGCGGCCGAGGCCAAGGCCGCCTTCGGCGACGGATCGGTGTACATCGAGAAGCTCATCGAGCATCCCCGGCACGTGGAGATCCAGATCGCGGCCGACCTCCGGGGAAACGCCGTGGCCCTTCCCGAGCGCGATTGCACGGTGCAGCGCCGCCACCAGAAGCTCATCGAGGAGTCCCCTTCCCCCGCGGTCACGCCTAAGATCCGCGAGGAGATGATGGAAGCCGCCGTGCGCTTAGTCCGCGCGGCCGGCTACTCCAACGTGGGCACGGTCGAGTTCCTGCTCGACACCGATGGGCGCTTCTATTTCATCGAGGTCAACACGCGCCTTCAGGTCGAGCATCCCGTCACCGAGACGGTCACGGGGCTCGACCTCGTGCGCGAGCAGATATCCTTGGCCATGGGCGAGCCCCTGAGCTTCGACTCCTCGCGCGCGGCTCGAATCAGCTCCCACGCGATCGAGCACCGCATCAACGCGGAGGACCCCGCGCGGCAATTCGCGCCCTGCCCGGGAACCATCGAGCGCCTGAGCCTACCCGGTGGCCCCGGGGTGCGCGTCGACACCCACCTCTACGCCGGCTACACCGTGCCCAGCTATTACGACAGCTTGCTGGCCAAGCTCATCGTCTTCGGGGCGGATCGCGCGAGCGCGATCCAGCGCGGCTCGCGAGCGCTCCAGGAGTTCGCCGTGGAAGGGATCCGCACGACGATCCCCTTCCACCTTAAGGTGCTCGCCCACGCCGATTTTAAATCCGGAGACTTCGACACGCATCTCACCGATCGGCTACTGGAGAACAATAATGCCCAAAGCAACGGCAAGCCCCGTTAGGCAGAACATCATCGGGCAGCTAGAGGAAAGCGCCAAGACCATCGCGGCGCTGAAGGCCGAGGCCGACGTCATCACGAGCGCCGCCGATCTGCTCCTCGACGCCTACCGCCGGGGCAATAAGATCATCACCTTCGGCAACGGCGGCTCGGCTTGCGACGCCACCAACTTCGCCGACGAGCTCGTGGGCCGGCTGCGGCGCAACCGCGCCCCACTGCCCGCCGTGGCCCTGACGGTCAACACGGCCGATCTCACCTCGATCGCCAATGATTTCGGCTACGAGCAGGTCTTCGCGCGGCAGCTGGAGGCGCACGCGAAACCGGGCGACGTGGCGGTGGCCATATCAACGAGCGGCAATTCGCCCAATGTCCTGCGGGCGCTCGAGAAGGCAAAGGAGCTCGGACTCGCCCGCTTGGGGCTCACCGGCCAGTCGGGCGGGAAGATGAAGGGCTTGGTGGATATATGCCTATGCGTGCCCTCGGCGACGGTGGCCCGCATCCAAGAGGCGCATATCACGGTGATCCAGATCCTCTGCGACATCGTCGAGGACGCGATGTTCCCCGGAGCCCCGAAGGCCCATTGATGCGCTGCGACGGCGACACGGGGCGCAAGATCGTCTCGCGCGGGGAGCTGCTCGAGCTCAGGCGCCGTTGGGCCGCCGCGCGGGCGAAGGTGGTGTTTACCAACGGCGTCTTCGACCTGCTGCACCCGGGACACGTGCAGCTGCTCGAGAAGGCCCGCTCCCTGGGGGACGTGCTCGTCGTCGGGGTTAATTCCGACGACTCCGCGCGGCGCCTGGGCAAGGGTCCCGAGAGGCCGATCAACAGGGCAGCCGACCGCTGCCGCGTGCTGGCGGCGCTCGCCGCCGTCGACGCGGTCGTGGTGTTTCCCGAAGATACCCCCGAGAAGCTCCTCTCCGAGCTGCGGCCGGAATTGCTCGTCAAGGGCGCCGATTACAGGCCGGATCAGGTGGCGGGCAAAGAACATGCCGGCCGGGTCGCGCTCGTGCCCCTCAAGAAGGGCCATTCCACCACTCGGATCGTAAGCCGCCTGCGCCGGTGACGCGCCGCTCCGCGCTGATCCTGCTCAACGGCGAGCTACCCAACCCCTCGCGCGTGCGCGCGATGGCCCGCGGCCGGTTCCTCATCTGCTGCGACGGGGGCTCGCGCCATGCCGCCGCGCTGGGCCTCACGCCCCGGCTTATCATCGGCGACATGGACTCGCTGCCCCGGCGGCGAGTCGCCTTAAAGCGCGCGACCTTTCTCTGCGATTTCGACGAAAATGCCTCCGATTTCGAAAAGGCACTGCGTTTCTTGTCCCGGCGCGGCTTCTTGGAGGCCTGGGTCGCGGGGGCGGCCGGGGGGAAGCTGGATCATCTGCTCGTCAACCTCGCCCTCATGGAGAAGTACTCCTCCCGCATGCGCCTGCATTTGTTGGGAGATCTCGAGGCGTCCCTGTTACATAAAGGAAGGCATACATTCAATTGCGGGCGCGGCCAGCGGGTCTCTTTGCTGCCGGCCGGCAAAACCGCCGTCGTCACGGCCGCGGGATTGCGTTACCCTCTCAAACGTTTTCCCCTAGAACGCGGCAGCCGCGGGCTTGGCAATCAGGCCGTTTCCAACCGGGTACGCATCCGGCTTCATTCGGGGCGGCTGTGGTTTCTGCGCTGAGGGATTCTTCCCCATAAAAATATCCAGCAGCGACATATCCCGCAGCGCCAACACGCGCGGGTCGGTGATGCGGTAAGCGTCGATCACGAATCGAGAGATGGCGTTTTTGTACTCCCCGCGATCCTCGCAAATATCCCGCCGATAAGCCGCGTCATAGTATTTAGGAAAGGTCTTGTAGGCGGCCTCGCATTCGATCTGATACGCGTAACGCTCGGAAAGAAAATTATAGAGTTGCTGATGTATTTCGTTCGTCTCACCCGAGCCTTTCCGGGCGAGCCCCACCGGCAGCCTCTGATGCAAGCGGTCGAAATGCTTTTCCAGCATGCGGCCGAACCGCACATGCGCCATCTCATGCATGAGCACGAGAAAATCGTTTTGCTCCGCCGTTATCGGCCTCTGCTGGACAAGAAGGGTATGCCGATGCTCCAATGCGCGATGAGCAAGCACGGCCATGGTCGATTCGCTCGCCTCTTGGTTCAATGTCTTTACGGACACCGTCACATCATCGAAGGTCCGAAGGTCGCCGGCCAGGGTCCTTCGCAAATGCGCCGCCTGGGCTTCAGGAATGATGCCATACGACTTGCGTGTCGATTCGTCAAGGTGCAAGACAACCACATCGTTCTTGACCAACGCCTCTTTTACGACGCGTTTTATCTGTGGAGGAAATCCCGTATCTGAAAAGGCATCCAGCAAGAAATCCCTAAGGATCGGGACATCAGCCATGCGCTCACGGATCCAAAAACGATAGACGAGAGGCGCCGCTTCCTTGCAGATTCTCGCGATCTCCGATTTAACCGAGGAATCGAATTCATCGGCCCGAACCGGGAAACCGATCGCCAATATCGCAGACAAAAGCTGCGCCTTTAGCTTCATGTCTTAAGGATAGTCGATGAAAAAGCGCCCGGCGACGAAAGAGAGGTTCAGGTAAATAACTCTTGTTTTTAAAACATAATTTAATATATCCTGGACCGGCTTGATTTGTCCTTGAATGATCCAAAACCTCACCTGGCCCGATTTCGCCGTTTTGATCGCCTATTTGGGCATGGTTCTTTTCCTGGGCTTTCGGGGCTCCGGGCGGCGGCTTCCGGGAGCCGAGGACTACATACTCGCCGGGCGCAGCCTCGCCCTTCCGGCCTTCGTCGCCACCCTGGTGACGAGCTTCTACGGGGGGACCCTCGGCATCGGGGAGTCGAGCTTCACGCACGGGCTTTCGAATTGGCTGATCCAGGGCGTCCCGTATTACGTTTTCGCCGCCCTCTACGCCTGCTTCCTCGCCCCCCGCATACGGCGAGAGCCGGGCCTGACCCTGCCGGATCATCTCGAGCGCGTCTACGGCGTCCCGACCGCCGTCTTGGCCGCCGTTCTGGTCTTCATCCTCGCGAGCCCAGCCGACGAGATCCTGATGCTTTCCTTGCTGACGCGCTGGGTCACCGGCTGGACCATGCCCCTCTGCGCGATCGTCGTCACCGCCCTCTCCATCGCCTTCCTTTTTAAGGGCGGACTCCGCGCCGGGGTATGGAGCGCCGGCCTCGAATTCCTGATCATGTTCGGTGGATTCTTTCTTATCCTGCCCTTCGCCTTCGCGCATGCGGGCGGAATCGATTTCTTAAGCCTGCACCTGCCCGCGAGCCATTTGACCCCGACGGGCGAGCGCTCCGCCGCCTATCTTCTCTCGTGGTTCTTCATCGCGGTCTGGACCTTCGTCGATCCAGGCTTCCACCAGCGCGTCTGCGCCGCCAAGGACGCCTCCACCGCGAGGCGCGGCATCGCCGTCGCCATCGCCTTCTGGGCTCTGTTCGATTTCATGACCACGACCGCGGGGCTTTATGCCCGAGCCCTCCTCCCCGACCTCGGCGAGCCGCTGGCCGCCTACCCGGCCCTGGCCTCGCTGCTCTTGCCGCCGGCGGTCCGAGGATTATTTCTGGCCGGGGTCGCCTCCTCGACGCTGGCGGCCTTAAGCGCCAACAGCTTCCTCTCGGCGATCTCTCTGGCCAAGGACGCCGCGGGCCGGTTGCTGAGGCCCCAGGCCGCAGCGCAGGAGCGCTGGATCCGCTGGGGCCTGCTCGCCTCCAGCGCCCTGGCCGTCGCCGGGGCCTTGGCGATCCCATCGGTCGTCCGCCTTTGGTTCGTCGTCGGAAGCGTCATGATACCCGGGCTTCTGGTCGTCACGGTATCGAGTTATTTCGATGGTCTTCGAATCAGCGCCCCCTTCGCCTTCTGTTGCGCGCTGGCCGGCTGGCTGTTTTCCGCCGCGGCCTGGGCGCTCGCGTTTCCTACGCCGTTCTATCCTGGACTCGCCGCGTCGCTCGGAGTCTGGGCCCTCGGCAGGCTGGTTAGGAATCTAGGACCAAGAGCGGGATAAAATAGGCCCCTTGGGCCCTGGTTGTTCATCGGGGCGTCTAAATATAATCTTCCCGTCGCGAAGAAACACGGAAAGCGAGGTATCTCATGAAGAAAGCCTATCTCCAACTCTTGGCCGCGGCCCTTACTGTCACCGCCATCGGACCGATGTCCGCCGGCGCGCAAGGGACCCGGTACCTGGAGAACGCCGCCAAAATCGCAGAAGGCATCTCCGACCGGCAGGGACTTGAGGGCGCCCATCAGTCGGCCGCCGCCGTCCAACAGGCCTTAGAAGGCGCCGGCTCCCAGGTCGCCTCGGAGGTCGCCTCTCGCGACGGGAAAAAGGCCATGCCCGCCCTGACTACCAGCGCCGTCATGGGACGCTTGGCTCGGACCGCCGCCGCCGTAAAGGCCCCGGAAAAGTCGTGCAACGCCGAGTTCGACTGGGCGATGTTCGGCCGCCGGATCGGAGGCCGGGTCGGGCAGATCGTCATCCAGCTCATGGGCTCGATCCTCTTCTCCATGGCGATGGGCATCCCCACGACGATCTTCGGCTTCATCGCGTACTTCATCGTCATCTATGCCTTCTGGACGACCTGGGCTCAGTGGACCGCCCTCAAGGGCGAAACCGCAGGGTCGAAGGTCGGCGGCGTCGTGTTCGGCATGATCGGCCGGGTCATCGACCGGATCGGAGCACTGGTCTCGGCCATCTTCGGCCGCGAATAAAGGCATCCGCGTTGAAAAAGAACCGCCTCATCGAGGCGGTTCTTTTTTTCGCTTAAGCGATCGTCAACAACCAGCGGGCCTCGCGCTCGGCGTCGGCGATGGAGCGGTATCCCATCTCGCGCAGCGGCCGCCCTTCCAATAACACCCGCGTCCCGCGGCTGCGCAGGGCCTTCGGCGCCAAGGCCGCCAAGTCCGTCAGCAACGTCCTGAAATTCCCAAGCACGTTGTAGCCCATTCTTTCTTTGAGATGGGAGTAATCGAAGTTTTGCGCGTCGATCCTCAGGCGTACGGCCGGGTCGGCCAGGTAGAGGTCTAGATAGAGGGCGAGCTCCGACTCGACGCGCGGCGCCGGCTTGTCCTTCTTGGGCCCCAGCTTGAGCGGGATGCCGGTGGTCATGAGTATCCCCATCTCAATGACCTTCTTGCCAAGTTGCGGCGCCTCGCCGGAGGCCGCGGGCAGAATCCTCGGCTCCGGGAACGCGGAGGCCGCGATGAGCCTCAACTGCCGGGCCTCCATGAGTCCCCATTCCAGCTTACAGGCCGCGCGGAGCTCGGGAAGCTCGGCCACGGCGTCATGAGGCACGGCCCAGCCCGGCAGCCCCGCGTCCTGAAGCCTGAGCGCCAAGTCACGCGCTAAAGGCTCTTCGAGACCCTCGGCCACGATGCCCCAGCATTCTCGCGCTCGGCGCGCGGCGTCGACGGCGGGTATACGCTCGAATACCGCCAAAACCGGCGAGAGCTTCTCTGGTTTTAATCCGTCGGCTTTCGCTAAAAGGACGTCGAAAGGCACGGCGCTCCGGGTTATTCGACCTTGGCCGTCTCGTCCTCTTCTAAAGCCTTTAGCTTCTCGCGCGCCTGGCGAACATCGGGCAGCAGGCTGCTTTTGGGATGGGCGGTCTCGAAAGCGTCAAAAGCGGCCATCGCTTCCTCCGTCTTGCCGGCCAGGGCCAGGTCGACCGCCGCGGCCAGCTCCGCGCGCTCTTTTTTGAGCTGCGCCGACTGCTTGGAGCCGGCACTGCCTTTCCAATAAGGTTTATTCTTGTCATCGACATTCTGCCGCGCGCCCCTCACGGCGGCGACGGCGGCCACGCCGCGGCGCCGTTGATATTGGGACTCGACGGCAGAACCCATGAGGCCCTGCTTAAAGTTCTCGAACCACTTACGGATCCCGCCGCTATCGGCATGAACCGAGGCCACGGTCATCAAGAGTACCAAAACCGGCTTCCAAGACAGGCTCATAGCACCTCCGGAGAACCCTAGTAGTCTAACAGAAATGACGGCGCCGTCAAGGCGACTTGGGTCACTGGAGCAGGGATTTGACCGCCGTCCTATAGCGCGCCTTCTCGGCCTCGGAGGCAAGCCCCACGGCCTTCTCGCCGAATTCCTTGACCTGTGCCCGCGCGCCTTTCTTGGCGGCAACCTTGGCGAGGTTGAGCCAAACGCCCGGGTCCGCCGGGTCCGCGGCGGCGGCCTTTTGGAACTTAGCCTCCGCCTGCGCCCATTCCCCGCGCAGGAAGGCCAGTCCGCCTTGATTGTTCAACGCGGCGGCGTTGCTGGGATCGGACGACAATACTTTCACGAACCAGGCGTCGGCACCCTTCGCGTTGCCCGATTCCACCTCGAGCAGGCCGAGGTGGTTCATGGCCTCGAAATTTTTCGAATCGGCCTGCAGCTGCTGCTCGTAATGCCGCTTGATGAATTGATAGCGCTCCTTGGCGTAGCGCCGAGCCTCGGGATCGACCCCCTTGGCGACGAGCTCCGCGGAAGGGACCTCGGCGCTCCAGTCGGTTGGAGGCATCGTAACGGGCTCGAAGGTGGCGGCTGCCTTCCTCAGGTCAATGATCTTGGCGCGGCCCCCGGCCGCCATTTCGCGGTAGGCACTCAAGGCCTGGTGATGGGCGTCCGAGAAGCTAGAGCCCAGTAGCGTGGCCTCCAACGGGATCCACCAAGTGCCCTCGTATTGGACCATATCCGACTCGGGAAGGCCGGCCGCGGAGGCCTCCGCCTCGCCCGTGTCGAACATCAGGGCCATGTGCCCGGGATAGTCAAGCACCGCCGTGCGCACATTGGCCCCCTCGAGCATCGAGGCCAGCAACGTCACGAGATCATCGCATTGCCCCGCCTTGCGCTTGAGGGTCTCCCGCGGGAACTGCGTGTAATCCACCGGAAAGGCCGGGTCCTGCGAGACCGTCTCGAACGGGTTGCTGGGATTCTGCTGGAAGCGGACCCCCAGGGCGCCCAACGCGCTCCATATGCGCAAGGCGTCTACAAGCGGCTCGCCCAGCCCCTCGGCCCCCGCCGGCAGCGCGGCCGCCTCATGGCGCACCTTTTTCTGGAACTCAAGCACCGGCGTATCGTTCATCGTCACGAAGGCATTGATGCGCTCGGGCTTGTCCCAAATGATCGCGTTGCGCGAGTAGACCCGCAGGGGCTTGGCGAGGGAGACCGTCCGCGGCGTCCCGCTCTCATAGTAGGTCAAGGAAACCTCGGCCTGTATCGGGGTCTCCTCGGTGATCTCGAGGATATGGTTATTGAGCGTCGCCATCAGCGGGATTTCGGCCTTGGATTGGGCGTCGAGCTTGGGCAGCACCGTTTCGGTGGCGAAATCCATGAAATCCTTGAGCCGGAAACTCAATTTCACGTTCTGGAAGGGCACGTTCACGTTGTTGACGATAATGGCCTTGCCCACCGCGTTCTCCAGGTAGTACTTGTAGTTGGCGGGAAGCATATTGCCGATCTCGACGGAGGCGATCTCCACGGGAGCCCTATTGAACGCTCCGGGCACCAGCACGGCGATGGGAAGCGACGGCGGTCCGACATCCTTGGTGCGCGACTCCGCCGCGATGCGGTAATAATAGGTCTTATAGACCTCCACTCCGTCATCCTTGAAGGATTTCCCCTCGGCGACGCCGACCGGCTCGAAGGGACCCGACGCTACGCTCGCGCGGCTGATTCGGTAGTGGGCGATCCAAGGATCCTCGTGAGCCCTCCAGCGCAGCTCGACGACTCCCTCCACGGCGGAGCTCGAGATCGAAACGGGCGGGGCGAGATGGGGATGCAGGCGGAAGGAGAGCACCTTGCCCTTCGCGGGGTCGGAAATAATTAGCCTATCCCCCTGCACCGCTAAGGCCGTGGGGCGCTGGAGATTACGTTCCTCCTCGCCGCCGGCGAAGAAATCCGTCACCCATGCGCCGTCCTTGCCGAACACCGACACGCGGCGAGCTTCCTGGTCGAGCACGTAGACGTAGGCGAAACCGTCGTAGGCGATCGATACGGGGTCCTTAAGCTGCCCCGCCCCCAAGCCCTCCTCGCCCCAGGCCGTCACGAAGCCCCCCGAGGGCTCGCACTTGAACACCTTCTTGAGCTTGCGGTCGAGGATATAGATGAAGCCCGCGCCGTCCCAAGCGAGGCCGATGGGCTCCTGCAGCTCGTAGGTGCCTAGCTCCGGGCCGATCGCGAAGACGAAGCTGCCGTCCGGGCTGAAGGCGTCGACGCGGCGGTTGCCGGTATCGGCCACGTATACCGTCCCCTTCTCGTTGATGGCGACGGCGTGCGGGGAGCGGACACGGCCCTCCTTTTTCTTGCTGTCGAAAAAGCCGGTGGAGGCCGCGACGTTCTCGATGAAGGTTCCGGACGAGGAGAAGTGCTGGAGCTTGTCTCCCTTGGCGTCGGCCACGTAGAGGCCGTACCGCTCGCTGGCGGCTAGGCCCCCGCATTCCTTCGTGGAGGAGGGATCCTTGCCGGATTTGGCGCCGAAGCGAAGCCACTGCTTGCCTTGGGCGTCCAACGCGAAGAACTGGCCCTCCTCGGGCAACCAGCCGTAGAGCGACTCGGTGCCCGAGGCGGCAAGTACGGAAGCCTTGTAATTCCATGAGCGGACGGGGCCGCTAACGAGCAGCTTGGAGGCCCGGTTGGGCTCCACGGAGCGCACCTTGAGCTTATTGGTCAAGCTCACGGGCTGCAGGCGCTTGTTGCCCGGGTCCAGCACCAGGATCGTGCCGTCCGGAGCCAAGGCCAGCGCCGCCGCGGCCTTGAACTGTCCCTTCCCCGTCCCGCGGCTGCCCAGCGAGCCGAGCGTGCCGCCCTCGGGGCCCTGCTCCTTCACCTTGCCGGCGGAGGCATCAAGGGAATAAATGAACCCGTGCTCGTCGACGGCGAAGTCCTGCCCCAAAAGCGGCAAGGTCTTGGCCAGTCGGGTGTCCGGGCCAAACTTGAGCAGGCGCTCGTTGCCGGAGTCGAGCACGTAGACGAAGTCCCCGGCGTCGACGGCGATGCGGGTCGGGTCCTTCATCTCCCCCGGCTCCTTGCCCTTCTGGCCGAATCCGAAGAGGAAGATACCATCCTGTGTGAACACCTGCACGCGGTGATTGCCGGTATCGGCCACGTAGACCCGACCATCGGCGCCAACGGCCACCGATTCGGGGTAGGAGAGCTGGCCGGGCCTGGAACCCTTGCTACCAAAGAAGCCCAGGGGCTTGCCGTCGGCGTCGAATATCTTTATCCGCGAGTTTCCCGTATCGGCAACGAAGACGCGCCCGTCGGGGCTCAGAGCCAGGTCCTTGGGGTCGCTGAGCGCCTCCTCATCCCGGCCGCTGCTCAGCCGCAGCAGCCGGCCCTCGGCATCCAAGACCTGAAGCAGCCCTTTCTTGCCGTCGAGAACGAAGAAGCGCTCGACGGAGGCGGCCACGCCCACGGGGCGTCCCGGGACTTCGATCTTGATCGGGTCGAGGAATCGGATTTCGTCGTACGCCCCGCCGGGAACAGCCGATGCCGCGACGATCAATGCCGCGAAAAATGGATTTAAACGGCAGTTTTTACGCGCTTTGAGCGCGTGGCTTGGCGCGCTACGCGCGCCAAGCTCGGAATACTCGCGAGAAACCTCGAACTTCGTCGCGCAAAGCGCGACGAAGTCACGCGCCCAAGGCGCGTAAAAGCCGCCGTTGTTACCTATCGAAATCCTATTAACGCTTGCCATCGTTGAGCTTCTCCTTGATCAACCGGTTGACCAGATCGGGATTGGCCTTCCCCTTCGATTTCTTCATCACGGAGCCGACGATCGCGCCGATCGCTCGCTCCTTACCGTTCCTTAAGTCCTCCACCGCCTTTTGGTTTTCCCCCATCGCCTCGAGCACCCACGCGGCGATCTGCCCCTCGTCGGTGACCTGCGACAGGCCCAGGGAAGAGACCAGTTTTTGGGGCGCTTGGCCAGTCTCCCACATCTTGGCGAAGACATCCTTGGCCAGCTTCGAGGAAAGCGTGCCTTCGCCGATAAGGCGCACCATTTCGCCCAGATGCGCCGGCGGGATGCATTGCTGGGCCTTGGCGAACGGGGTCCCCGTGGCGTTAAGCTTCGCCAGCAGTTCGCCCTGGATCCAATTGGCGGAGGCCTTCGCGTAACGGTTCGAGCCGGACGCCGCCACGACGCCGACAAAATAATCGGCCAGCAGCTTGTCGGAGGTAAGCACCCCGGCGTCGTACTCGGAAAGCTGATATTCCTGGACGAACCGCTTGCGGCGCTCGGCCGGCAATTCGGGCAGCGTCTCCTTGAGCCGCCGGACCAACGCCGGTTCAGCCCTGAGCGGCACCAGATCCGGGTCGGGAAAGTAGCGGTAGTCGTGCGCCTCCTCTTTGGAGCGCATCGGGCGGGTGAGGCCGGAATCGGCGTCCCAAAGCCGAGTCTCTTGAGCGACGCGTCCGCCCTCGCGCACAAGCTCGCACTGCCGCGCGAACTCGTAGGCGATGGCGTCGCGCACGCCGCGAAAGGAGTTCAAGTTCTTGATCTCGGCCCGGGTCCCGAAGACCGCCTGCCCCCTGGGCCGGACGGAGACGTTGGCGTCGCAGCGCATCTCCCCCTTCTCCATGTCGCAGTTGGACACGCCGAGGTATTGCAGCACCGCCTTGAGCCCGACGAGGTACTGTGCGGCCTCCTCGGGGCTGCGGATGTCCGGAGCGGAGACGATCTCGATGAGAGGCACCCCGGCGCGGTTGAAATCGACGAGCGAATAACCCAATTCCTCGGCGCCGATGGAATGCAGCAGCTTGCCCGCATCCTCCTCCAGGTGGATGCGGTGGATGCCGATGCGCTTGGGAGGCGGCCCCTGAATCTCGAGCGCGCCGTGCTCCGAAAACGGCTGCTCGTATTGGGAAATCTGGTATCCCTTGGGAAGATCGGGATAAAAATAATTCTTCCGGGCGAATATCGACGTTTCGTTGAGCCGACAACCCAAGCCCAAGGCCGCCTTGAACCCCAGTTCCACCGCGGCGGCGTTGAGCACCGGCAGGGTCCCCGGCTGCCCGGTGCAGACAGGGCAGACATGGGTGTTGGCTGGCAGGCCGAAGGAGCCCGACGGACAGGCGCAGAACAGCTTGGAGGCGGTGGCCAATTGGCAATGCACCTCCAGCCCCACCACCAGCTCGAACTCCTTCTCCAAAACGGCCTCAGTCATTCTTCAAACGTGGCGCCACCAGCCCCAATAGGCGGTGGTCGCCCGGATACTTAAGCCTCTTTTCGGCCTCGTGCGGCAGCATCCAGCGCACCTGCAGCACCTCCTCGGCGTCCGGGGTCCCGGGCCTTTCTACGGGATGCATCCAATACCAGCGGACCTTCTTGCGCACCAGGCGCGACCCGCGCCGGAACATGTAGCGCACGAGGGTCAGCGGGCGCAGCACCTCGCAGCGGTACCCGGTCTCCTCTAGCACCTCCCGCAGCGCCGCCTGCCGCGGCGTCTCCCCCGAGTCAAGGTGCCCCTTGGGGAAGGTCCACACCGCCTCTCCCTTGAGGTTGCGCACCTGCACGGTCAACAGGCGTCCCTGGTCCGTGACTACCCCTCCGGCGGAATACTCCGCCGTCAATCCGCTCGGCTTCATGCGGGGAGCGCCGGGAAGGGCCTGGCCGCCTCAAAGGCCCGCGCCGCCTGCAGCATCCTCGACTCCTCGAATGGCCGAGCCAGCAGTTGTATCCCTATGGGAAGGCCCCGAGAATCGAGCCCCGAAGGCATCGAGAGCCCCGCGCAGCCCGCGATGTTACAGGGGATCGTGAAGATGTCCGAAAGGTACATCTGCAGCGGATCGGCCGATTTCTCACCGAAGCGGAAAGCCGTTGTCGGCGCCGTCGGCGTCAGCAGGAGATCGACCGATTCGAATACCTCGTCGAAGTCTCTCTTGATCAAAGTCCTCACCCTCTGGGCCTTGCCGTAGTAGGCGTCGTAATAACCGGAGCTCAAGGCGTATGTTCCCAGCATGATCCGGCGCTTGACCTCGGGCCCGAAGCCCTCGCCGCGGCTCGAGGCGTACGCCTGCTCCAAGCTGGACGCCTCGCGCCGGGAGTAACCGTAACGCATCCCGTCGAAGCGGGCGAGATTGGCCGATGCCTCCGAGGGCGCCAGGATATAGTACGTGCTGACGGCGTAGCGCGTATGCGGCAGCGAGACCTCGCGCACCGAGGCCCCGAGGGATTCGAACACCTTCACCGCGGCCCGAGTGCTCGCCTCGACCTCCCTTTCCAAGCCTTGGGTGAAGTATTCCTTCGGCAGGCCGATGCGCAGCCCCGCCAGCCCGAGGGAGTCTTCGAGCGCGTACCGGCGGCCCTCGACCGGAGCGGAGGTGGAATCGGCCGCGTCATGCCCTTCGATCACCGATAGGGCCAGGGCGGCGTCGGCTACGTTTGCCGCGAAGGGCCCGATCTGGTCGAGCGAGGAAGCGAAGGCCACCAGACCATAGCGGGAAACCAGACCGTAGGTCGGCTTGACCCCGACGACGCCACAAAATGCCGCGGGCTGGCGGATCGAGCCGCCGGTGTCCGATCCCAGTGCGAGCGGAGCCATTCGGGCGGCCACGGCGGCGGCCGACCCCCCGCTGGAGCCGCCCGGCACGCGCTCCAAGTCCCAAGGATTCTTGGTCTTAAAAAAAGCGGAATTCTCCGTCGAGCTGCCCATGGCGAACTCGTCAAGATTGGTCTTGCCGATGATCACCGCTCCCTCCAGCCGTAGGCGTGTGACCACCGTCGCGTCGTAGGGGGCTTTATACCCGCGCAGGATCTTGGAGGAGCACGTGGTCTCCACGCCCCGCACCAGCATGTTGTCCTTGATCGCGACCGGGACCCCGGCCAGCCGCCCTCCCGGCTTGCCGGCGGAAATGCGCGCATCCACCGCGCGCGCCTGCTCCAAGGCCTCGGCCTCGAGCACGGTCACGAAGGCGCGAAGGCGCGGGTCCACCTCGCGGATGCGGGACAAGAAGGCCCGGACGACCTCCTCGGCCTTGACCCGCCCCGCGTTGACCTCCTCCGCGATGCGGCCCGCCGCCCAATCGATCCAGCCGTCCTTCATTCGATGACCTTGCGCACCTTATAATATGGACCTTCGCGTTCCGGAGCCCCTTCGAGCAGGGCCTCCCGGTTCTCGAAGAGACGGGCCTGATCCGGCCGGAGCACGTCGGTCAGCCCCAGCACGTGCGAGGTGGCGCTCACGCGGTCGGTGTCCAAGGCGCGCAGCTCCTCCATCGATTCCAATATCTTGTCGAGCTGATTCCGGTAAGCCTCGAGCTCCTCGGCTCGCAGCTCCATCCTGGCGAGACGGGCAATGTGGCGCACGGCCTTCTCGTCGATCGGCATCGCGTTCTAGGCGGGTTCCAGCGGGGCGTAGCGGACCAACAGCTTCTTCGTCTTGCCGCTGTCGAAGTCGACCGTCACCTTCAAGCTCTCTCCCTGCCCGGACTTCTCCTTGATCCGTCCGGCGCCGAAATCGGGATGATAGACCCTCATGCCGACGCGCACGGTAAGGACGGCGCCCATCCTTGCCGGCACGCCCTCGGGCGGGTGGGACGCGCCGGGCTCCTGGTAAGGGCGCGGCGCGGGCGAGAATCCTTCCGTAGGGCCCAAGAGGCGCGCCTCCAGGATGAATCGGGAGGGCAGGTTTGAGTACAGCTGCCCGAACATCCTGCGGCTGGCCGCGTAGCTGAGGATCAAAAGCTCCCGGGCGCGGGTCATTCCCACGTAGCAGAGGCGGCGTTCCTCCTCCAAATCCTCCGGAGAGGAGTTGCCCGCGCCGATCGGGAACAGCCCTTCCTCCAAACCGGTCAGGAAAACGACGGGGAATTCCAATCCCTTGGCCAGGTGCACCGTCATTAGGGTCACGGCCGACTGCCTCGACTCATAGGTATCGGCGTCTCCTTGCAGGGCGACGCCCTCGAGGTAATGCTCCAGGCGCGCCTCGGGGTTCTTTTCCTCGAACTCCTTGATCGCGTTGAGGAGCTCCTGCAGGTTGGCCAGGCGGCCGACGGCCTCGGGGTCGCTCTCCGACTCGGTCTCCAGCCAGGCGCGATAACCGCTGCGCTCCAACACGCGGCTCATCGCGGCGGCGGGAGGAAGGGACTCCAAATCCTTGCGCAGCTCAGCCGAGAGAAACGTCAGCTCCCGGCAGGCTTTCCGGCAGGCCGGAGTCAGCTGCGCCGTGGTGGCCGCGCGGCCCATCGCTTCCAGCAAGGTCAGCCCGAAGGCCTGCGCGCAGCGCTGCAGCTGCTCCAAGCTCGTCTTGCCCACGCCGCGCGGGGGCACGTTGACGACGCGCGCCAGGCTAACCGAATCGGCACCGTTGAGCGCCACGCGGGCGTAGGCCAGCGCGTCCTTGATCTCCTTGCGCTCGTAGAAGCGCATGGCCCCGACCACTCGGTAGGGCAGGCGCGCCATGCGCAGGGCCTCCTCGAAGGACCGGCTCTGCGCGTTGGTGCGGTAAAACACCGCGATATCGCCGAGCGAGGCGCCGCGATCCACGCATTCGACGATGCGGCGCACCACCCAGCGCGCCTCCTCATTCTCGTTGGCCGCTTCGCGGACCTCCACGGGATCTCCGCTCGGCTTCTCGGTCCACAAGGCCTTGGGCTTGCGCTGGCGGTTGTTGGCGATGACGCAACCGGCCGCGCTCAGGATGTTGGGGGTGGAGCGGTAATTCTGCTCGAGCTTGACGACCCGGGCGTCCTGGAAATCGCGCTCGAACTCCAGGATGTTGCGGATGTTGGCACCGCGCCACGAGTAGACGCTCTGGTCGGGATCGCCCACGCAGCAGACATTGCGGTGCTTGGCCGCCAAGGTCTTGGTCAAGATGTATTGGGCGTGGTTGGTATCCTGATACTCGTCCACCAAAAGGTGCAAGAATAGCTCCTGGTAGTATTCGCGCACCTGCTGGTTGCTCTTGAGCAGTTCGGCGGATTTGAGTAGCAGGTCGCCAAAGTCGAGGGCTCCGGCCTGATCCAGCTTGGCCTGGTAGCGTTCGTAGACCCTCGCCGCCGTCTGGCGGAAGGGATCGGCGCCGGCCATGGCGTAGATCGCGTAGGACTTGGCGTCGAGCAGGTCGTCCTTGGCCCGCGAGATGACGCTCACGTAAAGCCCGGCCTTGTTCTTCTGCTCGCCCAAGCCCAGCTCGGTCATGGCCTCGGCCACCAGGCGCTTCTGGTCGTCTGCGTCGTAGACGGTGAAGTGCCGGGTGAGCTCGAGGGCCGGGGCGTGCTGCCGCAAGAGGCGCGCGCAAAAGGCGTGGAAGGTGTGCACCCAGACACCCGAGGCCTGGCCGGGCGCCAGCGCCTCGACGCGCTGACGCATCTCCTCGGCCGCCTTGTTCGTGAAGGTCACGGCGAGTATGCGCGTCGGCGGGACCCCCTGGGCCAAGAGATGAGCGATCCGGTGGGTGATGACGCGGGTCTTGCCGGTGCCCGCGCCGGCGACGACGAGCAGCGGGCTTCCCTGATGCTCGACGGCGGCGCGCTGTTCGGCGTTGAGGCGATCTAGTTCGATGGGCATAAGCAAGGAAGAACGGACATTTTACAAAATTGGAACGACATAACGGTGCCAGGCATCCACTTTCTACACTTTCTTGACTTTCTCGCTGCTACTTTTCCCCATCGCTGAACGAACGACAACTTTTACGCGCCTTGGGCGCGTGACTCGGCGCGCAAAGCGCGCCGAGTTCGGGATTTAACACACGTAATTAAGTTTGACTGCGCAATAATGCAACGGTTTCCACATGTTCCGTATGCGGAAAAAGATCGACGATCTCCACCCGCTCGAGCCGATAGAAGCCTCCCAGGCGGCGGATATCCTCCGCCAAGGCCTTGGGGTTGCAAGAGACATAGAGTATCCAGGGAGCGCCCAATTCCTTGAGCGCCGCCGTGGCGTCCGGGTGCAGACCGCATCTCGGCGGGTCGACGATGACCGCGTCGATTTCCGCTTTTTGCGCGGCCAGGCCCGGCAGCAGATCCTCCGCCTTGGCCAGCAGGAATTCGACGTTGCCGATGCCATTGGATGAGGCGTTAAATCGGGCGTCTTCCACGGCGGAGGGGACCGATTCCACTCCCATCACCCGTTCGCATAGATCGGCGACGCAGAGCCCGATGGCGCCGCTGCCGCAATAGAGGTCGAGCACGTTCTTGGGTCCTATGGAAGCGAGCCACTCCCGCAGGATCGAGTAGAGCGCCGCGGCGCCGTTGCTGTTGGTCTGAAAGAACGAGTACGGCGATATGCGGAAACGGCGGCCCAGGATCTCCTCGGTGATATGGTCTTGCCCGCTGAGGACCTTCACGCCGTCCGACCTGGCCACGTCGGCCGCGCCGGCATGCATCCCCCACAGCACGGAGCTCGCGGGATAACGGGACAATACCGCCTCGAGGAAGCTGCCCTCGGGCAACTTCCCTTCCGAGCTCAGGAGCAGGACCATCTTATCGGGCGTGTTCTTGGCCTCGCGCAGAACCAGATGGCGTAGGAAGCCGCGGTGGCGGTGCAGGTTGTAAGGCTCGAGATTCTCCCGAAAGGCCCAGGCGTGCACCGCCTCGAGCAGGGCCGGCGCCTGCGGCGAGAGCAGGTGGCACTCGCTTAAGTTCATCACCTTGTCCCAGCGCTTGCGCCGCTTGAGCCCCAACAGGAGGTAGTCCTCGCCGAGCGGCGGAGCGGGAAAGACGTCCTGGAAGGAGAATTCCATCTTGTTGCGGTAATACCAAAGCTGCGGCGAGGCGTGCGCGCGCAGGGGCCGATTCCAGCCGAGAGGCTCCAAGAGGGCGCGCACCTTCTCCGTCTTGAGCGCCAGCTGGGCCTCGTAGGGCCGGTCTTGCAGCTGGCAGCCCCCGCACTCCCCAAAATGCTGGCAGCGCGGCGAAATCGCCGCGGGCTCAGGCGTTGAACTTAAAGAAACAGACATCCCCATCCTTGACGATATATTCCTTGCCCTCCGAACGGATCAGGCCCTTCTCGCGAAGCGCGGGCTCGGAGCCGTATCGGTCGATATCGGCGTAGCTATAGACGTCGGCCTTGATGAAGCCCTTCTCGAAATCGCTGTGGATGACGCCCGCGGCCTGCGGCGCCCTCATGCCCTGCGTGATGGTCCAGGCGCGCACCTCGTCGGCGCCCACGGTGAAGTAGCTCTGCTGCCGCAGCAGTTTGTAGGCGGCGAGGATGACGCTACCTAAGCCCGTCTGTTGGATCCCCAGGTCCTCGAGGAAGGGGGCGCGCTCCTCCGGCGGCAGCTGCACGATTTCCGCCTCCAGCTTGCCGCAGAGCGTGATGCACTCGGAGCCGCGCTCCTTGGCCACCGCCTCGAAGGCTTTCAGATGTTCCGGGTCCGGACGTTCGTCGGTGTTGCCGACGTAGAGCACCGGCTTGGCGGTGAGCAGGAAGTAATCCTTGAGCTCCTTTTCGGGAAGGCCGAGGCTTCTCGCCGTCTTTCCCGCGCCGAGGGCCGCCTTTAGCTTGTCGATCATCGCCATCGCGACGATCGCGTTCTTGTCGCCGGTGCGGGCCTTGCCCGAGACCTTCTCGGCCTGCTTCTCGATGGAGGCCAGGTCGGCCAAGATCAACTCCGTCTCGATGATCTCGATGTCGCGCCGCGGGTCCACCGATCCCATCGTGTGCACGACATCGGGATCCTTGAAAAGGCGCACGAGATGGATGATGGCGTCCACTTCCCGGATATGCGAAAGGAATTTATTGCCGAGCCCCTCGCCCTGTGCCGCGCCCTTGACGAGCCCGGCGATGTCGACGAAGCGGATGAAGGCCGGCGTGGTCTTCTTAGGCTTGAAGAGCTCGCTTAAGCGCTCCAGGCGCGCGTCCGGCACCAGGACCACGCCGACGTTGGGTTCGATCGTCGTAAAGGGGTAATTGGAGCTGGCCGCGTGCCCGGAGGTGAGGGCGTTGAACAGGGTGGACTTGCCGACGTTCGGAAGGCCGACGATGCCGATTTCCATGCGGGCTACGGCATGATATCAAAGCGGGGACGGTATGTCTTAGCCGGCGGGGGAGCCTCGCACTCCTGAAACGGTGACCGGGCGGGCCTGCAAAATCACGACGCGGTCGCCTTCGATGCCGAACTCGATATCCAGCGGATAGCCGAAATGCTCCTCGAGGGCCGCGCCGAGCAAGGCGAGGCGGCGGATATGCTCGGGCCTAAGCGTGCGGCGCAAACGCTGCTTCGAAGGGATCGAGACGATCTCGGTGCCGGGACCGGGGTTCTTGCGCACGACCTTGACGCTTTTATTGCCGAGCACCGGCGGCTCGATCTCCTCGCCGTCGCGGTCGGCGAGATATTGATCCGCCTGGACCACGCCCGAGACGATACCTTCGCCCAGCCCGAACGCCGCGTTGATGACGATGTCGTCCCTGCCGTCGACCGGGTTGACGGTGAACATCACCCCGGCGGCGTCCACGTCAGCCATCTTCTGGATGGTCACGGCAGGCCTTAAGTCCGCCGAACGGATGCCCTGCTGCCAGCGGTAGAGGATCCCGCGGGGCAGCCAGAACGAGGCCCAATTCTCGACGACCTTCTCCAGTACGCCTTCGAAATCCACGTACAGGTAGGTCTCCGCCGCGCCGGCGAAAGCCGCCTCCTGGCGATCCTCCTGAACGGCCGAGGAACGCACGGCGAACAGCACCCCAAATAACTGCCGGTCCCTTAGGCTGTCCAATATCTCCTTGCCGAGCCCGCCGGCCGCCTCTAGCCCTGCGGAGCGGATGAGGTTCTGGATGCGCGCCGATTTCTCGCGGACGAAGGCAGCCCGCTCGCTCTCGGACCTTCCCTCCACGGAGAGGAAATCGTCGAGCTCCCGCGCCTCTTCGAGCACCGCCTTCTCGATGCCCTGCTCGCGCAGGAAACGCAGGTACGCGTTCGTCGTCAAGGCCACCCCCTCGGGGACGTAGCCTCCTTCCCGTAGCACCACCTGCATGATCTCGCCGAGTTTCGCCGACTTGCCTCCTACCAGCTCGGTGAAGTCGTCGTCGAGCTTGTCCAAGGCGATGACGGCGGGCTGGTCCTTGAGGATGCGCTCCTTCTTTATCCGGGCTAATTCCTCGGCCTTACGGCGTATGGCGGCGGCTTCCTGCGCCAATTCGGGGTCGACGGCGTTGCGCAGCAGCGCGCGCAGCCTCGGCAAGTCCGTCGCCTGGAGGCTTTCGACCTGCTGGGCCCAAACGCGTATGGTCGGCGCCATGGTCAGCCTGGAATTTCTCTTTACGATTTCCGAGAGGGTCCGCGAGCGCTCCAGGCGCGCCTTAAACCCCTCTAGAGGCGCAAGGTCCAGCTGCAACGCCGCCGCCAAGGCGGAGAGCTCCCGATGCTGTTCCTTGAGCTTGGCCAATTCCTGCTCCGAGAGTTCCCTGTCCGAGCCCATCTCGAAATCGATCTGCCGCAGCCGGTTGCCAAGCATCGCCGAGGCGTCGGAGGCGAGCTGCGCGCGCAAGGCCGGGCTCACGCCCAGAACGGCTTGGAGTATCTCGTCGCGTCGCGGTTGCAACGAACGACTTCCTAAAGCCTCCTCTAAAACGAAACGGGCGGCCGCCAACTGAGGAGGGCCCCGCAGGCGGCCCAGGAGGGCGACAAGGGCCGCGGCATCCCCCCTGCCCGCGCCGAACTCGCGGAGGACGCCGTGCAAGCTGCCCAAGGCTTTCGAAAATCCCGGTGCCCCTTCGCCTTCGGGATGAAACAGCTCGACGATCCCGCGCCTGCCGTCCAAGCGCAGGAGTTCGCCTTCCCGAACCCGCAGCCGCTTTTTTTCGAGCTTGCGCGTCAGCCATAACCCGTCGGGCGAGCGCGAGGCCTCCGACGGCCGTTCGATCTCGATCTCCAGCACCGGCCGCCCGTCCTCGCTGCCCCAACGCGCCTGCTGCAGTATCGTCGCCGGGATTCCCAGCTCTCGGGTGGTGATCGCGGCATGGCTGAGCAGCCCTCCACCCGTCGTCAGCACCGCGACGGACTGGCGCATGAACTCAAGATCATCCGGCGTGGTGAACGGCGCGATGAGGATGCCGCCCGCCTCGAAGTCCCGGTCTTTTCGAAAAACGGCGCGCGCCGTGACGAAACTGCCTTCTCCGGCGGAAGCGGCCAACCCCTGGGCGAGAAGGCCCGGCTCCGGAGCGGGGGGCTCGGCAGCGAGCAGGCGCTGCCATTTTTGCTGCTGTAGGCGGCTTGGCGCCGCGCCTGCCTCGGTCTCGAGGCCCCGACGCCTTAATTCCTCGACCAAGGAGGATTCATCCAGCGGCTGAGAACGCGCGCCATCCCATCGCTGCGCCGTCGCATAGGAGGGGGCGCGCGTGGCAGGGTCGCGCAGCAGGTAGACGACGATCCCGTCCTTGCCTTCCGAAAACCATTGAAGCCGCTCCGCCTTGAGCCTTCCGATACCGCCGATGGACTCGCGATGCCAGCCGCCGAACGGCGCGCCGGCCAAAAGCGCGGCCATGCGCATGGCGGCCGCCGGATCCCGGCGGATTTGCTCCGCCATAGCCTCGATGGGACGGTATTCGCTCGGTTGCGGGACGCCGGAGGCGTCTAAGCGCAACTGGCCCCGGGCGAGGGCCATCTGGACTGGTTTCGTGAAGCCTTTATCGATCACCTGCTGGCCGAACGGCAAGGACTCTGAAATCGGCTCGAGGCCCAGGCGTGACAATTCGCGGTTCAAGGCGTCGCGGATGGCAGCGCGGCTTAGCTCCCCTTCCAGGTACTTCTTATAGGCGTTCTGGAGCCCGTCGTTGTAAAATGGAATGGACCCCTGCGCGATGAAGGTGACCGCCATCCCCTTGGCGATCTCCTGGGCCACATTTTCTTTCATGCCCTGCAAGGTCAAATCCAGATTGCCCGTATACTCCAGGCCCTTGAGGAACCGTAGGAACACGTCTTCGATTTGGGACTTGGAGAGCAGACCGTGGTCCTTGTCCCAGAGGCAGTTCAAGAATTGCTTGCCTTCGATCTCGGAGGGGACGCCTAACAGCCGAAGGAGCTCCGAGATGTAGATCAGGCGGCGTTGATTGCCGCTGTCGGAGCCCCCTTCGCTGTAGCGAACCCGGAACATCCCTCCGTCATCCGGCTCCGCGAATTTCGCGTAGACCTCGACGGAATGGCAGCCGAGCTGCGCGTGGTACCAAATCTGATCGTCCTTGAGTATCGTATTGCCGGAGGGCACATCGCTCGTCGCCAACCGGCCGAGCAAGGGGTTGAGCAACCGAGCCTTCTCCACGAGGGGATCGGCGTTCAAGTTGGTGAACGAAAATTTTCGCTGCCCGACCCTAAGGGATCCGTCCGCCGATGCGCCTTGGGCAATCGCGGTCAGCGACTTGAAACTGTTCTGGTGGAGCAGGTTGATGAGGGTATGTAAGTTTCGAATTTCATGAAATCTTTTTTTGTCGGGCTCGAGTTCCGATACGCGGGCCGCGATCGGCGATGGCAGCGCGGCGCGGTCGGGAATCTCCGCCCAAAGGGAGCCCAGCTCCTCGCGCATCTGCTCGAATTTTTCCGCGGCTTCCTGGCCGCTGCGACTGTTTAGAACCTTGTACGACTCGACCATGCGGGAGACATGTTCCAATAGGGCCTTCGCCGTGATCTTATCCAACGCCCCGGCGCTACGCGCCAGAAGCCCCAGGGCCTGGAAATTGCTGTCAATTAAGGCGTCGAAGGCCTCGACCGTTTTGAGCAGCTGCTCTTTCCCATGCTTGTCCGCCTTGCCCGGATGCAAGGTCGCGAGCAAGGCCGGTTTGGGCGTCGGCGAGGTCTTCAGGCCGGGCACGGGGAAGGGAAGCTCGTAATATCCGTCGGCGAGCTGCACCGATCGGCCGGGGGCTATCAGCACCTTCGAGCGGATCGAGCTCAGATTCTCAAAGGACGAAACAAACTCCTGAAACTCGTGCGGCTCGAGGTAGCGCTTGAGCTCGGCCAGATAATTCAAAGCATCGTCGATCACCTGGAGATCAACGAAGGGTGAGTTATTGAATTGCCCCATAGTCCGCATATTGCCGGGGATCAACTCCGCGATCTTGGAGGCATATTCCGGACGCAGCAGCGAAAAGAGTTCGCCCACCGACAGCCATTTCTCGAGCAATATCAGCAGCGGCTTCCTTTTTTCGACCTCCGTCTGCCGCGACAGCCGGGACTTGAGATCCGCGAGCACGGGCTCGGGCATGGATGGAAGCCGCATCAGGTAATTGGAGGCGGCCATGCGCACCCGGGAGTCGGCATGGTCTAGCACCTGCGAGAGAAGCAGGCATTGCCTATCCGGGGAAGGCCCCGGACGGGTGAGGGCAGCGATGGCGAAAGCGCGCACCTGGACATCCGCGTCCTGCAGCGCTTCGAAGAGATAACCCAGCAGGGGATCGGTGATGACGGGCAGATTGAGAAAGGCCTGGGCTATGCCGCGCCGTATCAAGGGATCGGAATGCCTCAGCCCCGCGACCAGCGAGGCCTCCGCCTCCTGAGCGATGGGGTGGCCTTGCGCGCTCAATACCGTCAGGGCACCCAGCTGAAGCTCGCCGCTGCCCTCCGTAAACATCCTTTTGATCCGCTCGAGAGCCTGCGCGCTGAAACGGGGATGGGATTCGAAACGACCGATGGGGGGTCGGCGCATCAGCGCTTGCATCGCCCCGAGCCTGACACCCGGATCTGCATCATCGAGCAGCGCGGCGAGGATATCGATTTGCGCGCTGGACAGCCGGCTCTTTTCACCCAAAGAATTCACCGCGGACTGCCGCAGATAAGGCGAGGCGTGCGGATGCCCGTCCGGATGCCTCAAAACGAAGAAGGCGATATCGGGGTCTACGAAGTGGGGGGCCCGGAGGGAGGAAAGGATCTCACGCGCCGTAGGTTCCGGTAACGAACGCTGGCTCACCAGCGCCTTGAGGAGTTCGGGCCACTGCTTAATGGCCTTTTGGTCTTTGAAGCGCTGCGCCAAAAACTCCACCGCGAAGGCGGGAAGCTCTTTATCGGAGCCTAAAAATCTAAGCGCATAACCGTGGAATTCATCGTCGGCATGCTTCCAAAACTCCAGCAGATCGCGCACCCATGCCTCTGGATAAGGAGCCGGGCTGCGACTCACCAAGATGGCGTAGGCGCGCACGATCGCGTCGGGATCCTCGAGGGCCTTGCGGAGAGCCTCGTCGGCATACGAGCTTCCGCGGTAATGAATCAGCTGGCGGGCGGCCTCTCGTCGAACGATGGGCGAAGTATCGGATAAGGCCTGGATATACGCAGACTTGAACCGGCTGTCGCCGATGGGGCTGCGGTTGGCGCGCATCGCATTGGCGCGGACATGCGGCGGTCCGCTTGCCATCAATTCCTCAAGCCTGTCCCAATGCTTAGAACTTAAGCCGCCCTTTCGGGTCAGTTCCCCAATTTTTTGGGCCGCCATGGCGGAAAATCCAGGGGACCATTCCAGGGCCTTCATCCATAAATGCATTTCATTCTTGGCGGATAACACCGCCAACACGGCCTTCTGTATCGTCGGGCTCTTTTTCGAAAAATCGCCGAGCCAACGGACGGCCAATGACTCCAAGCCGGGGACCGGATGCCGCAGCAGCCAGCCCATCGGCCGGGAAAAAGCCTTCTCGATAGCGGTCTGCGGCGGATCCGGAGGGGGCGGAGCGGTGGGCTTTTGGGACGATGGCTTAGACTCCGAAGGCTTCGAATCCGAGGGCTTCGACTTCGCGCTTTCGAGATTGCTCCATCCGACAAAACCAGGGCCGGAGACCTTGTCCGCATGCCATATTTCATGAGTAGAGCCGTCTAAAGCCGCGATGACGTCGGACTCGTCTACGAACTTTATCTTGACCAAAGCCGCATCCTTCGCCGCGGAGAGCTGGATCTGTTGCCGCTCGGTTAACGCGCCTTTGAGGTACTGCAGTTCCAACAACTCGGCCTTTAATTGGCCTTGTTTGTATTGCTCCAGAACTACGGCCGCATGCTGACGGATTGCTCCTTTAAGGATCCGGACCTGATCCTCGGTGGGCATGGCCTTTAAGATCTCCGGGGAAAACTTCGTTTTTTTCATCACCTGCACGAAGGCGTGGGAGACCATAAAATCGGAATGGTTAATGTTAAGCTGCTGCAAGACCCCCAGCTCCGGAGAATTCTTGAGTTCCGTAAAATAAATCTGCCAAGGCGACTTTTTTTTGCCAGGGTTCTTGGCCTCCACGCCCTGCCAGAGGGCTATGGCGCAGGCGGCGGCCAGCAGGAACGGGATCCGACGGCGCAACGAGGGGTTCATGAGGGCACGGCCCCTCTCGGGAAAGGGGCGCTTTTGAGTATAGCCCCGCCCCTTGATTTGTCAATAGGAAGCGGCGATATTTAGCTCAGCGCTCGAGCTTGAAAAGCACGGCCTGTTTGAGATGCACCGCGACGGGGCGCCCGCCGCTTTCGGCGGGCGAGTACTTGAGCTTCTCGGCCAAGCGCAGGGCCGCCTGGTCGAAGGCCTTGCCCCCCGAGCGGACCACCGACACCTCGGCGATCCGGCCGGACTCGTCGATATGGAGCTCGAGCATCACCACGGCCTCGCGCCCCAGGTTCCGCTCGGCCTCGGGGTAGAAGCGGCGCAACAGATTTTGCAGCTCGCCGTGGTTGAGCAGCACCGGCGGCCGCACGCCCATTACCCCTTCGCCGATCTGGGCGCCGGGCCCGGAAACGGGACCCGCCTCCCGCGGCTCGGCGGCGGTGGGCTCCGGCGGCGGGGCCTTCGCCTCGGGCGCGA
>JBGFSC010000012.1:0-62745 GCA_041694815.1 Elusimicrobiota bacterium | reverse complement strand
ACCGGGCAGCGTTGACGCTAATATCGCTAATTTCCCTCCCGTGCTTTTAGATCACTATCCCTTCGACTTTAGCCTGCTTCAGCGTTCGTTAGCTGGTAACGATGTGCCCGACGTCCTCAGGATCGGGATAAATTGCCGAGGGCGGCGGGATGGGCGGGATTGATGAGTAGTGCGGCCTTGAAATATTCCCGCGCTTCGGCGCCGCGGCCCTGCATCAGCGACAGCAGGCCTAAATTGTTGCATACGTCCGGGTCCTTCGGGTTGAGCCGCCGCGCCTCGAGAAAATGGGCCCTCGCTTCCTGCAGCCTTCCCCGGGAGGCCAACCGTATGCCGAGGCTGTTGTGCAGCTTTTCGTTCTCGGGGGCCAGGGCCAGGGCGCGCTCATAGAGCTTAGACGGCTCCCTCCAGTCGGCCAGTTCCCGCCGGACGGCCCAGCCGCAGGCGGCCAGCGCCGCCACGCAGGCGCAGGCGAGCGCCGCCGCACGGGCCCGCCCGCGTTTTTGGAATTCAAGCAGCGTCCAGGCAAGGGCGAAGCAGAGCCCTGCCTGGGGGAGATACGTGAAGCGATTGGCGATGGAGCGATCGAAGGCTTGGATTAGCCCGATGACGGGAAGAAGCATGAGCAGAAACCATAGCCAGCCCATCCATAGGAACGGGAGGCGGCGGCGCATGGCCCAGGCGGCGGCCGAGAGAGCTGCCAAGCAGGCGGCGGCGGCCAGGGCGTGGGCCGCGGGCAGCGAGTGGCCCGGGTGGGGGTAATAGATGGAGAGGGAGACGGGCCAGAGAATGTTCTTGAGGTATTGGAGGTAGAAGACGGGCGCGCTCGCGAGGCGTATGGCCCACGGGAACTCATTGGTAGAGGCCAGGTGCGGCCTTTGGGCCGCGAGGGTCAGGGCGCAGGCGGCGGCCGACATGGCAAGTAGCGGGATCTTTTCCCGCAAGAGCCGGGCCGTCGCGCGCCCTCCCTCCAAGCGCCCAAGCGGCCAATAGTCCATCAAGACAAGGCAGAAGGGCAGGGTGACGACGATGGGCTTCGACATGAGCGCGGCCGCGAAGGCGAGCAAAAGCAGCGCGTAGCGCTGCGGCGTCGGCCGCCGGGTCCAGCCGGCATAGGCCGCCAGGCTGCAGAAGAAGAAAAAGCCGCTCAATACGTCCTTTCGTTCGGCGATCCAGGCGACGGATTCGACGCGCAGCGGGTGCAGCGCGAAGAAGGACGCGGCGGCGGCGGCGGTCCATGGGGCGCCCGTGGAGGCGGCGAGCACATAGCAGAGAAGGGCCGCGTTGGCGGCGTGGAGCATGAGATTGGCCGCTAAGTGCCCGCGGGGTTCGAGCCCGAAGAATTGGCAGGCCAGCATATGCGACAGCCAGGTCAATGGATGCCAGAGATCGCCGTAGGCCGACACCAACGCCAAACGAAGCCCGCGCGCGCTCAGTCCGGCCTGGACCACGGGATTGGCGGTAATGAAAAAGGGGTCGTCGAGTTCGAGAAAGCCGCCCTCCAGCATGGGCCAGAAAATCGCCGATACGGCGGCAGCACAAAGCAATGCCAGCGCGGCGGACAGGCGTTTTCCCGAGCCGAGTTCATCCATCCGAGGGCCGATTGTATCAGTTAGCCCTTGTCGGAATGAAGTTCTTGATCGGTGGATTTCGAGCAACGAGCCGCGTGGTAGATCCCGGCCGCCAGTAGGCCCAGCGACGCGGCGAGAAAAACGATTCCCCAAACATGGAGGTCGGCCGTACCGGCGTCGTAGAATCCCGCGAGTTCTGAGACGAAAAGGTTCATAAACGCAGTATAGGGCCGCGCGCTCAGGGGAAACTCAAATCCGGTTCAAAATTGCTACAGTTTGCGCTGTGGAGCAATGGGGTCCCGCCTTGCTCGATCTCTTCCCGCAGGCCAGGCTCCGGGAGCCCTTGAGCCGGCATACCACTTTCCACATCGGCGGGCCCGCCGACGCCTATCTCGAAATCGCTTCACCGGGGCAATTGCCCGGGATCTTCACCTTCGCCCGCGAGCGGGGCATTCCCGTCCTGATGGTCGGCTGCGGCTCGAACCTGCTCTGCCTCGACGGCGGCGTGCGCGGGATCGTGATCCGTTTGAGGGGGGAATTCGAGCGGCTGCAGTTCCTGGAAGGAGGCCGCGTGCGGGCCGGAGCGGGGGCGCGCCTGCCGCAGTTGGCCGTCGAATGCGCCGAGCATGGGCTCGCTGGGGCCGAGACGCTCGTCGGCGTCCCGGGCACGGTCGGCGGAGGAGTGGTGATGAACGCGGGCACGCGCGAGGGCGAGATCGGCTCCCTGGTGCACAGGGTCCTGGTTTTCGACCCCCAGGGCCTCCAAGAGGCCTGGGTCGAACGCCCGCAGCTCCAATTCCGCTACCGCGGAAGCAACCTCGAAAACCGGGTCATTTTGCTCGTCGAGCTCGTGTTGAAAACGGGGAGTAAAGTTGATATACTCAACCGCATTCAAGAGCTGCAAAAAAGGCGCCAGCAGACCCAGCCGATCCATACCTATAACGTGGGCTCCGTCTTTAAAAATCCTCCCGGCCATTTCGTCGCGAAATTGATCGAGGGAGCGGGTCTCAAGGGCGAGCGCCGCGGCGGGGCCAGGGTTTCTCCGCTCCACGCCAATTTCATCGAGAACGACGGCCGCGCCACGGCCTCCGACGTCCTGGAGCTGGTGGGTGTCCTTCGGGACGGGGTCCGCGAGCGATTCGGCCTGGAATTGGAGTTGGAGATGAAGGTGATCGGTGAGGCGTAAGCACCGCGTGGCCCTTCGTCCCCAAATGCGACGCCAACGCCGCGCTCGATGGGTCGCCTTCGCCCTTTTCGCCGGTTCCGCCACCTCGATCGGCGCCTTCCTTCACCGCTTCGGCCCGCCTAGCATTCGCGTCCCTCAGCTATCGGCGCTGCTTCCCGCGCCGGGCTGGCTGCGGATCGAGCGCGTGGATATCGAAGGCGTCCCCCCCAGCGCGGAAGCGTTGATCCGTGATGCCCTGGGTCCTGTCGCGGGTCGCGCGTGGGGTCCATTCGCCTCCAGGAGCGCCACCGAGCGGCTCAACTCCCGTTTAGGCTTTTTGAGCTCGGCCTCCGTCCGGTGGAACTGCCTGTCGCGCTCTCTGCGGATCGAGGCGCGCCTACAACAGCCCGTGGCCCGCCTGCTGCGTGGCGGGCGCGCCTGCGGGTGGTTGGGCTCCACGGGCCGCGCCTTTGATCCTCCCCCCGGAGTCTATGACAGGCCTCCGGATCCCGTATTGGAGCTGGGTGATCTGCCGCAGGCCGAACTCGGCGCGGTTTCGGGTTGGGTCGTATCCTTGGAGAGGGCCTTCGAGGCCGGCTGGTCGCAAGGCGCCTACCAATCGAAAAGCGATGGATGGCAGCTGCGTCTCTCCGACGGCTCGCGCGTGCTTTGGGGCTCGCTGGACTGGACGGAGCAGAAGATCGAGAGGCTCCAACAGGTGCTCGCGGACGCGGGACGGCGCTTCGGTTCCGAACTGACGGTGGACCTGCGCTATTTCGAGGACGGCCGCATCTTGGTCAGGCCGACGGAGCGCCAGCGGCCCGGCCGCGCGGTGCCGATGCCTCATCGGGGGTTGCGTGGCTAAATCCGAAGTTGTCGCCGGTTTGGACATGGGAAGCGGTAGGGTCACCTGCGCCGTCGGCGTCCCGAATCCGGACGGCCCGGGCGTGCGCGTGCTCGCCGGCGCCAGCGCACCGTGCCGCGGCCTCAAGGGCGGCGTGGTCGTCAATATCCCCGAGACTGCCCGCGCCGTGACCCAGGTCGTCGAGCAGGTAGAGGCCGCCTCCAAGCAGGTGATACGCGAGCTGACCCTGGGGGTGCGCGGCAGCCACCTGCAGTCCTTCAACAACCGGGGCGCCTACAATATCGCCCGCACCGACAAGCAGATCACGCCGGAGGACGTCAGCGCCGTCATCGAGAATGCCAAGGCCGTCCCATTGTCGGCCGACCGAGAGATACTCCACGTCCTGCCCCAGGGTTTTTCCCTGGACCGCCAGCGCGGGGTTCCCAACCCCATCGGCATGGAGGGCTCGCTGCTCGAAGTCGAGGTGCACATTGTCACGGCCTCTAGCTCCCATTTGAACAACCTGACCAAGGCCGTGGCGGAGGCGGGGTTCGAGGTTCGCGAGCCGGTGTACAGCCTTCTGGCGGCCTCGGAACTGCTGATCACGCCCGAGGAGAAGGAGTTGGGCGTGCTGGTCGTCGATTTCGGCGGGCAGTCCATCTCCCTCGGGATATACGCCGAGGGCTGGATCAAGTACTCGAAGGACATCGCCGTGGGCTCCGACGCGATCACGCGCGACCTGGCGGTCGGCCTGCGGACCTCGGTGGCGACGGCCGAGAAGATCAAGCTGGCGCACGGGCTCGCGCACCCGAGGCTTCTCAACGGCGACAAGGAGATCGAATTCGCCGGGGTCGACGGGCGCAGCCAGCACAGGATCAAGACCAGTACCATGATGGAAATCATCCTCCCCAGGGTCGAGCAGATATTCAGCGCGGTTTCGGAGGAGGTGGCCAATTCCAATTTCGCGGACATGCTGTTGCCGGTGGGCTCGGTGTTGACGGGAGGCGGGGCGATGCTGCGAGGCATGCCCGAGGCCGCCGAGCAGATACTCAACATGCCCGTGCGCCTCGGCCTGGCGCACGGCGAACTGGTGTCGGTACCCGAGCCCTTGATCAACCCCACCTACGCCACGGCCTTGGGCCTGCTCGTGTTCTCCCAGGCGCAGTCCCCCTGGGCCGGAGGGGGAGGGACCCTCGGCCGGAAGACGGCGGGCCTGCGGCGGAAAATCTCCTCTTTCTTCGAGGACCTGTTTTAGGAGAACGGATGGTTCGGATCAAGTGCGCCGACGATCTCAAGGAGCTGCGCGCCGTCATCAAGGTGGTCGGGCTGGGCGGGGCGGGGGGCAACGCCATCAACCGCATGGTCGAGGCCGGCCTGCGCGACGTCGAGCTGGTGGCCGCCAACACCGACGCCCAGGACCTGAGGCGGAGCAAGGCCGCGCTGCGCGTGCAAATCGGCGAGAACCTGACCAAGGGCCTGGGAGTCGGCGGCGACCCGGCCAAGGGAAGGATGGCGGCATTGGAGTCCAAGGAGCAGATACGCGAGATGCTCGAAGGGGCCGACCTGGTGTTCATCACCGCCGGCATGGGCGGGGGGACCGGGACGGGTTCGGCACCCGTCGTCGCCCAACTGGCCAAGGAGGCCAACGCCTTGACCATCGGGGTGGTCAGCCGCCCGTTCAAATTCGAGGGGCGGGTGCGCGAGCAGCAGGCGGAGACGGGCATCCGCGAGATGCGCTCGTTCGTCGACACCCTGCTCATCATCCCGAACGACAGCCTCTTCGGCGTGACCGACGACGACACCTCCAGCGACGAGGCCTTCCGGAAGGCCGACGACGTGCTGCGTCAGGCCGTGCAGAGCATCTCCGACCTCATCACGACCCCCGGCGAGATCAACATGGACATGGCCGACGTCCGATCGATCATGGCCAACGCCGGCGAGGCGCATATGGGCGTCGGCGAGGGCGCGGGCCCCAACCGCGCCATGGAGGCGGCCAAGGCGGCCATCCAGTCGCCGCTGTTGGAAAACGTCTCCATCGATGGGGCCAAGGGCATGCTCGTCAACATGGTGGCTGACAAGCGCTTGGCCCTGGCCGAGATGAAGGAGGCGATGGATTTTATCCAGAGCAAGGGCAGCCCGGAGGCCAAGATCAAGTTCGGCGTCGCCCGCGACGATTCCATGGGAGAAGCCTTACGCATCACGGTGATCGCGACCGGCTTTCCGGCGCGCAAGGTAAAGCCGGCGCCCCGAGCCTTGCTGCATGCCGGGCGCGCGCTGCCGCCGGAGGATTGGACTCCCCTGGCGCCGGCCGAGGCCCCGGTTGGCGGTCCGGTGGATTGGTCGAAGCCGGCTTTCCTACATTGGAAGCTAAAAAAATTGAGATAAAGGACGGAGAATAATGGACCTGCAAACCCTGCTCCAGACGATGGTCAACAAGCGAGCCAGCGACCTTCATGTCCGAGCCAACGCCCCGGCCTTCCTGCGTGTGGACGGCAATCTCGAGGCGGTTTCCGCGGATCTCGTGACCGGGCAGGAAATCGAGGCGATGCTGATGCAGGTAATCACCCCGCGGGCTAAGAAGGTCTACGAGCAGAAAGGGGAGTGCGATTTTTCCTTCCAGGCCGGCGATACGGCGCGCTTCCGTGTCAACGCCTTCCGCCAAAGGCAGCTGTTGTGCATGGCCGTGCGCTACATCAGCATGAAGATCCCGACCATCGAGGAACTACGCCTCCCGGTGGCCACCGTGCGCAAGATCGCCGACAACAGCCGCGGGCTGGTGCTGGTGACGGGGGTCACGGGATCGGGGAAGTCGTCCACCCTGGCCGCCATGGTGGACTACATCAACGAGACGCGCGCCGAGCACGTCATCACCGTCGAGGACCCCATCGAGTTCGTCCACCGCGACAAGAAATGCCTGATATCGCAGCGCGAGATCGGCGAGGACACCGCGACCTACGTGGACGCGCTGCGCATGGCGATGCGCCAGGATCCCGACGTGATCCTGATGGGCGAGATGAGGGACTTGGAGACCGTCTCGGCGGCGCTGACCGCCGCCCAGACGGGTCATCTGGTCTTCGGCACCCTGCACACCATCGACGCCATCCAGACCATCGCCCGCATCATCGATCTCTATCCGCCGCACCAACAGGCGCTTATCCGCATCCAGCTGGCCGACAGCCTCAAGGCGGTCGTCAGCCAGCGCCTCCTGGCCTGCCTTAAGGGCGGTCGGATACCCGCCATCGAGATCCTCATCGTGACGGCGCATGTCAAGAAGCTCATCGAGGAGAACAATTCCGTCGGGATCAGCCAGGCCCTGAGCAAGGGGGCCTTTTACGGGATGCAGACTTTCAACCAGTCCTTGGTCAAGCTCTACAAGGACGGCCTGGTGGCCGAGGAGGAGGTCCTGGCCGCAGCCTCAAACCCGGACGACGTCAAGCTGGCGATGAGAGGGATAGAACAAGAGGTAAAAACCAATTAAAACCAAAGACAACATGGGAGGGCCCCCCGCTACTCGCCCCCCGTGGGGGGGCGAGTAACATATGTTCGCGGAAGGGTATATCGGCATCGCAGGAACCATCGGGGTCGGAAAATCCACTTTGACGGTCGACTTGGCCAAGGCTCTTAACTTCCAGCCGATCCTCGAGGAGGTGGACGGCAATCCCTACCTGGAGCATTTCTACCGGGACATGAAGGGTTACGGCACCATGATGCAGGTGTGGCTTCTCAACCACCGCTTCCGCCAGCACCGCGAGTTCGTCACGCGCATCAGCCTGGGGAAGATCCGTGGCGTCGTCCAAGACCGCACCATTTGGGAAGACACGATCTTCGCACGTATGCTCAACCAGCATCCGGAGAAGATCATCTCGGACCTCGATTACAACACCTATCTCGATCTCTTCGACAATATGGTCCTGCGCGAGCTGGTCTTTCCCCAGCTGCTCATCTACCTCGACTGCAGGGCGGAGACAGCCATGGAGCGCATCGGCAGGCGCGGGCGCGTCATGGAGCAGACCATCACGCTCGATTACCTCCGGATGCTTAAGAGCAACTACGAGCAGTTCGTCGGCGAGATGGAGCAGGCGGGCGTGCGCATCTTGCGCCTTAATTGGGAGAGCTTCCCCCCGATCTCCGAGGTGGTCCGCCTCGTCCACGAGTATTCGCTCAAGCCCTCCAGCTTCACCAAGTGGGTGCGCCCGTTGCGGCGGCCGCCGGCGATGAAGGCCGCCGTGCCCGATCCGGCGGTCGTTGAGAATATCCCCGCCTGATGATCCTGGAGTCCACGTGGTCGGCGGAGGCCGGTCTTTATTCGGAGGCGGGCCTTCGTTCGCTCGGGATAACGCACGGCGTGACGGGGCGCGAGCTGGGCAACATGCGCGAGGAAGGCTCCCGCGCCGCTGCCGTACGCGCGGTTGGATGGAAAGGGGCGGGACCCCTCCTGCTTCGCCAGACGCACGGGACGTCGATTCACGAGCCGCGGTCCGCGGGAGAAGAGGCGCAGCCGCCCGAGGGCGACGGGTGGGTCTGCGCCGAGCCGGGGCGGCTCTGCGCGGTGTTCGTCGCCGACTGCTTGCCGATCTTCGTGTGGGACCGCGGCGCTCGCGCGGTCGGTGTCCTGCACGCCGGCTGGCGCGGGCTCGCCGCGGGGATGCCCCGCGCCGGTGTGCGGGCGTTTAAGCGCTTCGGCATCGGCCCCCAAGGCCTTCAAGCCGCCATCGGACCGCATATCGGGGCCTGTTGCTATCGCGTGGGCCCGGAGGTGGCGGCCCGGTTCCGGCCGGAGGCGACGCGCGAGGGCAGGCTCGACCTCGGCGAGGAGGCCCGTCGGCAACTCGTCGAATCAGGGCTCGATGCCGCGAGAATTTTGATGAGCCGGTCATGCACCTGCTGCGGTGAAGGCTTCTACTCCTTCCGGCGGGACAAGAGGGACCTGCGCATGATGGCCTTCATCGGCCTGCCAGGGGAGCGGGTCTGATGGGAATCGAGCTGTTGACCCGACCCTGCGTGCGCGGCGTCACGCCGTATTTCCCGGGAAAGCCCATCGCCGAGGTGCAGCGGGAATTGGGCTTGCGGCGCGTCGTCAAGCTGGCCTCTAATGAGAATTTCCTGGGTCCCTCCCCGAGGGCCCTCGCCGCCGTGAAAAAGCACGCCCGTGAGCTCCACCTCTATCCCGAGGGAGCCAGCCCGCTGTTGCGGCAGGCCTTGGCCAGGGAGCTCGGGGTCTCGCCGGGACAGGTGATCGTCGGCAACGGCTCCGACGAGATCATCCGACTGCTCTGCGAGGCCTTCCTGTCTCCCGACGACGAGGTTATCGTCTCCCAATACGGCTTTATCCGCTTCAAGCAGCAGTCCATGCTCATGGGTGCCCGCGTCATCGAGGTGCCGATGGTCGACTGGACGCATGATTTAGAGACCATGGGGCGAGCCGTCTCTCCCCGGACCAAGATGCTATTTATCGCCAGTCCCAACAACCCGACCGGAACCTACAACGACCGGTCCCAAGTCGCGGCCTTGCTCAAAAGGGTCCCCGCGGCGACGCTCGTCGTGCTCGACGAGGCCTATTATCACTACGCCTGCGGCCGCGACGATTATCATGATTCGATTCCCGAGCTGGTGCGCAAGCACCCCAACGTCGTCGTGCTGCGCACCTTCTCGAAGGCCTACGGGTTGGCGGGATTGCGGGTCGGCTACGGCGTGGGCGACGCGGAGCTGGTCAGCTGGCTCGACCGCATCCGGATGCCGTTCAACGTCAGCCTGCTGGCCCAGAGGGCAGCGCTCGAGGCGCTCAAGGATTCGGCGTTTCTAAGGCGCGGGGTGTCGCTGACGGTCAAGAACCGCGAGATCCTCGCCGCGCAGCTGCGCGACAAGGGCTTCGGGGTTTCCGACTCCGCGGCGAACTTCCTTTTCGTGCATTGCGAGACGGAGGGCCGGACCCTGTTCAATCGCCTGCTCAAGTTCGGCGTGATCATCCGGCCCTTGGACGAATACGGGCTGGCCCATCACGTGCGCATTTCCGTGGCGTCCGCGGCGGAAAACCGGATCCTGATCGCGGCGTTGCCCACGGCGCTCAATGGGGACTCTCCATGAGCGTCAAAGCGGCCAAGCGCAAGCGCTGGATCATCGCGATGGATGGCCCGGCGGGCGTGGGCAAGTCGACCGTCGGCCACCTGGTCGCCAAGCGCCTCGGGTACCACTTTATCAATACGGGCGAAATGTACCGCGCCCTGACCTGGAAGGCCCTAGAGGAGGGGCTCGATCCCGGCGACGGCCCCGCCTTGACGCAGCTGGCCAAGCGCCTCAAGTGGGAGTTTAAGCCCACCGAGGAGGGTACCACGCTCAAGACCTACCTCGACGGGGAAGGGGTCACCCTCCAGATCCGCGACGAGAAGGTAAGTAAAAACTCCAGCGTGGTCGCGGGCGTGCCCGGTGTCCGGCAGCACCTGCGCATGCTGCAGCGCGAGCTCGGCAAGGACGGCGGCATCGTGATGGAGGGACGGGACATCACCACGAACGTTTTCCCGGACGCCGAGGTCAAGGTGTACCTCGACGCGTCGATCGAGGAGCGCGCCCAGCGCCGCTACCGCCAACTTAAGGCCTCCGGGCACGACGTGAGCCTGCTCAAGATCCAGGAGGCCATCGTCGCGCGCGACGTGCAGGACTTGGAACGCAAGATCAACCCCTTGCGCCAAGCCGAGGATGCCATCGTCATCGATTCGACCCGCTTGAGCCTCCGCCAGGTGGCCGACAAGATACTCCGCCGTGTACGGGTCCGGATGAACGGACGCAGAGGGAAGCGATGAACGCCGCCGAAAGCCCCACCCGGCTCAATGACTTCATGCAGGCCACGGTCGGCTTCCTGTTGCGGAACTTCTGGGGATTGCGCGTCGACGGCCTAGAAGGCGTCCCGCCGGAGGGGCGCCTGATCGTCGCCCACAACCATGTCCACTGGCTCGACCCGGTGGCCATCGCGGTTGCCTTAGACCCCGTGCGCTACCCGCGTTTCATCGCCAAGCAGGAATTGTTCAAGAACCGCTTCGTCACGTGGTTTTTTCGCAACAACGGCGTCGTTCCCCTGGACCGGGGGCATGGGGATGTCGGCGCGATCCGTTGGGTTCTTTCAGTGCTGCGGCAAGAAGGCTGCGTCGTCGTCGCCCCGGAGGGGACGCGCTCGCGCACCGGCGCGCCGCTGCGCCCGAAGCCGGGCATCGGTTTCATGGCTTATCATGCCGCGGCTCCGGTGCTGCCGGCGCGCCTGCGCGACACCGAAAAATTCCCCGGCCGCGCGAAATTGCGGGTCAGCTTCGGCCCCTTGCTGCGTTTTCAGGGAAAAGCCGAGCGCGCGGACTGCCAGGCCTTCGCCGACCGGGTGATGGAGGCTATTTTCAAGTTATGACGCTCGAGCAAACCTGGGTGGGGCGCGCGTCGCACGTCATCATCCCATTGGCCCTCGACAGCCTTTGGGGGCTGCGCTTCGAGGGCATCGAGCATATCCCGGCATCCGGTCCGGTGATTATCGCATGCAATCATGTCAGCTGGCTTGACGGCTTTCTCGCGGTCATCGCCTCACAACGCGTGCGCCATACGCGCTTCCTAGCCAAGGAGGAGCTCTTTAGGATCCCTGGCCTCGGCTGGTGGTTGCGGGAGAACGGCGGTCAGTCCTTAGACCGCAGCCGCGGGGACATCGCTGCGATCAAGTGGGCCCTATCGGTGCTGCGCAAGGACGGGTGCCTGGTGATGTTCCCCGAAGGAACCCGTTCGCGTACCGGGGGGCTAGGCCGCGGCAAGCCGGGCGCGGGTTTTTTGGCGTACGCCTCCGGTGCCTCCGTGGTGCCCGCTCGGATGCTCAACACCGACCGCTTCCCGGCGGTCCGCCCCATCGGCATTCGTTTCGGCCCGCCGATGCGCTTCGCAGGGGAGCGGGAGCAGTGCCAGATTTTTTCCGACCAAGTCATGGAGGCGATTTCCCGATTATGACGGAGCGAGGTGGTGACATGGAGAACAGTCCGGCGGGCGAGATGAGCATGGAGGATCTCTTGGCGGAAGCCGCGCAATTCCAGGAGAAGCTCAAGGCGCGCGAGATCGTTTGGGTGAAGGTGGTACAGGTGCAAGGGGACCAGGTCCTGGCCGATATTGGCGAAAAGCGCGAGGCGATGGTTCCCCTGGCGGAATTTGCCCCTCCTCCCGCCGTCGGCAGCCGTATCCCGGTCGTCCTGGTAAGCTATGGGAAGGGAGACACCCCGGCGGTTCTTTCCCATAAGAAGGCACGCCGCGCCCTTGGGTGGAGCCAGGCCCAGAAGGCCTTTCAGGAGAAGACCCGCGTGCGCGGGACCGTGGGCTCCGCGGTCAAGGGAGGCTTCCTGGTGGACGTGGGTGGGGTGCCGGCGTTCCTTCCCTCCTCGTTGGCGGACCTGCGCCCGGTCCGAAAGCCGCAAGCCCTGGTCGGCACTGGGGTGCGCTGCTATATCATTGAGATGGACGCGGCCAAGGGCCAGCTGATCCTCTCGCGGAAGGCGGTGCTCGAGGAGGAGAACCAAAAGCGCAAGGCCAAGCTACTCGAAAGGATCAAGGTGGGCGACGTGCTCATCGGCCGCGTCGGCCCGTCGAGTCCTTCGGGTGTGACGGTGCAGCTTGGCGCCGCGCAGGGCTTCATCGCGACCGAGGACGTCGCCTGGAAGGCCCCGGAGAAGGCGAAGGCGGCCCTGGCTTACGGGAGCAAGGTGCGCGCGAAGGTACTTCGGGTGGATGCCCAATCCGGGCGCATCGCCCTGGGCTTACGCCAATTGACCGCCAATCCTGCGGATCATTTGAAAAAGAAGTATCCTGCCAAAACGGTGGTCAAGGGTAAGATCGTGGAGGCCGCCTCCGATGGGGTGCGGATGAAGCTTAACGATTCGGTCACGGCGTTTTGCCCCGCCAACGAATTGCCGCGCGCGGAGTTGCGGCCGGAGGCGGCGAGCGACGCCCGCAAGGAGGCTCCTCCCCTTTGGCCTAAGGTCGGCGAGGAGGTTTCGGCGATTGTCATCGGCGTCAACTACAATACCTTCGAGCTTACGGTGTCCATTAGGCGCTATGAGGACGTGCAGGACCGCAAGCGCGTCGCCCGCTATCTAAAGGGAGCACCGGCGCTCACCTTGGGTCAGCTACTCAATCCGGAGGAGGGGCATTGACGCGAAGGCGCCAGCATCTCTCGCAGATTCTCGCCGATCCCGAGGCGGCGAGGGCCGTCGTGGCTCTGCTGGCGATCAGCGCCTTGGCCGGGGTGCTGCTGTGGGGATTGGCCGGGCGCTCGGGAGATAATTCCTTCCCGCGCAGGGATTTCCAATTCCTGCCGGCGCCGGCTCTTGAGGCCCAGCTCAAGGCCACGTTGGAACGTTTGGAATCCAACCCCGAGGACATTCGCGCGCTGGTCGAGGCGGGGCGGCTGCATTTCCAGAAAGGCAAGGAGTTTTATCCCGTCGCGATCAACGAATTGGAGGAGGCCAGGCGCTTGGGCTCCACGTCGCCGCAGATCTTCTACTACCTGGGGGTGATGTACCAGGAGGAAGGACTTTACCCCTACGCGGTGGCGTCCTACCAAAGATTCTTGAGAAACGTGCCGGAGGATCGCGAAACCCGCTTACTCTTGGCCAAGCTGCTTTACCAGAATGGCCGCTTTGAGGAAGCCGCGGAGCACTATCGCCTGCTCCTGCGGCGCCGCTCCGATCCGGTCGTCGAGGAGAATCTGGCCTTGAGCCTGGTGGGCGCCAAGCGCGCCGGGGAGGCCGCCGAGATTCTCGAAAAGCTCTCCGAACGGCCCGCCTGGCGGCGCCGCGCGCATTTTCATCTGGGCCAAATGGCCCTAGAATCCCAGGATTGGGAGAGGGCCCGCGAGCATTTCGAGCGGGTCAAGCCCGTCGACGGGGCGCCGGACTTGGAGGGCCTCTCTCCCTTGGTCGTGCACAATGCCATGGCCACGGTTTACGACAAGCTTAAGGTGACGGCCCTCGCGCAATCGCACTGGGAGGAGATACTCAAGCTCGATCCGAAGCACGCCAAGGCCAAGGCCGCCTTGAGGGCAATCCAGTCGGCACAGCGGCTGGTCCGCTCCCGGTCCTCCTCAACTCGCAAAAAATGAGAGGCCGCCTGCTCGCGGCCACCCTCTCGCTGATCGCGTGCCCTTCCCAAGGGCAGGGTTTCGGTCAGAATCACGTCGTCCTGCGCGATTTCCACTGGCAGATCCGATCGACCGAGCATTTCGACATCCACTATTACGAAGGCTCCGAGCCGCTGGTGCCGGCCGCCGCCGATATCCTGGAAAAGGCGTATGCCAAGATTTCCCGCGGTCTATCGGCCACCTTCAAGGAGCGTCGGCCCTTCTTCCTGTACGCCAGCGTCAACGACATGCAGCAGTCGAACATCGTCGAGGTGGGTGACGGTACGGGCGGCGTGACGGAAGCGTTCAAGGACCGCTTCATGATCTATAACGATGGCACTAAGCAATGGCTCGATGACGTCGCGACGCACGAGCTAGTTCATGTATTCCAGTACAGCGTTTTGGTCTCGGGTTTTTGGAAGTCGGCGCGGATACTCAAATCGGTCGTCTATCCGTTGTGGATGATGGAGGGCATGGCGGAATATTTCACCGCCGGGCTCGACGATACTACCCAGGAATATTACGTCCGCGACGCGGCGACCTCGGGGGGGCTCATCCCCTTGTGGAAGCTCGAGCATTTCAGCCACTTAAAGCCCCATCAGGTGACGCTGGCCTACAAGAGCGGGGCGACCCTCATGGAGTTCGTCGCCTCCCAGTATGGGCAGGAAAAGATCGGGGAAATGCTCCGGCTGTTCGAGTCCCGTTTCGAGTCCAATGCGATGCTTCAGGAGCTCGTCGGCATGGACATCTTCGCTTTCGACAAGAAATGGCGCGAATTCCTGGAGGAGCGCTATCGACGGGTCCTCCGCCGCGAGAGGCTCCAGGAGCCGACGGCCTTTGGCGTCCGTTTGACCACCGGCACGAGCACCCTGCCGGAGTTCAATACAAGCCCGGTGTTCACTCCCGACGGTCGGCGCATGGCGTATATAAGCACCAGGGCCGGCCATCCACCGACCGTCATGATCCAGGACCTCCATACCGGACGGCGGAGGGCGCTGGTGCTGCGGCGCTTCGTTAGGTTAGAGAACATCGAGCTCGGGCGTTTCGTGCAGCTCTCGAGGGTGCTCGCCCTCTCGCCGGACGGCGGGACCTTGGCGTTCGTCGGGCAAAAAAATCACCGGGAATCACTGTTCCTCTACGACCTCCGGCGCGGCCGCCTAAGCCGCGTTCCCCTACCTGGCTTCATGACCGCTTCCGAACCTGCTTTCTCCCCGGACGGACGGCGCATCGCGTTCACGGGAATGAAGGACTCCGTCACGAACCTGTATCTGCTCGACCGAACATCGGGGAGAATCGAGGCGGTAACCAATGATCCGGCTGACGACCAATCTCCGGCCTTTTCTCCGGACGGCAGATACCTGATATACAGCTCCGAGGTGAAGCTCGAGGCTAGCGGGCATCCCTATCAGCGCCGCCTTTATCGGGTCGACCTGGCGACCGGCAAGACCCAACGCCTCTTGGAGCTCGCGGGCGAGGCGCGGGACCCCGTCTTTTCCGCGGATGGCAGGCGGATACTTTTCGGTCTGCAGGGAAAGGGCTTCGCGGATATCTACGAGTTGGAGCTGGAGTCAGGTCGCGTTTGGAGGTTGACGCGGAGCATTGGGGCGAGCCTCACGCCCATCTACACGCCGGCCGGCGAGATCGCCTTTTCCTCTTTCCGCCGCAATAGCGTCCATATTTATCGTGCCAGACGGGCGAGCCTGCTAAATGAGCCGGTGCTTGAGGCCAAATTCCTGCCGGGCCCCTCCTCGCTGCAGATCGGCTCCGCGCCCGAACGCCTGCCCGGCATGTCGATTAGCACGTCCACTTGGAGGGGCGCGGTATGGCGCTCGACCGCGGCTGCTGATCTCGGAGAGGCCCGTCCCTATGGATTTAAGTTCTCGACGGACCTGCTGCTGCCGGCGCTGTTTTATTCCTCGCAGGGCGGCCTGTTCCTGATGGGGTATTGGCAGGGATCGGACATGCTGGGCAATCACCAACTCGGCGCCATGACCACGATGAATACGGGACAGGGGTATTATAATTATCAGACGCAATACGCCTACAGGCGCTTCAGGCCGCAGTTAAGCCTAGCCGCGGTAGGCGTGATTCAGGAAAACGCGACCGATCCGACCAATCGGACCACGGCCAACCAATCGGCGCACGCTCAGATCGCCGGGGCCGCCTACCCGCTCGACCGGTTCCACCGGATTGAGACCCTGCTCGCGTCGGTCGAAAACTCCAGGAGCTATCCCGGAAATCCTGCCGCCAACAACGAGCAGCGGGAGCGGATCGCCTCGGCGGCTTTCGTGCGCGACACCGTGGGGGGCCGTTACCTGGTGGCCACGTTCGGATCGCGGCTGAGGCTTGGATTTCAATCGGCCTACCCCAACCTGGGAGGAAACGTCCGCTACAATACCTTCGCCGCCATCGCCCACCAATTCATCCCGACGGGTTCCTGGAGCGCGCTGGCGCTCAAGGGATTCATCGCGGACAGCAACGGGCCCAACCGCCATCAATTCCAGCTCGGTGGGCTCGGAGGCATTAGGGGATACGCCGCCAGCGTCGTGGAGAATGTCGGCAACCGAGCGTTGTTGACGACCGCGGAGTGGCGCTTTCCGGTATGGAAAAACATGGATTATTACATGTGGTATTTTTTCCCGGACTTTTATTTCAAGGCCGTCACGGGAGCCGTGTTCACCGATGCCGGCTACGTGTGGAACAGCAGGAGGCAGCTGGCCACCGCCCGGTGGGGGGACATCAACCAGTCGATTGGGGCGGGACTGCGCCTGCACGCCTTCATCCTGCAGCTCTTCCCGCTCGTGCTAGCCTTCGATTACGCCCGGCCGACTACCGCCAACACCCCGGGCGTCTTTTACGTCTACTTGGGGCCGCTTTTCTGAAAACCCACTTGGCTGGACAAGCGTGGGCGCAAGCTCGCGCGTGAGAGGGTCTAGGCCCCGCTCCGTGAAGGAGGCGCCGAGTCCTTGACATTGGACGGACATGAACATATTTGGAAAAATCCCCCTAGACCTATGCCAACCAGAAGCGATTTAGCCGATGCGTCGCTTGCTTATAGGGACGGCCGCTTGGCAATCGAGGGCGTGCCTATCGAGAAGATCGCCCAGCGGACCGGGACTCCCGTCTACGTCTATTCCGCCGACACCATCCGAGACCGTTTCGAGCGGCTTCGGCGCGCCTTTTCCAAGAAGGCGCCGCTGATCTGCTACGCGCTCAAGGCCAACAGTAACGGAGGTGTCTGCCGCCTGCTGGCGGGGCTGGGCTCCGGGGCCGAGGTCGTCTCGGGGGGGGAATTGCGCCGCGCCTTAGGCTGCGGCTTCTCTCCGGAACGCACGCTTTTCTCCGGGGTGGGGAAGACCCAGGAGGAGCTGGCACTGGCGGTGCGGGAAAAAATCAAGGCCGTTAATGTGGAGTCAACCGAGGAGTTCGAGGCCCTGCGGAGCGTAGCCCGGCGACTCAAGCTGAAGGCATCGATCTCGATCCGCCTCAATCCGGACATCCATGCAGGCGGACACGCCCATATCGCCACCGGCGGGGCGGACACCAAGTTCGGCGTATCCCAAGAAGAGGCGATTGCGCTTTATAAGCGGGCTTCGGCGGATCCATGGCTGCGGCCGAAAGGCCTACACTGCCATATCGGATCCCAGATCGTCGTGACGGAGCCATTCAAGAAGGCCTTGAAGGCCATGCTGGAGACTGAAGGGAAATTGCGCAAGCAAGGGTGCCACCTGGAATTCCTGGACCTAGGAGGGGGGATCGGAGTACCTTACGCACCCGGAGAAAAGATACTGGATCCGGGCAAGCTCGCCCGGGTCCTTTTGCCCGAGCTTGAGCGATTGCCGGTGGAATTAATTCTCGAACCAGGAAGGTATCTTGTCGCGGATGCTGGAATCCTAATTACGCGCGTCCTTTATCGGAAAAAGGGGGCGAACGCGCGTTTTCTCGTCGTCGACGCCGCCATGAACGACCTGCTTCGACCGTCGCTCTATGGAGCCCATCATCCGATCCTGCCGATTCGCGAGTCTAAAAAAACCATGGAAGAGTTCGATGTGGTGGGTCCGATCTGCGAATCAGGGGATTTTTTGGCGAAACGCCGCCGCCTGCCGCCTCTGGAGGGGGGAGATCTATTGGCGGTTCTTAAAACCGGCGCCTATGGTTTTTCCATGGCTTCCCAGTACAACTCCAGGCCTCGTCCTCCGGAGGTCTTGGTTGGGGAAGCGGGATTTAGCATAGTACGGCGGCGTGAACTCTACGAGGATTTGATCCGGCATGAGCGCTAAAAACCATCAAAGGATTTCTTCCCCGCCGCCGCAGCCGGCCTTAAAGCCTTCTTTCGTCTTTTCACGAAAGCGGCTTCTTTGGATCGGACTCGCTTGCCTGTTTCTTGGTTTTTTTCTTCTTCCCTTTACCGATACCTTGGGGAGCAATCTCGCCTCATGGTTTTCCCCGCCGTTGCTTCTTTTGGGGTATTCGTTGATCGCCTGGCGCCTCTTTAAGCCCTAAAGGTTCCCCGGCCCCCCTTGCTGGTTTTTATCGAAAGCTGCCAGCTTTTGGCCGATCCCGAAGCATCCTGCCATGGTTTTTTTATGCCCTTTAGGGCGCCTATAAATTTACGAAAAGTTGCCAACTTTTCGTAAAGCTTCTGCTGATTCTAGGCGCCATGGGAGCGCGGCCGAACTTAATTCGACGTAAAAAAGACTGCTAATTTAGGAAATCTAAGAGCGCTTGTAGCTGCTTCGGGAATTCTGACTAATTTTGCGATGAAAATCATTGTTTTACGAGAGGCCTTATGAGTAGTTGGTATGTGGCTGGGCAGGCCAAATAAGAAACATAATATATATTATCACAAGTAATGTGCGAGTAGTCCACATTTTATGGGCTCAAATTAAGCGGCTAGGGGGTTATTTTCTAGCAGGGCCTCGAGTTCGCGGGCCAGCAGGAAGGCCTTGGCGCGGCCAGGCCCCGTCAGCTCATAGCGCCGAGCGCGGCGGCTACCCGAGGCCAGCACTTGACCGTTTCGGACCGTTTCCATTATGGCTCGATCGACGCGCTGGACCGGGTATCCGGAGGCCCGCAGCCAGCGGGCGAGCTGCGCGGCCGTCGGCTTGGTCAATTGGAGTAGCTGGGAGGCCCCCGCCATGAGCAGCAAGCAGGCCTCTTGTTCGGTGTTGGGAGGTCTCAGTTTGCCGCGCAATTGAAGGGTTCCGGCTTTGTTTTCCAGTACGTTGGGCCAGTGAGGCGCCTCCGAGTTCTTGGCCGGCTCCGAAAGGAACGCCCGGCGTTCGGCCAGTATGAACTCGGGGTCTCCTTCGGCCTCGAACTCGGCGCCACCGGGCAGCTTTAGGCGAAGTCGGTATTGGCGCGCATCCGGCATGACCTAAGTATGTCATTAATTAATATATAAGTCAATTATATGCAGACAGGGCTTAATATATGCATAAAAAATGCCTAGGTCATCTATTTTTGTGACTTAAAATAATAATTAAGTCAAAAATTAAGTCTATTATGGCAAAGAATGGGCTATTAGAATCGCGCCGAGGCTTCCAGCATGAAGCGCCGAGCGCTGCCCTTGCCGGTGCTGATGGCAGGCCCGGCCTTGAAGAAGGCGGCAGAGGCCGAAACGTTGAAGCGATCGCGGAAGCCGTAGCGGAGGCGGAAATCGAACTCGTTGCCCAGGGTGCGCGCGGGCCCCGAACTGTTGCGGTCGGCCTGGAACAGCCAATAATCGATGTCTAGGATAATGCCGCGGTAAGCGGGGGGCGTAATACCCAATCCCAGTGAAATGATGCCGCTGACCCCCGGAGGCAGGCCGTTGGCGGTCATGCTGGAAAAGCCCCCGAAGGCGTCGAAGGGGGTTGCGCCGAAAAATTCGCCGAAGCCCGCTCGTTCTAGGCCGTCGAAGCGATGACCCCGCGTGGGGAAGAAGGCGCCGCTGGTCGTAGGAGAGGTGATGTTGTCGCCGCTGCCTCGGGCGGCGGTCAGGCGGGCGATGCCTTCGGCCCCCCCCTTCCAAAAGGGTTGTTTCCATTTGGCCCGCATCACTTGGGCATTGCCGTTGAAGGTGATGGGATGGTCGAGAGGGTTCGGGCCGGTAGGGGTCGCGTTCCCGCGTTCTATGGCCGCTTCCCCATCGAAGAACATCGGCCCATAGCTGATTTGATAGCGCACGCTGGTGAAGCTGCGCGTGGCCTTGCTGACTCTATGGCCGAGCAACACCTGATCGCTCCGGTCCTTTTCGATGAGTTGGTGTAGGCCCCAATTGCCCTCGGAAGGGAGTTCCAAGGAAAAGCCGAACAGCATCAGGCTGTTTCCGCTCGACTGATTGTTGCGCGGCTGGAATACGAAGCCCTCGGCCTTCATTTCCCACCAGGGAAGCGTTCCCCGGACCGCGAGGCCCGGCAGGCCTACCCCGTCATCGGCCAACAGCAGCCCGCTGCCGAGCGTAAAGGGCTGTTGTCCGATCGTTAGATCGATCGGCCGTCCGAAAAGCCCATGGGTTTTGATAAAGGCGCTTTCCACGTACGGGATAAAAGCGGTATTGGGATACCGTTCGGCGATTCGGTCGAAAGGCGATTGCAGCGGCCCGGTGGACCCTGCCACGCCGATGCCTCTTAAGGCCAGGACCACGTCCATGCTCGGTGCGTCGGTCTCGCCCGTTTCCAGCTGTATGTTTTTTACGGCCACCCCGAGTCTTGCGTTTTGGGTAATGAAGGAGCGGTCGTTGCTCGGCCCCCGCAAATCGAGATTCTTATAGGAAAGGGCGCGGAGCCGGTAATCGGTGCTGACGTCCAGTGCCGCGCCATGCGCCCACGAGGGAAGAAACGCGGCCAAGAGCGCGAAGGAACGCGGCAGCATTGCGCGAAATCGTAGCAAATATGACATTCAAATCAAAAGAAAAACCCCCCCGGCGCAAGCGCCGGGGGGGTTTGCGTACCCTTCGCTTAGAACTTGATGTTCAGATCGGCGAAGACCAGCGTGGCCGGATTATTGCCCTGCTGGACTGCTGGACCGGCCGCTCGGATCGTCTCCTTAATGAAGCCGCCCGGCTGGAAGGTCGCCCATCCCGCCGAAAGGCCCACGTTCTCGGAGTGCGCCCAATCGACCTGGAAGTCGATTTCCGAGCCGATATGCCGGTTACCCCTGGCCACCGGGGCTACGGTGCCTGCGCGGGTGGCGTTGGCGTAGTTGAAGTTCCAGTACGACACGCCCGCGCCGAGCTTGCTCCACATGCTGGGGTTGAACTTCAGGCCGCCGCCCCAGATGAGCCGGTTGCTGAGACCCGGGCTCGCGACGCCGGCGACGCCATCGTAGGTCGTAAGACCCGTGATGCCGCTGCCGAGGTTGGTCAAGCCCGCGCTGTTAAAGCGCCCGTAGATGACGCCCGGTCGATAATCGGAGGCCACCGACATGAAGGTCTCGTTCTTGTTGGTGATGGAGTCATGCCGACCGCTGCCCCATCCCCAGTTGAACCAGGGAGTCAGGCCTCCCACGCCCGAGATATCGGCCTTATAGCCGAGATCGAGCAGGGCCGCCTTTCCGATGTAGTTGGACGATGCTACGCCCGTGCGGTTTTGGCCGCCGTTGGAGGCCAAGGTGAGCCCGGCCCATCCACCCATCGCCTCTCCCTTGATCTTCAAGCCGTACACCCACAGGTTGTCGTTAAGACCCGTGGTGGCTGGGCCTTGGTTGCCCAGCGCGCCGTTGTTATGGGTCACCACGTTCCATAGGAAGACCGAGGTCTTGATGGGAAGCGGCTTGATGCCCAGGTTGATGCCCCGGACATCCTGGTCCGTGACCGCGCCGCCGCCGCTGGCGACGGTGCCGATCGCGTTCGCCCGGTTTTGCCCCACGATGCCCGCGAAGTCGAACCAGTCCCAAGAGCCCATCACGCTCACGGCATCAATCGCCGTGACCGGGAGGCCATAGGCGTTCTTAGGTCCCCAGAAGGCGATCAGATCTCCTGGCTCGCCCCAGAACTGCCGGCCGAAGGTGCTGTCGAGGCTGCCGAAGAGCTTGTCGATCTTGACATAGGCCTCGTTGATGTAGGTGTTGCCGAGAGCGCCGCCCCCATCGATGGCCTGATTGCCAATACCGCCGCCCTGAGCACCCGCGCCCTGGCCGCCGGTTCCGACATTACCCCAAGGACGATCGTTCTTGCGCAGCGTGACCTTGGCGTGCACGTCATCGAGCAGATCCCAACCCAGCCCCAGGACGACCCGCGTCGCCGTGGTGGCGAGCCGATCGTTGTTGGTGGCCGCGCCGCCATTGGATGGCGCTCGGGTCACGAAGTCCACGACGTTGCGCCCACTGGTGTGTTGCAAGTCGAGGCCTCCGCTGACCTTTAAGTTCTTGAGTAATTCGGCGCTGCTTGCCGGGCCCGAAGGAAACACGAGGGCCAGGGCCAGTGCCGCACCCAGGAGCTTCTTCATGTATGACCTCCTTACCATTTTCGTAAGCATCCCTTCGCGGGACGCCTGATTTTTTCAGCATCCTCGTTGTTGAGGGATGCCTACGCTTTTTGAGGAGCCCTTTCGGTCTCCTTCTGAGCGGCTCGATTGTAACTAAAGCGTTATAAAGCTGTCAAGCAATTTATATGTCTATCTAAAATTTTTTGGGGCTGTCTATTGTTATCTTGTGTTGATGAGTATCCGCGGACAAAATCCTCGACGGAGATTGGTTTTTTTAGGACTTAAGGCGGGCTTGGGACCATTGCGCCCAATAGGTATCGGGATAGAGGAGCGAAATACGCTGCAGCGCGGTACGGGCCTGCTCTTTCTGTCCCAGGGCTTCCAGGCAGCGGGCCAAGGCGGCATGCGTCTGGGGAGCTAAAAAATGGTCTTGAAAAGCATCGAGGAAGCGTTGGTCGCTGTCGGCCGCCGCCTTATAATCGCCGCCTGCCTCCAAGGCTAGACCCATATTCGCGAGAGCGACCGGGACCAGGCGTTTGGGCCGCTGGGCCTCCACGATTTTCTGGTAGGCATCGGCCGCTTCCTTATAACGAGCCTGCCGGTAATGCAGATCGGCCGCGAAGAGGAGGCCAAAAGCCGCAGCTTCGTTTAAATCGAAATTTTCAGTCAGGGACTTGATTTGGGCCAGGGAAGCATCGTTGTCCCCGCGGAAGGCGTAGGATTGGGCCAGGGACAGGCGCTCCCAGGCCTCGTTTTTCCGATTGATCCAATTGCGGGCGAGCACTCCCCCCGCTACCAGTACCGCCAGCAGCGCGCCGAGACCAATCAAGAAATTGCGGCGGTTGGCCTCGATCCAGGCGCTCAGACGGCCCACCGAGCCCGCTAGAGGATCGTGCTTAAGCTCTTGTTTGGCCCATTGTTTGCTCATAAATTTGCCCCCGGGCGGAATCGAACCACCATCTAACGCTTAGGACGCGCTAGCTCTATCCATTGAGCTACGGGGGCGCGACAAGCATTGTACAAGATTCGTAAACGCATGTCCGGCGGTTAGGTTAGGATTCGATCGAGCGTATCGAGTACCGAAAGCTTGGCGGCTTTTGAACGAAGATATCTCGTGTCCAAACTGTCCCGCTGAACTTCGTGGATACCCTTTGCATCCTCTAGCTGTCGTGCGGACCCCCCCTCTTTTGCCCAGACCAGTTTGGCAAGAATGAGGTCTTCCGGGGAAATCACGGATACCTCTATTCCCCAAAGAGGATACCTTCGTGACCGGGAGAGCACTTCTTGATCCCGAGCTAGGTAAAAATCGATCTTAAGTCCCGAGGGTCGATGAATCGCGTTGAATTGGCCGCCCGCATCTTTAATCTCTGTCATATTGGCCGCATCGAAATAAAAGTCCTTTCCCAGGGCTTCGATCAGGCGGCTGAGCTCCGGGGCATGCAGTGCGACGACGATATCAGCGTCGAATGTAGAACGGACGCGGCCATAGATATTGGACGCGTAGGAGCCGGTCAGCATGTGGCGAATGCCGAGGCCGTCGAGTTGGGAGAATAATTTTTTAAGGACGGCGTCCTGGCTCAAGATCGCGTGTAGGCGGCCTGAAAGAGCCGATCACCGAGGATGAGTTTTAGAACTTCCAGGCGGATATCTTCCTCGGACGCGTCGCTGCGCCGAGCCCGCAGACCTGCGGCCAGCATATCGAGATGGATCTCCCTAAGCTCGGAAGCGAGGGCCAGCTTTTCTTGCGGCGCCATGCGTCGGAAGATTTCCAGCTGCGCCGCATCGGCGGAGGGGCCCATAATCTCTAGTAATGGATGAGGGATTCGACTGCGTGTTCGCGTAGCTTCTCGCGGCCCTTGAGGAAATCAAGTTCGATAAGAAAGCTGGCTCCCACGACTCGGGCTCCCAATTGCTCGAGCAGCTGTAAAGAGGCCGAAGCCGTCCCCCCGGTCGCCAGCACGTCGTCGACCAGCAGGATCTTCGAGCCCGAGCGGGCGGCGTCCGCGTGCGCCTCCACGGTGTCCGTTCCGTATTCCAAGGCATAGCTCACCGAGATCGTCTTGCGCGGCAGCTTCCCCTTCTTGCGGATCGGGATCACCCCGGCCCCCAGATGGTAGGCCATCGCGGTGGCCAAAAGGAATCCGCGGGATTCGATCCCGGCGATCTGCTCGATGCCTTTCCCTTTATATGGCGCCGCCATGAGCTCGATGAGGGACTTAAATGCCTCCGCGTCCGCCAATAGCGGCGTGATGTCTTTGAACACGATGCCGGGCTTCGGAAAATCCGGCACGTCCCGGATGAGGTCCTTAATCTGGGCTATGCCGTCAGCCGCGCTCGGCCTTTTCATCGCCGTTTCTTGGAACCGTTGCGGGATTTCGAGGAATTCTTGGCCACCGAGAAGAGGAGCTTGCGCGGGGCTTTTCGCGCCGGTGCGGGCGCTGTGCGCCGGCCTGCGGGGATCACCTGGCCCAGGATGTCCGTCTTGGGCTTGGGCGCGTTCCAGCCTGGCTGGAGGTTCGGCGTAGGCAGCGGCCGAGGCTCGCTGACCTCGATGAGCCCCATGCGGTTGGCCACGCGGCGCAGGCGGAGCAAGGCGCGCTCCTCGATCTGGCGGATGCGCTCGCGCGAGAGCTTCAAGCGCTTGCCCACCTCCTCGAGCGTCATGGGGGTCTGTCCCGTGAGGCCGTGGCGGAACTCGAGGATCATGCGCTCGCGCTCGCCGATCTCGCCCATCGCCTCGCTCAACTCGTCGTGCAGCTTGAGGATCGAGATCAGGTTCTCGGGGGATTGGGCATCGGACTCCGAAATCATGTCCTCGACCGTGATGTTATCGTCCTCGCTTTCCACGGGGGCCTCCAGCGACCCGATCCCCTTGGCCGCCTCGGCCGCGTCGAGCACCCCCCTTACCTGCCGCGCGGTCCAATGCATGCGCTTGGCCATCTCAGCCAGCGTCGGGTCGCGGCCCATGAGGGCGTGCATGCGCTCCCATTCCTTGAGCCATTTTCGCAGCGCCTCCCAGGCGTGCGGTGGGATGCGGATCGTCTTTGACTGCTCCTCGACCGCGCGGCGGATGGACTGTTCGATCCAATACGAGGCGTAGGTCGAGAAGCGGTACCCCTTGCGCGGGTCGAACTTGTCGACGGCGTGCATGAGGCCGAGGTTTCCCTCCTCGATCAGGTCGAGGAACTCGATGCCTTGACGCTGGTATTTCTTGGCGATGGGGACTACGAGGCGCAGGTTAACCTCCATGATGCTCTGCTTGGCGGCCCGGTCCCCGCGCTTGGCCTTCTTCCAGAGGACATGCATGTCCTCACGGTTCATTTGCGCCAGCTTCTGGATTCCCTTGAAATACTGGCTGATCGAGTCCGTGCTGGGTTCCATTTACGCTCCTCGAATCTGAAAAGTCCCTTCTTCCCCCAGATTAGGGATCTCTTGAAGCTCCACCGAATCCACGCGCGAAAAAGGAGGCCCTCGCCGGACCTCCGCCAAGAACGACTCCAGAGCCTCGGGCGCGGCTTGAGCCTCCAACTCGACTCCACCGTCGGGACGGTTGCGTACCCACCCGGATACGCCCAAACGCCCCGCCGCCTCCAGCGCGAAATAACGGAACCCGACCCCTTGGACCCTCCCGCGGATCCGCGCGTGGACGCGCCGCGTCACCGGCATATTACAATTTGTTGATAGGAAAGGAAAGCAAGTGTTGCCTTGTCAAGGGAGGATCGGGGTGCTCGGGCTTGAACCGAGAACCTCTTGGTCCCGAACCAAGCGCTCTGCCAATTGAGCTACACCCCGGGATTTGACGTCGGACGGTATCGGACATTATACATTATGGAAGCAGCTGGAGCAGCGCGCGGCAGGCCTGCTCGCTGGAGGCGGGCCTCGAGGCGCGTTTGGCGCCCTCGCGCAGGGCCCGCAGGCGCTCGGGCTCTTGGAGCAGGGCGCGCAGGGTCTTTCCCAGGCTAGAGGCGTCCTCGACGCAGATCGCAGCGCCTTGGGAAGCCAGGTGAGCGCTGTTGCGCTGTTCCTGGCCCGGCAGCGGATCCACCAATACCAAGGGGAGGCCGGTGGCCGTGGCCTCCGCGGCCGTCAGTCCGCCCGGCTTGCCGACGAGCAGGTCGGCGGCCGCAAGGCAGGTGGGCATGCGCCGCGTAAACGGCAGGGGCCGGACCCTCGGCGTCCGCCCGTAGCGCCCGCGCAGTTCCCGGTAAAGCCCCCGGTTGCGCCCGCAGGCGATGAGCAGCTGCGCCTGGGGCAGCTCGGCGAGCAGCTGGTCGACGAGCAGGTGGAGCGGGCCGAGGCCGCGGCTTCCCCCCTCGAGCAGCAGGGTCCAAGGCTCCAGGGCCAGGCCCAGGGCGGAGCGCGCCTGCTCGCGCCCCGGTCTCTCTCGGTGCTTGGGATGGACGGGAATGCCCGTGACCTGGATTTTGGCGCCGTCGACCCCGCGCCGCATTAGCTCCTCCGCGGCCTCCTGGCAGGAGGCTAGGTAGAGGTCGACGTAGGCGGATACCCAAAAGGCGTGCACCCCGTAATCCGTCAACACGGCGGCCAGCGGCGCGGAAAGGGCGCCGTTCTCCTTTTCGAGCGAGAGCGTCGCGCATGGCAGCGCGTGCGTGCAGACGATCAGATCCGGCGAGAGCTGCCGCAGGCGGGCGCGCAATTTCTTCCGGTGCAGCGCGCTCAGGGGTCGCCGGATTTCGCCGATGGCGGCGGCCACCGCGCTGTTGTCGTAGAGCGAGCTCCAGAGCTTGGGCGTTTTTTGCACGAACTGCAGGTAGGCCCCCGAGACCAGCGGTCCGACGAACGGGTGCAGTTCGGAAAGGCTGAACTCCGAAACGCGCACATGCGGAGCGCTCAGGCGCATCTGGTCGCGCAGGGCCGCCGCCGCCGCCGCGTGGCCCGAGGGGCGATCGCCGTAGAGGAAGAGGACGTGCGGTGGGTGATGGGTGGTGCCAGGCATTGACTAACTTTGACTTACTGGAATTAATTCGAGCTGGACAAAGTCACTCAATACCTGGCACCAGATTCGGGGAGCCGGGAATCGAACCCGGAGCCTCTCGCACCCCAAGCGAGCGCTCTACCATTGAGCCACTCCCCGGATCTAGTGTTCCGACCGTGCCGCGCGCGCCTTTCACGACAACTCAGACAGAATACCGCGCAGATCCGCCCGCAGTTCGCGCAGGATTTTCATCGTGGCGTCGGGCCTGCCGGCGGCCGCGCGAGCGGCAAGGCCCCCGCGCGCCTGGCGGAGCATGGCCCGGCGGGCGCCGGCCAAGGTCATGCTCCGATCTCGAAGCAGCTCCTTCAATTGAAACAGGGTTTCCAAATCCTCTCGGCGGTAGCGGCGATGGCCGCTGACGAGCCGCACGGGCTTGAGCAAGCGTGTCCGTGACTCCCAATAGCGCAGAGTATGGGGAGGTAATTGCGTCAGCCGGCAGGCCTCGCCCATGTTGAAGAACTCCTTATCCGGGAGCAGCGGTTGAGTCCATTCCATCGCCGGCCTAAGACAAGAGGTTTCTGGAGGCCTTGAAGCGGATGCCCTTCCTGGGTGGCACGGTCACGGTCGCGCCGGTCTTCGGATTGCGTCCCTGCCTCGCTTGGCGCGCCTTAACCCGGAAGGTGCCGAAATTAGAGATCACCACCTTCTCGTTATTGTTGAGCGCTTGCCGGATCGTCTCGAAGGTCGTCTCCACTGCGCGCGCAGCCTCGCCCTTCGTGGAAAGAATCTTGGCGACGGCCTTTATGATGTCGAGTCTATTCATCGTCTTTCTCTCCTTCTTTTTCGGGGCCTTTTTTCTCCTTTCCTTTCTCTTTTTCCTTGAGTTCCTTGAAGATATCCTCGGGGCGGAGGTTCTTGAGCTCCTCCTTAAATTTCTTGACCTCGCCCTCCGAGATCGGCTTGCTGAGCACCTTGCAGCGCTGGAATACCCTCTCTTCCACGTAGATGGCGCAGCCGGCCCGGACGGCCACGGCGATGGCGTCCGAGGGGCGGGAATCGATGATCGTCTCTTGGCTGCTCTTCTTCAGGTATATCTGGGCGTAAAAGGTGTTCTCCTTGAGATCGTTGACGACCACCTTGTTCACGTTCCAGCCCAGCATCTTGACCGCCGATAACAGCAGGTCATGGGTCAGGGGCCTGGGGAGCACGATGCCCGAGAAGCGGATCGCGATCGCCTGGCCTTCGTTGAGGCCGATCCAAATCGGTAGTAGGCGGTTCCCCTTGACCTCCTCGAGAAAGATGATGCACTCGTTGACGGTCGTCGCCAACGAATAGATGCGGACCTCTTTCTCCTGTGAGCCGTGTTTTTCCTCGCCTTCCTTGCTCATCGTTGAAATCCCAGCGCTTCCAGGATCAGCCGCGGGGGCGCGCCGCGGTGGACGATCTTCCAGACCGATTCCATGAGCGGCGCCGAAATCTTTTTGGAGCGTATGATCTCATGGGCGCTGCGGGCCGACTCCACCCCCTCCTTGACCGTCGCGATCTGGCGCATTGCCTCTTGGAACGGAATTCCCGCGCCCAGTTTTTCCCCCAGGGCGCGGTTGCGGGACTCGGGAGAGGTGCCCGTGGCCACCAGGTCACCCAACCCGGATAGTCCGTAAACCGTGTCGGGCTTGCCGCCCTCGGAGCGAATAAGGCGATCCATTTCGGCGATGCCCTGGATAAGCAGCGCCGCCTTGGTGTTGGCGCCCGCTTTGAGGCCGTCGAGCAGGCCGCAGCCGATGGCGACGACGTTCTTGAGCGAACCGCCCAATTCCACCCCTTTGCGGTCGGAGCTAAGCTCGACTCGAAGTTCTCCCCCGTCGAAGAGCTCACGCAGCCGCTTAGCCGCTGCGTTCAAACGTCCCGCCAGTACCAGCTTCGTGGCGACGCCGCGCGCGACCTCGCGCGCGAGGCTGGGGCCCGAAAGGGCGTAAATCGAGCCCTTGAGAAACGGAAGCTCCTCCTCCAGGACCTCGCCGATCGTTAGCAGGCTCGCCGGCTCCACACCCTTCGACGCGCTGACCAGCACGGGTTTCGGAGCCGCCCGGGCCAGCAACCCGCGTAGGGCCCGAGCGGCGGGCCGGACATGCGCTGAAGGGAGGGCTACGACCAGCACGAAGGCGTCCCGAGCCGAAGCCCCGATATCGGAGCTAACGCGTATCTTAGGGGAAAGCTCCAGCTGGGGAATATGCGGATGCCGGCGCTTCGCCTCTAGGTCGCGCGCCAGCTGGGGAAAGAACTCCCAGAGCCAGACAGCGACGCCTTTGCCCGCCAGGTGATTGGCTAGTACCGTTCCCCACAACCCGGCGCCCAACACGCAAATCTTATTGTTTTTTTTCGGATTTTTCAAGGTGAGAGCCGTGGCTGAAATGGAGCTCCTTGCCGAGGACGAGCCGTTTAAAATTCGGAATATGCTTGACGAGGATGAGGGTGCATACCGCCGCGGCCATCAGCGTCAAGGGCAGAGGCTCCTGGAGAGCCCAGGCCAAAAACGGGAATACTAATGCCGCCGACATCGAACCGACGGAAATGTGGCCCGTCAGGGTCACTCCGAGCGCGAAGACGGCAAGCGCCCCGAGGATGGGACGCGGCAACAGTGCCACGAAAACACCAGCGGAGGTGGCGACTCCCTTGCCGCCTCGGAAATTCAGGAAGATGGTCCAGACATGGCCCAGGATCGCTAACGCCCCGCAAGCGATCTGGATGTTATAGTCTTGCGGGAAGCATTGCCGGGCCAGCAGTACGGGAAAAAAACCCTTTAAGGCATCGACGAAAAGCGTGAGTCCCCCAGCTGTCCGCCCGACGATGCGGTAGACATTGGCGGCCCCCGGGTTGCCGGAGCCATGCTCGCGTATGTCGATTCCTTTGAGCCATCGCGCCAGAAGATAGCCGGTAGGGATGCCTCCAGCCAAATAGCTCAGGATAAATAAGGCAAAAGGGCCCAGGGAGCACGGGCTCATCGAACCGCGAGTGTAGCATAGAACATCAGCCTTTTCCAGTTTTCCTGCGTGATCCGAAGCTTCAGGCGAAGCTTCTCGCCCCGTTGGCTCCGCTCCAGGACCTGGGAACAGGCGTAGATGTCGGCCAATAGCCCCGCCTGGCTTGCGGCCAAGTCGATCTCGCGAAGCAGCCAGCGCCCGCGCAGGGCCTCTTCGATGCGCTTGAGGAGTTGGCCGAGCCCCCGGCCCGTGCGCGTCGAGATGGGCACCGCCTCCGGGTGGCGTCGTTGGAGCTTCTGCAGGTCCGGGACGCTCAAGAGATCGGCCTTGTTAAGGGCCTCCACGCAAGGGAGCCGGTTGGCCGAGAGCTCCCCGAGCACGGATTCGACCGTCCGCTTTTGAGTCTCTAGGTCTTCGGCGGTGGCATCCAACACGTGGACGAGACAATCGGCGAGCGCTGCTTCTTCCAGGGTCGAGCGAAATGCGGCGATGAGCGCCGTCGGGAGCTTTTGGATGAAGCCGACGGTGTCCGTGAATACGGCCCACCCCCCTCGTGGCAGCCGCGCCCGGCGCGTGGTAGGGTCGAGGGTGGCGAAGAGCTTGTCGTCGGCAAGGGCGGCCTCCTTGCCGGTCAACGCGTTGAGCAGCGAGGATTTGCCGACGTTCGTGTATCCCACCAGCGCCACTTGCGGCACGGGGACCGAGCGCCTCCGATGGCGCTGGACCCCGCGCTGCTTGCGCAGGCGTTCGATGTCCCGCCTTAGGGTCTCGATGCGGCGCCGGATGTGGCGGCGCTCGTATTCCAATTTGCGCTCGCCGGGACCGCGGGTCCCGATGCCGCCCACCTGCTGGGAGAAGCCGCGCCAAGAGCCCGTCAGGCGCGGCAGTAGATAGGAGAGCTGCGCTAGCTCCACTTGGAGCTCGCCTTCCCGGGTTCTGGCGCGGCTGGCGAAAATGTCCAATATGAGGCGCGTACGGTCGAGAATCTTGGCGCCGAGCGTCTCCTCCAGCGATTTCTGCTGGGCGGCGCTCAGTTCCTCGTCGAAGATGACCGTCTTGGCTCCGCTGTCGCGGACTATGGCCGCGATCTCCGCCGCTTTCCCGGAGCCGATGAGCAGGTCCGGGCGGAGGCGCTCCAGGCGCTGCTGCACGCTAGCTACGACCCGCCCCCCCGCCGTCTCCGTCAGGCGGCGCAGCTCCTCGAGGCTGTGGCCGTCGCCCTGTCGGCCTTTTTTGGCGACGCCGACTAATAGGACTTTTTCCATTCTTGCGCTTGGTCCGCCCAACGACGAGGTTCGCCGTCCCCCGCGTCGATCCAACGCACGGAGGCCTGGCGCCTGAACCATGTGGCCTGTCGTTTCGCTAGGCCAAGCGTCGAGCGGATGAAAAGCGACAAAGCGGATTCGGCCGAACGTTCCCCGCGCAGGCAGGACAAGGCCTCGGGATAGCCGATGCTTTGAAAGCCCGGCTCCTTGCCGCTGTAGCGGGACGGCACCAAATTCCGGACCTCCTCGAGGATGGCCGGAAACATGGACTGGCAGCGGCTACGGATGCGTTCGGCCAGTTCGGACTGGGGCCAGGAGATCCCTATGTAGACGGCCTTGTCTTGCCGGCCACCGGACCATAAGGAAGAGATCGGCCGGCCGGTCAATTCGAACACCTCCAAGGCCCGCACGACCCGATGGATATTATTGGGGGGAATGCGACGGGCGGCTTGGGGATCTACCTGGGCAAGGCGCTCATGAAGCCAATGCCGGCCGTTGGCCTCGGCGAGCTCCGCGAGCTTCTCGCGGACCCCGGCGTCCCGACGGGGCAGAGGGTCGAGGCCTCCCAAGGCGGCGCGCAGGTACAGCCCCGTCCCCCCGACGAAGATCGCGCGTTTTCCCCTTGCCGCGACGCCCCGCGCGGTTTCCTGGGCCAAGGCGGCGAATCGTCCGGCGTCGACCCCTTCCCCCGGGTCGAGTATGTCCACTAGGTGGTACGCGATGCCTTCGACCCGGAACACGCGTCTTGCGGCCTCCTCGCCCCAAAGGCCTTCCGGCTTCGCGGTGCCGGCGTCGAGCAGCCGGTACATCTGCCGCGAATCGGCCGAGATCAATTCCGCGTCCCATCGGCGGGCCAGCTCGAGGGCTAGGGCGGTCTTGCCGGAGGCGGTGGGTCCGACGACGGCTATGATCGGGGCGTTTACGAACGTTTCGGCCAATGCGGCGCCTTCTGCGGCTTGTGGCAGAGCGTGTGGAAGCGGCAGCCGCGGACGCAGGCCTCTGGCAGGGAGAGGGCCAGCCGGGTCTCGCAATCGAGGTTGTCTGCGGCCATGTCGTTAATGCGCTGCTGGTGCCGTCGCAAGATCTTGGTGAATTGGATGCCCACGACGAATGTCTCGCCCTTCTCGTGGACGCGCACCACCTTGCCTACGACCGGAATACGGTCGAGGCCGGGAATCTCGAGTATCATGTCGAGCCGCTTGGTATGAGGCGGGGCCAGGAAGGTGATTAAGGACATGCCGCCCCCGGAAAGGTCGGTGAGGATGGCCGGCTGGGTAAGGCTTTGGACGGCGGCCAGCCTTCCCTTACCCTTGGCGTCCTTGGGCGGCGCATATCGAAGCGTGATCGGCTCTACGACGTTCGTCACGGTGAAGCGCGCGTGGCGGCGTCGTTCGCTGCTCGCAGTCCCGTTGCGGTGTTTCATGCGGTAACTCTTAGCATATCAAGTATATCCAACCGGTTCAAGAAATTAATCGCAGGAGACGGAAAGGGCCGTGCGCGTGGCGGCGGCGACGGTGCCCTCGATGATTTGCCCGGCTTGGGCCGGCCGGCTCAGGCGCGCCTTGAAGAACTCTTCGGTTCGCCCGTGCCGCTCGTCTTCAAGCAGCACGCGCACCTTCTTGCCGATCCACGCCCCTAGGTGCTCCTGCATCCGTTTTTCCACCTGGCTTAGGAGCCGCCGCAGGCGCTCCTGGCGCACCGCCGCGGGAACTTGACCCTTCATTTTCGCCGCGGGAGTGCCCGCGCGGGGCGAGAAGGCGAAGCAATAGGCCGAGCAGGGGTCGAGTTCCCGCGCGAGCTCGAGCGTGCGCTGGAAATCCTCTTCGGTCTCTCCGGGAAATCCCACGATGAAATCCGTGGTGATCGCGACGCCGGGCATGGCGTCGCGCAGGCGCCGGACCTTTTCCAGGTATTCGTCGGCGGTGTAATTGCGGCGCATGCGCTCCAGGACGGCGTCGGAGCCCGACTGCACCGGCAAGTGCAGGTGCCGACAGAGCTTCGCGCAGCCGGCCATGGCCTCGATCTGCCGTTCGTCGAGGTAATAGGGGTGGGGGCTCATGAAGCGGATCCTCTCGATCCCGGCGACGGCATCGACGGTTTTGAGCAGCAGCGAAAAGTCCACTCCCACGGCGGGCCGATAGCTGTTGACCGTCTGGCCGAGCAGCATGACCTCCCGGGCCCCGGAGGCCGCCCGCCCGCGCACCTCCGCCAGGACCGCCTCCATCGGGCGGTAGGACTCGCGCCCCCGGACGGCCGGCACGATGCAGTAGCTGCAGGAATAGTTGCAGCCCCTCATGATGGTGACGTACTGAGAGACGTTGGAATTCGGCCAGGCCTGCGGCCGGCCCCAAACGCCGCGATTCTCGCGCTCCCAATCGAAGCGGCCTGCGAGCGCGTCATCGAGCAGGGAAGGCACCTGTTCGATCGACTTCGCCCCCACGACCAGGTCGACATGCGGGAATTTCCTGCGGATCCAGCCTCCCAGGCGTTCGGCCGCGCACCCGGCGACGATGAGCAGCCTCTCGGGGCGTTCTCGTTTCCAGGGCTTGAGCCTGCCGAGCAGGGAGAGGACCCGGTCCTCGGCGTGCTGGCGGATCGTGCAGGTGTTAAGCAGCAGCGCGTCGGCCGACTCCAGCCGGCGGGTGGTAGAGAAGCCGCGCGCCATCAAGTGGGCGGACATCTCCTCGGAATCGGCTGCCGACATCTGACAGCCGAAGGAAATGACGTGCAGCTTCACGCGGTCATTCTACTAATTCCCGAAGGCGGGCGAGCCGCCGCTCGCACTCGCGGCGCTCCTCGGGCCCGGGGCCGGGCCCGTAGACCGCCCGATAGTGGGCGTGGGCCAACGCGAGCAGGTCGCTAAGCTCGGGGCGCAGCGAGCAAATCGACCGCGCGTATTCCAGGGGGGTCTGGTGGGGTTGGCGCGGCAGGCCCGATTTCTCCAGCCAGCGCTGGGCTTGGTCGAAGGCCGTCGCGCAGCGGCGAGCCTTCACGCGAGCGCGCCAAAGGAGCCGCGCCAGGCTGAGTCCCGCGGCACAAAGAAGGATGGTCCAGGCCGGTTTCCAGCGGCGCAGCGCTGCCGGAAAATCGATCTTCTCCAGCCGAAGCTTGGCCCGGTAAAAGGTGTTGCGTTGGGTGTACTGGTCGTAGCCGATAACATGCCGATACCAGCGCCCTTCCATAGCCTCCACGTAGCGCCGCCATCGACCGATTAGGGTAGAGCGCAGCGTTTCGGAAGGCGGGGTCGGGTCGAAGGCGATCCAGCCGCGCGGCGGGAGGTACGCTTCTATCCAGGCGTGCGCGTCCGACTGCCGGATGTCCCAAAAGCCGCCGAACTCGTTCCAGTCGGACGCGGCAAAGCCCGTGACTAGCCGCGTCGGAATGCCTAGGGTGCGCAGCAGGATCGCGGCGGCGCTTGCGAAATACTCGCAATTGCCGCTGCGGGTGTCGAACAGGAATTCCTCCAAGCTGTGGCGCTTGGCGCTCGAGAAGGTCGAGTAGTCGTAACGCCGGCGCAACAGCTCCACGACGGTTTCGGCCTTTTCGCCTTGTTCCGCCGCGCCCGCCCAGTCGCGGGCCATGGCAGGGATACGTCGGTCGAGATTGCGCGGCAATTGGAGGTAACGCTCGCGCAGCAGCCGCTCGTAGTCCAGCATCGAATCGCTAAGCCGTTTTCCCGGGCCGGCCGACACCCGGTAGCGCGCGCCCGCCGAATGGGGTTGGGCGAAGTAGGCACTGTCGGTATGATCAAAGGACAGCGGGGCCGCGCTCCCCTCGACCGCGTCGAACGTTCCGGGCGAAAAGAGCACGGAAAGGTTCATCGGATAAACGGTGAAATCGAAGGCCCGGCTTTTCGGAGCTTTCGAAACCGGGAAGATAGCCTTTCCCTCCCGCTGGACGGACCAGCCGCGTCCTCCCGCGCTGGCGAGGGTACGGCCGCGGAAGCGGTAGCGAAAGTCGGCCCGCGAGCGACTCCAGGACCTGCCGTCGAAACGATCGTAGGCCGTCCCCCGGATGAGCAGCCCTCCGGAAGGAGGGGCTTCCACGGGCGTTACTCGAAGGGCCCGCACGCTCGATCGCTTGAGTCGGCCGAAGAAACCCAGCGAGACCTGTTCCGAGAAGGCCACGGTCGACTCTTGGGTGGCCCGCATCTTGTCGAGTCCCAGGGCAGCCATAGGGTTAAGACGGTATCGCGGCTCCAGTCTCGGGATGGCGGCGAAGGCTCCCGCCGATAAGAGTAAGGCGCTGCAAAGAAGCGCGGCAAGCGAAGGCGCCCACCGTCGGGTCGGTTCCCAGCGGAGTCCCGATTCCGCGAAGCAGAGCCACAGTCCCGAGAGGGCGAAGAAAGCCAGGAAAGACGCGAAATACCATAGGCTGATCGTCTGCCCCGAGATCAGCAGGAAATTGAGGAAGTAGACGAAAAAGACGGTGCCGGCCGAATCGAGAGCGCTCAAGCTGCGGTTGAGTAGGATGTAGGCCAAAAGATGGGTCACCGCGACGGTGACGCCCGCGTGGCGCCAATCGACGAGAAGGATGAAGGCTAGTACGACGAGCGAAACCGCGTCGCCCACGCGCCGCGGGAGCCAGGGCCCCCCGCGGTATTCGAGCCAAAGCCCGGCCGCCAACAAGGGGCCCAAGGCTAAGAGTCGACGCGGCGGGAGTTCGTCGAGCAAGAAGAGTGAGGCGTAAACCAGCAGTCCCGCAGCCCTCGTCAGCCAGCGCGCGGCGTCCGGAGCCGGGGGGAGCTGCGCCCCGGCGAGAGGCTTGAGTTCGGCGAGGCCCGGCACATTCTCCTCGGGCTCGCCATCGCCTCGAGGCGGCGCGAGCGGCGCGTTCGAGGCGCCGCGGTACTCGTTGACCATCGGCCGCCCCGTCCGCGCGGTGAGCTTCCAATTGATCCTGCGCGAATCCTCGCTTTCGGTGTATTCCCGCACGCCATAAAACTCGTCTTCCCCCCTCTTTGCGGCCTGGGGAGGCGACTCGCGCTTGGTCCTTACGATTAGCCCCTCGACGCGGCGGCGGTGTACCAGCAGGCCGAAGGGATGCCGGCTCTCCAGATGAAGGCCCGTAAACGCATTGACCCGGTGGGGCAATCGGCAGCGGAGCAAGAGCGTCCTGCTTTCGCCCGGCGCCAAGGAGTCGATCTGGCTTTCCGGATCGTGGGCGAAGCGGATGTCGAAGGCCGTGAAGGGCCCGCCATTGCGCACGAACACCGGCACCGAGGTTTCCGCGCCCCGCGCGGCGCTCGCGCGGGCGTCCATCTGGCATTGGAGCCCTCCCAACAGCCGCCGGCCCCATGCCGCCCCCACGGCAAACAGAGCGGCCAAGGAGCTGGCCAGCAGATAGAGCAGGTTATTCCCGCTCGAGACCGCGGTCAGAAGGGTCAGAAATAGCAGGAAGGTGCAATAGCGGCCCGCGTGGCTTAGCCTCACGGCGAGGGCAGCCGGCGCAGCAGGGTGGAAACCAGATGCTCCGCCTCGGCGATGCGTGCCAATCCCGAGAGGCTCGTCTCCAACAAGAGGCGGTGGGCGATCACCGGCACGGCGACTTCCTTGATATCGTCCGGAACGCAGTAATCCCTTCCGGCGGTGAGCGCGTGCGCCTTGGCGGCGCGGCAGAGGGCCAGGGTCCCCCGCGGGCTTAAGCCCAACTTGATCGATTCGTGCCGGCGCGTCGACTCGGCCAGGGAGACGGCGTATTCCAAGAGCGGCTCTGCCACGCGCACCCGGGAGGCCTGTTCTTGGAGGGAAAGGACCTCCTCTAGGGTCAATACAGGCGAGAGCTCGCGCACGCGCTCCTCAAGCTCCTCCTGGAGGATGCGCTTCTCGTCGGCAGCGTCGGGATAGCCGATGTGCACGCGCATGAGGAAGCGGTCGAGCTGCGCCTCCGGCAGTGGATAGGTCCCATGGTATTCCACGGGGTTTTGGGTTGCGAGTACCAGGAAGGGGTGCGGCAGCGGGTGGGTGATCCCGTCGATGGAAACCTGGAGCTCGCTCATCGCCTCCAGGAGTGCCGATTGGGTCTTTGGGGTGGAGCGGTTGATCTCGTCGGCGAGCAGGATGTTGCTGAAAATGGGGCCTGAGCGGAACTCGAATCTCCGTTCGGCTTGGTTGAATAGGGAGACGCCGAGTATGTCCGACGGCAGAAGATCGCTCGTGAACTGTATTCTGCGGAAGGAGGCGTCGATGGATCGGGCAAGGGCCACGCCCAAGAGCGTCTTGCCGATTCCCGGCACGTCCTCAATGAGGAGATGGCCCTTGGAGAGCAGGGTGACGACCGCGCGGCGGACGAGCTCCGGCTTACCGATGAAGACGCGGCCGATATTTTCGAATAGATCCTGCAGTTTGCGCTCTTGCGCAGAAGGAGTCGTCGAAATTCCCACCCCATCATGGTAGGGGCAAATGTGCCCATTGTCAACCGGTCTTGATATGCGGGTTTTGACCAGCTATCCTTAATAAGCCCATGAAGGTCACCTTCATCCAGCCGCCGGCCCTGATGGCGGTCGACAATTATTCGACGATCACCCAGCCGCCCCTGGGCATTGCCTACTTGGCGGCTTACGCCCGCTCGCGCGGCTACGAGGTGCATGTGGTCGACGCTGTGGGCCTCGCCGTCACACGCATCCGCCCCTGGCCCCAGCGGCAGCGTCGACTCTTCCAGGGCCTGGACTTCGACGAGATCATTCAACGCGTTCCCGCGGACTCCGATGTCTTGGGCGTCTCGTGCATGTTCACCCATGCCTGGCCCATGGTGCGCGAATTGATGAATCGATTGAGCCGCGCATTTCCGAAGGCCAAGCTCATCGCCGGAGGCGAGCATGTCACCTCCATGCACCGACAGGTCTTCGAGCAGACCGCCGCCGACGCCTGCGTGCTGGGAGAAGGCGAGTTGTCCTTAGTAGAGCTGCTCGACGCCTTCCGTCAGGGCCTCGATCTTTCCCGAGTCCAGGGAATCGCCTTCCGCGGCCCATCTGGACAGGTGGTCAAGACCGACAAGCGAAGCCGGATCGCCGACCCCGACATGCTCCCATGGCCCGCCTGGGACCTCGTGGACCCCATGGCGTACTTGGAGGGGGCCGTTTTCATGGGCCCCAAGGCGGGGCGCAGCATCCCCATGCTCGCGACGCGCGGCTGCCCGTTCCGCTGCACCTTCTGCTCCTCGCCCAACATGTGGACCCAGGTGTGGAAGGCGAGAAAGCCATCGAAGGTGGTCGACGAGATGGAGGCCTACATGCGCCTCTACGGCGCCGACGATTTCCAGTTCCAGGACCTAACCGCCATCGTGCGCAAGGACTGGATCCTGGAGTTCTGCCGGGAGCTGCTGGAGCGCAAGCTGCGACTGACCTGGTCCTTGCCGGTCGGCACCCGCTCGGAGGCCATCGACGGCGAGGTGCCCGGGCTGTTGATGGCCTCGGGTTGCCATCACATTACCTACGCGCCGGAGAGCGGCAGCGAGCGGATACTCAAGTCGATCGAGAAGAAAGTGCACCTAGACCATCTCGAGCGCTCGGCGAAGGATTCGCTCGAGGCGGGGATGAAGGTATGCCTTTTCTTGATCATCGGATTCCCTCAGGAGGAGATGGAGGACATCTGGAAGACCTTGCGCTGGATCCGGCGCATGGCGCGGCTCGGGGTGCACGAGATCGCGGTATCCACCTTCGTGCCGCTCCCCGGCACCCAGCTTTTCGACGAGACGAGCCGTATACGCGCCATCGCCATCGACGACGAGTACTGTTATTGGATGACGGGGGCGACCAGCCTTTTCTCCGTGCGCTCCTGGCATCCGAGAATAAGCGACCGCAAGCTGCTGCTGCTCAAGCTGTGGGCCTTGTTCCAGTTTTACGCGATATCCTTCTTATGCCACCCCGGCCGTCTTTGGCGCTTGTTTTCCAACCTATGGTCCCGGAGGCAGGAGACCAAGGTGGACCGGGTCCTGCAGGAGTTCAGCGTGAAGTTTAGGGGACTTCGCGAGAAGGCAGGATCACCCTCCCGATGAGCGCGGCCTTCGAGACCAGGCCGAAGCGCGTGCAGTCCAGGCTCCCTTGGGCCTTGTTCCCCAGTAATAGATAGGCGTCGGCGGGGATGACGCCGCCGCTTTGCTTGGCGTAGAGCTCCAGCAGTCGCGTTTCGCCCGCCTTCCAGAGATACGGTTTTCGCCTCGAGTTTCTGGCTACGCGGCCGTTGATCCGCAGTTGGTTTCCTTGTGCGGTCCGCTCGACCGAGAAGCGGTCCCCCGGAAGCCCCCGGAGCATTTTGATCAAGATCCGGCCGCCGTAGGAATAGGCGACGACGTCCCCACGACGCGGCGACTGGCAGTCGTAAGCGCCCATGCGAAGGCGTACCTTCTGGCCGTGCCGCGCCAAGCCTTCAAGGGAGTCCCCTCGGATGGTTCGCGTTTCGAGGCGGCCGCAGGTCTCGGCGGCGCTGGCGATGGCGGACGCGAAGAGGATTATTTGCAGCAGAGGAAGGCCGGGCCCAAATCGTTGGCCGCCATAGTGGGCCCGCAGTCGGTGCCCGGCGGATGAAACAAGGTGCTATTGCAAGAACCCCAGTTTCCCAAAGACCCCCTATTGCTGAAGCCCGCCAGGCAGGAGCCGTCGCGCCGGTAGCTGACATAACACGCGCCGGAGCCGGCTATCTGGGCGTCGACGTAGGCCTTGTTGGCCAGGTCATAGTCGTCCGTGGGGAGCGCGGAGTTGATGATCTTAAAGGTGGGCGCCGTTCCCGAGAGCGCGATATGCCCGTTAACCTCAAGTTTCTGGGACGGATTCGAGGTGCCGATGCCGACGTTGCCCGCGCTGCGGGCCAGCACGGTGTTGGCGCCGCCGTTTCCCACCGTGACGATTTGGTTGTACACGCCGGAAGCGGCAGGGTATGTGGCAACCAGGTTCAGGGTCTCCGACCCCAGTTCACAGGCGACGATCAAAAGCGCTGCGGCGAGCAGGCCCTTGCCGAAGCCGGGGCCCAGGCGGAGCGTGATGCGAATATTGCGCGGCATGCTCGAAATTATAACCCAGCGGACGAGGGGCTTGTCAAGGAGGCCTTCAAGGCCCGAACGCGCTCCGGGCTGAGCCGGGCGGGCTTGCCCGAGGCGTAATCGTAGCACACCTGGACGGAGCTGGCCTCGGCGACGAGCCGGCCCGTATTCTTCTCCTCGATCCGGTACTCGGAGGCGAAGCTGGCTCCGCCCACCCGGGTGGTGCGGACGCCGACGACCAGCGTTTCGCCGCAAAAGGAGGGGCTTCGAAAATCGATTTCCACGCGCGCTAGGATGACGTCGATCTTCGAGGCATCCCGGATGTTGAGCGCGTCCCGGAAGAATTGGAAACGGGCCTCCTCTAGATAGCTCAGGTAGACGGCATTATTGGTATGCCCCATCGCGTCGGTGTCACTGAAGCGGACCGGGATCTCCACCGTGCAGGGGAAGCCCTTCATCGGCCTCGGCGCGGGCCGTGTTTTCTGGTCGCGCGCCCGCGGCGCTTGAGCCGCAGCTCGCGCAGCAGCGCGGGAATATTCGGCACGCCGTGATAGGCCGCGGCCCGCTCGATCGGGGAGGTCAAGGTGAGCAGGCATCCGGCGCATACGTGGATCCCGTAGCGGTCGAGCACCCGAAGCAGGCGCGGGTTGCGTTTGAGTAGCGCCGCGAGATCGGCGTCCGCCGCGGGCCTCATCCGGGGATGAAGGGCTCCTCGCTCATGCGCTGGGTTTCGGGAACCCAATGCGGGACCTGGAGTCCGAACTCCGCGCATTTGGCCTTGATCTCGGCGGCGAATGCCTGGCGGACCTCGTCGTTGTCGCGGATCTTGAGCCCGAGCCGCCGGTAGATCTTATTCTTGGGCGAGTCGGCGCGCCCGAAGATGTTCATCGTGCGCGGGTACCAGCGGTCGAGGGCCTCCTGCGCGGGACCCCTGGTCTTGGGATCGGCGGCGAGTTTCTTGACCCACCAGTCCCCGTGAGCCATATGCATCGCCTCTTCCTTGAAGATCCCCTCCATTACGTCGGCCCAAGGCTTATAGGAGCACCGTTTGGCGTCCTCGAGCTGATGCCCCGCGCCCCTGTCCATGCAGAAATTGAACATGATGAAATCGTACCAGGTCTCGATCGGGTAATAGAAGATATTGACGCGCTTGTCGTCGGCCACGCGTTCGGTGCCAAGGTTCTCGTCGGCGCGCGTCCTAAGGTTGAAGTTGTGGCTCTCGTAGTAGGACTGCACGTCGCAGCCCAATTGCTCGAGCAGGCGGTACATGACGTGCGCGTGGCGGACCTCGTCCTTGACGATCTGCGAGACGGTGTAGGTTTCCTGGATGGAGGGCGCCTTGGCGATCCAAGGCACGTAACCGAAGGCCCCGGCGAGCTCGGAATCCGCCTGCATCATCATGAGATTGACGAGGTGCTCTCGGTACTCGGGAGTCATCTCGTCCTTGGGTCCCATGACCATTTTGTGTTCCATGTTATTCTCCGGTAAAACGCGGCTTGCGCTTCTCCAAAAAGGCGGCCAGGCCCTCGGCGTGGTCTTTGGTCTTTCCGGCGACCTGTTGCATCAAGGCTTCGGAGTCCAATTGCGTGGGCAGATCCTGCGCGAAGAGGGCCTGGTTGTACATCTCCTTCGTCAACGCCAACGCCACCGATGGGCCCTCGGCCAAGGAGCGGGCGAAGGCGGCCGTCTCCTCGGCCAACTTGCCGGCTTCGACTACCCGGTTGACCAGGCCCCAGGCGGCGGCCTGGTCGGCGGTGATCGGCGCGCCCGTCATCTCGAGCTCGAGGGCCCGGGCGAAGCCGATCTGCTTGCCGAGCCAGAGGAGATTGCCGGAATCAGGCACTAGTCCGATCTTGATGAAGGAAGTGTGGAATTGCGTCTCGGGCGTGCAAAGCCTGAAATCGCAGGCCAAGGCGAGGCTCATTCCGGCGCCCGCCGCCGTGCCGTTGACGGCCGCGATCACCGGCTTTGGCAGCTTGCGGATCTTGAGTATGAGTGGATTGTAGCGCAGGCGCAGCTCGTCGATGAACTCCGGCTTGCGCTCGAGGTGCTCCTTTAAGTCCTGTCCCGCGCAGAAGGCGCGCCCGTTCCCGGTGATGACGAGGACCTTAATCGAGCCATCCTTGGCCGCCTCCCCCAGGGCGGCGTGCAGGCCGTCGATGATCGGCACCGTAAAGGAGTTGTTGGACGAAGGGCGGTTGAGGCTCAGCCATAGCACGCCCCCGTCCTTCCTTTTGATTAAGGGTTCGGTGGTCGGTTCCGCGGCGTTCATCGGCCTTGGAAGGCGGGTTTTCGCTTTTCCACGAAGGCCGCCATCCCCTCCTTCTGGTCCTGCGTGTCGAACAGGGAGTAGAATCGCCGCCGTTCCTGCCGGAGACCCTCCTCGAGCTCGAGATCCAAGGCCGCCCGAACGCTGGCCTTGATCTGGCGCGCGGCCAGTGGGGGCATGGCGGCGATCTCGCCGGCCAGGCGCAGCGCCTCCTCGAGCACCAAGGACGGCGGCACCACCGCGTTGATGAGGCCCGCAGCGAGGGCCTGCCGTGCCTGCAGGCGCTTGCCCGTCAAGAGCAGCTCCATCGCGCGGGCCTTGCCAAGGGCCCGGGTGAGCCGTTGGGTCCCGCCCGCACCGGGCATGACGCCTAGGAGTATCTCCGGTTGCGCGAAAACGGCGTCCTCCGCGGCGACGATGAGGTCGCAGGCCATCGCCAGCTCGCAGCCGCCCCCCAAGGCGAAGCCGTTGACGGCGGCGATGACCGGGCTGGCCAATTGCCCGAAGCGGTCCCAGACGGCCAGGGGGTCGCGTTGGGAGATCTCGTGCGCCCCGTAGCCCGCCATCTCCTTGATGTCGGCACCGGCGACGAAAACCTTGGGGCCTCCGGTGAGCACCAAGACCCGGACGGAGGGGTCCCGGTCGAACGCCTCCAGCGCCCGCAGGAGCTCCAAGACCAATTCGGGCGAGAGGGCGTTTAAGGCCTCGGGACGATCGATGGTGCACAGGCCTACGGGGCCCCGCTTCTCGCTTAAAATCCGGCCCGAGGCCACCGAGGCGCTCAACGCGTAACGGCCGCCGCGGTCTCGTCGACAAAGAGCACTTCCACGAGGCCCTTGGCGAAATTGTCCAAGTCCTTGGCGGCGGCCATGCTTTCCGGCGATCCCATGCCGGCCTTAAACGATTCCTTATCCTTGAAACAGAGCTCGGCGACGAAATACCAGGGGCTTTTGCCCGCGGGGCTGCCGAATACCTTCGAGCAGCGGTACTCGAGCACGCCGGGAATCTTCTCCGCGAGCGGCTTGTGCGTCCCGAAATAATGCTTATCGAAGGCCGCCGGGTCGGCGGGGCGTTTATACAACGCGATCAATCGGACCATGATTCCTCCATGAAGACGCTATTCTAGGATTTTTGGTATTATTTTTCGAGCAAGATTCGGATGAAGGACCTGCGCCTATCCGCCGACCAGTTATCTTTTTTTAGGGACCAAGGGTATCTTTTGGTCGAAGGTGTGTTCGACGCGTCGGCTGTGTCCGCGATGGCCGAGGAGGCCGACGCCGTCTTGGATCGCGCGGCCCGCGCCGATCGGGATCTCGACGCCACCTGGCAGGGCGGGCACTTGAAGACGCGGTCCCGGCGCCTTTCGGTCTTGAGCGTGCATGACCTGCAATTTCACTCGGCGCTCTTTACCCGCATGCTTGTCGACGACGCGCTTACCTCCGTGCTTGCCCAGCTTATCGGCCCGAATATACAGCTCCACCATAACAAGCTGCACGTCAAACCTCCCGAGAAGGGTTCCCCCTTTCCCTTGCATCAAGACTACCCATATTTTCCGCATCGCGGACTCTCCATGACGGCCGCGGTCGTGCACCTCGACGACGCGACGGAGGAGAACGGCTGCGTCTGGGTCGTTCCCGAAAGCCACAGGCTAGGGCCCCTGGTCCACCGGAATGAAGGCAGCCATTACCTCGACCCCGACGAGTGGCCGTTCGATCGGTCCGTTCCGTGCCCCGCCAAGGCGGGCGATGTGCTCTTTTTCCCCTACTTAACGGTGCACGGATCGGGTATCAACGGCAGCGAAAGGCCCAGGCGCGTCTGGATTATCCAGGCGCGATCGCCGGATGATCTTCCGACGGCCGACGTACACCGATCCCCGGGGCAGGGGATGATGCTGCGCGGGATCGACCAGTCGAAATTTACGGCCTGACTTTTCCCCGAGCCTTCCGGGCGGAGGCTTTCCCGCCTTCGAGTATCCCGGTCACCGCCGCCGGATCGAAGAGTTCCTCGAGCTCCTCCGGAGAAAGCAGCTTGCGCTCGAGCACCACCTTTTCGACCGTGGTCTTCTTGGCGAGTGCTTCATTGAAGACCTCGGCCGCCTTGGCGTAGCCGATCTTAGGATTGAGCAGGGCCGCCAAGGAGAGACTGCTGCCGAAATAGCGCCGGCACTGCTCCTTGTCCGCCTGGATGCCCCGCACGCAAAGCCGGTCGACTTGGGGAAGGAAATTGATGAGCAGCTGCATCGAGTCCAGCAGGTTATAGGCCGTCAGCGGGGTCATCACGTTCAAGTCCATCTGCCCGGCTTGGCCGGCCAAGGAGTTGGCGAGATCCCGGCCCACGATCTGGAAGCAGACCATGTTCAGGCACTCGGGGATCGAAGGATTCACCTTCCCCGGCATGATCGAGGATCCCGGCTGCACGGCCGGCAGCACGATCTCGGCGAAGCCGGTTGTTGGGCCGGAGCACATCAGGCGGAGGTCGTTGGCGATGCGGATGAGCTCCAGCGCCAGCTCCTTGAGCGCCGCCGAGACCGCCAAGAGCGGCTGATGGCTCTGCAGGGCCATCCGGGGGTCGGACGCGGGCGTCAAGGGCAGCCCCGTGATCTTGGCCAAGTGGGCGACGGCCTTCTCGCGGAATCCGGGGAGGGTGTTCGCCCCGGTGCCCGCCGCCGTCCCCCCCAGGGCGACGGCGTGCAACAGCTCCTTTCGGCGCGCGATTTCTTGGGCGCATGCGCCGACGGCCGCGGCGTACGCCGCGAATTCCTGGCCGAGGGTGATCGGTACTGCGTCCTGCAGATGCGTGCGCGCCGACTTGATATGCTCCGCGAATTCCTCCGCCTTGAGAGCGAATGATTTCTCAAGGGCTTCGAGCACCGGCAGGAGATCCTCGGCCTGCAAGGCGACGGCGACATGCGTCGCGGTCGGGAAGGTGTCGTTGGTGCTCTGCGCCATGTTGACGTGATCGTTCGGATGGATCGAGGCGTAATCGCCTTTCTCCTTGCCAGCAATCTCCAAGGCGCGGTTGGTGATCACCTCGTTGACGTTCATGTTGAACGAGGTGCCGGCTCCGGCCTGATAGACATCGACGATGAAATGGCTTCGAAGGCGTTGCCCCTCGCCGCCCAGCTCCGCCAGGAGCTCGTCGCAGGCCCGCAGGATGGGTCCCGCGATAGTCTCGGGCAAGGCCTTGAGATCGCGGTTGGCCAGGGCGCATGCCTTCTTGATCGAGGCGTAAGCCCGCAGCAGATGCGGGTGGGCGCGGAGTCCCGAGACCGGGAAATTCTCGCAGGCGCGCAAGGTCTGGACCCCGTAATAGGCCTCGGCCGGGACCTCCTTGGCGCCGAGAGAGTCCTTTTCCGTCCGCGTTTTTTTCATGTTTTTATCCTCTGGATATTTTTAGCCTCGGTCCAACCCTTAAGCCCTTCCTTGAGAGTCCCGATCTCGAGCCAATCGCCCGATTCCGCCAGCACGCAGACGCGCCTGCCTTCGGGGGCACTGAAGCCGACGGGAAAGTTTGTTCCCGGGCCGCTGCGGGCCTCGGCCGCCGGTGTCACGACGACGCCGAGCCGGGCCGTCCGTGCGCTTGCGCGCAAGGCCAGCCAGGATCCGGCCGCCGCCCAGCACGCGAATGCCGTGGCCAGGACGGGGCGCAGCTTCGGCCGCAACGGCGGCACCAGCAGGCCAAGGGACGCCGTGAGAAGCATCAGCCAATAGAGGATCCATTGCAAGCCCAAGAGCTCCTTCCAGCTTAGGAAATAAAACAGCCGATGGAGAATCCGCGGCATTCCGGAGGGAACAAGGTTTTCTCCGGACCGGCGCAGCGCGAACTCTAGGTTATGCCGTATATCGGGGTCGCGCGGCAGGAGTTCATAAGCCTGTAGGTAGGCGGCGACGGCCCTGCCCAGGCTTCCCGGAGAAGCTTGCTTGAAATGGGCGTTGCCGAGATTGAAATACAGCGCGGGGCTGGGCCCTTGGGACAGGAGGGCCTCGTAGGCCCGGGCGGCCTGCGCGGCGTCTCCTTTCTGGTAGAGCTGGTTGGCCTCTTCGATCGTGCCCGCGCTCCCGTGGGAAAGGCAGGCCAAGAGGCACACAAGCGCCGCGCGCAACGAGCTCATCGCTTCATCTCCGTGTCGAGCGCCTCAAGGAGCCCTTCGAGGCGCGGGATGAGGGCTAGCACCTCGCTGCCGGCCAGGGCCGTCTGCGCGAAGCGTAGCTGCTCGATCTCCTCCCAAAGGCTTTTGAGTGTCTGGGAGCGCTCCGCGCCCGCCATTCGTGATAGCGCCTCCTGGGCTTCGCGCAGGGTGAGTCCCGAGGCCGAGCGGTCGAGCTTGTCCGCCAGGAACCCGGCGAGGGCCTCGAAGAGATGCGCCGCCGCTCGCGAAGGGTTTTCCGAGGCGCAACGCTCGGCTTGACGAATTTCCCGTAAGGCCGAGACCATGGCCCCCCGGAAGCGCCTTCCCGCCGGATCGAGGTCGAGACGCTCGCGTCGCCGCGCCGCCGCCAAGCTCAGGATGAACACCAGCAAGGGCGTCGCGTGGATCCACCGAAGCCCCGCGGGACGGGCCAAGAGCCGTGAAAGGAACGGATTTCCGGCTCCTCCCTTCACATAGCGGATATCCTCCTGCATCGGGGTCAATTCCCCGCCGCCGGCGCTCGGGGCGACGAAACTGGCCGAAGGACCGGGGCCCGCGCCTGGAGCCACCTGCAACTCGATGGGCGCCGTGCCGGCTCGAACGTATTCTCCACGCGCCGGATCGAAGTAGCTGAAGGGGATGGAAGGAACGCTCAGCCCGCCCGAAGCCTTCGGAACGAGCACCGTCTTGAAAACCTTCGAGCCGTGCACCCGGTCTTGAGCCTTGTTTAGATTAAGCGAGCTGACGGTGTCATAGACCCGGAAGGAGGGCATGGCGGGGAGGGAGGGCTCGCCCAATGCCTTGAGATTGCCCGAGCCTTCGATCGTCACCGTTAGGTTGAGCGCGTCGCCGGCCTTGAGGCTGCGCTTGTCCGTTTCGGCGCCGATGCGGTACTGCCCTACGGCCCCGCTGAAGGATTCCGGCTTGCCAGCCTCCGGAAGAGGTAAAACCTCGAGGGTGATCGGTTCGGTCCTTAACTCCTTCGTCTGGCCCGACAGAAGGCCTTGGGAGAAGAAACGCTGAAAAAAATCAGGGGCAAAGGGGTCCACCGCCTCGGCCGCCTGGACCTGGCAGCGCACCACGGCCGACCCGATCTTGAGCCGCCCCGCCTGCGCGGGGAAAAGCGCGGATTTGATCTCGGAATAATGATAGTTGCGGTTCTTGAAGGGGACCTGCCCGTGCCGTTCGGGCGGCAGATCCTCGGAAAGGAAGCCCTGCGTCACCGGGGCGACGTATTCCGGATTGCCCAAAAGCGAGACAGCCGTATAGAAACGGACGGTCAGCGTCACCTGCTCGTTCACATAGACCTTTTTCTTGTCGACGTCCGCGGTTACGAAGACGTCCGGGCCGAAATGACCCTGCGCCGAAGCGCTCGGCTCCGGAGGGCGCGGGGCCCTCGGCGGCGGGAGAATCCCCGCCGTTGGCTGGCCGCTGGGACGCACGATCTGGAACTCGATCGGGGAGGTCTCGAAGCGCCGGCCATCGACCGTCACGGCGATGGGGCCGATGCTGGCCTTTCCAACGAAACGGGGCGATAAGACGAAGGTGTGGGCGATCCGGCTCGAGACCCGTCCGTTGACGAAGGCGATGTTTTGGCTGCGCCCGGACGAGTAGACGGAGAGATTGGGCATCGAGGGCAATTGAGGATCGGGCAGATCGGTGCGATCGCCCGAGACGGTGACCGTGAGCGTCAACCGTTCATCCAATGCGGCGACGGTGCGGTCGAGCTCGGCCGTGATCGATACCTCCTGCGCGCGAGTCGGCGGAGCCAGAAGCACTAGGAGCGTGAGAAGGAGCCTCACCAATCCTCCTCCTCCTTTTGTTGTTTGGCGCCGCGGCGCTGCATTTGCTGCCTGGCCAGGCCCTGCTCCTTGTCACGGACCGCCTGGAGGACGCGTTGGGCGTCCTCGGGAGACATGCCCTGAGGCCTGGGAGGCGGAGGGGGCGCGCCACCCGGTTCGTTTTTTTGGTCCTTCTGATCCCTTGGCTGCTGGGATTTTTGGGGCGGCTTCACGCGGGCCTCAAGCGACTTGATCAGGTTGAAGCGACAATCCTCGTCCTTGGGGTCCAGCAACAGGCATCGCTTATACGCCTCGGCCGCGGCGGCATACTGCCCTTGCCGGTAGAGAGAATTGCCTTGGTTATACCAGGCCGCGGGTGCTAGCCCCTTCGCGGCGGCGGTATCGGTAAATTGGGAGAAATTTTGCGCCGCTTCGTCGAATCGCCCGAGCTTGTATTGGGCGTCGGCCGTGTTGAAGGAGGCCCGCGGCTCGGATCGGCGGCTATAGCGCTCCAAGGCCTCATCGTAGCGCTGGGCATGATAGGCGCGATTGCCGCTCCAGATATCCAAGGCCGATTTTTGCCGGCCGCAGCCCGAGAGGGGCGCGATCAATAGCAGGGCGGCCGCCGCCGCGCGCGTATCGGCCATCAGCAACTCCGCCGCGAGCAGCAGGGCGGCCAGCAGTAGTGGAACGCGGTAGCGGTTCTTGAACAGATTCGAGGAGCCGGAATCGATTCGGGACTTTTCCATCTGCAGGATGTGCTGTAGGACGGAGGCCGCCTCGTTTTCCTGTGGGCTCGCCCGGTAGTAGGCCCCGGAGGCGGCCGCGGCGAGCTCGATGAGCCCCTCTTCCCCCAGTTTGCTGATCACGGTGGAGCCGCTACGGTCCTTTTTGTAGCCTAGGGACGCCCCTTGGGCGTCGCGCAGCGGGATCGGCTCGCCCTCGGGCGTCCCGACCCCGATGACGTAAACGCGTACGCCCGCCTTCTCGGCCGCTTTCGCGGCCGCCAATGCGCCCGGGCGCCTGTCCTCGCCGTCGGTCAGAAGCACGAAGGCCTTTTGGCCCGGATAACGGGAGAGCAGGGCCGTCGCCGTCTCCAAGGCTTCGGCGATCGCCGTGCCCGACTGGGGGATCATGCCGACCTGCATCCAGCCGAGTATGGATCGCGCGGCGTCGATATCCGTCGTCAGGGGGCATTGCACGCGGGCCTTTCCGGAGAAGGCGATGATTCCCACACGCTGCCCCTTGAGGCCCGAGAGGATCTGGCTCATCTCGCTTTTTGCTTTCTCGAATCGATTGGGTTTGAGGTCCTCGGCCAGCATCGAGAGCGAGGTGTCAAGAGCGACGAAGACCTGCACGCCCATGGCTTCGCTGGTGACGAGTTCGATGCCCCATTGCGGGCCGGCGAGCGCCACCAGGATCAGTGAAACCGCCGCGCATTGCAGCCCGAACTTGATCCTACGCCTGGGTTCCGCGTCCGATGGAGAGAGCCTAGAGAGTGTCCTGGGATCCCCGAAGGACTGCAGGAGCCGGTTGCGGCGCCGCGCGCTCCAGCGTGCTAGCGCCCACGCCCCCAGGAGGGTCGGCAGCAGGGCCGATAGGAGCCAAGGAGTGCGGAAGAGGTCCATTAGGGAATCCTCAACAGAAGCGTCCTTGAGAGTGCCATTTCCGCCGCCAGCAGCAGCAAGGCGGGCACGAGCAGCCACGGGTAAAGGTCCCGGTATTGGGCGGCCGGCGGACGCTGGACCTGGCTTTTCTCCAGGCGGTCGATCTCCGCGTATATCTGCGCGAGCTCGCGTAGGCTGGTCGCCCGGAAGTAGCGGCCCCCCGCGGCGGCCGCGACCTGGGCGAGCGCGTCTTCGTCTATGTCATCTTGGATCGGGACCAGCACCCGCCCTCGGTTGGGGTCATCGATCGGGATTACGCTCGCCCCCCGCTTTCCGGTGCCGATGGTATATATCTTGATGCCGAGCGCCGACGCGGTCTTGGCCGCGGTCAATGGATCGATGGTCCCGGTGTTATTGCGGCCGTCGGTCAGCAGGATGATCACCTTGCCGGAGGATCGGCTGCTGCGTAGGTGATCGGCGGCGGCGACGATCCCGTCTCCGATGGCGGTCCCTTCGACGCCCGTCATGCCGGCTTCGATATCCGCCAGGGTTTGAAATAGCGCCTCGTAATCGAGCGTCAGCGGGCAGCCCAAGAGCGGCGCCCCGCCGAAGACGACCAGCCCGATGCGGTCGGCCGTCCGCCCCTCGATGAAGCGCTTGGCGGTCTCCTTGGCCGCTCCCATGCGGTCGACCGGGTCGAAGTCCAGCGCGCGCATGCTGGTGGAGGTATCCATGGCGAGTAATATGTCGATGCCCTGCGTCAGCGTCGCCAAGCGCCGCAGCGAGCTCTGCGGGCGGGCGAGAGCGACGGCGCAAAGGACTAGGGCGCCGGTCTTAAGGAGGACGCCAAGCGCCCTCGCCCAGCGACCGGAGCCCGCGGCGTGGGCCAGTTCGGCGGCGCCGGGAAAACCCATCGCGGCGCGGCGCGGCTCCAAGAAGCGCAGCGAGGCCCATCCCGCCGCCAGCGCCCCAAGCGCCGCCAGCAGCCACGCGGGGTGCTCAAACCGCAAGTTACTTGCCTCCCCCACGGGGAGGCAAGTAGCCGAGGGGGCCAGCTCGTCTCATCTCGTTTTTTTTGACGCGTAGTCCAGCATCATCTCTTCGATGCGCCTTAAATCGGCGTCGGATATCTCCCACAACGGCTTCTTCGCCAAATAGTCCTGGATCCGCCTCATCAGGGAGTGGTCGATGAAGGGAGTGACCCGGCCGCTTTGGTATTCCTTCTCCTTCTCGCCGTAGAGTCCTAGGAAGGTCTTGTCCCGGAAAAACGCCTGCCGGTCCATGGCCTTGAGGCGTTCCAGAAGCCGGCCCGTCACCTGGCGCTGCACGAACTCGAAAAAGAGCCCGGTCGGGCGCTGCCCGGGCGCGTAGAGCTCGCCGGAAAACACCTGGAGCAGGTCCTCGTCCTCCTCGCGCATGATGGGGGTGATGAAATTAACCCCGCGGGCGAGGGCGTGCTCGTAGAAGGAGATGAGGTCGGGAGTCCTCAGCGCGATATGCTGCAGGTGGGCGGAGGGCCCGTGCCCGGCGAGCATCTCGCGCACGTGCGAGCGCTGCCCCAGCGGCTCGGTCGGCTGCACCACCGCGATCATCGTGCGGGCGGTCTTGGCACCCCGTTCCTTGAAGGCGTCGCCGATGTCCGCCGCGAAGGTCATCGAGGAGGGCTCCTTCGTCCCTGGCCAGCGCTTGCGCTTCTCGTAGACGATCCCTCTCCGGGATACGCCGAAGACGATGCGCAGGAGGGCGTAGGTCGGCTTGTAGATCGAGGGGTCGAGCAGAAGCGTGAGGTGATCGGCGACGAAGTTGAAGGTGGCCGTCTTCACTGGGAGGGCTGCTCCTTTGCCTTGCGGTCCGACCAGCTCAAGGCGTATCCGGGGTCGCGGAGGCGGTAGCCCTGCTCCGTGACCTCCAGGCTCTCGAAGAAGGTGTCGAGCATCACCGCGAGGCGCTTGGACATCTTGCCTCGCTCCGAGCGGGAATGCTCGGCAGCGCGGCCCTGGGGGCTATGGGGAAGCGAGCCGGGATGGAAGGTGAGCGATCCCGGCCGGATGACTCCCTTCCGGGCTCCGTACTGCGCGTTGGAGAAAAACATGCACTCGTCGGAGTCGACGTTGGAATGGGCGTAGGGGGCCGGGATGTCCTTGGGATGCCAGCCCTCGGGCTGCGGCACGAAGGAGCAGATCGAGAATCCGCCTTGAGGCGGCGATCCTGACTCGAAGGTCTGATGCATCGGCGGGGCCGTGTGGATCGCGCGGGCGATCCCGTAATGACGGGCGACGTCGAAGGCGAAGGGGTAGAGCGCTCCCTCCCAGCCGACGAGGTCGAAGGGATGGTGGCCCAGGGTCAGGCGCGTGATGCGGCCGCCCCCGTGCTTGACGTCGACGAAGTGCTCCCCCCTGCGGTCGATCGGCTCCCGCAATTGGGGGGCCTCGATCTCGGTCTCGACTACCGGCGCCATCAGCTTGGCCTGCCCCGCCCGGTTAAGGTGGTGCGGGGCGAAGGCGATCGGATACGTCGATTCGACGACGAGAAAAAAAGACGGCGCGGCCAGCGATAGGCGGTATGTCGTGCCCTTCGGGATGACGAGGTAATGCCCGCGGCGGAAGGCGATCTCGCCGTATTCGCTGGCCAGTACGCCGCGCCCCTCTTGGACGAAGTATAGCTCGTGCTTTTCGCCGTTCTTGAAAAATACGCCGTCGGGCATGTTTTGGGAGGAGCGCGAGACGGACAGCACGGTGTGGGGGCCGAAAATCAGCGGGGTGCGGGCGCGGATCGCGTCCTTGCCGGGCGTGGCCTTCCAGGTGCGCAAGTGATAGGGCTGCAGGAGGGCCGCCTCGGGCGGCCGGCGGAGGCTCAGGTCGAAGGCGCCGGGGGCCGGTGGGCGAATCTGCTCCGTGGGATAGCAGCGCAGATGCAGCTTGCGGGAATGCGGCCCGCTGAAGCCGTAGCTGCCGTGGATCTCCTCCAGGGTGAAAGAGCCGCGCCAACGGAATTCCGTATGCGGCGTGGAGGGCAGCTCTCCGCGGCGCAGGATCACGGGAGAGGCACCTCGTCCAAGGCGCGGTTGGCGAGACGATCGGCGCGTCGGTTCTGCTCGCGCGGGACATGCAGCAATTCCACCGACTTAAAGTCGCCTCTGAGCTTCATGATCCGTTTCAGATAATCCAGCAAGTGCGCGCTCTTGACGCGATAATCGCCATTGAACTGCCGGACGAGCAGCTGCGAATCGGAGTGGACTTTCAGGACGCTGGCGCCGAGCTCCTTGGCCAGTCGCAACGCCTCGAGCAGGGCCGTGTATTCGGCCACATTGTTGGTGGCCTCCCCGATGCGGCGCCCGTATTCCTTGAGCGTTCCTCCCGCGGTGTCCAAGAGGAGCACTCCGATGGACGCGGGTCCGGGATTGCCCCGGCTCGCTCCGTCGATGAATATGTGGACCGTCATCTCGGCCGCTGTAGCGCTAAGCCGCGGGAGGCGCGGCGCTGGCCGCCTTATCGGCGGCCTCTGGGATATACAGGATGCGCTGGCAGCTTTCGCAGGTGACCATGGAACCCTTCATCACCTCGACGGTCATTTGCGGCGGCAGGGAGATGCGGCAGGCCCCGCAGAGGTTCTTTCTTAGCGGCGCCAACGCCACGCCGTCGGGCTTGCGTTTGCGCAGGTATTCATAGCGCTTGAGTACGTCCTCCGGCAGGCCTGCGAAGAGCCCCTCGCGCTTGCCGCGCTCGCCTTGGGCCCTCGCCTCCAGCTCGGATTTTTCCTTTTCCAGCGCCGCGATTTCCCCCTGGGCCTTGGCGTCGCTCTCCTTGATCTCGGAGGCGACGCGCTTTTCCTCCGCCGCCAGCGCGTCGAGCTCCTCCATGATGGTCAGGATCTCGGTCTCGAGGTCGCCCACCTCCGCCTTGGCCTTGTCGATCTCCGTCTGCAAGGCCTTGAAGGCCTCGTTGGTCTTGACCTGGTTGAGCTCCTGGTGATGCTTCTTGATGCCGGCCTCCTTTTCGGAGAGCAGGGATTCCTTTTCCTTTTTGCGCAACAGGGAGGCGTTGGACTTCGACCTCGTCTCGGCGAGGCGGGACTTGCGCGATTCCATCTGCCCGCGGATCTCGTTGATTTTAAGGGGGATTTTGTCGATGGCGGCCTGCAGGGCGTCGATGGCCTTGTCCTGTTCCTGCAGTTGCAGAAGCTGACGGGCACCGTCCTTTGTCAGCGACATGCGTTTAGTTTACCATATTAAGGAATCGAGCTCAGCGTATAAGGGGGAACGTAGGGCCCACAGCCCCATAGGCCCTGAGTCTCTTGGTTATTTCAGTCCTGTCCTTCTATAATTCCGGCCATGAACAAAATAATCCTTGCACTAATATTTTCCCTTTCTCCGCTTGCTCGGGCAGGCGACGTCGTTCCTTGGTCGCAGGGCCCCAGTTCTAGCGGCCCTAGTAGTCCGCCATGCTGGGACCCCTTGGGCGGCTGCTCAGACCTTGATTCCGATTCCACCGAATTCAAGCTCCCTGAACCTGCTTCGGCTGTGGCAAAGGACGCTTTTCAAATTCCACAATGCGAGGTCGATAACGTTCCGAGTTTAAGTCTTGACTCCAAACAGCTGTCGACAACTCTAACGCCGTGCATCCAAGCGCTTGCGCAAGATTATCAAACAACAATCGGAGCATTGATCCGAGATGGACACCTGGTATTTTGGATTCCCTGGCAGGGTGCGACGCCCTGGGAGCGGAGAAGTGATCTTATTCGCAATTTGAAATATGGGCTGGAGATGCGAAAGCATAAATTATTCGGAATCGACGTCGTGATCCAGGAAAAAGCCGAGATTCAACACGCCTTAAAAGCAGCCTTACAAAACATGCGAGATGACGAAAATCTTCCCAGCGTCACGGTCACGTTCTGGGCCGGGCCCAATGAAGTGCGTCGGGCTATAAAACATACAACCGAATGGGCTGGGCAGAAGCCAGCGCATATTGAGTATTTTACCATCCAGCACACTGCATTTAACGGAGTCATCCTTTCCGCGAAGGCCCGCTTCCTGCAAGGTTTGCTTCATAATCCAAACGTTCTTTGGGCCGCCTTTAACGTTCCCTGATCGCCATTTTGGATTATCGACAATAACGCTGGGACGGGGTCTCTAGCCCTGCTCTTGACGGTTTTGCTGAGTTATCCACAGAAAAGTCCGTGACCTGTGCAACGAAAAATAACGATGTTTCAAAGACAATTTCGTTTTTAGTCTCAACGCTGAGACTAATAGTTGAATTCCGCTTGTTCTGACGACATTTTTTGTTTCCAAAGTCACGAAATGTCCGGCGACCATGCTAGGGTCTCAGCGTTCTTTTTATTTTGGCAAGAAAATACTGGTTCGAGCGATCTCAGATCGACGAATTCGAACTATTCTTCTTATGAAGGATTTACGGGCGGAATTGGAGCCGTGATCCTATCCGGGCGTACCTTCCGCTTAATGCCCTTCGGATCCTGGCGGTTGATCAGCAGAAACGTTGTACTTATCGATGGGTTGCGGGGGTAAAAGCGTCAACTTAAAAAAGAATAAAATATTTTTTGGAGTTTGGACCTTTACCATGCCGACGTTATGCTTGTCATCGGGTCCCAGATAGCGTTGCGGAGGGTCAATCGTGATCTCCGAAATCGATTCTCCGGTATTTAGCTCCAACGGTTCTAGGGTAATAACCTGCATGGGTCCACGATATCCATTATAAGCGGTCTTTAGTGTAACGCGGATCGATAGGCGATATTTAAACTCCGCAAGGAATCCGTTCATTCCTGAAAACAGGTCGAAATCTAGCCGTTTATGCTCGCCTTCCCTGAGGGTGAATTCCTGGATGCCAGCGTAGCGGTTTGGTGCGAATCGCATCAAGCGAGCATCAAAGTCGGTCTCGCTAATTACGATAGTGATCGAAGAGCGGAAATTCCTGTTGATGGCCACATCGAGTTCGGCTCGTTCAAGCATATTCCAGAGATTGTCCCCCTGATCAAGGTCAACGGCTCCGGCAGGAAGGCTCAAGGATAGGAGCATTGGAATCGAAAAGATGATCGCAGCTAAGGACGATCGAAGACGCATTCGAATCATTCCATCACCTCATTTATCACGACGCTGCTGTGTCAAGGATTATAACGGCTGCGATAAATTATCAAAAGGAGCTTAAGGCCCAGGCCAATCGTGGTCTTTGGGCCTAGGCGTTCTAGGCCCTTCGGTTCGCCACGTTCAAACCGCTTCCATTGGAGGGGGCACAGGAGCGGTGTCATGGATGATCGAAATCGCGACATTTAAGTCTTCCCCGCGCTCTGAAGGCTGCGGGGCGTGACGCGCGAATTTGGCCAGATCGCAGCGATCGAAGAGCTCCCGGCAGCGGAGCGTCACGCCTCGATCGATCTCGGACTGGCGCATATGCCTCAGAAGGTCCGAGGTAGTCAGAAAAAGGGCCGGAATCTGGAAACGCTGTTCTAAATAAGCTCGGAGAATGTCGGAGAGGCGGTCATAGTACTCCTTCACGGGCAAGTCGGCTTCCGCGAGAGCCTTTAGTGCGTCCAAGGCCCTCTCATGCGGCAGGCGGGTGTCGGCGGCATTCGCGGCAGTCGCCTGGAGCGGGCGAATCCGCCGGCGGTAATAATGCGCGCCGGCGCCGATTAAGGCCGCGAGCGCCAAGAGCGGAAGAATCAGCGCGGACAGCGGCGGGCCCAGCGGGGGCTTGATGTCTCGGATGTCCGACTCGGGGCCGGCCGAGGGGCCGACAGCTTCCAACTTGACGGGCGGGCTCTGTATCGAATCGCTCGAGTCGTGGGCCGTCAGCCTCCAGGAAAGGGGCGGCAGGGTGAGCGCGCCGAGCTCGAAGGCGGCGATCTTGAGCTTGAGCCGCTGCACCTTCATTCCCCCTTGCCGTTCGGGTTCCGACAGATCCGTACCCAGTATCTCGAAGGCGCCGGTCGTCGGCTCGCGCAGGTCCAAGGAGAGCTCGTATTTCTCAGGGTAGCGGACGACGCCCTCCAATTCCACCGGAGAGCCGATCATGACGGCGGCGGCCGGAGGGCGGAGCTCGAAAGAGGAGGGCGCCTGGGCGAAGCAGGTGAGGAGCCCCGCGGCGAGCCATTTCATCGCATCCTCTTGGCGCGCTCGTCGAAGAAGCGCACGATCGGATCGATGTAGGGCCTGTCCGTGCGGATGCGGATGCCGGAGAGGCCGGCCTTCTGCAGCGCCTCGTCGAGCTCCCGCAGCCTCGATCGGCGCCGCTCTTCGAGGGCCCGGCGCACGCTCTCGGAGCCCGCGTTGAGCAGCGCGCGGCCGGAGCTCTCGGGGTCGACGATTTCCACCCACGCGGGGATGGACGGCCATTCGCTCTCGCGCGGGTCCTCGATGAGGATCGGCACCAGATCATGCTTGCGCGCGGCCCGGCGGAGGCTGCCCGCGTAGCCGCTGTCTTGGAAATCCGAGATCAAGAACAGGATGCTGCGGCGCTTGTGGATGCGGTTGAGGGTGTCGAGGCATCGGCCGATGGCCGTCCCCCGTCGCCGGGGCTTGAACGCGAGCAGGTCACGGATCAGGGAAAGGATGTGCCGCCGGCCTTTCTTGGGCGGCAGGAACAGCTCGGTCTCCTCCGTGAAGAGGTAGAGCCCTACCTTGTCGTTGTTCTGCATGGCGGCGAAGGCCAGGATCGCGGCGATCTCGGCGGAGACCTCCTGCTTGAACTTGGAGGCAGTGCCGAAGAATTGGGAGCCCGAGAGGTCGCAGGCGATGAGCGCGGTCAGCTCGCGCTCTTCTTGGTAACGCCGGACATGGGGCCGCCCGGTCCTGGCGGTGACGTTCCAGTCGATCGCGCGGATGTCGTCGCCCGGATTGTACTCGCGCACCTCGGAGAATTCCATGCCGCGCCCCTTGAAGACGCTCAGGTACTGGCCGGCGAAGGTCTCGGTGACGAGGCGGCCGGTGCGGATCTCGATGCGCCGGACCTGGGCTAGGATCTCGGAGGGGATCAAGGCACTTCGATGGTCTCGAATATCGTCCGGACGATCTCTTCCGAGCCGACGTTCTCGGCCTCGGCCTCGTAGCTGACCAGCACGCGGTGGCGCAGCACGTCCGTCCCGATGGACTTGACGTCCTCGGGGGTCACGTAGCCGCGCCCGTTGAGGAAGGCCAGCGCCTTGGCCGCCGTGGCGAGGAAGATCGTCGCGCGGGGGCTGGCCCCGTAGGCGATTAAGGGCTTGAGGTTGGCGAGCTTGTAGGCCTGGGGGTCGCGCGTCGCGAATACGATGTCGAGGATGTAGCCCTTGATCTTCTCGTCGACGTAGATGTCCCGCACGACGCTCCTCGCGTGGAGGATCTGTTTCGGGTCGATGACGCGCGCGGGCGCGGAAGGCTTATCCAATGCCATGCGCTCGAGGATCAGTCGCTCCTCCTCCTTCTTCGGGTAGCTGACCTTGAGCTTGAGCATGAAGCGGTCCACCTGCGCCTCGGGCAGGGGATAGGTCCCCTCCTGCTCGATGGGATTTTGGGTGGCGAGCACCAAGAACAGCTCCGGAAGCGGATAGGTGCTGTCCGCGATCGTGATCTGGTGCTCCTGCATCGCCTCCAGCAGCGCCGACTGAACCTTGGCCGGAGCCCGGTTTATCTCGTCGGCGAGCACGAGATTGGCGAAGAGCGGCCCCTTTCGTACGCTGAAGCTCTGGTCCTTCGGGCTAAAGATGAGTGTGCCCGTCAGGTCGGCGGGAAGTAGGTCGGGGGTAAATTGGATGCGCGAGAAATCGGCGTCGATGGCCTGGGCCAGGGTCTTAACCGTGAGGGTTTTGGCTAGGCCAGGAACCCCCTCCAGCAGCAGGTGTCCATCGGCCAGCAGGCCGATGAGTATTTTCTGGAGCAGTTCCTCCTGGCCCACGATGACCTTGGATATCTCTTTTTTGAGCTCTTGGATGAACAGCGACTCCTGTTGAACCTTCTTGTTGATCTCGCGGATTTCTAAAGCCATGGTCTCCTCTTGTTATTGCGCCAGGCGGATGTCTTTGAGCTGCGGCTTTCCGGAACGTGCGTTGCGCTCATACTCGGCTTTGAGTTTCGCCGCCAGGGCCTGGTATTCAGCCTGGCGGCGCTCTTGTAGCCGTCCCATCGTCCGCAGGGCCTGCATGCGGACGTCCGGTTCGTAATCCTTGAGCATCTCGGCGATGGCTGGCGCGTAGCGGGAATCGCCCAGCTCTCCCAGCGCCAACAGGGCCGCGATGCGCACTTCCTTCTCGCCGTCCTTAAGGGCCAGCGCCAGGTTTTTCGCGTTGGAAGGCTCGTGCCCCTGCTTGAGCATGTCGACGACCTGCCGGCGCACCTGCGAATCGGAGTCGACGGCCAGGATGTCGGCCACCATTCGATCGACGGCTGGATCCTTGAGCCGGTAGAGCAGCTCGATCGCCGCCCATCGGACCTTGGGGTCGATATCCTGGGTCGAGGCGCGAATCTTGCGGAGCTCGGCCTCGCTTAGCGCCGGCAGCGGCTGGGTCGCGACCGCGGGAGGCGGGGGCTGCGCTTGATGGCGCTGAAGGCGGAAGACCAAGAAAGCCCCGGCGGCGGCCGCCGCGACCAAGAAGAGTCTTCCGATCATCGCCGGCGGCTTTCCTCCTCGGCTTTGCGGCGCAGCTCTTCTTGGCGCAACTGGTTCTGGCGTGCCTCCTCGTTTTTCCGGTCCTGCATGGCGTTGAGGCAGCGGACGGCCTCCAGGCGCACCGCCTCGTCCGGGTCGCGCAGTGCCTCGCTGACGGCGGTGGCGGTGCCGTAATCGCCGACCTTGGCCAAGGCGCGCAGCGCCGCCGCGCGAACGCTCGGTTCGATGTCCTTGAGGGCTCCCACCAGGGCTTGCGAGGCCTGGGGGCCCCTGCGATTGGCGATGAGGCCAGCGACGCGGGCGCGCAGCTCGGCCTGGTCGTCGCGGCCGAGCATCCCGAAAAGGATTGCGTCGGCCTCCGCATGATTGAGGCGGACGAGGAATTGGGCCGCCTCCCAGCGTACGTTCTGGTCCGGGTCCCGGGTAGCCTCCTTGACCCTCGCCATGTCCTCGGGCTTGAGCAAGGGCGTCGGGGCCTCCGCGGCGGGCGGAGGGGGCGGCGGGGGAGCCGCTTTCCGGTTCTGGCGCTGGTACAGCCATAGGCCCGAGACGATCGCCGTCAACACGAGAAGCAGCCTCATTAGCCGTCGACCTTGAAGGACTGGCGCCTCACCATCAACCGGCCGTTCTCGATGATCGCCGAGACGATTTGGGGGCCGGGCAGTCGCTGCCAGGAGCCCGAATCCATGTCCTCGCTGGCTACGACGAGCCGGGAGCCCCGGCGGGCCAGGCTCATCGTTCCCCAGGGCTGGGCGCCGCATAGGGCCCGGGAGCCGGGACGCGACGGATAATGGGAAAGCGCGTAGAGGGAGCTCCCATCGCTTAAGAGTGCGTTGAGCCCCGTGTAAGGGGCCTTCTTTTTCGGGTAGCGCGCCCGGCACCCTTTCCATATCCCCCAGGTCTCGCGGATGCAGGCTTTGAAGGCCTCCGGGACGCTGCCGTAGGCGTCGACGAATTTCATGAGCTGCCAAAAGAACACTTCGCTGTCGTTGACGCCGCGGATTTTCTTGCGGTAGGAGCCCAGGAATTTCGCCACCTCGCGGGGAATCTCGAGGGTGCCGTTATGGGCGAAGGCCCAGCGGCCGTCGGTAAAGGGCTGCGTGTTCTCGGCGCCGATGAGCCGGCGCGGCGCCAAGCCGTTGGGGTTGGAGGCGGCGCGGATATGGCCGATGAGCACGCGCGAGCGCAGCCCCGCGGCGAGCTCCGCGAAGCGCCGCTTTTCCTGAAAAATAGGCTTCGGGCTTTTGACGACGCGCGCGCCGCCGTTGAAATAAGCGATCCCCCAACCGTCTCCCTGCGGTTTGCGGGGGTCGGCATCGCTGAGGACCAGGAGGGACCTAGGGGAGCGCGCGAGAAAATCGGCCGCCGCGGCGGGCCGCACATCGATCTGGCCGAAAAGGCGACACATGGGAGTCCTCAATCATTGAATCAAAAATTTATACCATGAATCCAATGTCGGCTCCGGGCGCGCCTGTCGCCAAAATCACCGACCGTTTCCTCGCCTATCTTCTCGACACCGCTCCTTTCGCCGTCGGCTATTATATTTCCTTCTTCTGGCTCATCCTCCACCCTCGACCCTGGGTGTATGCGCTCTCCGGCTGGGAGCTAGCTGCGGCCTGGACCTGCCTCTACGTCCTGTATCATTCCGTCGGGAATTTTTTCGGGGGCAGCCCGGGTAAGCGTTTGCTCGGCTTGCGCGTCGTGGGCCCCGGAGGGGCTCCGCTCGGCGCGGCGAGGAGCGTGCTTCGCGCCGCCGGCCTATTAATCAGCACTCCGCTGAGCCTCGGGTTCCTTTGGGCGATCGTCGACCGGCGCAGCCGCGCCTGGCATGATTGGCTAGCCGGCAGCCTAGTCCTGGAGGCCCGCCAAAAGACTCCGGCCCAGGCGCTCGGTTCGGCGCTGCTATCTGCCGCGGCCTTATTGTCGCTGGCGCTGCTGGCGACCTGGACCTTTTTCCTGCGCCCCACCCCCGAGGATCTCTTGGCCGTCGCCAAGGCCCGCGAGGGGCTGCGCCTGCTGGGGATGGCCCAAGAGCGCCATAAGCGGCTGCACGGCGCCTATACGAGAAGCCTGGCGGATCTTGCCGCGGCCAGCGGGGACCCGGGGCAATTTAGGGACGGAATGATCGGGCTCTTCGAGTTCGAGGGATTTCAGATCGCTGCCACGCGCGAGCGCTACGCCTTCCGGGCCCGCGCCAAGGACCGCCGCAAGACCGTCGTCACTTTTTCGGGACCTTCCCCCCAATAGTCGTCCGTCCTAAAGCACGGCCACGCCGGAGCTAGACGCCGCGGCGGCCAAGCGGACGTCGCGAGTCGCCAAGGCAAGCCCTTTTCGCTGGGCCAATTCGAGATAGGCGCAGTCATAGGCGGAAAGACCGTGCTCCAAGGCCAGGCTTCGCAGCCGGCCCAGCCCGTGCGGTTCCAGAAGATTATCGGTCCTGATCGGGACCTCGCCCAGGAGCTCGATGACCCTCGCCCCCTCGGCCTCGGTGATGCGACGCCTGCGCTGGGCTGAGGCTAAGGCGTTGGCGACCTCGTACCACCAAAGGGCCGGGACCCAAAGGCCATTGGCCGCGCCGCGGCGGCTCAGAAGCGACACGGCGTCTCCGGCGCGCTCATCGGGAAGCGCCCAGGCCAGGGCCGTCGAGCTGTCTAGGACGAAGCTCATCAGACTCGGCGGCCTTCCTCGATGAGTTCGCGAATATTCACCTTCCGTCCACGCCGCGCGATGCGCCGGCGAAGCTCGCCCAGGGCCGCGGCGATCTTCCGGAGATTCCGGGGCCCCGCGGCGGGCGCCGGAGGAAGAAGCCGCGCCACGGGCTTGCCGCGGCGCTCGATCGTATAGGCGTGGCCGCGCTCGGTTTCGCGCAGGAGCTCGGAGAGATGGGTTTTTGCCTCGAATGCACTGACGATGTCCTTGGGGTCCATGCAACTAGTTTATCAGACTGGTTTAATTTGTCAAGGCTGGTGTCTCGGCATGTCAGGAACGAATTAAAAGTGGACAGTTTTTGATGAATTTACGATTTAAAAGTGGACACCCTGTTTTAAAGGTTTTCAGCCCGCCGCAGGCGGGATGAAAACCCCGGCGCCGACACTCC